>NZ_CP009159.1:1460000-2190000 GCF_000739435.1 Actinobacillus suis ATCC 33415
TTATATTGAAGTTCAAATTTTTGGGCAGGTACTTCGTTTACATTGCCCACCGGATCAACAACACAATTTACTTGCTTCCGCGCAACGTTTGGAAGAGCGTGTAGCACTCTTAAAAGAACAATCCGGCATTATTCAACTTGAAAAAGTTTTAGCGATCGTTGCCTTAAACCTAAATTATGAACTTGAACAAGAAAAGCAAAAAAATGCGAATAATAAAACGGTATTAGAATCTTGTATTCAGCAACTCGACAGCTCATTGAATAAATTACTAACGAATGCATCGGTTGCAATTAATCAAGAAAATGTTTAAAAGCTGATCGTTTGCAAGTTTTTCTAAATTCAAGACTAGGAAAAATTCTCAATTTCCGTTAGTATAACTCTTGCCTGGGGTGTGCGTGACTGGTTACGTCCCTGAGCCGATAATTGAAAACTTTGAGTTGGACATCTAATTGCTGGTGAGCAGGCTTACCTTGAGTAAGAAGCCTAAAGGTAATTAAGTTCGACTCCCTTGAACCGTCTGGTTCAAGGACCACCACCGGTGACGGCACTTCGGGTTCTTTCATTTCTCTGTTTGGTATTTCAATATGCAAACAAGTCAATCTCGGCGAGATACTCGTCAACTCATACGAAATCAAATGCGAGCCAAACGGCTTGAACTTAGCACATCTCAACAGATTACAGCCTCATTAAATCTTATCCCTCAGGCGCTTTCTTTGATTGATCATTATCAAGCCTCTCATCTTGCTTTCTATTTGCCGTTTAAAGCAGAAATTTCACCGCTACCGCTAATGCAACGCATCGCTGAACAAGGTAAATCGATTTATCTGCCGGTATTACATCCTTTTAGTCCCGGTAATCTACTTTTTCTGCAATACCATCCGTCTTCTCAACTTGAACGCCATGCATTCGGTATGCAGCAGCCTAAACTTGATATTCGTCAGCTAAAGCCACTTGAAGAATTGGAGATGATCTTTACTCCGCTTCTCGCTTGCGATAGCCAGCTAAATCGCTTAGGCTATGGAGGCGGTTTTTATGATCGAACTCTCGCTCAAACTCAAGCCATTAGTGTCGGATTAGCTTATCGTTGTCAGTTAATCGAACAACTTCCTGTCGAGCCTTGGGATATGCCGCTCAATCATCTGATATTAGGAGACACAGAATGACAGAAAAAGAATCATCAGGAAGCCAAACGCTGGTAAGAGGGTTAAAACTACTTGAGTTACTTTCTCAATATCCGAACGGCTGCCCGCTCGCTCAGCTTTCCGAACTTGCCCAATTAAATAAAAGTACCGTGCATCGTTTATTACAAAGCTTACAACAAGAAGGCTTCGTTCGTCCTGCGCCCACTACCGGCAGCTATCGCCTTACCACAAAATGTCTTGCCATCGGTCAGCGTGCATTAAGTTCATTGAACATTCTGCACATTGCCGCACCTCACCTTGAAGCACTTAATCTCGAATTGGGTGAAACAGTTAATTTTGCGATGCGTGAAGGCAATCATGCGATTTTGATCTATAAACTCGAACCGACCACCGGTATGATGAAAACCAGAGCTTATATCGGGCAACGATTACAATTGTACTGCTCAGGTATGGGTAAGTTATTCTTAGCCTATGATAAAGCTGAATACATCCCACAATATTGGCAACAAAAGCATGACATTATTCGCCAACTTACCGCAAATACCATTACCACAATTCCGGAAATGGAAGCCGAATTAGCCAAGATCCGCCTGCAACAATTTGCAATGGATGATGAAGAAAATGAATTAGGCGTATCTTGTATCGCTTGTCCTATTTTTGACAATCAAGGAAAAGTAAATTATGCGGTTTCCATCTCCTTATCAACCGCTCGTTTGAGCCAACTTGGTTTCGATGTTCTCTATCCTGCTCTTCGCACTACTGCACAAAAAATTTCAGAAGAGCTAGGCTGGCAAGGGGAATAAGCGGTCAGATCTTCAACGAATTTTGCAAAAATTCCACGAAGATCTGATTTTATATTCAGGTGTTTTTTCTATCCACAATCTCTGTGGATAACTTTGTGGATTTCTTTTTGAAAAACAAGCTAACCCTAGATAAAACCTAGCCTCTATCACTTTCACTCAAAATTGAGCACAAAATAACATTTCTTTTAAAATCAATAAGTTAAATTTTGACTAGTCTTTTTAATAAAAATTTTTTAAAAAATTTCTTGTAAATCTGCTTGACAAATATCACCTGTGTACAACTGCTAATTTCATTGTAAAAAATCAGACAAAAAGCACACTAAATTCGTTAAAAAAACGATCATTTTTTACGATTAAATGTAAAAAAATTGTTGCAAACGTTTGCAAATTAGTTATAGTCGAATTGTATAGGTTATCAACAAACAACAATAATTTTATTTATCTCGATATAAGCCGCATAGAAATGCGTAAAATAGCGATAAAAATTCATTTTACCGATATTTTTTGCTATAATTTGCCCTTTTTGTGCTAATGAAAACATAGAAAGAATAAGAGGAATAACTATGTTTGGATTTGATCCTACCACGACCACATTCCTGATTTATATCCTTGGAATGATCTTAATCGGCTTTATTGCCTATCGTGTTACTAATAACCTTTCGGACTACATCTTAGGTGGTCGTCGTTTAGGTAGCTTTGTGACGGCATTATCTGCCGGAGCGTCCGATATGTCAGGCTGGCTTTTGATGGGCTTACCGGGTGCGATTTATGCAGGCGGTTTAATTGAAGGCTGGTTAGCGATCGGCTTAACCATTGGCGCTTACTTAAACTGGAAATTAGTTGCAGGTCGTTTACGTTCTCATACAGAACACAGTGGCGATGCGCTCACCTTACCCGAATACTTTCATAATCGTTTTGGTGATAAAACCAAACTGATCAAAATCCTATCTGCGGTTATTTTCTTACTCTTTTTTGCGGTTTACTGTGCTTCAGGCGTAGTAGCCGGCGCGCGAGTTTTTGAAAATCTGTTCGGTGTACCTTATGCAGATGCTATTTGGTACGGTGCGATTGCTACGATTCTCTACACTTTTATCGGCGGTTTCTTAGCGGTAAGTTGGACAGATACGATTCAAGCTTCATTGATGTTATTTGCACTGATCTTAACGCCTGTTTTCGTTATCTTAAACGTAGGCGGCATTGAGGCGATGCAAGAAAGCATTGCGCTTGCCGAAGTTGCTGCCAATAAAAATTACAATGATATGTTTACCGGCACAACCGTCCTCGGCGTATTAAGCTTATTAGCATGGGGCTTAGGTTATTTCGGTCAACCGCACATTGTCGTGCGCTTTATGGCGGCGGAAAGTGTCAAATCTCTTGAGAATGCACGCCGCATCAGTATGACTTGGATGGTAATCTGCCTTGCCGGTGCTATCGGTATCGGTTATTTCGGTATGGCATACTTCTTTAAATTCCCGGAAAATGCCCAAGTCGTTAACCAAAATAATGAACAAATCTTTATTGAACTGGCAAAATTATTATTCAATCCTTGGATTGCCGGTATTTTATTATCAGCGATCTTAGCGGCAGTAATGAGTACGCTTTCAGCACAACTTTTAATTTGCTCGAGTGCAATTACCGAAGACTTATATAAAGGTATTATTCGCCCGTCTGCAACGGATAAAGAATTAGTCTGGCTTGGCCGAGTAATGGTGCTTGCCGTAGCGGCGCTTGCCATTTATATTGCACAAGATCCGAATAGCCAAGTATTTGCTTTAGTAAAAGATGCTTGGGCGGGTTTCGGTTCGGCATTTGGCCCTGTCGTATTACTGTCACTCTTCTGGAAACGTATGAACGGCTTTGGTGCGATTGCCGGTATGTTAACTGGGGCATTAATCGTTTATTTCTGGAAAGATTTAACTGTTGCGCTTTCACTACCTGAAATGTACTCAATGATTCCGGGCTTTATCAGCGCAATGTTTGCTATCGTGATAATCTCACTTATCACGCCGGCACCAAGTAAAGACGTTATCGAGACTTTCGAACGAGCCGATAAGTCTTATTTAGACGAAGTAAAATAAAAACAAAAGCGATTTGCTGTTTAACAGTAAATCGCTTTTTTGTTTGGCGTTATGTAAAAAATATGACAAAAACGACCGCTTGTTAACAAGCAAACACAACATACCGAGGAGCCCATTATGCAACAATATCATCTTCTCCCTAGCACTTCGATTCGCCCTACTCTTAGTCAACACTATCGCATTGATGAGACTGAACTTGTGCAGCAGCTTTTAACTGAAGCAAGAACGGATGAGCATCAACCGAATATTAAAGCGCTAACCCGTCAGCTTGTCGAAAAGGTGCGAGCTAATCGCCAAAAAGCCAGTGGTGTCGATGCGTTGATGCACGAGTTTTCGCTTTCAAGCCAAGAAGGCATCGCTTTAATGTGTTTAGCTGAAGCTCTACTGCGTATTCCCGATCAAGCGACCCAAGACAAACTGATTAAAGATAAAATCGCAAAAGGTGATTGGAAGTCGCATATAGGCAAAAGCCCGTCTCTGTTTGTGAATGCTTCCGCTTGGGGGCTAGTGTTTACCGGTAAAGTGCTTTTGCTGTCTGAAACTTCACTTTCCCAAACGCTTATTCAACTCATCAATAAAGGCGGAGAGCCGATTATCCGCCAAGGAATGGATTTTGCAATGCGCTTGCTCGGCAAACAATTCGTTACCGGTGAAACCATTCAAATTGCCCTTAAAAATAGCGAATCTCGTTTTAACAAAGGCTTCCGCTTTACCTACGATATGCTTGGAGAGTCGGCATTTACCGAAGAAGATGCCAAACGCTACTATCAAGATTATGTTTCTTCCGTGCATGCGGTCGGTGCAGTATCAAAAGGACTTGGCGTTTATCAGTCATCCGGTATATCGGTAAAACTCTCCGCTATTCACCCTCGCTACTCGCTGGCACAACACGATCGCGTTGTCACAGAACTCTATCCTCGTTTACGTGATTTATGTTTACTCGCCAAACGCTATGATATCGGCATCAATATTGATGCTGAAGAAGCTGATCGCTTAGAAATCTCACTCGACCTTATCGACCGTTTATTAGATGAGCCGGCACTTGCAGGATTTGATGGTATTGGCTTTGTCGTGCAAGCCTACCAAAAACGCTGTTTATCTGTGATTGACTATCTCATTGAAAAAGCTCGAGAAAAACAACGTAAGCTAATGATTCGTTTAGTGAAAGGTGCATATTGGGATGCTGAAATCAAACGAGCGCAAGCAGACTGTGCCAGCGGTTATCCGGTTTTCTCACGTAAAGTGCATACCGATTTAAATTACATTGCCTGTGCTAAAAAATTACTCGGCGCCCAAGATGTGATCTATCCACAATTCGCCACCCACAACGCACAAACGCTCGCCACTATTTATCATCTTGCCAAAGGTAAAAAATTTGAATTTCAATGCTTACACGGTATGGGAGAAACCTTATACGACCAAGTGGTCGGCAAAGAAAACCTTGATATTCAATGCCGTGTTTATGCGCCGGTTGGTTCTTACCAAACCTTATTAGCCTATTTGGTTCGCCGTTTATTAGAAAACGGTTCAAACAGTTCATTTGTCAATCAATTGGTTGACGAGCGAGTATCGGTCGAAAGCTTAACCGAAGATCCGGTGCTGAAAGCGGAAAAAACCGCAGGCTCAATGCACCCGAAAATTCCATTACCTCGCCACTTATTTAACGATCGTATTAATTCGCAAGGTTACGATCTCAGCGATGCGGTGCAGCTTGAACGCCTCCAAACACAGCTCAATCAGCTGGCAAAAGTGCAATACAAAGCTTATCCGTTACTAGCCGACAGCTACTATGAAGGTAGTACCGCCAAACCGATTTTCAATCCGGCATTGAATACCCAACAAGTCGGTGAAGTCATTTTCGCTCACTCGTCAGATGTCGAAAAAGCTTTTGCCATTGCCGAACAAAATCAGACCGCTTGGCAAGCGACTCCGCCAGCGCAAAGGGCATCAATTCTCGAAAAGTTCGCTGATTTACTAGAAAGCAATATGCCGACTTTATTCGATCTTGCAATTCGAGAAGCAGGTAAAACACTGAATAATGCGATTGCGGAAGTCAGAGAAGCGGTCGATTTTTGCCGTTATTATGCAAATGAAGTGAAGCGCAATCCGCAGGCTTACCAAAATCCAAGAGGAATTATCGTTGCGATTAGCCCGTGGAACTTCCCATTGGCGATTTTTACCGGTGAAGTCGTTTCCGCTTTAGTTGCCGGTAATGTGGTGTTGGCTAAGCCGGCGGAACAAACTTCCTTAATGGCTCATTATGCGGTGGAATTATGCTATCAAGCAGGTATTCCAAAAGGTGTTTTGCAATGTTTACCGGGTAGCGGAGCGGAAATCGGTAATCAACTGACTTCCGATCCTAGAGTGGACGGCGTAATTTTTACCGGCTCGACCGAAACTGCCAAAACCATCAACCGCAATTTGCAAAAACAAACCAAAATCGTACCGCTTATTGCGGAAACCGGCGGACAAAACGCCTTGATTATGGATAGCTCCGCGCTCGGCGAACAAGTGGTGGCGGATGTACTTAACTCGGCGTTTGATTCGGCTGGGCAACGTTGTTCGGCACTTCGTGTACTTTATCTGCAAGAAGATGTAGCTGATCACATTCTCACGATGCTTAAAGGTGCAATGGCAGAGTTGCGTGTCGGCAAACCGCAATTACTGAATACCGATATTGGCCCGGTGATCGATCGCACGGCACAAAGTCGCTTACTAGCGCATATTGAAAAAATGAAAGCGGTGGCAAAATCGTACTATCAAGTGCCGATTGCAGCGGAGGTGGAACAGAGCGGAATTTTCGTACCGCCAACCTTACTTGAAATCGATCACATTTCACAAATCGAACATGAAGTGTTTGGCCCAGTACTACACGTGATTCGCTTTAGTGCCACCCAATTCGAACAAATTATTGATGACATTAACTCAACCGGCTTCGGCTTAACCAGCGGTTTACATAGCCGTATTGATACCACCATTAATCAATGGCTCAACAAAGTACATGCTGGTAACTTATATGTTAATCGTAATACGGTTGGTGCGGTGGTCGGCGTGCAACCGTTCGGCGGCATGGGGCTTTCCGGTACAGGACCAAAAGCCGGCGGGCCGCTTTATTTACAACGTTTGGTAAAAAGCGAGGCTTGGACGCTTACTGATTTAGAAGGCGAAACGCTTATAGAAACGGATAAACTTGCACAAGCTATTCGCCAAACACTTAGCAACGAGCAACAAAGTGAAGCATTAACACTCTTGCAAACTTTATGCAAAAAATCACCGCTTGCAAAAGTGTTTAAAATGCAAGGCATTACCGGCGAAAATAACTATTTACGCTTTGAAGCTCGTCCAATGATTGCAGTAAGTAATGGCTCACTACTCGAACAAATCAAAGCAATGATTGCTATTGTGGTATGCGGCAGCAAAGCTGTGGTTAAAGAGGGTTCGCCGTTAGCGGAATACGCACATCAATTTGCCGAATACTTGATGATAACAGACGACTTCAATAATCTTTCGGCATTAAGTGTAATGATTGTACTTGAGCAGCTTTCCACGCAAGAACGTCAAAATTATGCCGAGCGCAACGGTGCGATTTTAACTTATGTGGAAAGCCTTGAATTGGCGCTTTCATTGTTACCGCTGGTACACGAAAAATCGATCAGCATTAACACCGCAGCCGCCGGTGGTAATGCAACTTTGATGAGTGAAATGGATTAGCATGGCATAAATCATGCTTAATATTTATCCCCTTAGCAATAAACTGAGGGGATTTTTATTTTCTGTTTAGCAAGTCATTTTCTTTTCAGCTATAATGCGCCGACTATCCCGTGAGGTAGTGTTTACGTATGTTAATTCAAACCGAGAGTTGAAACAAAAATGACAAATCAAACTATCAGCACACCTAAACAGGTGTTTGTTGGCTTACAAATGCTATTTGTGGCATTTGGTGCTTTAGTATTAATGCCGTTAATTACCGGCTTAGATCCTAATACAGCCCTCCTTACTGCCGGTATCGGTACCCTACTTTTCCAACTTTGTACTAAAGGTCAAGTGCCTATTTTCCTTGCCTCTTCCTTCGCATTTATTGCACCGATTCAATACGGCGTACAACAATGGGGCATCCCAACCACCATGGGCGGTTTAGTATTTACCGGTTTCGTTTACTTCGTATTAAGTTCATTAGTGAAATGGAAAGGGGCAAATATCCTTGAAAAACTGTTCCCGCCGGTAGTGGTTGGGCCGGTAATTATTATTATCGGTTTAGGCTTAGCTCCGACTGCGGTGGATATAGCGTTAGGCAAAGGCACAACCATTGAGCCGAATACCGCATTACTGATTTCGATGGCAACCCTAATTACAACACTTATCGTGGCGGTCTTTGCTAAAGGTTTAATGAAATTAGTCCCGATTATGTTCGGAATTGTGGTTGGTTATATCCTTTCGCTCGTGTTCGGCATCATTGATTTTAGCCCGGTAACTAATGCCGCTTGGTTTAGCTTACCGAAGCTCACCACGCCGGAATTTAAGTTAGAAGCGATTCTTTACTTATTACCTATCGCCCTAGCACCGGCAGTCGAACACGTCGGCGGCATTATGGCGATCAGTTCAGTAACCGGTAAAGATTTTATGAATAAACCGGGTTTACACCGCACATTATTAGGTGATGGCGTTGCAACCTCTGCCGCAGCATTTTTAGGCGGCCCACCAAATACTACTTATGCGGAAGTTACCGGTGCGGTTATGCTCACCAAAAACTTTAACCCACGTGTAATGACCTTTGCCGCTATTTGGGCTATTGCCATTTCATTCTGCGGCAAAGTCGGCGCATTCTTACAAACCATCCCGGGCGTAGTGATGGGCGGCATTATGATGTTAGTTTTCGGCTCTATTGCGGCAGTTGGTATGAGTACCTTAATTCGTGCCAAAGTGGATATGGGCGAAGCTCGCAACCTCTGTATCGTTTCAGTAGTCATGACCTTCGGCATCGGCGGTATGTTGATCAATGTCGGCGAATTCTCACTGAAAGGCATCAGCCTCTGCGCAATCGCCGCAATCGTGATGAACTTACTTCTCCCAAAAGAAGCGGCTAAAAAAGCAGAATAATTTTTAACGTTCTTCTTATAAAACAAGCGGTCAAATTTCACCAAAAATTTGCAAATTGCAAAAAAGTTAGGAAATTTGACCGCTCGAAGTTTCTACAAAATAAGATAAATACCTTTGTCAATTCTGCTTATATTCACCACTTTAAAAAGGAAAAAAATGATTTTTTCTCCACTTTTCCGGCTAACAATTCTTTAACAAACTCGGGCTTTTCTTCTTCTGAAATATACTCATAAAACGAATAAATCACCTCTTCAGGTGTATATTCCTTTTCTCTTGCATCACAAACCATTTTTAACCAATAAAGCATTTCTGTTGGACGCCCCATTGAATAAAGCATCTGTAAGTGCTTTTCTAAAAATGGCTTTGCTGCTTTCTCCAATTGCTCCACCGTAAATTTATTTTCATAAAAATGCAGGCAATATGCATAAGCAAGCCTATAACCACTCATATTCTTATTCAACTTAAGCAGTTTATCACCTTTCACAGACTGATAAAGTTTGATTGCTTTTTCATATTCTTGAGCTTGAATATAGTGCAAAAGTGATAATGCAAAGATTTCTTTATCATCACGACTCATACCCTTTGAATAATCTTCGTTACCATAAAGCTCTTCTCGCCATTTCAAAGACTTTTTCCATAACTCAACATCATTTACTCCCGTATTTATCCAAGTAGCAAATGCCAAAGCTGAGTTTAAATTATTTTGATGGAATGCAAGAGAACCAAAGCATTCATTGTTATCTATTCCCTCAGATATCCAATCTATAATTCTAGGTAAGAAAGGCTTATATAATTTTTTATATCCAACGCTATATCCGTAGACTACCATATCTAGATCATGAATTGATGAGTTTCCAATAAATTTTTGATCTATAGCTTTTTGTTTTTTTATAAAAGAATAATTGAATCCACTTTTATAATAAGCGTCTTTTTTCCTAATTAAAGTTTCCTTAAAACTCATATATTCTTTCCTTACTCACATTTTTGATTGTTGCAATATTTTTGAGTTACAGAATTTTTTACCTTACTATATCCAACTGTATGGGTTGTAAAGTTCCCTATTTTTAAATTCTGTATAGCTTTGTCTTTAACGTGTTCAGAAATAATCTTAGTATTTGAAATTTCTTCTATTGCCTCTCTAATTGCATTATTACGAGTATTTTCTCTAGAAAAAGTTGGAGATTCTCTTCCTTTGGTTAATGATGTTCTTACTTTACTATCCCAAAGTTCAACCTCTCCTGTTTTCGTATTAACAGAAATTACATCACTACCATTTGTACCTGTTGAATTCCCCCATTTTATTACTTGTCTATTTGGAGTTTCTTGAATGCTATTCGCTAAATTTATTTCTCCACGATAACCATTAATATCTTTCCATTCTTGATACACCGAATTACCTTTTGCTTTTTGTGGAACAAAACCATAACCTGCTTTTGGTTCAGGAAGATTAGGGTGCAATTCAATGCCATTGAAAACAACTTTTGGATAATTCGCCGGTACCCCTGTAACCTTAGCTCCATATTTAGCAGATGTCGCTCCTCTGATAGAGCCAACAAGTTCCGCAAAATTCTTAAAGAGCATTAGGTTTTCAACTTTAGATTTTGCCGCTTCTAACGGAATATTTTCTGCTTTTGCAATACCTAAAGCTACTTTCTCTATATACCGAATCCGCATCTTTTCCTCGTAAAATTTGCTCTACATTGGCAAAATCATTAGGAAAAATATCTTTTAACTGTCCTCGGTAAGAAAAATATTCTTCATAACCACGTTGAGCATATTGAGCAGTCCTAGCTAATGATAAACATTGCTCACTACTTACTTGCTTACAAGCATCTCTAATTTCTTGATTGCGTTTCTCATCAATTCGATTAATTTCCTCTAAACGAGCTAAGTCATCTTTTGTAGCTGTACCTTCTACTTTTTTACGTTGTAAAACCATTTTTTCTTTGGCTTCATTAATAAATAAATAGTTATTCTCCACCGCCCTTTTTGCCGTTTCTATCCCTTGTAAGGTTGCTGCCGTATTACCGCCCACCGCATTACCAACTAAAGCACCCGATAATTGACCTGCAACACTCAGTAACTCCCGCTCTTCTTCACTTAATTGGCTTGCTTCTTTGTTAAAAACCACTTCCGATAATAACATCGCACTCGCTTCGCCCGCCATGCCTGATGCCGCTCCCGCTAGCGCATTATTACCCGAAATGCCCGCCTCCAATGCCGAAAGCGCTGCATGAGCTAATAAGTTGGCTGTCTTATTATCCGAGGTATATTTGTGAATCTGTGCATTTAACTCCGGAGATATTGCCGTCGCCGCTACTTCTCCCGCACTACCGCCTGATAATATCGCACCCAGCGTCACCGCGACCGTATCTAACTTACGTTTTGAAGCCCCTCTTTCTCGCCAGCTTTCTTCTTTCGCTTTCGCTTCAGTGTAAACTCGTTCCTTTTGTGATATGTCTTCTTCTGAAGCTCCTGTGCGTCTCGCTTTAGCCAACGCCTTCTCCGCCGCATTCACTTCTTCCTCTGCCGCTTTCTGCTTCCGTTCGGAATAGCTATCTACTGCACCACGCCGGCGCTCGACTCCTGTGAGAGCCCAAAGAAAACACAAAAACAAGCGGTCAAATTTCACTAAAAATTTGCAAATTGCAAAAAATTTTAGAAATTTGGTCACTTGTATTTGCTATAAGAATTAAGCCAAAGCAGCCTCTTTCCAAATAGATAAAGATAAAAGAGTATTTAAAATATAGTCTTTATGATACATAAAAGAAGATATTACTTCATCTTCCACAACGACTATAAAATCATTATCTTCACTCGAAAAAAAAAAAAAAAAAAAAAAAAAAAAAAAAAAAAAAAAAAATAACAAAATAGATTATTATCCTCCATCTCTGCAGCGCTTATTTTTATTCCACATTCATCATCAAATATATTAGCTATTACCTCCTCTAATGAGGTTATATTTTTCATTGATGACAATATATCACTCGTAAAATTAGCCAATGTAAATTTTAGTTCTGAAACAAATAATTCTTTATGGATTTTTTACCTTGAATATATATATCATATATTCCATTATACCAAAAGGAGTCATCATTCCATTCTTCAACTATATCACAATGAATTGCAAACTTATCAGGATTACCAAAAATCATTATTACCTCCTATTTAAACTCTAGATCTTTAGGGACTTTTAAAGGGTTATTTTTGTCCCCACTACTTCCCGACCAATGATACTCATCATTAGTACCAAAAAATCTATGAATATTTCCATCTGAGTCTTTTGCATAACGTGTAATCTTATTTGCATCAACTTTATATTCGATAGAATTTCTAAAAAGTTCTAATGAATTTCTAGGCTCTATCTCAACATTTGGATATAGAATTGCAAGACATCTATCCTTTTTATTCGACTTATTTGAGAAATCAAATTGTCATGTTCTACTAAATGAAAGCCAAACACATCCAATATATCTTATAATCTAAGATTCAAACTTTTACCTAAGACAGGAGATATCAATCTTATCTAAAATATTCTTCTCTCTTCCCATTATTACCAATTCAAATGTTGGAAATCCATCCTCACTCAAGAAAAAGCATACAAACTCTCCATTTCCTAATCTATTGTTAATCCAGTCATTATAATCATTAGTCTTTTCATTATGATTGTCATATAAATCTGTAGAACAATATAAAATATCACAATTCATAATTAAGTCATTTAATAAGCTTTTTTCTGAAATAAACACATCTCCATCCAATAAGAAACTCAATTTATTTCCACTCTCTTTTTTAACCTCATTTTTATCCTTTATTAGATCAATATCAACACCATAACCTTTTAATATCCCCCACCCACCTTTATAGTTGATAATCTTATTATTTGGCTGATCATTTAAATAAGTCATTACCTTAACATTATTATTTCCTCCCAATAAAAGAAATTTATCAAAAATAAAACGCAATAACTCATATTTACTCATTGTATCTTTAGATATCTCGATACTCTTTGCTAAAACACCTTCTGCCGGAAAAAAAATACATACTTTTAAAATCTGCAATATCATTATTCTTAGAAATATCCTGCGCTTTTCTAATTACAATATTAGTAGTCATAATGGTTTCCTAATTTCGTATCTTTCTTCAGTGATTAGGCTTTACTTAAAATATCATTTCTTTATTTTAGGTTGACAATCAAATTCATCTAAAAAAATATCTTCTTTAAAAAACAATCTCGCCAATACATATTTAAATCTCTCATACCTAGCATAAATATCTAAATCATTAATCTCAAAACGCCCCCAATTAGACACCATCATTAACTCAATAATCCTCATAACTCCTATTAATATATCTTGCTCTAGCTCTCCTTTTTCACTATACATTCTAGCTATATTCAATAAGGATTTTTCTAATTTAAAATATTCAAAATCATTCCATTCGGAATAATCCAGCCATCTTCCAATGAAAGAATTACCATCATATTCTTTAAAAAAAGTAATATTTCGATAAAAATCATTTAAATCATCCATTTATTAATCCCCCCAACAGCACTCGCCTCTTGCCTAGATCCCAAAGAAAATACAAAAACAAGCGGTCAAATTTCGCTAAAAACTTGCAAATTGCAAAAGATTTTGGAAACTTGACCGCCTAAGTTTTGTTATTTCCTCTTATAAAAGATCTATATTCACTCTCTAGGGAATATTAATATATATCATGCTATTCTGACAAAAATTTATTAACACCTAATATTATTTTTTTAAACTCACTAGTTTTTAATATAGAAACATCCACATGCCAATATCCCTCATCAAAGAATTGTAAGTTTTTTTTCAATGTCATATCTTTATTAAAAAAACGAGATAACTCCCCTAATTCATCTATATTCATAGTTTTATTAACTAAAACAATCTTTGTAAAACCATTAAAATTAACTATAAATGGATACACTCCTTTGCCAAAATATTCAAAATCATCAATATCCCATAAATTATTTCTAGTTTCTAACAATCTTTCATTCGATACAATATCATCGATATAATCAAACAAAATTGATTCATCATTTTTTATCAATTCATAGTCAATAATCCCTTTTTCTATTGCTTTCTCTATACCAAAAAGCGATAAAAAACTTTGTTTAATTAACTCAATCATTAATTCTCGATCAGGTAAATTATAAAGAAACTCATCTTCTCGATTAAAAATATCATTATTCCAGTCAACCCCCCCCAATAAACATGAATTCATATTATAAGCTAGGTAAGATGGATATAACTTCATATCTAAAATAAGATTTAATGATGAAAATTCTCCAACTAATTTATCAACTTGTATTGCAAAATTACTAAAATTACCCTCTTCATCATAGACTCCTGGATTCCCAAATATCATTTTTTTCTAACCTCTTTCTCTGTTGTACCTAATTTTTTTAAAATATCATTACTAATATTTTTTGTATCTAAAATTTGTGATGCCGGTTGATCCCTTCCTGTCCGTCCAGCCCAATGCCATTCTGTCCCCTCTTTATTAGAATTAAATTGATGAATGTTTCCTTGAGAATCAATTGAATAGCGTTTTTTCCCATCTACTACAGAATTTCTAAAAAGTTCTAATGAATTTCTAGGCTCTATCCCTGCATTTGGTCTATTTCCTGGCATACCTTTAGTGTGTTTCGCATTAGATTTATATGTAACTTCTTTATCTGCTATCTGTACTTTTTCTGGATTTGGATATGGAATTGCAGAACCTCTATCCACTTTATTCGACTTCTTCGCAAAATCAACTTGAGTCGGCTTATGTCCTAATCGTTCCTTGCCAACAATCTGTGCCGCATTTACACCAAATTCAAGTGCATTTTCCGCAAAACTATGTCTCGCTTTTAATGCATTTATTGACTTCGTATTTTCCTCTTCCACCAACGTTAAAAAGCGAGAACGCTCTTCTGTCGATAAACCTGACATCCACCCCCAAATTAAACCTGAATAATCTGCCGCAAGTTCCGTTGCATTCCCTAGCATTCCTTCAACCGGCAAACGGCAACTTTCACCACAATCACTCAAAAGCGCTTCTCTTTGGGCTTGACTTAACTGACGATAATGTTTATAGACTGCCTCAACATCTTCCCCATTTTCTATCGCCTTACGAATATCTCTATATAATGCTGCAACATCTTTTGATGATAAAGCATTATTCTCCACCGCATTCTTCGCTACCTCTACACCTGTGCTCACTGCATTTAGTGTTTCTACACTTGAACCACCATTCACTGCTCCTGATGCTAAACCGGCTAAGGCTTTGCTGAGCGCTAATACCTCCTCTTTTTCTTCCGTCGTCAGTTCATGCGGCTCTTTTTCATAAAGCCCCTGCGTAAGTACTCTTGCGCCTATCTCTGCAGCGCCTGCCGCAACGGCTCCTGTACTCGCTTTTCCGCCAGCCAGCTCCGCTTCTATTGCTCCCCATAATACATGGGCTGCAATATTTGCCGATTCACTCTGCTCTGTCAGCTGTTTTATCGCTCTATTCACATACGGAGACGCTGCTCCCGCTACTACCGCTTCTGTTGGTTTACCTGCGATAGCTAAACTGATTGCCGTAGTAACCGCATCAACTTTGCGTTTATACTCTCCCGAAGTTTGCCATTTCTCTGCTTCTTCTTTCTTCTGAATTGCTTCAGCTACTTTTCCAGCTTTCTCAAGCTCCTCTGCCTCTTGATTTAGTTCTTTTGCTTTACTTTCTGTATAAGCTTGAGCTGCCGCACCAATATCACCCACTGCCGCTGAAAGTACCTGTTGGTCTTTCAACTTCTGTTTGATATCAAACGTCGCTTCAACCTGTTTATTCGCTTGGTTTAAGTCTGTGTTTAGCCCTAGCGCTTCTGCCGTCGTTTCGGTCGGTTGGCTATCTTTGTTTAAGGTGATTTTGCCTTCCGTTAACGTTGCTTTGGTCACACTACTATCACTTTCGCTATCATACATCGGGACTGTCGGGTTGATAGCGTTACTTTGCGTTGTCCCCGTCAGTTTCGCTAAGTCCGCTTGCTGTTTCGCTCCTTCTTTGCTTGCCGCTTCCGCATTACCTAATTTATTCAGGTTAGCCGATACACTCATGCCGCCCGTTAAGGCTTTGCTCTCGCTTTCATTCTCAATATCTTTAAAAGCAAGCGTATTTGTGCTTAATTCACTCTTATTCGGGTTCGTACTCGCTATCGCGCCGCCATTTAGCTGTACGTGGTCTGCATTAACATGATAACCGCCCTCTTCCGCAAATAAACCCGATTGCTCTACCACTTGCTTGCTGTTCGATTTACCACTCGAGGCATTGCCGTAACCGCTTCCGCCCCATGCCGTACCCAGTGCGACTTGCACGCGTCCGCCTGCACCTACACTGCTGCTCTTAGAATGATGTTCATCTTGACGGCTTTCTACCGTTAACACTCCACCCACATCCGCATTAATGGTTTTTCCTTTCGCTACTGCGCCTGCTAATGTGGTATCTCCCCCACTTTTTAACGTGATGGTTTCACTGTCTAAGTGGCTATTATTTTGTACGACATGCTGTTCGTCTTGTTTACCTTTCGTAAAACCGCCTTGTACATAAATATACACCCCAGTTTGAGCTCCTACCGCTACACCAGCCCCCACTTCAACACCACTGCTTTGCTGTTTACCTTTTTGCTTCGCTGTGCTTTGGCTTGATTCCACGATGAGGTCTTTATGTGCATCTAACGTAATTGAGCTATCCGCTAAGCGATTGCCTTCACTGTCTCGGCTAACAAAGTCCGTCTGCTTCGCTTGAATATCTCCGCTTCTTGATTTTACGCTGATATGTTGCGCATTTACCACATTACCTTGCGCTTCTGACTGTGCGGATTCCATTCGCTCTCGGCTATGGCTATAGCCGGTACCCGCTTCCACGCGCAACAATGCTCCGCCTGCCGCTGCATTGGCATAAGCAGAATAGCCTTTTGCCGCAACGCCTAACGCTTGTGCTGCTCTGACTCTATCATTCGCATCTTTATTTTCTATCGCACTTTCTACCGCCTGCACTAAATCAATAATCGGCGAACCTACTCGGGCAAATGTCCCCATTTTTAGATCGCTTTTATGGCTTGAACTTGTGCCTGTATTATGTGCAACATCAAAGGTGACTTTTTCCGCCTCGATATCTATGCGTTTTTTCGCCAAAATTTGGCCGCTTGTTTGGTGGAAATCATTACCTGCTTCAATATCAACATTACCGTTTAAGCTTGCGATAGTTGCTCCGCTGTGGCTTACGCTATCATGACTCTCACTACTTAATTGACGATGGTATCCGCCAAAACGCTCCGTTTCTGATACGACCGCTTCGCCGATATGGTGTTTTTTACTTGAGGTCGATTGCCCCACTCGTTTTTCAGCGGTTGTTAATACCACATCTCCACCTGCGAAAATGCGGTTATCTCCTTCGCTCACTAACTGAGTACCGGCTAAACGAACATCCCCTTGCTTCGCTGTTACGCTGCTATTACCACCAAATGATAAAACACTTGCCTGCGCAGTAACCGTATCACCTTCACCCAATTCTTTTTCATTAAAAATACCCGCTGCTGAAGTCACGCCTTTTGAGCCGTTTAATTCAATACCTTTACGGGTTGAACGATTATTTTGTGAAGTTGATGAAGTGGCTACATCAAGCTGAACATCTCTCTTCGCCCATAATGAGCCATCTCCTTTCGCAGAGAGCTGTGAGCCTTGAGAAGTAATATCGCCCTCTCTTGCAGTAATACTTAAATTACCGCCGGCATTTACATGTCCAATGACAGCTGTTTCTTTTTGAGTGTTCTTATTCAGCTCACTTTTTTGCGTTTTAAAATAAGGACTTCCCGGATTCATCGCTTGGTTCGTCGTTTTAGAAATCGCTTCCGCCGCTGTTAAGATTTTTCCGATAATCCCAGCCGCTGAACCTTGTGACGCTTGCTCACCAAAGTTATCTTTTGCCACTTGTACAGGGTTATATACCGCACTCACACCAAAGCCGGTAGATTTTGACTTATAGCTGAATTGATTATTTTCATGCTCTGTCATGGCATTTAAGTGAACGTTATTACCTTCAATAGCAATATCTCTTCCGGCATTCATTCTTGCCGCATTGCTTGTAACATCACCATGAATAGAAGATATGGTTAAATTACCTGATACCGAGTTTAATACCGTAGTCGCAATACTTGTCGCTACATTTTTATCTCTCATATCAGATTTATTTTTCGAATAACCGACAGAGGCAACACCTCTACTTTTCGAAGCTGAAAGCCCACTGCTTTTACGAATTTCTTTTTCGCTTTTTGTCTCTGTATTTTCTGCGGCACCTAATATGATATCTTTCTCAGCAAATGCAGTAATGTCATTTAACGCAATAATCTCTGCCGCGGTTAAATC
The DNA here is from genome assembly GCF_000739435.1 of Actinobacillus suis ATCC 33415. Classification (NCBI taxonomy): domain Bacteria; kingdom Pseudomonadati; phylum Pseudomonadota; class Gammaproteobacteria; order Pasteurellales; family Pasteurellaceae; genus Actinobacillus; species Actinobacillus suis. Next base: position 1,478,534 of record NZ_CP009159.1, read on the forward strand.
AAGGTGACCTTTGCGTGAGTCTAAATAAACATCTTTAGCAGCAAGTACACTACCTTTATGCGATGTCACATCTCTCGTTTTTTCTGTTTCTAAGCTTGAAGAGCCAAAAGCATTGCGCTTTTTATATTTATGGTATTCTTCATATTCGCCTGAACGTAATGCTGTACCAAGTACTAAATCATTTTCAGCTAATGCAGCTAAACGCTCTTTCGCACCGAGTTCTGCGCCTTCAGCAGTAAGCGTATTCGCAACTAAAGTCACATTGCCGTTACCCGATACACGGCTTACCACTACATCTTGTACTGCTTCATTACGATAGTGATTGCCGCCGCCCATTTTCTCATCAAAACCGACTGCAACCGTGCCTAAATGCATTTGGTCTTTTGCTTTGAGATAAGTTAAACCTTGACCGTCATTAATAATATCCGAGCCGTTAAGGGTGATATTATTCGCCGTCACCTGTAAGGTGCCGTTTGCATCTTTTACATGTAATAACGCTTTACGATCTAGCGTGGTTTGTTTACGTTTAAAACCGTCTAAATCAATTTCAGTATCTCGGGTGGTTGAAGAATGTGTAAAATTCCCTGCAACATCGAGGAATAATGCACTATTTGCTTCCATAACACCGCCATTGTTTTCCGCATCACCGGAAACTTTACCTTGCAATATACCGCCGGAAATCTTACCGCTATTTACCAATTTATCTGCTGCGAATTTTACAAAATTACGGCCGGCAATCGTCCCTTCATTAATTAATGAAGTAGAATTTACATTCATTTTATCAGCAGAAATCAATGTACCTTTACCGCTAATATCACCTTTGCGAGCAACCGCATACACTTTCGGCACTAAAACTTGTTCTACTTGACCATTTGGTAATGTCACACTTTCGGTCTCTAACCAGACGATATCGGAAGTTAGCTGAGCCACCTGACTTGAGCTTAATGCAATCCCCGGACGTAAGTTAAATTTTTGCGCAAAAGTTACACCGGCATCCATTAATGCTTTATATTGGTCGTCAAAAGTTTCAAACTCACCTAAGAATTGTCTTCCGGTCAGCTTATTGATTTGCTCTCTCACTAAACGCTGTTCATAAAAACCATCGCCCAAGCGTTTATGCACCGCTTCGTGTTCTGAACGAAGGGCGTTATACATATAATCACTCGCTAACCATCTTTTTCGGTCAGTAAAATCCGGATCCGTCTCAATTAAGACGTGACTATCCGCATCAGGGTTAATTTTATATAAACTCTGATTTGGTAAGCGGGTATCCGCTTTCACGCTGCGGATTTCTATTCCGTCTTGGGAGGTTGGAATTGCCGAAATAGTTAATTCTTTAAATTTTGGTGCATCTTCTTGTAAAGGCTTAAGAGCCAATTCATTTCCTTGAGACGAGATCCCATTTGCGTCTACTGAATTAACATAACCATTGAACTCACTTGGTGTAATATCATTTCTTTCTTGCCAAATTCCCATATCCTTATGAGTTTCATTAATACGCATTAATGGACCATGGCTATTATCTTTACGCTGGAAATAGCGTCTATGCCCCCCTCGCCATACTGTATAAGAGAAATGGCGATTCCCTTCCTCAATATCTTGATGGATAGCATCTTCATCATCTCTATTTTCTAACTTACCGCTCCCTACTTGCTCAATACCTTTAGCAATTACCCAGCTTTTATCATTTAAGAATCGTTCGCTATTATAGGTGATTCCTCCCCCTGCAAGAATCTGAGCAGGCGCAGTACGAGTGGTTACATTCTCTTTAATATATTCCTTTTTAACATTAATTGCCCAGAAACGATCATACACATCACCAACAATTTCTTTATTATGTGCATCAATCGCTTCTGTCAGTGCTTTGAGTTTATCACCATGTTTATTTGTCCATTCTTGTAATGGCTTCATTAACTCATAGTCTTTTTTGGCTTGAACGGCTTTATCATAAGCCTCTTTTTCTTTGCGATAATTTTCTAGTTTCGTCTGAAATACTTCTTCACTCTCATTAGCTTGTTTGGTTGGTTGTACTGGTAATGGTGGAATTACAGGCAAAGTTTGCATCTCTTCTTGCTGATCTAATTTAGCAATTTCTTCATCTGAAAGAGAGCTTAACTTCTCATCATTCAATTCTGAGCGTTTTAAATATGCAGCCATTTCCGGAGTAATTTCAGGCACATCTTCTGTTGGAGCCTCAATACCAAAGTATCCCCAAACGGGGCTATCTTTTTTATAAATACCCGCAGCTAATGGCTTACAATTCTGATTATCGTCACAATTAACCTGATTAGGAGATGCTAATACTTTACCTTTGATTTGAGCCGTATTCGTAATAACTTCCAAATTATTCACATTATATTTGCGCATCCATTTCCATGTACGGCTAAATCCGATCCGCTGTAATTCATCAGTACTGATATACGGCAACTTACCGTTGTTATAAGGTTGATCAACTTTAGTTGCCTCTCCCTCCGGTAAAATATAATTCTTATCTACCTCATTTATAGGACCGACAATTTGTAATTCGGAACGATAGTACTTATTAATATTTTCAATATTCTTAATATTCAGTACCGTATGTCCTACCGCTTCTATCACACTACTAATATTTTTGAACGAGTCTGCTTGTCCTTCTGCAAGATCTTGCTCATTTAATTCACTACCAAAAACAATATCTCCACCACTATAAATATAACCGCCACCTTTTAGGTTTTGATCATAAGTAGCCATTTCATTCGTAATCGTTTTACTTGCTAAATCCAAACGTTTACGAGCCGCAATTGTTGCAGCTTTTCCATTCTCATCTTGATTAAGAATATTTTCAGCACCAAGCGCAACATAATCACCATAAATACGGCCAGAACCTTTATTCTCGATTACTTTAGCTTTAACGACAGTTTTTGATGTATCGTCTTCATTAAAACTATTGATTAAGCCTCTATTTTCAACTTTGTCATTTACTGTGATACGAGTATGCCCTGAACTAATACGACCGTCAGCCGCATTGTTTAAACTTTGCGCCGTTAAGGTTAACTTATCATTAGCTGATAATTTATGATTATTGACCAAATTACCAAGCGTCTCGATAGCAAGGGTACTTTTTGCATTAATATTATTCTTAGTATTAAAATCATCTTTCTGTTTAATACTTAGATCTTTAGCTTCTAAATGTCCATCTTCACTGATCGCTTTAGCCTCAACAGATAATCTCTTTTCTGCTTGGATCTTACCTTCTTTATTTGTCACTATAAGATCAGTTTGATAACCTGAAATCGATAACCCTCCCCAACTTAAAATCTCACCAGCCTGATTGTTTACTGCCTTAGCAATATTCAGTAAGCCCTCGCTTTCCAGATAAATACCGCCTTTTTCGTTTTCTAAACGATCCGAAGTTAGCGTCAGTTTTTGTGCAATAATACCTTGTGTCGGTGTTTTACCTTGAGCGATAGTGCCGTTATTTTCAAAAATTGGTGTATTCACCACTAATGGTGCACCAGCTTCAATTAACGAGCCGTTTTCCGCTACTTTATTATTCAAGATATGTGATGCCGTGATGGTTCCGCCCTGCTGCGTTTGAATAAAACCACCTTGGTTATCAAGTAACGCTGTATTGATAATAAGTTGCGCTAAACTCTGAATTTTTCCATCCTGAGTATTTGTAAGCTGCTGACCATTGGTATTGATCTGCTGATTTTCCGTAGAGAAAAGCGTACCCTGCTGATTATTAATTTCAGCCGAATCAATTTGTAATGCTTTTCCGGATAAAATTTGACCTTGTTGGTTATTCAAAGCTTGTTTCTGTGTATCTAAAACAAGGTTATCTTGTGCTGTATAAAGCGTTCCTTGCTTATTATCCACTCCGTAAGCGGTTAAATTTAGCTGATTTTTTGCAGAAATCGTGCCTTGTTGATTATTCAGTAAACCTGAGACATTTAAATCCACACTGCTGTTTTGGCTGGCAATCACGCCTTGTTGGTTATTTAATTTTTGACTATTAATCGTTTGTGCTTTATTGCTAACCAAATAACCTAATTGGTTATTCAGTGCTTGCGTTTTGATATTCATTTCCGCATTCGAAACTAAACGCCCTTTCGTATTATCGAGTTGCTCCGCTTCAACGGTAAATTTACCTTGTGTTTTTATCGCACCGCCTTGGTTATTTATTGTTTTGGCTTTGAGGGCAAAATCTTGCTCACCGGTCTGCTCCCAAACCGCATTTTTTGTGTTTAAGTCAGCTTGTGTCGTTTGAATATGTGTTGCACTGACGTGGCTACCTTCAGTAGATAATGTTTTAGGCGTGTTTAAACGTAGCGTCTCTTTAGCGCTGAGTTTGGCTTGGTTTGCTTGAATATCGCCCGTTTTAGCATGAACATCAATTTGGTTGGCACTGGTTTGGCTTTTGTTTAAATCTGCTTTGTCCGCCTTGATTTGTAGCGTACCGCTTGCAATATTTTTACCATTTAACACCGCTTGTTGGCGTGTGCTAATCTGAATATCCTTACTATTATCCGTTTGTGGCGAGAGCTGACGAGCTTCACCTTGCGCCGTCTGCTGAATCTCTACGCCGGCAGCAATCAGTGACGATTCACTTGCTTCCACTCGATCGGCATCAAAACTGATTTTTCCTTTCGCAACGGTTTCACCGGTTTGGCGGATATCCTTCGCTGCACGCTGTTGAATCTCCCCTTGGCGAGCCACAATTGAGCCCTGTTGTTGGATATCAGCTTGGCTAGTTAAAACGATATTGCCTTGTTTGGTTTCCAATTTTCCGTGGTTTTCAATCCCTTGTTTTGTTTTGCACTTAGCTCCGCTTGGTTTTCACCACTCATCAGGCCTTGGTTAACAATACGTCCTTGCGAATCAATTTTGACATTTTCGCTGCTTGCACCGATATGACCGGCATTACGTACACCTAAGCCTTGTTCCGTACCAATAAGGTGCACTTTTCCTGCATACATCCCGCCCAATTCGCTGATATCGAGCGCATATTGAGGAGGCGCATTGGTTACAGACGTTTGAGCACTTTGTTTGGCAGTATTGATAATTTGTAAGTCACTGTCCGAATCGGTTTCCATGCGGGCTTTCACCATATTTTTACCAGTGACTGCCGTAAGCTTTTTCTTACTCCATACGCCGGCATTGATTTCGGTTTCTTTAGCAATAATATCGGTGTAGTCCACTCGGCTATTATCTAAGCCTTTACCGGACACTTTTACTTTACCTTTTTCCACCACAAAGCTGTCTAAATTACCTTGTTTGATTTGTGGTTTGCCGGTCGTCAGAGTAGCTCTATCCGAATTAATAATACCGCAACCTTCGCAATGTAAGCCGCTTGGGTTGGCGATAATTACATCCGCCTTTTTACCCGCTACTTCCACATAACCTTTTAACACACTCGGGTCATTTGAATTGACTTCATTTAAAATCACTTTAGCTTCGCCACGGGCTAAATAAGGGTTGCCTTGAATCATTCCCGCTTGTTGCGTTTGAGTTTGGGTGCGGCTGTTGTTAAGAATCGCCCCTTTAGTATCCACATCAAATTTGCTGTATTTATTATGTGAAAGCCCTTTATCATTTGGGGTTTGAATATTGACTTGTGGTAAGCCGTTCGCCGTTTTTAATACGATCGGTTGTTCATGTTTTGGCGCACTTTTATCCGCTTGGATAATTAATTCTGCCAGTGCGTTTTCTGAGAAGCTGACAAAGCCTAAAGCGCAAAATAAGCTAAAGGTAAGCGGTCTGATTTTGCAAAAAATTGACGAAATTAACCCGCTTGTCGAGCTAGCAGAAGCTTCGCCGCCTTTGCCTTCAGATTTGGCTAATTCAGACACTACCACAAGGCGTTGTAGAGTTTTACTAAAAATGACTCGGAAAGATTTTTTATTCATGATGTTATTCCTTTAATAAATTCTTGTAATACATAATCTGCGATAAGCATCGGTTAAAAACTGTAGCCGATATTAAAACCAGTCACATGTTTGGAGGTTCTAAATCCTTCCGGATGGCGCATTGGTCTGCCGACAAAATAGTCGTAATAAAACCCTTTCCAACCGCCTCGTAAGCCAATTACTGTCCCCATTAAATGATGACCTAAACGTGAATTACCATCTAAGCCGGAGACTCGTCCACCGTCTAATCCCCAATAAAACCAGTGTCCACGGTTGCCCACATTCCAACTCAATTCATTACGCCAATACCAACCGCGTTCACCCGACAGCGATAACTCACCATCAAATCCTCGTACACTATGACGCCCGCCAATACTAATACGATCTTGGGCAATTAATGGCGTTTTATTCCATTGCGCATTGACACTGGTATGAAATTGCCAAGCTTGTCCTTCTAATTCAAACGGCTTTTTATAGTCGATAGTGGCAGTGATAATTTTAGGGCGAGATGTCCCTTCGTTATACGCTTCTTCCGGAGCGCTGATTGCACCTCGCACGCCGGTACCACGCTTAAAGTGCATATCCACCTCTAAGGTGGCGTTACTTAAATATTCTTTATGTGCAATGCCCGCTTCCCAACCTGCCATTCGGCGGCGCTGAACATCTACTTCTGCATTATCAACAAAGTTTTTAGAACTGCGTGACCAGAACCCTCCGGAAAGTATGGTCTTACGTACCGCATCTCGGTATAGCACACGAGAAAGCGTTAACTTATCTGTTTCACTTTCACCGGCATACAGATAATTTTCAAAAGCACCAAACACTTGTTGGTGATAACGGTTACTCGAATGGTTGGCAGTTAACTGCCAATAACCGAAAGGAATGGAATAATAGAAAGAAAGGTTACGGCTGGCACGCTTCCCCTCATCATCCGAATGACGTTTGATACTATGGGTAAAGCTAGTATAGAAAAGGTCGTTTGCGGAGAAAATATTATCCCAAGATAAGGTTGCCGATGCCTGCCATTTACCGGTTGAGGTCGAGCCGGAATCCTCTAAGCCGAGATTAAGACGAAACGGAATCGCTTGAGCATAGCTGATTTTTAAATCGCTTTCGCCGACTTGACTGCCTTCGCCTTCACTCGGCAAAATTTCAATATTGGCATCCGCTGTCGGTACACGTTTTAAGTTCTCTAGCGATTGTTCAATATCACGTACATTTAAAATATCACCTTTCTCAAACGTTAAACCGGTTAACGCATGTAATGGGGTAAAGCGAGGCACGATGCCACTGTCTGCCACCAATGTATGACGTACTTTACCTGCAATCACGGTCAATACTAAATCACCGGAACGTAAATCTTGCTCTTGTGCCACAACGCGTGTTGTAACATAACCTTTTTCAATAATATTATTTTGTGTTTGCTTCATTAAAATACCTAAACCTTCTCCACCTAAACAATGTGGTAAAGTTAGTTTTAGATCGGCAACGGCTTTATTAAATGCCCATTGAAATTGGCTCGTTTGATTCAATTGCTCTGCAGAATAATCAATTAAAGAAATTCGATGAATTGGATAACAAGGCGATTCATCTGTCGGCAGGTGTAAATTATTCTCTTGACGAGTATCCATACGGATATCAGTTTGAGGTGTAAATTGCGTTTCTCGTTGCTGTGCTTGCTGTTGCTGACGCTGTTGTTCTACCGCGTCCAAATCATTTAAGACTGGATCAATTGTAGGAGCAGCGAAGGTAAACAAAGGAAAGGTAAGAAAAGAAGAATAAATTAGAGGTTTTAAATTTAAAGACATAAATAACCGTTTAAAGATAATTAAAACTAATCGGATGAGTTTATGCAATTTAATATAGATCGTAAAGCATATTTACATATTTACCTCATTGATATCTATTTATAATTTTTATAACGGGCTAGATATATTTCTCTTTATTTCATTCACTAAGCCTTTAAATGACACTTGTTTATTTTTATAAATTCAGACCAAAAAAAAATGCGACCCGAAGGCCGCATTTATTCATTTGTTTAGGCTAATTAATTACCATTGGTAACCTACACCCACACCACCAGAGTAGTGACCAGCACTGTTTGCAGTACCATTCACTTTAAGGATAACTTTACCGTTATCGCTTGCTCTTGAGTAACCTACCGCTACTGCAGATGCGCCACTATAAGCACCGCCTGCTACAGCAACCATTGATTTACCCGGAAGCATTACTTGTGGTAATGATGAAGCGGCCGCTGAGTTAGCACCGATACCACGAACACGTTTATCTAATTTAGATACACGGTTGTCGATGTTCGCTACGTTTTGTGCAACACCTCTTAACTGACGTACGTTTACAGCGTCGTTATCAGCTTTACCATCCGCTACGTTGTTAATACGTGTTTCAGATTTACCGTCTGCGCCCGTTACTTTGATTGCAGAACCGTGTTCATCTTGTACCGTACCAACTGTTGCAGTGTTACCGTCTTTGCCTACAGTTACTGTATCAAATGTTGGTGTTGCTGAAGTTGCAATTGCAATATTTGAACCATCTTGAGTAATCTCGATGTTATTGCCTGCTTTCACGCCCACTGTATCGCCCATCGCAACGTTAGATTTCGATGCGCCAGTTACTTTACCAGTTGATCCTTCAACTGTGCCAGCTTCAATGTTCCAACCTTTCGCAACGTTATTTTGTAAGTTCGTTACGTTTTGGTTAGTTGCATATAATTGGCTACCGTTTACAGCATCCGTACTTGTTGCACTTACTTCACCCGCTTTCACGTTAGTAACTTTGTTACCGCCGTTATTTAAACCATTGCTGGTTAAATTCACTAGTGAATCAGCGAAGCTTACGCCTTTCTCAGATACTTTCGTACCGCCGGCTGTTAAGCTACCGTCTTTGCCTAAATCAACATCCTTGTTTAAGCCCACTGTGAGTGAACCATTAGTTACGGTTGTAGTTACATTACCGTCACCTTTCACTTGGATTGTTTTACCAAGACTTTGTTTCACTTCAGTGCCATTGTCATCTGCTAAACCGAAGCCACCGCCTTGCTCTGCATCTGTTACGCCAGAGATAGCTGTTTGGAGGTCACCGATATTCGCAGCATTCTTCAATGTATCGCCTTTTGCATCTGCAAGTTTAGTACCACCTAAACCACTTTCTACATTAGTGATTTGTTTGTTACCTGCATTGATGCCGGCTTCTGCAGAGATTTTCACATCACCCGCCGTTAAGCCGTCTTTCGTTAATGATACTTTATCACCAACTTTCACACCTTCATTGTTCATGATAGTGTCGCCAGCTTTAATGCTACCGTCTTTACCTAAGTCAACATCTTTCGCTAAGCCAACAGTTACGTTTGTACCATCGTTATTAATTTCGATGTTCTTACCGTTTGCAAAGTTTACAGTGTCACCCGGTTTAACGTTAGTTGAAACATTACCGTTAGTTTGAATGTTCCAGCCTTTATTAGCCACTTCGCTTACTGCATATAATTGGCTACCGTTTACTGCATCAGTACTTGTTGCATTCACGTCACCAGCAGCTACGTTAATAACTTTGTTACCGCCGTTATCTAAGCCTTTAGTGGTTAAGCTTACTGTATTGCCGCCGTTTGCCGGAGTAATCGTTAAGCCGTTACCGTCAACTACTGACTTATCACCACCTACGTTAGTAAATGTTGCGCTCGTTAAATCCGTTAACGTTCTCGCCATCTTAATGATGAGTGCGCCATCTACGTTATCAACACGTAAGTTCTTATCAGTAACATCTGCCACAGTGCTTAAGTTACCTTTAATGGTTAACGTTTTGTTAAGCTCCTTAGTAATTACTTTACCGTCGTCACCTACGAATTTTAAGCCATCTTTAAGGGTTGCAACTTCTTCAGTCACTGTTTTACCGTCTGGAGTTTTAGTCTCATAAACGATACGTGTTTTGCCATCCTTGCCATCAACACCCGGTTCACCTTTAGCTAAAGTAATTGTACCGTTAGAACCGTCTTTACCGTTGATACCGATTGTGCCGTTTGCACCATCTAAACCAACACCGGTTTTACCGTCTTTACCGTTAACTGCAATTGCACCGTTGCCGTCTTTACCATTGATTGATACTGCATCTTTGCCATTTTCGCCTTTAATGCTGATACCATCTTTACCGCTGATAGAAACGCCATCTTTACCGTTTTCACCTTTAACAGTGATTACGCCAGGCTCTTTATCGTTACCTACTGTTACGTTGTTAGTTAAGCCGATTTGAAGTGCTTTCTTACCGTCTTTCTCAACAACTTCAGTTTTCACGCTACCGTCACCAATAACAGTAACTGTTTTGCCTAAATCCGCTTTAACGTTTCCACCTTTTTCATCAGTTAAACCAAAACCACCGGTTGTTGCGTTAGTTAAGTTATTTACTGAATCTTTTAAGTCACCTACGTTAACTGCGTTAGTTAAAACATCACCTGTTGCATTTGCAAGGTCAACTTTATCACCGTTACGGTTTACTAAGCCGCTTGTTACATTAGTAATTTGGTTATTACCGTTGTTTAAGCCCTTATCAGTTAAGCTTACTGTATTACCCGCATTTGGTGTAATGGTTAAGCCGTTACCGCCGATAGTTGTGTTGCTGTTACCAGATGTAAATGTTGCGTTCGTTAAATCCGTTAACGATTTCGCCATCTTGATAATTAGCGCACCATCTACGTTATCAACACGTAAGTTCTTATCAGTAACTGCTGCCGCTGCATCTAAGTTACCTTTAATAGTTAACGTTTGGTTAAGTTTCTTAGCAATCGGATTACCAGTATCGCCTACGAAGCTTAAACCGTCATTTAAGGTTGAAACGTTATGTTTAGTACCGTTTGCATCTGTATAAACGATTCGAGTCATACCGTCTTTACCATTTGCACCATCAGTACCGTCAACACCAACTGCACCTTTCTCTACAGTAATTGCACCGTTAGAACCGTCTTTACCGTTGATACCGATTGAACCGTCTTTACCGTTTAAAGTAACACCAGTTTTACCATCTGCACCTTTAACGCCGATTTCACCATCTTTACCGTCTTTACCACCAACTGTTAAGTTGTTGTTTAACGCGAAGGTTACGTTATTCGCATCTTTAGTGATAACGATGTTGCCATCTGTATTCGCTAAATCTACGGTTGCATTTGGAGTTACTGTAGTTTGGTTATTACCGTTGTTAACCGTTAATTTCCAACCTGCATTTGCAGTTGCATTTACACGCTCTAATTGGTCTTTATTCACAGCATCTTTGCCGTCTTTACCATCAGCAACGTTAGTAATACGACCACCTTCTTTAAATGATACGCCGTCTTTACCATCTGCACCTTTCAACGTTAAGCCGTTTTGACCATCTGCACCACGAGTGCCAACGATAGACATACCGTCTTTGCCGTCTTTCGCAAATTTAACTTCTGCATCCTTGCCGTCTTTACCGTCAACGATAATACCAGAGAAGGTTGGACGTTCTGCAATAACGATATTTAAACCTTTATCGCTTTCACGAACGCCTACGTTACGATCTGACGCAGCTGTTAGACCAGCTTCAGTGTTGATACCACCTTTAATCGCTAAAGTATCGTTTAGTTTCTTAGTAACGACTTTACCATCGTTACCAACGAAGTTTAAGCCATCGTTAAGTGTTGCTACTTCTTCTTTCTCACCGTTTGGTTTTTCGTAAACGATACGTGTTTTGCTTTCGCCGTTTACGCCATCGTTACCGTCAAGACCTTTAGCACCTTGAGCTACAGTAATATTTGCACTTGCATTTTTACCGTCTTTGCCCGGAGCGCCTGTTAAGCCGATAGAACCGTCTTTGCCGTTTAAAGTCACACCGGTCGTGCCGTCTTTACCTTTAACGCCAATAGAACCATCTTTGCCGTCCTTGCCATCTTTACCAGGGCCACCAACGGTTAAATCGCTGTTAAAGCCGAAGGTTACGTTATTACCATCCTTAGTAATAATGATGTTGCCATCTTTATTTGCTAAATCTACTGTCGCATTTGGCGTTACAGTTGATTCATTTGTACCATTATTAGTTAACTTCCAACCTGCTTTCGCTGTTGCATTAACTTTTTCTAATTGGTTTACATTTACGGCATCCGTACCGTTTAAGCCAGCTTTTACATTAGTAATTGTATTATTACCGTTGTTTAAGCCTTTACCTGTTAAGCTTACTGAATCACCTGCTTTAGGCGTAATCGTTACACCATTACCACCGATGATTGTGTTGTTGCCGGCAGCATCTGTAAAGTTAGCGCTTGTTAAATCCGTTAACACTTTCGCCATCTTAACGATCAATTGTTCGCCTTCATTATCAACACGTAAGTTCTTATCAGTTACTTCAGCAGTTGAAGTTAAGTTACCTTTAATTGCTAAGGTTTCGTTTAGTTTCTTAGCGATTGAAGTTCCTTTATCGCCTACAAAATGTAAGCCATCTTTAAGGGTCGCAACTTCTTCTTTATCGCCATTTGGTTTTTCGTAAACGATACGAGTTTTGCTTTCGCCGTCTTTACCATCGTTGCCATCAATGCCTTTCGCACCTTTTTCAACTTTGATAGACGCTTTACCTTCTGCACCATCTTTACCGTCTTTGCCGTTTACACCGTCAACGCCGTTAAATACGATTGCATCTTTAGTAATTGTTGTACCGTCTTTACCATCTGCGCCTTTAACACCGATAGTACCGTCTTTACCATCCTTACCGTTTACAACCACATCACCAGCTAATGCCACTTCTAATGATTTATCGGTTACATTTGAAGTAACAGTTACACCGTCTTTACCTTTAATTTGGATAGTCTTACCTAAGTCTTGTTTAACTTCAGTACCTTTATCATCTTTTAAGCCAAAGCCGTCTGTTGTAATGTTTTTAACGGTTTCTTTTAAGTCACCAACATTTACAGCATTTGTTGACGTTGCATTCGCGAGGTCTGTTTTGTTACCTGTTGCATCAGTTAAACCGCTTGTTACGTTAGTAATTTGGTTATTACCGTTGTTTAAACCTTTATCAGTTAAGCTAACTGTGTTTTCAGGTTTATCTGCAGAGATAGTTACACCATCTTTACCTACAACCGTTTTATCTGTTGCAGTATTACCAAATGTTGCAGTTGTTAAGTTAGCTAAGTTTTGTGCTAATTTCACAACTAATGCGCCATCTTGGCTATCCACACGCACATTCTCTGAACTTGCTGCAGCATCGTTTGCTAATGTACCTTTAACAGTTAATGTATCGTTAAGTTTCTTAGCAATCTTATCACCTTGGTTACCGATGAAGTTTAAGCCATCGTTAAGGGTTGCAACTTCTTCTTTAACTGGTTTACCGTTATCATCTTTAGTTTCATAAACGATACGAGTTTTGGTTTCACCTGGTTTGCCATCAAGACCTGGTTTACCGTCTGCAACGCTGATATTAGCGCTTGCACCGTCTTTACCATCAGTACCACGAGGGCCTGTTAAACCGATTGAACCGTCTTTACCGTTTAAAACAACCGATGAACCGTCTTTACCGTTAACACCGATTTGACCGTCAACACCATCTTTACCGTCTTTGCCATCTTTACCTACTGTGAGGTTGTTATTTAAAGCAAAAGTAACGTTGTTATCGGTTGTACCTTTAGTAATTACGATATTACCGTCTGTGTTATTTAAGCTTACGTTGCCTTTAGGACCAACATTCGTTGAATTTGCACCGTTAGCAGAAATATTCCAACCCGCGTTTGCTGTTGCATTTACACGCTCTAACTGGTTAACGTTTACTGCATCAGTACCGTTTTTACCTTCAGCAACATTAGTAATTGTGTTATTACCATTGTTTAAGCCTTTGTCGGTTAAGCTAACTTTATCACCAGTATTTGGAGTGATTGTTACGCCATTACCACCGATAGTTGTGTTGCTATCTGCAGATGTGAAAGTTGCGTTAGTTAAATCTGTTAACTCTTTCGCCATCTTGATGATTAATTCATCTTTCTCGTTATCAACACGTAAGTTCTTATCAGTTACGTTAGCATCTTTAGCTAAGTTACCTTTAACGGCTAAAGTGTCGTTTAGTTTCTTAGCGATCACTTCGCCTTTATCACCAACGAATTTTAAGCCATCGTTAAGAGTTGCAACTTCTTCAGTAGTTGTTTTACCGTCTTTAGTTGTTTCATAAACGATACGAGTTTTACCGTCCTTGCCATCAACGCCTGGTTGACCGTTTTTAACTGTAATCGAACCGTTTGCACCATCTTTGCCGTTTAAGCCGATTGTGCCGTCTTTACCGTTGATAGAAACACCGTCTTTACCGTTTTCACCTTTAACAGTGATTACACCAGGTTCTTGATCATTACCAACTGTTACCGTGCTATTTAAGCCGATTTGTAATGCTTTACCGTTGCCATCCGTAACAACTTGTGCATTCACACCATCTTTACCAGTAACTTTAATTGAAGTACCTAAATCCTGTTTAACTTCATTACCCGCAGAATCTTTAAGACCGAAACCACCGGTTGTTGCATTGGTTAAATCTTTAACCGTATTTTGTAAGTCACCAACGTTTACCGCATTTGTTAATGTTGTACCGTTAGCATCTTTTAATGCAACTTTAGTTTTACCATCGTTACCTACTAAACCGCTTGAAACGTTTGTAATAATGTTATTACCGTTGTTTAAGCCGTTTTCAGTTAGGCTAACTGTCTTAGCATCACCACCTGTTGTTGGTTTAATTGTCAAACCATCTTTGTTAATTACAAGTTGGTCATTTCCATCTTTACCAAATGTTGCTGTCGTTAAGTTAGTTAAGTTTTGTGCTAATTTAACGATTAAATCGCCGCCTACGTTATCAACACGGATATTTTCCGCTGTTGCCGCATCAGCATTAGCTAATTCACCTTTAATGGTTAAGGTTTCATTTAGTTTCTTAGCAACTGCACCGCCTGTATTTCCAACAAAGCTTAAGCCGTCATTTAACGTAGAAACGTTATGTTTAGTGCCGTTAGGATCTGTGTAAACGATACGCGTCATGCCATCTGTACCATTTGCACCGTCTTTACCATCAACACCAGCAGGACCTTTCGCTACAGTAATATTTGCTGTTGCAGATTTACCATCAGCACCTTTAGGACCTGTTAAGCCGATTGAACCGTCTTTACCGTTAAGAACAACTGCTGAACCGTCTTTACCGTTAACACCGATTGAACCGTCTTTGCCGTCTTTGCCGTCTTTACCACCAACTGTTAAGTTGCTGTTTAAAGCGAAAGTAACATTGTTGTTATCTTTAGTAATAACGATGTTGCCATCTTTATTTGCTAAATCTACCGTTGCTTTTGGTGCTACATTTGAGCTGCTTGTGCCATTAACTGTTAAGTTCCAACCTGCATTTGCTGTTGAGCTAACTTCTTTTAATTGGCTTACATTTACTGCATCTGTATCTGCTGTACCGTTAGCAACATTAGTGATGTTATTACCACCATTGTTTAAACCTTTATCGGTTAAGCTTACAGTCTTAGTAACATCCGCACCTTTAGGAGTAATAGTTACACCATTACCGTTAATAGTGGTATTTGCACCTGTCGCAGTAAAGTTAGCGCTGGTTAAATCCGTTAACTCTTTCGCTAATTTAACAACTAATTGGCCATTTGCTTCATTAGCTTCAACACCAATGTTCTTATCTGATAATTTCGCAGGATCTGCATTACCAACAACACTTAGTGTTTCACCTAATTTACGGTGTACTTTTGCACCTTTATTATCAGCACTGAAACTTAAACCTTTCTCAGTTAAGTTATTACCTAAGTTAGTAATATTCGTATTTAATTGATCGTGAGAAGACTGTAATTGATCTTCAGTAGCTGCACGACCGCTTACGATTTGACCCGGAGTAAAGGTTTTATTTGTTAAACCAGTTACCGTGCCATCTGTACCATTAATTGTTACCGCTTTATCGCCAGTACCAACTTTAACAGTATTGTTTAAGTCAAATGTTACATTGTTACCTTCTTTAGTAACTTTAATGTTGCCATCTTTATTATTTAAACGAACTGTTGCGTTTGGTGCGATATTAGAACCTTTAGCATCATCATTTACCGCTAAGTTCCAACCCGCTTTAGCTGTTGCGTTAACTTTCTCTAATTGGCTTACATTTACAGCATCTGTTGCATCTGTACCTGCAGAAACATTAGTAATCTTGTTATTACCGTTGTTTAAACCTTTATCAGTTAAGCTTACAGTCTTATCTGCACCACCGGCTGTAGTAATAGTTACACCTTTACCATCGATAACTGTGTTGCCATTATTACCTGCAGTTGTAAATGTCGCATTCGTTAACTCTTTTAACGTTTTCGCTAATTTAACTTCTAATTTACCTTCAGAACCAACTACACCAATATTTTTATCAGATAAGTTAGCTTCTTCAGCGCCACCAACAATGCTTAAAGTATCGCCTAAATTACGGTGAACGACTTCTTTATCATCACCAACAAAGTTTAAGCCTTTAGTTGTTAAGTCTTTGCTTGCATTAGTGATGTTTGTATTTAAGTCACCATGAACCTGTTTTAACTGATCTTCAGTTGCAGCTTGACCAGACACGATCTTAGTAGGATCAAAAGTCTTATTAGTTAAACCACCAACAGTACCATTTGTACCGTCAATTGTTACAGCGTTATTAGTACCAACTTTAACAGTGTTATTTAAACCAAATGTAACGTTGTTATCGCCAGCTTTCTTAGTAATAACAATGTTGTTATCCGTATTATTTAAGCTTACTGCATCGTTTGGTTTTACTACTGATTCTTCAGCGTTATTCGCTCGTAATTTCCAACCAGCATTTGCCGCTAAACTCACTTCGTTTAACTGATCAACGTTTACCGCATCAGTACCTTTTGTACCTCTAGCTACGTTAGTAATGTTATTACCACCGTTGTTTAAGCCATTATTGGTTAAACTAACTGTTTTAGCTGTATCACCGTTAGCTGGAGTAATAGTTACACCATTACCATTAATAACTGTGTTACCTTGACCGTTAGTAGTGAAGTTTGCACTTGTTAAATCATTTAACGTTTTCGCTAATTTAACTGTTAATGTGCCGTCTTTACCTTCAACACCAATATTGTTTTCAGATAAATCTGCTTTAGCACCACCAACAACACTTAACGTCGCACCTAAATCACGATGTACTACTTGACCGTTATCACCAACAAAGTTTAAGCCTTCTGCTGTTAACTTATCACCTAACTTAGTTACGTTTTGGTTAGTTTGGTGTAATTGGCTACCGTTTACTGCGTCTTTACTATCTGCTGAAACTTTTCCATCAGCAACATTAGTTACAACGTTATCACCCATATTAATGGTTGCACCTTTTTTCACGGTTAAACCATTATTTGCAGTCACATTGTCAAAAGTAACATCTTTCTGAGTTGCAATTTTTACAGAACCATCTTGTTCCGCAGTCACTGCAATATTATCGCCAGCAATAAAGTTAGCTACATTACTTGTTGGAGTAACATTTTTAGCTTTTTTACCACCTACTTGTAATTCCCAACCTGCTTGAACAGTAGTATTTAAGCTATTAATGCTATTTGTGTTGTTAGTTACATTTTGGTTTGTTGCATATAATTGGCTACCGTTTACAGCATCCTTACTGTTGGCACTAATCTCACCAGCTTCTACATTAGTGATTTTCTTATCACCTGCGTTGATACCATCTTTCTTAACTGATGGACCACCAGCAATCTCTAAGCCACCATTGTTAATGGTTGTATCACCAATTTTTACAGAACCTTGTTCACTAAGATCTAAAGTGTTATTTAAGTTAACTTTAAGTTTTTCGCCATCAATTGTAGTGTTAATGTTTTTATTACCACCAACAACCTCGATCTTCTCACCTAAATCTTTATTAACAGTTTTGTTATCTTCAGCTTGTAAACCAAAACCTTTTGCAATCTTATCTGCATTGTCTTTGATATCGTTCTTAACTTTATCATCTAGCTTAAATGTAACTTGACCATCTTTAGCTTCAGTAACGATTTCACCTGTAGTGCCTGCAAATTTAATTTCTTCACTTAATTTATTAGTACCGTTACCACTATCACCTGCATAGCTAACATTTGCATTTACTTTTAAATCATAAGATTTAGCTGGACCATTTTGGGTTTCAGCAATCGTCACAGAACCATCATTTGAGGTAACAATCGTACGAGCATCGTCAACATATTTTTTGTTTGCCGCATCAGTATCTGCTGTTGGGGTTGCAACATTTGTTACTCGGTTATTACCCATGTCTACTTTACCGCCATTTTTCACAGTAAAGTTATTTACATTGGTATCGCCTTCAACATTTAAGTTTTGTGTCTTAACATTATCGAAAGTCACATCTTTATCTGTTGCAATTACTACCGATTTATCTGTTGCAATTGAAACATTGATATTGTCACCAGCTTTAAAGTTAGCAACTTTATCTTTTGGTGTAACATCTTTAGCTTTATTACCTTCAACTTGTAATTCCCAACCTGCTTGAACAGTAGTATTTAAGTTGTTAATGCTATTTGTATTGTTAGTTACATTTTGGTTAGTTGCGTATAATTGGCTACCGTTTACAGCTTCCTTACTGTTTTCACTAACTTCACCAGCCTCTACGTTAGTAATTTTCTTACTGCCAGCATTAATACCAGTTTTAGTTACTGAAGGACCACCAGTAATCGTTAAACCATCTTGATCTACTTTAGTAGATCCAATTTTTACAGAACCTTTATCACCAAGATCTAAGGTGTTATTTAAATTAATCGCAAGTTTACCATCCGCCGTTACAGTGGTATTGATATTTTGGTTACCACCAACGACTTTAACTTTTTCACCTAGCTGTTTAGTAACGTTGTTACCATCTTGGGCTTCTAAGCCAAAGCCTTTAGCAATAGCTTCTGCATTTTTAGTGATGTTATTTGTGTTGTTAGTAATGTTTTGAGTATTTTTCGCAATATTATCCGCATTTTTAGTGATATTGTTTGCGTTATTCGTAATATTTTGCTTGTTGTCGGCAATATTGTTTGTATTAGTATTTACTTGATCTTTAAATTTCTGATCAATATCAACTTTTACACTACCATCAGTAACCGTTGTTGTTACATAATCTTGTGTACCAATAATATCAAAACGTTTATCTTTCTGATTTACTGTAATACCCGTAGCTTGATGTTGCGCATCTGTACCAACGGTAAACTCTTGCATCGCAGAATCAGCTTTTTTCAATGATTCTTTTGCTTTATCTGCTAAACCAACAGTTACCTTGCCATCTTCAGCTTTAGTAACAGTTTCATTTTCAACACCTGCAAATCTAATTGGATCACTTAATTTATTAGTGCCTTTACCACTATCACCTTCATAGCTAACATTTGCATTTACTTTTAAGTCGTAAACTGTAGCGCCATTAGTAGTTGAGTTTGTAATCGTTACAGAACCATCTGTTGATTTAACCTGTGTACGACCATCATCAACATATTTTTTATTTGCTGCATCAGTATCTGCTGTTGGAGCTGCAACATTTGTTACATTGTTGCCACCCATATCAACTTTACCGCCTTTTTCTACTGTAAAGTTGTTTACTTTTGTGTTACCAGTTGCCGTTAAGTCTTTTGTATTTACTGAATTAAATGTCACATCATCTTCAGTTTTAACTGTAATGTTTTTACCTTGCTGATCGATAGCAATATTTTTATCTGCTGTAAAAGTTACAGTTTCACCATTGATAACCTTAGCTGCAGTTGTATCACCGGTTTTACTACCTTCATTTGTTGCGCTAGTCGCTACATTCCAACCTTTTTCGATTTCAGTTGCTAATGCATATAATTGGCTACCGTTAATTGCGTCTGTTGAATTAGCTAATACACGACCAGCACCTAAGTCTGTAATTGTACGAACAACTGTACCTGAACGAGCTTGATCTTTATCATAACCACTACCAACACTCACAGTACCTTGTGCTTGACCTCCTGCAAACTTATAAGTTTTGCCATTGATTTGCATATCGGCGCTACCACCGATTTCATCAGCAAAAGAATCAGCACCTAATGAAACTGAATTTGCAACAGTTACTGTTGCATTAGCACCTAAAGCTAAAGAATGATTTGCTTTTGCTTTAGCTTCTTCACCAATCGCCATTGAGCGGTTATGAGTTGCTGTTGAGTTTGTACCGATTGTTACAACACGATCATGTGCTGCATTTGAATTGGTACCAATTGCAACTGATTGATTCCCTACAGAAGTAGCATTAAACGCAAATGCAACTGATTCTTCACCTCTTGCAGTTGCATTATTACCAAATGCAACAGCCTTATCTTTTAATGCTTTTGAATCATTACCAAATGCAATTGCTTCATTAGCTGATACAGCTGCTACCGTATCTTTATGCCCAAAGATATCAACAGAATCTGTAAAAGTCCCTGTTCTAGCTCCAGAACCTACTGCAAATGAATCATTACCATTGGTCTTCGCTCCAGAACCTAAAGCCATTGAGCGATTACCATAAGTTTCTGTACTATTTACACCATCATAAGCTGTACGGAATGCTTCATCAGTAGTACCTTTTGTTGTTTTAGGATCTACACTACCAATTGCAATAGATTGAGAACCATGTGCTGTTGCTGATGCACCTAATGCAACACTTGCTTCACCTTTTGCATAAGAAACCGAACCAATTGCTGTAGAGTAATTACCTGTTGCTGCGGATTGACGCATCATCGCAAGAGAGTTAAAGCCTGATGCATTAGCTGCTGTACCAATAGCAACAGCGCCCACATCGCGAGAAGTTGCTTGAACACCTAATGAAACAGATAACCCCCCTGTAGCTTCAGAAAAATCACCAATCGCAATACCATTTGAACCACCTTTACCAGTAGTTGCAATAGCATTGGTGTTACACCCAATAGCAATACCGTGAGCATACTTTGTTGAACTATAAAGATCCGAAGAGCGCTCACCAGGGTTACCAGGGTTATAATAGTTATATGCTCGGGTACCTTCATCAGTTGTAGTATGATGATAATATGGGCTACTAACTACTGTTGATGCATTAGCCTTAGCACTATTATCAGTACTTATAACGCCATTTTCCACATGACTAATAGCCACAATCGCATTTGCTTCCATTGGGGCAAATGAACCGATTGCTATGGTACCGACGGCGGCGACTTGAAGAGCGGCAGCAACAGCGACAGCTGTTGTTTTATTTGAAACGTCTTTGACGTCCGAGACAGTAGAGGCAGCCTTGCCTTTACTACGGGCGAGTTCAGACACGACAACGAGAGAGTTCGTTACCGTGCTCCAAACCACTTTATAAATGTGGTTCATACAATACTCCTAAATTTAATATACATCATTCCAAAATAATGAAAGTACAATCCATCACTTTCATTAATTTCTTTTCAATCTTCATGATTAAAAAAGAAAATTTATGATTCTTACACTCATAAGAATAAATCGTATTATATATCTGTTGAATAAAAACACAAATTAATTCCACACTAGAAATCAGACCAGAATCGATATTTACACTAACGTAAACCGTTCAATAAGAAATGACAATCAACCTGATAGGCAATAACTCTGCAAACGTTTACCAAACATAAATAAATCAAGGAGTTACACATCAAAACAAAGCTTGAAATCTATAAATAAAGCCTAAACAATAAGCAATAAAAACAACATATCCGACCAAAAAAAACATATTTTTCTGATGAAAAAACCATCTAAATACTCAATTAAATTATTCATTAAAATTTATTTAAAAAATAATTGAACTTATTAAAAAACTAAAAATCTAATAAAATTCTGTGGTACACAACGATTTATTTTTAATCATAAAATAAATAAAAAGCGAGCAACTCTGATTAAAAAATAGAGCAATATTGCTCAAAAACAAACGTACGCAAACGTTAAACTAAATTTTTTGTTATTAAGTACTTAAAAATCAGAGATATTCTCTTCTTATCCCCTCTCTTCTTTTATAATTTCTCCGATTGGTTAGTTTATCTGAAATTTGCATAAACTTTACGAATATAGTTTCTCTCTTCCTTTACCTCTCTCTTTCTGTTAACTCAACCAAGTTGAAAATTTAAGACATCCAAAGAGCGCTCCTCGGATAAAAAATTTTTCAGTTAAAATAAAGAAATAGGGGAAAATGCTTTAATGGCTCAAAACATCATAAACAGTTCATATTTAAAGGAGGTCTCTCATTTTACTAAAGAGAATGTAGAGCTAAGGCTATGAGAAGATGGGCAATTTATATAGGCCAAAGAGATTGCAAAATTTTTGCGAAATTTGACCGCTTGTAATAAAAAGAAAGCCCTAACGAAAAGTTAGGGCTTGTTGATATATTGCAGTAGAACTAGCTAGCGATAGTGAGCTGCCCTGCATATAGAATGAAGTAACGTAAGCAAAGCACGCCAATCAAATCCAGAATAGAGATTAAGACGATAAACTTCACGTTATGTTTTAATTTATGACTCCCGAAGATATTTGCTACTAATGGAATTAAAATACCGATAAACAGTACGCCAATCCAGAAGATTGCGCCCCAGAAGCCGGATAAAGCATTATGTAATGCTAATTGTTTATCCGCGCCACCAAAGTGTAAGCCAACAAAGAACGCCACTAATAAGCCTAATTCGGTAACCATAATCGGTACTTCGAATTTATGGATAAAGTGAACTTCTTTGCTTTCGCCGGATAATTTACCCGCAAGTAAAATGACGAGGAACGTCGCCGCAATACCGGAAGATGTACCTGATGCTAAAAAGAGCGCCGGTAATACCGGGTTATTCAGCATCGGATAACTGATTAAGGCTGAAAGTAAGAAGCCGGTATAAGCACCTAGCACAGCAGCAAAGACGAAGAGGATAAACTCAACCGCTTTTAAACCTTTGCTTTCAACAACATCAATCCAATTTAAAATAAATTTAAATGCCGGTAAATAACGATTTACTAACACTGCCACCCAATCTTTGAACATAATGGCGATCCAAACAACCAATACGGCCATATAAAGTTGGAACAACATTACACCCATCGACATTACAGAGGTGAAGTTATAGTTAAACATTAACTTCCAGAATGTCCACGGTTTAGTTAGGTGAAAAATAAGTAAAGTTAAACCGATTAGAGTTGGAACCGTCCCTAAAATAGCGGCACTACGGATTACCCAGTTTTCGCTATTTTTTTCGATTTTATTACCGCTATTACGGTAAGCGATCGCTAACTGCACCGCACCTGATGAAATACCTAATAAAAAGAGGTAAATCGCAATGGTGCTGTCCCACACTAAATTCGGGGTTTGGAATGGAATATAGTCGTTCATTATCTATGTTCCCCCTTGCCAAATGGAATGTGGTATAAGTTCGGCTCTGTACCTAAAGCTACTTTGGTACGATACACTGGGTTCTCATGTACTTTTTTGTACACTTCGCTATTGCGATCGTTCATATCACCGAAAGTTAATGCTTTAGTCGGACAAGCTTCTACACAAGCAGGTTGTTTGCCTTCCGCAAGATTGGTATCACGACAGAAGTTACATTTATCTGCTGATTTTTTCTCCGGATGAATAAAACGTACACGGTATGGACAAACTGCAATACAGTATTGGCAACCGACACATAAGTCTGAATGTACGTCAACAATGCCGGTTTCCGGATCAACAAATGATGCGCCGGTCGGACAAACCGCAACACAAGGTGCGTTTGTACAATGTTGGCAAGATTGACGGAAAAATTCATACTCTACGTTAGGGAATTCACCATACGGCTCGCTACGGATAATTTCTAAACGAGAAACACCTTCCGGCACTTTATTCGTTGTACGGCACGCGTCCATACAAGCGGTACAACCGATACAAGAGGTTTCATCGTGCACCATCGCATAGCGAATTTTTTTCTCTTCTTTCTCAGTAGCAAGAGTTACTGAGGTAGCAAGCCCGGTGCTTGCTACGACAGCGATAGCACCTGCCCCTGAGACGAAGTCTCTACGGGTGCAAGTCATTATTTATTTTCCTTTGCTTTGAGTGAGTCCATTTCAGGCGTTTTAAATTCGCCTGCATGGATTTTCGTATGACAATCTGTACAAAGTTTAATACGTTGTTTTTCAGGAATGTCTTTCATCGGCTCTTTTTCCGGGTGAAGTTCATGACAGTTAGTACATGAGATTTTCGTTGCATGAGTATCATGCGCCCAGAATTTTTCACGTAATTTATCCGCCGTATGACAAGCTACACACACTTGGTTTTGTTCGTTCACCGAACGCTCAAGTGAAGGATTACTTGCTTTACCGTGCGGATTAAAACGCATTACGTCTTTTACACCTTTACGGTGGTTTTCAGAAATATTACCGTGGCAGCTTACACAAGTGATTTGTTCACCGCTATTTGGGCTTTTCACATCTTTTTGGAAGTGTTTGCCCGCATGGTGAAACGGCTTACCGGTTGCATTTGCAGATTCATGGCATTGCACACAATATTTGTTCGGATCACGACGTGCATCTTCTGCAATTTGTGCATCACTTGCTTGCTCTGTCCAAAGTGGTTTCGGTTGTTGCGGCATATCCGCTTGGGAAGCGGTTGAAATTGCAAAGAAACTTGCAAAAGCGACCGCTTGGAGGGCGATTGCTCGCCCTGCTTTTGAGATAATGTTTTTCATAATTTCACCTCAAGCTTCTATTATTTCGCTTCTGCTTTTGGTGCTGCAACTGCTTTTGGTTCTTCTACTGCAGGTAATAAGCCTTTTTTACGAGCTTCCGCATCCCATTGTGGAACCACTGTACGTAAGAATTCTGCTTTGTCTGCTTCTAATTTTGGCATATTCAAGCCAATCGCTTTTTGTGCTTTTTCTCTCGTAGAAATATCTGGAATAGCAACCGGTGTTGTTACGCCATGTTTCGCTAATACTACACCGAGTTTCGCACGTGCATCTGCTGCGCGGTCAATACCTGTTGCAATCACATGTAACATTGCATCCGGAGCGTGCATATGGCTACCGTGACCAGCTGCTGAATAATCCCAACGCCATTGTGCATGACGAATTGCTGTTAAGATATCTTTCATCTCTTCTTGTGTTGCACCAGCATCCCAAGCGGCTTTCGCTTCAAAATGCGCTTTCACTAATTGATCTTCTAAACGAATCATTGCTTCTTTCACTTGATGTTTATGTTCTTTCACACGTTTCTCAAGTGTTTCTTTACTTTGTTCGTGACAAGTTTTACACGTTACGTCAAATTGATCGAACGGGTTACCGATTTTGTGATCCGTATAAACTTTGCCGTCTTTATCTTTCACTTTCGGCATATGACAGTCGATACAAGTTACACCATTTTTACCATGTACACCTTGAGACCAAACTTCAAAATCCGGATGTTGTGCTTTTAACATAGGTGCTTTAGATAAAGCATGCGTCCAGTCAGCGAATTCAATTTCATCATAGTATTTCTCAATACTAGCGACATCTACGCCTTTATCCCATGGGAAAGTTACGTCTGTTTTACCTTTGAAGTAATACTCAACGTGACAGTTCGCACATACCGCAACACGTTTACCATGTTTATCTAAGTCTTCAAATTTCCAACCTACCGTTTCTAACGCACGTAATACATGTGGACGAGCAACACGTAATGCTGGTTTGCCTTCTTCAAACTCTTTAGATTTTGTGTCATGACAGTCTGCACAACCGATTGAGTTTACGATTTCAGCACCGTATTTTGCCCATTTAGGATCAAAATAACCACGTTCACCTTTTTCTTCGATTAAGCGAGGCACATCTGGACCTTTACATGTCCAGCAAGCCATTGGCTGAGGACCATCATTTTCATCTTTCGGCGCACCAGTACGTAAAATTTCACGTACGTCTGTTACAGCATAATAGTGACCACGAGGTTTGTTATACTCTGCGGAGAATAAATAACCAGCCCATAACACAACATAACGAGGATCTGCTTCTAATGCACTACCACGGTCGGTTGATTCGGAAGTGGCTTTCCATGAGTTATATTGAAGCGGATATTTTTCAGCAAATTTATGGTTTGCTGACTCAACTACCACACCTAATTTTTCATGTTTTAAAGCTTTATCGGTTAAAGACGGTGATTTTGCTTCCTCCGCCCATGCTGACGATGATAAACATCCCAACATTGCAATGGTTGCCATTGCTAATTTTTTAGTTAAACGTTTCACGTTGTGTCCCCCACAAAATGCTGATAGAAATGAGAATTTTTCTTATTAAAAACAATAAGATAAACATTGCGTTTCACGCGTGAGCATAGAATAAAATAGATAATATTTACTAGGTGAATCTTAACTTTTATTGAAATAAATCAACAAAAAAATCACAAATACTCCTTAAGAGGTATGTGTTTTTCGCTTACCTAACCATCCCTTTTTATGATTTGCTGTAATAAAAGAAATATAAATCAGACTGGGGTTAAATTGACTTTTTTAGAATTGTTCTTAAAATAAACAATAACCAACTAAAAAAGTAGGATTTATTTATCTTGCAGGAGTAATCATGAAAATCGCCGTTTACAGCACTAAAAATTACGATCGTAAATATCTCGAATTAGCCAATCAACCATATGGCTTTCAGCTTGAATTCTTTGACTTTATGTTAAGTGAACGCACCGCCAAAATGGCGGAAGGTTGCCAAGCTGTGTGTATTTTCGTAAATGATGATGCGAGCGCTAATGTCTTGGAATCACTGGCTAAAGTCGGTGTAAAAATTGTGGCGCTACGCTGCGCCGGTTTTAACAATGTTGATTTAAAAGCAGCTCAAAAACTGGGATTACAAGTCGTGCGAGTACCGGCTTATTCGCCGGAAGCGGTTGCCGAGCACGCAGTTGCCTTAATGCTAAGTTTAAACCGCCGTATCCACCGTGCTTATCAACGCACACGAGATGCGAATTTCTCTTTAGAGGGCTTAATTGGCTTTAATATGCATGGTAAGACAGTCGGCATTATTGGTACCGGCAAAATTGGGTTGGCAACAATGCGGATACTAAAAGGCTTCGGTATGGAGATCTTAGCATTCGATCCGTTTAAAAATCCTGCTGCCGAAGCGATCGGCGCCAAATATGTTGAACTTGATGAGCTGTATGCGAAATCTCACATTATCAGTTTGCACTGCCCGGCGACACCGGAAAATTATCATTTATTAAATAAGCAGGCTTTTGACAAAATGCGAGACGGTGTGATGATTATTAATACCAGCCGTGGTGGGTTAATTGATTCTTCTGCGGCAATTGAGGCCTTAAAGCAACAACGTATCGGAGCATTAGGTATGGATGTTTATGAAAATGAACGTGATTTATTCTTCGAAGATAAATCGAACGATGTCATTTTAGATGATGTTTTCCGCCGTTTGTCTTCTTGCCATAACGTACTATTTACCGGACACCAAGCATTTTTGACGGCTGAAGCGTTAACCAATATTTCAGAAGTCACGCTAAGTAATATTCAACATATTCATAATAATGAAGCGTGTCCAAATCTAGTATTAGCATCTTAACCCCAACAAGCGGTCAATTTTGCGTATTTTTTTGCAAATTTTACGCCAAAATTGACCGTTTTCTTTCCATATCCGCTTTATCTTGTTGAATTTCCCACATTTTTGCTGATTACGGGTTTAAAAATCCTTAAATCTATGTTATCAATAACGCCTTTAATTTTATAAATTTAATTAAATAATTATAACTAGGACACAACAAAAATGAACGGTGCAAATTTAGTCATTGAAAGTCTAAAAGCACAGGGCGTGACTACACTATTCGGTTATCCGGGCGGTGCGATTATGCCTACTTACGATGCGCTTTACGACTCAGGTTTAGATCATTTATTAGTTCGCAATGAACAAGGTGCGGCAATGGCTGCCATTGGATATGCGCGTGCAACGGGTAAAGTGGGTGTTTGTATCGCGACATCTGGTCCCGGAGCAACTAACCTAATTACCGGCTTGGGTGATGCGGCATTAGATTCAATTCCGGTGGTGGCGATTACCGGTCAAGTTGCTTCACATTTAATCGGTACGGATGCTTTCCAAGAAGCGGATGTATTAGGTCTGTCACTCGCTTGTACCAAACATAGTTTCATCGTTCAAAATGTAGAAGAATTACCTGAAATTATCGCACGAGCATTCCAAATCGCACAAAGCAGTCGCCCAGGCCCCGTGTTAGTCGATATTCCTCGTGATGTGCAATTAGCTCCAACGTCAGGCAAACCGATCGTATATGCGAAAGAAGAGCCAACCGCTCAAAATGCGGAAAACCTTGCCCAAGCCAAAGCGCTTATCGCTCAAGCTAAACGTCCAGTATTATATGTCGGTGGTGGTGTCGGCATGGCAGGCGGCGTACAAGCGGTCAGAAATTTCTTAAAAATTACCAATATGCCCTCTGTTTCCACCTTAAAAGGTTTAGGCACTATCGAAGCGGATGCGCCGCTTTATATGGGAATGATTGGTATGCACGGTACCAAAGCGGCAAACTATGCGGTACAAGAATGTGATCTGCTGATTGCTTGCGGTGCACGTTTTGATGACCGAGTAACCGGTAAACTTGATACCTTCGCACCACACGCCAAAGTAATTCATATCGATATTGATAGTGCTGAAATTAACAAATTACGCAAAGTACAGGTTGCATTACAAGGCGATTTGATTGAAGCGGTAAATGCTTTAGCGCAACCGTTAAATATCGATCCTTGGCGTGAAGATGTTAAACGCTTAAAAGCAGACTTAGATTTCCAATATGTCGATAATGCAGGTGAAGGCGATATTGATGCTAAGGCATTGCTAAACACGCTTTCACAGCGTAAACCGAAAAATGCGATTATCACCACGGATGTAGGTCAACACCAAATGTGGTCTGCGCAACATTTACAGCATTTTGCGCCGGAAAATTTCATTACCTCGGCAGGCTTCGGTACAATGGGCTTCGGCTTACCGGCGGCAGTCGGTGCGGTAAAAGCTCGTCCGCATGATCCGGTGATTTTAGTTACCGGTGACGGCTCGATTATGATGAATATTCAGGAATTCGGTTCTATCAAACGTGATAATTTGCCAGTCAAAATCTTATTACTGGATAACCAACGTTTAGGTATGGTACGCCAATGGCAATCGCTCTTCTTCCACGGTCGTCACAGTAACACGATTTTAGACGATAACCCTGATTTTGTAGTGCTTGCTTCAGCATTCGGCATTAAAGGCGAACGTATTGAGAAAGCTAGTGAGGTATCTGATGCGTTAGGCCGTTTACTAAATGCGGAAGGTGCTTACTTATTACACGTTTGTATTCCGGAAGAAGATAACGTATGGCCGCTTGTGCCGCCGGGTGCGTGTAACGCAGATATGCTAGATGATGAAGTTTAAGGGTTGAGGAGAATAATGATGCAACGTTACGATTTAACTATTAAAGCGAATAGGCGTCCCGAAACACTTGAGCGCATTTTTCGAGTGATTCGCCACCGAGGTTTTGAAGTTCTGAATCTGCAAGCGGTCAATTCCGGCGAAGAAATTGCAATTCAGCTCACGCTCCAAAGCCAACGTGATATTTCGTTACTTACCGCACAACTTGAAAAATTATTTGATGTCTTAGCGGTGAGCTAACCAATCAAAGATAGCGTCAAAGCGAAATACTGTATAAAATAAAAGACTGTTTGGCGAAGCAATGTTGTTTCGCCCATTTAACCAACCATTTATTGATCAATAAGGAAATAAAATGGCAGATTTTAACCAAATCTTAACTCCGGGTGATGTTGATGCAGGTATCATCAACGTTGTAAACGAAATTCCAGAAGGCAGCTGCCACAAAATTGAATGGAACCGTAAATTAGGTGCATTCCAATTAGACCGTGTTGAACCGGCTATCTTCGCAAAACCGACTAACTACGGTTTCATTCCACAAACATTAGATGAAGACGGCGATGAATTAGATGTATTATTAATTACACGTCAACCGTTAGCGACAGGCGTATTCCTTGAAGCGAAAGTTATCGGTGTAATGAAATTCGTTGATGACGGCGAAGTAGATGACAAAATCGTGTGTGTACCGGCAGACGATCGTGACTCAGGTAATGCATATAACTCATTAGCAGATTTACCAGCACAATTAATCAAACAAATCGAATTCCACTTCAACAACTACAAAGCACTGAAAAAACCGGGTTCAACTGTTGTTCAACACTGGGGTGATGTAGAAGAAGCGAAAGAAGTTATTCGTGAATCAATCAAACGTTGGGACGAGCAAAAATAATCTTCCCACGTAACAATAAAGGCAATTCACTCCGAATTGCCTTTATTTTTAATAATATGCCAAAATAACTAAAAAATTGACCGCTTGTTTTAGGATTTTAAGCGGTGTGCTAATATATTAGCGTCTATTTATCCATTACAAACACAACTGAAATAACATTGGAGAGATTATGCCTATTTTACGTTCTGCAACCTCAACGCAAGGTCGCAATATGGCAGGCGCACGTGCATTATGGCGTGCAACAGGAATGAAAGAAAACGACTTCGGCAAACCGATTATTGCCGTAGTAAACTCCTTTACCCAATTTGTACCGGGTCACGTCCACTTACGTGATATGGGTAAACTGGTTGCCGAACAAATTGAAGCAGCTGGCGGTGTTGCAAAAGAATTTAATACCATTGCGGTAGATGACGGTATCGCAATGGGGCACGGCGGTATGCTTTACTCATTACCAAGCCGTGATTTAATCGCTGACTCGGTGGAATATATGGTCAATGCGCACTGTGCCGATGCGATGGTGTGTATTTCAAACTGTGACAAAATCACCCCGGGAATGTTAATGGCAGCAATGCGTTTAAATATTCCGGCGGTATTTGTATCAGGTGGCCCGATGGAAGCGGGTAAAACCAAGTTATCTGATCAACTCATCAAATTAGACTTAGTTGATGCAATGATGAAAAGTGCCGACAAAACCGTGTGTGACGATGACGTGGATGCGATTGAAAAATCCGCTTGCCCAACTTGCGGTTCATGTTCAGGTATGTTTACCGCCAACTCAATGAACTGCTTAACCGAAGCATTAGGTTTATCTTTACCGGGCAACGGCTCGATGTTAGCCACTCATGCCGACCGTAAGGAATTATTCTTAACTGCCGGTCGTCAAATCGTTGAACTTTGCAAACGTTATTACGAACAAGACGATGCGAGCGTATTACCGCGTTCAATCGCAACCAAAGCGGCATTTGAAAATGCAATGAGCTTAGATATCGCGATGGGCGGTTCAACCAATACGGTTTTACACTTACTAGCTGCAGCACAAGAAGCGGAAGTGGATTTCACTATGTCGGATATCGACCGCTTATCACGTAAAGTGCCGTGTTTATCCAAAGTTGCGCCGAATACCAATAAATACCATATGGAAGACGTGCACCGTGCCGGCGGTATTATGGCAATTTTAGGCGAACTTGAGCGTGCCGATTTATTACATTCAGATACACGAACCGTATTAGGTATGACGATCGGCGAACAGATTGCGAAATACGACATTACCTTAACGAAAGACGAAGCGGTACATAAATTCTTCCGTGCCGGCCCGGCGGGGATTCGTACCACCAAAGCATTCTCACAAGATTGCCGTTGGGATACGGTAGATGACGACCGTCAAAACGGTTGTATCCGTTCAAAAGAATTTGCCTATAGCCAAGACGGCGGTTTAGCAATGCTAACCGGTAATATCGCACTAGACGGCTGTATCGTAAAAACCGCCGGTGTAGATGAATCCATCTTAAAATTCACCGGTGATGCAATTGTGTTTGAAAGCCAAGAAGAAGCGGTGGAAGGCATTTTAGGCGGTAAAGTACGTGCCGGTCATGTGGTGATCATCCGTTACGAAGGCCCGAAAGGCGGCCCGGGTATGCAAGAAATGTTGTATCCGACCACTTACTTAAAATCTATCGGTTTAGGTCAAGAGTGTGCGCTATTAACGGACGGCCGCTTCTCCGGCGGTACATCCGGTTTATCTATCGGTCACTGCTCACCGGAAGCGGCTTCCGGCGGTACCATCGGTTTAGTACGTGACGGCGATAAAATTGCGATCGATATTCCAAACCGCTCAATTCAACTTTTAGTTTCAGATGAAGAATTAGCGGTACGCCGTGCGGAACAAGATGCGAAAGGCTGGAAACCGGTAAATCGCCAACGTGAAGTTTCAATGGCATTAAAAATGTTCGGTCACTTCGCAACCTCTGCCGACAAAGGTGCGGTGCGTGATAAAACCAAACTATAAAATCTATTAATTAAAACTTATAAAAGCGGTCAAATTTCGCTAGAAAATTGCAAAATAATTTGCAAAAATTCGCGCAAATTTGACCGCTTTTTGATCTCCATTTGAGATCTATTTATTAGGAATGTAAATGTTTGATTTGTTTTTATCGCTAAACCCGATTCTACAAGCGTTTATCGCCGGTTTATTTACTTGGGGCTGTACTGTTTTTGGCGCTGCTTTTGTCTATTTCTTTAAAACGGTAAACCGCAAATTACTGGATGTGATGATGGGCTTTGCCGCCGGTGTGATGATTGCGGCTTCGTTTTGGTCACTGCTCGCCCCAGCTCTCGAATATGCCGAGCCAAGTTACGGTTCGCTTGCGTGGCTTCCGGCAGCGGTCGGCTTTCTTGCCGGCGGATTCTTTTTGCGTATGATTGATCATATTGTTCCGCACTTACATCTAAGTAAACCGCTTGCCGATGCGGAAGGAATGCCGAAGTTCAAAAAGCATTTATCCAAAAGTATGCTATTGTTTTTAGCTATCACTATTCACAATATTCCAGAAGGACTTGCCCTCGGAGTAACATTTGGTGCTTTAGCCTCAGATGTAGCCGATCACCAAGCCATGCTCACCGCTGCGCTTGGCTTAGCAATCGGGATTGGCTTACAAAATATTCCGGAAGGTTCGTCTCTTTCTCTGCCGCTGAGAGGCGAAGGACAAAGCCGCAAAAAAGCTTTCTTATGGGGAGCAATGTCTGCGGTGGTTGAGCCAATTGCCGCAGTCATTGGTGCCGCATTTGTGCTTTCCATGACAGCAATTCTGCCTTATGCGCTTGCATTCGCTGCCGGTGCAATGATCTTCGTAGTGGTAGAAGAGCTGATTCCCGAGTCACAAAGCGGCGGTAACACCGATATTGCCACCTTAGGTCTAATGGCGGGATTTGTAATTATGATGGTATTAGATGTCGCTTTAGGCTAAGCTACGCTCCTATTTTGATCGTTACTCAAAGGAATTTGTATGATTTGGTACAAAGCACTGTTTTCACTTCAAGGAAGACTCAATCGTCAGGGCTTTTGGATCGGCTTTGCGATTAACTTTATTTTCTTATTTATTGTTGCAAATTTTTGGTTAAATTCGACCGCTTTCAGTGTGATTAATTTAATTCCGCTCGTACTCGCCGTATATAGTTTATCTGCGGTGATTATAAAGCGCCTACACGATCGTAACCGTTCCGGTAAAGCGGTTATCATGGCATTTGTACCGGTTGTGTGCTATGGTGTATCCCTTTCAGCCCAAGGCACAATGCAATGGCTACTCGGGATGATGATGCCGATGTTTATCGGTACGATGTTATTACTGGAATGGGGTGTATTTAAAGGTAATCCGCAGGCAAACCAGTATGGGGAAAAGGGCTTAAGTGTAAAATTCCTAGCACGATAGATCAATGTTACTTTTCTTTGTGTTGCCAAAGAAAAGTAACCAAAAGAAAGGCAACCCTACTTCACCGCTTATCTTCGCTTAGTTGAAATTTGCTTAACGGAACATTTTAGATTCGCTTCGCTCAAGAAAAATGTTCCTACAAATTGCAACACGCTCAGGCGGTTCAGAAGGGAACCCAGCCCAGACTGCCTAATATATACTTTCTTTGGCAACGCAAAGAAAGTAGGAAAAAATCTATTTTTAATTTAAAAAGAAATACTAATAATGCTCAAACTAAACTATCACAAAACTCATTTTTTAACTTCTGCACCGGATATCCGTCATTTACCGGAAGACAATGGTGTGGAAATTGCCTTTGCCGGTCGTTCAAACGCCGGTAAATCTACTGCTCTCAATGCATTAACC
Organism: Actinobacillus suis ATCC 33415; assembly: GCF_000739435.1. Taxonomy (NCBI): domain Bacteria; kingdom Pseudomonadati; phylum Pseudomonadota; class Gammaproteobacteria; order Pasteurellales; family Pasteurellaceae; genus Actinobacillus; species Actinobacillus suis. Next base: position 1,512,515 of record NZ_CP009159.1, read on the forward strand.
AACCAAAAAAACTTAGCAAGAACTTCAAAAACACCGGGGCGCACCCAGTTAATTAACTTATTTGAAGTCGAGCCGAATTGTAAACTCGTCGATTTACCGGGATACGGTTATGCGGCGGTGCCGGAGCAAATGAAGCTCCAATGGCAAAAAGCGTTAGGTGAATACCTACAAAAGCGTGAATGCTTACGAGGTGTGGTTATCCTAATGGATATTCGCCACCCGTTAAAAGATCTCGACCAACAGATGATCGAATGGGCGGTATCCGCACAATTACCGGTGTTATTACTATTAACTAAAGCGGATAAACTCAGCCAAAGCGCAAGAAGTAAAACGGTAAAAATGGTGCGAGAAGCGATTCTACCGTTCCAAGGCGATATTCAAGTCGAAGCCTATTCTGCTCTAAATAAAATTGGTATTGATAAACTGGCGGCTAAACTAGACGGTTGGTTTAGCGAAGTTTTTGTAGAACAACAATCATAAAAATTTAAAGCTTATCTTCGGATAAGCTTTCTTTTTACAAAGGACAATTATGTTTTACGGCTATGTGATCAATCTTAATCGACATCCTCAACGCCTCCAGCGTTTTCTAGCCCATTCTGATGCCAAATATTTTGAACGAATACCGGCTATTGATAAAAAAGTATTAGATCTGTTAGATGCACCGGAATTGTTATTTAATATCGAAAAAATTAAATCCATCATTGGCAGAGAGATTACTTTAGGCGAAATCGCTTGTACTCTCTCACATATTCGCTGTTGGCAAAAAATTGCAGAGAATCCGCAACTTGAATTAACCGATTTTGCCGTGATTGCTGAAGACGATATTCAATTGGTAGATAATTTTCATTATTTCCTGAGTAATATCTTACAAGAACTAAAAAATCGTCCGGAAATCGAAATTGCATTGCTACATAAATTATCACTATTTCATGAAGGTTTTTATACCGCGAGTGCGGAGCAACGTGATTTCCACTTTTTAACCGATAATCACTCTTCACTATTTGATAGTGATGGTTCGGCGCTTTATGCGATACGTAAAGATCGTGCGATTCAGTTGGTAGAACAATTGAAAACCAACAAACCTTATTGGTTAGCCGATCACTTTACTCATATCTGCCCAACTCAGAATATGTTGGTGCTGAATCCATTACTCGGAAAAATTGTAAATCCGAATGATTCCGACCTTGAAGCCGATCGAGAAATTGCCAGAGCGAATAAGTCGGTATAGAATGCCAAACAATTTACATTAATAAGGAAAAAACAATGTACGATTTTAATAAATTACGCCAAGAAACGGATGAGATCATCGAAAACCTATTAAAAGACGGTTCGGATCCGGATGCGCTTTATATTATTGAACACCACGTAGCACACCGTGATTTTGATAAACTGGAAAAATTAGTGGTGGATGCCTATAAACTCGGCTACGAAATTTCAGAAGCGGAAGAAGTAGAAGAAGAGAACGGCAAAGTAATCTTCGTATGTGATATCGTAAGCGAAGTCAATTTAAATGCCGACATCATTACCGCCCAACAAAAAGAATTACTGCCACTGATTGAAAAAGTCGGTGCGGAATATGAGGGTTGGGGTACTTATTTTGAAGATCCGAATGCGGAAGATGATGAATATGGTGAAGACGGCGAATTCTTCGATGATCAAGATGAAGATTTTGAGTTTGATGAAGAAGAAATCAGACGTCACTAATAGTTAAAAAATCCCCCATACGTTTGTGTGGGGGATTATTTTATTGTGCTTAAAGCCCTTTTTTGACCCAATAACGATACGGGGTATTTTCCGTTTCGCTATTTAGCAATTGGTGATCCATAAATTCGCAGAAGCTTGGAATATCTCGCGTAGTGGCAGGATCGTCCGCCACAATTAATAATACCTCGCCTTCCGCCATATTGCGGATGGTTTTGCGAGTGAGCATTACCGGCTCCGGGCAACGTAGCCCAAGCGTATCTAATGTTTGGTCAATTTTTATATCCGTCATATTTTTCTCTTATTTTTTCTTTTATGAAACAATTATTTACACAACATATCAAGCGACTACAGCAAGTCGTTCAAACGATTTTAGAAAGTAACTTTCTCAGCGGTTTATGGATTCATTCCGGTACGGCTCGCTATCATTTTTTAGATGATCAAACCGCCCCCTTTAAAATAAACCCACATTTTAACTACTTCTTCCCTTGTCCGACAGCAGAAAATTGCTGGTTATTTTTAGACGGCAAAAATAAGCCGACCGTCTATTTCTATGCGCCGAACGATTATTGGCATACGCCACCGACTGCCCCGACAGATGCTTTTTTTGCAGATGAATTTCAGTGGGTGATTTTGCAAGATGCCCAAGAAATTGCAAAATTTATCCAAAATCCGACCGCTTGCGCCTTTATCGGTGAAAATGAAAACTTGGCAAATTCACTTGGTTTTAACCAAATCAATCCGCAAAAAGTACTGAATCAGCTCCATTTCGAACGTTCGATTAAAAGTGAATTTGAAATCGAAGCAATCTACCAAGCACAATTTGCGGCATTAAAAGGTCATCAGGCGGCAAAACAAGCCTTTTTTGAAGGGAAAAGCGAGTTTGAAATTAACCTCGCTTACCTAAAAGCCAGTCAGCAATCCGACTTAAACGTGCCTTACGGCAATATTATTGCCATCAATCAACATTCGGCTATTTTACACTATACTCGCCTTGATTACGCCCCTAATCCGCAACCGCAGAGTTTTCTGATTGATGCCGGTGCAACCGTACACGGTTATGCCTCCGATATTACTCGCACTTATGCGGCTGATCCTAATAGCGAATTTGCAGCAATGATTAAGCAAATGGAACAATACAAATATCGCATTATTGAGCGGCTTGCTGTGGATGTAAACTATCTGAGTTATCATACGCAAATGCAGCAATGGATTGCTGAAATGCTGCACCAATATGACTTTGTCCGTCTTACACCGGAACAAATTTTTGAAGAAGGGATTTCCAGAGCCTTTTTGCCACACGGTTTAGGACATTTGCTTGGACTACAAGTACACGATGTCGCCGGTTTCCAACAAAATCATCGTGGTACTCGCAAATCACCGCCGGAGGTTTATCCAAGTCTGCGCTGTACTCGTGATTTGGCGGAAAATATGGTGCTGACGATCGAACCGGGGTTCTATTTCATTGATATGTTGCTGAATCCGTTGCAAAATAGCCCGCTTGCACGTCATATTAATTGGCAAAAGATCGCTGAATTTAAACAATTCGGCGGCATCCGTACCGAAGACAATATTGTGATGCGTTCACAAGGAGCGGAGAATTTAACCCAAAAAGCGGAAATTGAACTTCAACTTTCTGATCATTAAAGCATTCAAATAAGGAACTGTTATGCCATTTCTTTTTATCTTATTCGGCATTTTTCTGTATATCTACTTCGAGATCTCACTACTGGTCTCAATCGGCTCCCAAATCGGGGTACTACCGCTGATTTTGTTACTGATCGCTATTTCGGTATTAGGCTTATGGTTTGTGAAATTACGTGGGTTATATACCATTTATTCAATTCGTAGTGAATTAAGCCAAGGCAAAATCCCGACACAAGCGGTTATCGGCTCACTCCTGTTTATTTTAGCCAGTGTTTTTTTAATTATTCCCGGCTTCTTAAGCGATATTATTGCGATCTTATTAATGTTGCCGATGACTCGTCAGATTGCCGAACGTTATTTAATGAAATTCTTTAAAGCGAAAGTGCGTTTCAACCATTTTTCAAGCGGTCAATTTTCACAGCAAGATAACAATACCTTCGATGCCGAATTTGAACGTAAACAAGATCAAGATAAATGGATTAAATAGTGGATAAACATACGCTCGCACTCTTGAAAGTACATTTTACCGCAATCCTTTTTGGTGCATCCGGTATTTTCGGTGCATTAATTGAAAGCAGCCCGGATACACTTGTGCTTGGGCGAGTGATGATTGCACTTGTTTTTATCTCTTTGTATTTTATATGGAAAAAACAACCGCTTGTAAAACTCACTCACCGAGAATTATTTAGCCAAATACTTTCCGGTGCATTACTTACCGCCCATTGGGTGACCTTTTTTACTGCGGTACAAGTAGGCGGTATCGCCTTAGCAACTTTAGGCTTCGCCAGCTTTCCTGCTTTTGTCGCATTATTTGAAATGCTCTTTTTTAGAGAAAAACTCAGTTATCGTGAAGGCTTTTTACTTGTGGCGATCACCATCGGCTTAATTTTGGTCACACCGGAATTTACTTTTGGCAATCAAGCAACATTAGGACTTTTATGGGGTGTTTTATCCGCTTTGGTCTATGGTGTGTTGGCAATTGTAAATCGGAAAACTATGAGCAAATTATCCGGCACACAAACGAGCTGGTGGCAATATTTAGTGGCAATGCTGATCTTATTACCTTTTTCCACAAAAGGCTTAATAAACGCACCTGCCCTCGATTGGTTTTGGATTTTCTGTATCGGTTTTTTCTGTACCACATTGGCATATACGCTATTTGTCTCCAGCCTTGATACGATCAACGCCCGTACCGCTTCGATGATTATCTCGCTTGAACCGGTATATGCCATTGCGATTGCGTGGCTATGTTTTAACGAAGTACCAACTATCAAAATGTTGATTGGCGGCGCAATTATTTTATTCTCGGTCGCTTGGGCTAACTTAAAGAAATAAATGATGTTTAAAGCTAAATTTAATCAAAAAAATAAACCTCGTTCTGCAACAACCAAACCGAACTTGCAAAATAGAACCAAAAAACGACCGCTTAAGCCACAGCTTTCGTTTGAAGATACTGTGGTCGTATTGTTTAACAAGCCGTTTGACGTGCTAACCCAATTCACCGATGAACAAGGACGACAAACGCTGAAAGACTTTATTCCGATTCCACAAGTTTATCCGGTCGGCCGTTTAGATCGTGACAGCGAAGGCTTATTGTTACTGACTAATAACGGTGAAATTCAGCATCGGTTGGCAAATCCTAAATTTGAAAAGCAGAAAACTTATCTCGCACAGGTGGAAGGTATTCCGCAAACTGCAGATTTAGCTAAGTTAGAGAAAGGTGTTGAACTGAAAGACGGCTTAACCAAACCGGCAAAAGCGAAAGCAATTTCCGCCCCGAATTATGAATGGCAAACCGCCCCAAAAATTCGAGAACGAAAAACTATTCCAACCAGTTGGATCGAGCTAACAATTCACGAGGGAAAAAACCGCCAAGTGCGCCGAATGACCGCACACATCGGCTTTCCGACCCTGCGCTTAATCCGTGTCGGTTTAGGGCAATTTCAGCTTGGTGATTTAGATAGCGGTGAATATCGTATTTTAAATGAGGCAGAAAAACGCCAATTATTTCAACAAATTGACTTAAAAATTTAATGATTTCGGGAGCAAATATGAAAAGTTATTGGGTATTAGTACATCAATTTGAGATTGCTTTAAAAGATGATGAGATTCCTTTCGGCACCGCCGAACAATTAGGTTTAGCCAGCTTTGCTAAATTACAGGTTGGAACATATCAAAACTCACCGGTTTTTCTGGTGCAACTGGATGAACAAGCGGTCGAAAATCTGCAAAATTTTACCATGGTGAACCTACGCTCACAGATTGCTCGTCCGGCGGAATTCGCTCATCTGTTACACCGAGCGGTTTCACTTAATAATTTCCTCAATACGCATAAATTCTGCGGTAAATGTGGATCGCATACCAAACTTGCTGATAACGAAATAGCGATTCATTGCCCAAATTGCCAACATCGTAGCTACCCGACCATCAGCCCGTCTATTATTGTAGCGGTACGCCGTGGACGACAGATTTTACTCGCCAACCACCTGCGTCACAAAGGCACGATTTACACCACATTAGCCGGTTTTGTCGAAGCCGGCGAAGCGATAGAAACCACCGTTCAGCGTGAAGTATGGGAAGAAAGCGGTTTAAAAATCAAAAACATCCGCTATTTCGGCAGCCAACCGTGGGCATTTCCAAATTCACTGATGCTAGGATTTCTCGCCGATTACGGAAGTGGTGAAATCACGCTACAAGAGGAAGAAATCTTCGATGCAAAATGGTTCGACTGCGATCAACCACTCCCCGAACTACCACCGGAAGGTACAATTGCGTTGGAGCTAATCAAAGAAACGTTGAAGATTTGTCGAGAGGAAAGATAGCGATAATTTTATAAAGGCTAATTACGTCAAAACAAAAACAGGGAGAATTAAATTCTCCCTGTTTTTTAAGATTAGCTAAATAATTTACCTAACACACCTTTTGCCGCTTGAGCTAATAAGTCGTTAGTATTTAAGTTTTGTAGATCCGGCAATTGACCATCCGGTGTTAATGTATCAACGATTTTTGGTAAAAATTCCGCCAATAAATCGCCGGCATCTTTTTCTTCTACACCCACTTCTTGTGCGGCTGCTTGAAGATTTTCTTGACCGAATACATTTGCGATTTGCTCGCCTGATACCGGTGCGTTTTCTTCATCCGCACTGATCCACGTTTTTAATAAATCGTCTAAACCGCCTTGTTGTAATTTAGCGATAATACCTTCAACACCACCTTGCGATTGTAGTAATGCTTGAATTAATTGAAGTGCTGTTGATTGGTTGCCGTTACCGCCACTTAAAACAGATGATGCGATTGAGCCTAAAATGTTTCCTAACATAGGTTTACTCCGAGAATGTGCCTAAGCACGTTTTTATTTACTGAGTTGCTACTCAGCCTAGATAATTAAGCGGTCTGATTTGCAAAATTTTTTGCAATTTTGACCGCTTGTTTCTGCCGATTCTAAGCTAGAATCCGGCGAACACGTTCCAAATCTTCTTGCGTATCTACACCTACTTGCGGTGCTTGTTTGGCAAGTTCGATATGAATTTTTTCTCCGTACCACAACGCACGTAATTGCTCTAACGATTCCAATTGTTCTAATTGGGTCGGTTGCCAAGCCACATATTGTTTTACAAAGCCAGCACGGTATGCATAGATCCCGATATGGCGTAAGTAATTTTGGCTTGCGACAAAAGCGTCATCACAATCAGCGAAATGATCACGGGCAAACGGAATCGGCGCACGTGAGAAATAGAGTGCCATACCGTTTTTATCTGCCAGCGCTTTGACGGCATTCGGATTGAAAAGTTCTTCTTTAGTGGTTAATTTTACCGCTAATGTCGCCATATTCACTTGGCAGCGATCTAAATTTTCCGCCACTTGCGAAACGATCACCGGCGGGATCAATGGCTCATCACCTTGTACATTTACGATGATCTCATCATCGGCAATCCGCATCTTTTCAATCACTTCCGCTAAACGTTCCGTGCCAGAATTATGTTGATCCGAAGTCATGCACACTTCCGCACCAAATGCTTTAGCAGTTGCTTCAATCTCCGGATGATCGGTGGCAATAATCACACGTGTCGCACCGGCTTGTTGTGCCTTTTCCCACACGTGTTGAATCATCGGTTTGCCGGCAATATCCAGTAGCGGTTTACGAGGTAAACGGCTTGAAGCGTAACGTGCCGGAATAATCACAGTAAAATTCATAACATTTCCTTTATAAAAAACACGGAACACCCGCTCAAATCAATATTGGTAAAATTCTTGTAAAATCTAGCCGCTTGTTTGAATAAAACTGATGTTCCGTAAAATATTTTTAGGCTTCTAACGCATCTAAGAAACGTTCTGCATCTAACGCTGCCATACAGCCTGTACCGGCAGAAGTGATTGCTTGGCGATAGTTATGATCCATTACGTCACCGGCTGCAAACACACCTTCTACGCTAGTTGCGGTCGCATTGCCTTCCAAGCCCGATTTCACTTTAATGTAACCGTTATCCAATTCAAGCTGACCGTCAAAAATAGCGGTATTCGGTGCATGACCGATCGCAACAAAGAAACCGTCTACTTTAATTTCTTCTTTGCTTTCGTCTTTGGTTGAAACTAAACGTACACCAGTTACGCCCATATTGTCGCCTAACACTTCTTCGACCGTTCTATCGGTGTGAAGAATAATTTTTCCTTCTTCCACACGTTTCTGTAAGCGACCTAATAAAATTTTCTCAGCACGGAAGCTGTCACGGCGATGCACTAAATGTACTTCGCTTGCGATATTGGCTAAATATAACGCTTCTTCAACCGCAGTATTACCGCCGCCAACCACTGCAACCGGTTTGTTACGATAGAAGAAACCGTCACAAGTTGCACAAGCCGACACGCCTTTGCCTTTAAACGCTTCTTCAGATGGTAAACCTAAATATTTTGCAGAAGCACCAGTTGCGATAATTAATGCATCACAAGTAAAAGTATTAATATCGCCTTTTAAAGTAAACGGACGCTTAGATAAATCTACGCTGTTGATATGGTCAAAAATGATTTCCGTATTAAATTTTTCTGCGTGTTTCAGCATTTTATCCATTAAACCGGTACCGGTAGTATGCTCATACTCGCCCGGCCAGTTTTCAATTTCATCAGTAGTGGTTAATTGACCGCCTTGCTGCATACCGGTGACTAATACCGGATTTAAATTCGCACGAGCGGCATAAACGGCTGCAGTATAACCTGCCGGGCCGGAGCCTAAAATTAAAAGTTTTGCGTGTTTAACTGTCATGATGTAATCCTTATCAATAAATATCGTTGCTATTTTAGCGTAAATTTACCGCTAACTCTATTTTCGTTTTCACTCATCTTTTTTTCGATTTTGTGAAGCAGCTAACAGAAATTCGCCTCGAATTTTGGTTAAATTGGGATAAATTCTTCTTTTAAAAGGATATCCGTCTATGAAAAAACTTATCAATTCAATCGAAACGGTCTTACAAGAGCAATTAGCCGGTTTTGCCAAAGCTCATTCGACTCTAGTTCTAAACACTGAGCCGACTTACGTACGCCGTGCAGATGCACCGGTTGCCGGTAAAGTGGCATTGATTTCAGGCGGTGGTAGCGGACACGAACCGATGCACGCCGGTTTTGTTGGTAAGGGAATGTTAGATGGTGCTTGTCCGGGTGCGATTTTTACCTCGCCGACACCGGATCAAATGTTTGAATGTGGTTTAAATGTCGATAGCGGCGAAGGGGTTTTATTACTTATTAAAAATTATACCGGTGATGTGTTGAATTTCGAAACCGCCACCGAACTCCTTGCCGATAGCGGTGTAAAAGTTGCAACCGTACTGATTGATGATGACGTTGCGGTCAAAGATAGCTTATATACCGCCGGTCGCCGTGGGGTTGCCAACACCGTGTTATTAGAAAAACTATTAGGCGCAGCGGCAGATAAAGGCTACAACTTATCGCAATTAGCCGAATTAGGTTACAAATTAAATAATGCCGGCCATTCGATTGGTGTTGCGCTTGGTGCTTGTACCGTACCGGCAGCCGGTAAACCTTCTTTCACTTTAGCCGAAAACGAAATGGAATTTGGCGTAGGCATTCACGGCGAACCGGGCATCGAACGCCGTCCGTTTGAGAACCTAGATAAAACCGTACGCCAAATGTTTGAAACACTCATCGCACACGGCGATTATGAGCGTAACGTACGCCGTTGGGATAATGACACGCAACAATGGAACGAAGTGTTAGATAAAAAACAAGCGTTACAAAAAGGTGATCGTGTGATTGCGTTAGTGAATAACTTAGGTGCAGTGCCGCTTTCAGAATTATATGGCGTTTATAACGTGCTTGCCGATTGCTGTGAACAATTCGGCTTAACCATTGAACGTAATTTGGTCGGTTCATTCTGCACTTCACTCGATATGCAAGGCGTATCCATTACTTTACTGAAAGTGGACGATGAAACTTTAGCACTTTGGGATGCTCCGGTTAATACACCGGCGTTACGTTGGGGAGAATAAAATGACGATTTCAAAACAACACATTCTGCAATGGCTTGAAAATTGTAATCAAGTGATGAGCGAGCAACGAGATTTTCTCACACAGCTGGATACCGAAATCGGAGACGGCGATCACGGCTTAAATATGCAACGTGGTTTTAGCAAAGCGTTAGAAAAAGTCGCTAGCGTAAGTGATAAAGATATTGGCACTATCTTAAAAACAGTCGGTATGACGTTACTCTCTCAAGTCGGTGGGGCTAGCGGCCCTTTATACGGCACTTTATTTATCAAAGGTTCGCAAATTGCTAACGGTAAAGAACAGCTTACCTTTGAAGAACTTGTTAGCGTCTTCAAAGCTGGGGTGGAAGGCATTGTTGCGCGTGGGCGAGCAGAATCGGGCGATAAAACCATGTGTGACGTTTGGCTTCCGTTACTAGACGAATTAGCTCAAGCAGATCCGTCTCAGCCTGAAGCCGCTCTACTTCAACAAGCGGTCGAAAAAGCCGAAAACTTTGCAAATGCAACGGTGCCGATGATAGCAAAAAAAGGACGTGCAAGCTATTTAGGCGAACGTAGTATCGGTCATGCGGATCCCGGTGCAACGTCAAGCTATTATTTAATCAAAGCCTTAGCGGAAGCGGTTAAATAGGAGTAATGATGGTTAATTTAGTGATTGTTTCGCATAGCAAACAACTTGGAGAAGGCGTGGCAGAAATTACACGCCAAATGGCACAAGGATCGTGCCAAATTGCTGTAGCTGCCGGTATTGATGATCCGGATAATCCGATTGGCACAGATGCGGTAAAAATTATGAATGCGATTGAAGAAGTATTCAGCGAAGACGGTATAGTAATCTTTGTCGACCTCGGCAGTGCGATTTTAAGTGCGGAAACCGCGATTGATTTACTCGCTCCTGAAAAAGCAGAAAAAGTGGTGATTAGCTATGCACCGCTGGTTGAAGGCGCGTTTGCTGCGGCGGTAGCCGCCGCCGGAGGCGATGATTTAGCTTCAGTATTACAAGAAGCAAATGAAGCAGCTGCATTAAAGCAGCAACAAGCGGTCTAATTTTCTGAAAAATTTACCAAATAAAAAATGAGGCGAAAGTGTTACTCCGCCTCATTTTTTTGCTTCAAATACGATTAATAGAGTAATGAATAAAGCTGACGTCTAAATTTTGGCACGATAGGATCGTTACCTAAAGCAGAAAGAATCGCTAAAAATTGACTTTTCACTTCACCATTTGCACTATTTAAATCAGCTTTCAGCCAATCAAACAGTAGCACTAACGCCTCTTCATTTTTATGTGCTTGATGTAACTGATTTGCTAAACGAATCGCAATTTCCGGCGTTTTGTTATTTGCATAATCGGCTTGTAATTGCTGTAATTCAGGCGATTCATTCGCTTGTTCTAACAACTCGATCTGTGCCTGTAAACCGTTCCAACGACTATCGCGATCTTGAATCGGAATCTGCTTTAAGATTTCTCGAGCTTCTTCCACTTTCTTCATCACAATAAAAGTTTCTGCATAAAGCAATGCGAAATCACTGTTTTTCTTATCGGTCATTTCCCAAGCTGATTTGAGTAGCGGTAATGCCTCTTCATAACGCTGATCTTGCAACAATTCCAACGCTTGATTGAATTTAAGCTCTTCTTCTTTTGGCAAAATATTGGCTAAACGCACTCGCATTTCTTGCTCGGAAATCGCCCCTTGAATCATATCAACCGGCTGTCCGCCGGCAAAAAGATACATGGTCGGAATCGTTTGAATTCTAAATTGAGCTGCCAATGCTTGCTCTTCATCACAATTTACTGTAGCTAATAAAAATTGCGCCGGATTTTCATCCGCTAATCGGCGCAATAATGAATCCATTTCAAGTGAAGCCACTTCTCTCGGTGAGATAAAATTAAACACGACCGGTACTTGTGTCGCAGCATTCCACACTTCACTAAAATTACTTTCGGTGACATTGACAAAATAATTCATACTATTTTCCTAATCTAAAAAATTAGCAAATTATACCTTATTTTTAGTAAGCCGTTTCAATCGGTAAACCGCTTCGTTCCCAGCCGTCAAAGCCGCCTTTTACACTATATACGCGATCAAAGCCCTGCTCGACTAAAAATTGCGCCGTATTACGGCTACTTACACCGTGGTAACAAATTACAATCACCGGTTCTTCATAATCAACTTCATCTAAAAAACGCCCATAGCTTTCATTGGTCAAATGAAACGCATCCTTCGGGTGACTATAAACATAACGGCGTACATCTCGAATATCCACAAGTATCGCGCCTTCGTTTTCGATTAACTCCCATGCTTGCTGCGGACTAATTTCAGTAAATGTTTCGCTCATATTTTGCCTTACACCTTATTTATATTTATATAACAAAAAAATAACGAGTAAATATAGCATAATCTATTTATAAAAAATAAACGAGAATACCTATTATTACGAGTTGAATTTTCTGCCTCACTTAGTATAATTACGAACCATTTTCATTATACAGTATCACCTGTCTTCTATATTTTTATATCGTTTCCGAGGATTTTATGGAACAAATGCTTGAACTTTTACAAGATCATGTAGATTACATTATCTTAGGTTTATTATTATTAATGAGTGTTGTGTTAGTATGGAAAATTATTGAACGTGTTCTATTTTATAAACAGCTTGATGTCACAAAATATGAAACCATCCAAGATTTAGAGATCGATACAACTCGTAACCTCACCACTATCTCAACTATCGGTGCTAACGCGCCTTATATCGGTTTATTAGGAACCGTATTAGGTATCTTACTTACCTTCTACCATTTAGGTCATTCCGGCGGTGAAATTGATGCCGCATCTATTATGGTTCACCTCTCACTTGCATTAAAAGCGACAGCAGCAGGTATCTTAGTTGCAATTCCGGCAATGATGTTCTACAGCGGTTTTAACCGTAAAGTAGATGAAAGCAAACTTAAATGGCAGGCCATTCAAGCCCGTAAAGCCAATCAATAAGCGGTCAAATTTCACTTATTTTTTGCAACTCAATCAGGTTTCTTATGAAAAAATTTGACGAAATTAATATTATTCCGTTCATCGACATTATGTTGGTGCTATTAGCGATCGTGCTTGTTACCGCCTCATTTATTTCACAAGGCAAAATTCAAGTGAATGTGCCGAAAGCAACCACGACTCAAGCGATGAAAGCGGATGAATTAGCTAAACTTCTTACGATCACAGAAAACAACGAGTTCTATTTCAACGATCAACCAATTACTAAAGAAGCACTTACTACTGAGATTGCCACTTGGGACAAAACCCAAAAAGTAACCTTAAAAGTAGATGGTGCGGTGGCATTTGAAAAATTTGTTGAACTCACCGATGTACTCTCTGCGAATGAAATTAAAAACGTCGCTATCGTAACGAAGAAAGATACAGCCAAGAAATAGGATACGAGTATGAAGAAAAAACATTCTCGTATCGGGTTAATCAGTTCTATTGTTATTCACACCTTTGTTTTTGCCGGTTTCATTTCGATAGTAAAAAGTTCTCATTCGGACGGTCAGCCTGAAGATAATGTAATGTCGATGGAATTAGTTGCCGCTTTATTAGAACAGCCTCAAGTTGCGGTGGCAGAAGAACAACCTACACAAGCGGAACCGGAAAAACAGCAAGCAGAACCGGAGCCGGAACCTGAAGCAGAGCCGATTCCTGAACCGAAGCCACAGCCTAAACCTAAAGAAAAGCCGAAGGAAAAGCCAAAACCAAAAGAGCAACCGAAGCCTAAAGAAAAAGAAAAGCCTAAAAAAGAGAAAGCTAAAGATAAACCGATTAAGGCATTAGAAAAAGGGCCGGAAGCCAAACAAGGTATTGTCGCAAAAGCCATACCGAATGCAGTGCAAGGTACTCAAGCACGAGCGGGCATCCCGAATGGTAAACCAAACGGTAATCCTAACGGTACATCAGCGAACGGCTCACAAAATGGTGCGGCAGGTGGCAGTGGCAGCGGAAGTAATGGTAGTGAAATCGGAGCTTATAAAGCTGCATTACAGCGAGCCTTACAACGTCGAGCTAACAATGCCTATCCCGCTCGAGAAAAAATGATGCGTAAAACAGGGGTTGTTACTATTGGTTTTACCGTATCGTCTTCTGGCGATTTAACCAATGTAAAAGTGTTAAACAGTTCCGGTAACAGTAATCTTGATAACGCAGCAGTTAAAGCAGCGCAAAGCACCAAAGTGTCACCGCCACCGTCTGGTTTCCCAAGTAGTGTTACTGTTCCGGTAAAATTCTCGATTGAATAAATCTTACCAATAAGCTCCCCTGCGGGAGCTTATTTTTTATTCGTTATAAGCGGTCATTTTTTACTAAAATTTTGCAAACATCAGCAAAAGATAAGCGCTTGCCTAAAGCGGGGTGCTTAAGTAAAATAAACTGTTTCTATTTTTATTATACAAATTGAGGAAAATGTAATGTTTGGAAAAGGCGGCTTAGGCGGTTTAATGAAACAAGCTCAGCAAATGCAAGAGCGTATGCAGAAAATGCAAGAAGAAATCGCACAACTTGAAGTAACCGGCGAATCTGGTGCAGGTTTAGTAAAAGTAACAATCAATGGTGCACATAACTGCCGTCGTATCGAAATCGATCCGTCATTAATGGAAGACGATAAAGAGATGGTGGAAGACTTAGTTGCCGCTGCATTCAATGATGCCGTTCGCCGTGCGGAAGAAATGCAAAAAGAAAAAATGGCAAGCGTGACTGCCGGTATGCAATTACCACCGGGCATGAAGTTCCCATTCTAATTTAGTGATAATGGATAGGCGCTTTTGCAACTATCCATTATTAATTTTCAACTATCCATTCCTATTTATGCAAATTAGCCCTTTACTCGAAAACCTTATGGAAGCCCTGCGTGCATTACCCGGTGTCGGTCCAAAATCCGCACAGCGTATGGCATATCATTTATTACAACGCAATCGTTCCGGCGGAGTGAACTTATCGAAAGCATTGAGCGAAGCAATGACACATATCGGTCATTGTCGTTCTTGTCGTACGTTTACCGAAGAAGACGAATGCAATATTTGTAAAAATCCTCGTCGTCAAATGAGCGGTCAACTTTGTGTAGTTGAAATGCCGGAAGATATTCAAGCAATTGAACAAACCGGACAATTTTCAGGGCGCTATTTTGTATTAATGGGACATCTTTCCCCATTAGACGGCATTGGACCGAGAGAAATCGGCTTAGATCTATTACAAAGTCGTTTAGAGAACGAATCTTTTCACGAAGTGATTCTTGCCACCAATCCAACGATTGAGGGAGATGCAACGGCTAATTATATTGCGGAAATGTGCCGCATCCACAATGTGAAAGTGACTCGAATTGCACACGGGATTCCGGTTGGCGGCTCATTAGAAATGGTAGACGGTACAACCCTTTCCCACTCTTTTGCCGGCAGACGAGATATTTCGTTATAAGGTGAAAAGGTTATTTGGCTAGTCATAAAAGTCTGATACAATCACTCAGGTATTAATCACTAGAGGTTATCATGGAAACTATCGATACTATTGAAAAAATCAAAAAACAAATCAGCGAAAACCCAATTCTTCTTTATATGAAAGGTTCGCCGAAATTCCCTTCATGCGGTTTCTCTGCTCGTGCGGTGGAAGCGGTAATTAACTGCCAAGTACCATTCGGTTATGTAGATATTTTAACTAACCCGGATATTCGTGCTGAATTACCAAAATTCGCAAACTGGCCGACTTTCCCACAATTATGGGTAGAAGGCGAATTAATCGGTGGTTGTGACATCGTATTAGAAATGTTCCAAAAAGGTGAACTACAAACCTTATTAAAAGAAGTTGCGGCAAAACACGCTTAATTCTTTGACAAACATTCAGCCCAAGCAATTCGCTTGGGCTTTTTTTCGACAAAAAAATGCCATTTTGCTCTTACATTCCGCTTCGTTTTTGGCTTACAATGTAAAAATTCATTTGTAAGAAATAACAATAAGGACACAACAACATGGCTTTAAAAGATTTAGATTGGGCTAACTTAGGCTTTTCCTACATTAAAACGGATTATCGCTTCATCGCACATTGGAAAGATGGTAAATGGGATGAAGGTCAATTAACCACAGATAACACTCTCCACATTCATGAAGGTTCGACCGCACTTCACTACGGTCAACAATGTTTCGAAGGTTTAAAAGCCTATCGCTGCAAAGACGGTTCTATTAACTTATTCCGCCCTGAAGAAAATGCAAAACGTATGCAAGGTACTGCACGTCGTTTATTAATGGCGGAAGTGCCGACTGAGTTATTTGTGCGTGCTTGTAAAGAAGTAGTAAAAGCAAACCAAGATTGGTTAGGCCCATACGGTTCAGGTGCAACACTTTACTTACGTCCATTCTTAATCGGCGTGGGTGAAAATATTGGTGTTAAAGCGGCACCGGAATACATTTTCTCCGTATTCTGCTGTCCGGTGGGTGCGTATTTTAAAGGTGGTTTAGCGCCGTCTAACTTCATCACAACCGACTACGACCGTGCAGCTCCAATGGGAACCGGCGGAGTTAAAGTGGGTGGTAACTATGCGGCAAGTTTATTACCGCACGAATTAGCGACAGAACAAGGTACAGCAACACGCAAATTTGCCGATGCGATCTACCTTGATCCGAAAACTCACACTAAAATTGAAGAAGTGGGTGCAGCAAACTTCTTTGGTATTACCAAAGATAATAAATTTATTACCCCAGCGTCAGAATCGATCTTGCCAAGTATTACCAAATACTCGTTATTACATATCGCTAAAGAGCGTTTAGGTATGGAAACGATTGAAGGCGATGTATATATCGATCAATTAGATCAATTCGCTGAAGCCGGCGCTTGCGGTACAGCGGCGGTAATTACACCGGTTGGCGGTATTCAACATAAAGATAACTTCCACGTATTCTATTCGGAAACGGAAGTTGGCCCAGTAACAAAACGCTTATATGCGGAACTTACCGGTATCCAATTCGGTGATGTTGAAGCACCGGAAGGCTGGATTGTTAAAGTAGAATAATCCGATTTAAGCTATGACAAGCGGTAAAATTTTGCAATTTTTTTGCAAATTTCTACCGCTTGTTTTCTTTCAAACATAAGGAATATTATGATTAAACGCATTGATGTCAGTAAACGTTTCTCTGAAGTTGCCATTTATAACGGCGTGGCTTATCTCGCCGGTCAAGTGCCGACAGACGATAGCCAAGACGCTTATCAGCAAACCAAACAAGTGCTTGCGGAAATTGATAAATTCTTAGCTAAAGCTAATACCGATAAAAGTAAGATCTTAATGGCAACCGTTTATCTTGCCAATATGGCTTATTATGATGAAATGAACCGTGCGTGGGACGAATGGGTGGCGGAAAACAATGCGCCACCACGTGCTGCGGTGGAAGCAAGACTTGCAAATCCGAATTGGAAGGTTGAAATCGTAGTGAATGCTGCGGTATAACTAAAAGCGTGGGGCTGAACAGGCTTACCCACGCTTTTTTACTATAGGAGGTAATATGCGATCCCCATTTTATCGTCAGGCGCATATATTCTTAATCGGTGGTGCAGCTGATCAAGAACCTTATTATTTTGTTGGCCCGCTCCGCAATATCAGCCTAGCAAAACAACGGCTGGCAAGAAAAATTAAAAGCTGTATTCCTAATTACGAGCAAATTCATATTCATACGCTCGGTTACAACCATATTTTTCATCTTAGCGACATTGAATTAAATGTACTCATCAAAATTCAGCCGCAAGATCTTATCTATATTATCGGACACAGTTTAGGCGGCTGGAATGCACCACATCTGGCCGGAATACTAAAAGACAAAGGCTATCGCGTACGTTTGCTCGCAACCCTTGATCCGGTGGGAGAAGGGACACTCGTTTGGCTTGGTTCAAATATCTATAAAACACCGCAACCCCAACCCAATGCCGATTTATGGATTAATATTCGTGCGGAAACCAAAGCTGAACACGATTTATCCGATATTGTTGCTCGCCTCGGTCAACAGTGGAACTTAACCAACGAACCGGATATTAATCAAACACTCAATATTCACCACGCTAATGCGCAACGAATGCTAAGTACGAAATTACAAACCGGAAAATCAATTCTGGATTACCTCATTGAGAATCTTAAACAGCTATTGTGATTCTTACTTTACGATTCATTGCTTACAGAGAAATAAAAACCACGGAATACACCGATTACACAGAAAATATCCGAGTAATCAGTGTATTCCGTGGTGAACATTTATCTTACTGTTCCACCATAAAACAGGCTATTTTGGTGCCGTTTTCATAGCTTTTTAATTGAGGTTGTTCCGCTTTACATTTTTCGGTTGCCAAACGACAACGAGCGTGAAACGCACAACCTTTCGGCGGATTTAACGGGCTTGGTAATTCACCGGTTAATTTAATCCGCTCACGACGTTGCTCCGGATTTAAACGAGGTGTTGCCGAAAGTAACGCTTGGGTGTACGGGTGACGAGGATTACTGAAAATCGCTTTAGTTTCGCCTTGCTCGACCACTCGTCCTAAGTACATTACCATCACTTCATCGGCAATATGCTCAACCACCGACAGATCATGCGAAATGAAAACATAGGAAAGCCCCATCTCGTCTTGCAGATCCATCATCAAATTAAGCACTTGCGCACGTACCGATACATCCAATGCCGAAACCGGCTCATCCGCCACGACCACATCAGGATTGAGCATTAAACCTCTGGCAATCGCAATACGTTGGCGTTGCCCACCGGAAAACATATGCGGATAGCGATCGTAAAACTCAGGTTTTAAACCGACTTTGCCCATCATTTCTAACACTTTCGCTTTACGCTCTGCTGCCGATAAATCGGTATTGATTAATAACGGTTCTTCTAAAATGCTACCCACTTTTTTACGCGGATTCAGCGAGCTATAAGGGTTTTGGAACACAATCTGAATTTTTTTACGGCGTAATACAGCGGTATCTTTATCATTGACTAAGAAATTCTGCCCTTTATAAAACAGCTCGCCTTCAGTCGGGCTTTCAATCATCGTGAGCATTCGCCCCAAGGTTGATTTACCACAACCGGACTCTCCAACCACCGCCAATGTTTTGCCTCGTTCCAATTGGAATGACACACCGTCTACCGCTTTAACCGTTTTCGGTTTAGCAAACAAACCTTGCTTAACCGGATAATATTTTTTCAAATTTTTCGCATCAAGAAGCGGTGCGTTTTGTTCATTTTTTTGCAAATCAGTCATTTCGCTTCTCCGTTATTGTTGTGTAGTTGGCACACCATTTTCATTTAATGGAAAATGGCATTTCACTTGGCGACCGTTTAAAACTCGTAATTCAGGCTCGCTGGCACGGCATTTATCCGTTGCATACGGGCAACGAGGATTCAGCAAACAGCCTTGCGGTCGGTCGTATTTACCGGGAACCACACCGGGCAACGATTGTAAACGAGATTTACCTTCGGCAAATTCAGGCAACGCTTTCAGCAATGCTTGCGTATAGGGGTGAAGCGGCGCTTTAAAGATTAATTCTGCTTTGCCCTCTTCCACCACTTGCCCTGCATACATCACGATAATGCGATGTGCCGATTCTGCAACCAATGCTAAATCGTGGGTAATCAGAATCAACGCCATATTTTCTTTGCGTTGCAATTCCAATAATAAATCAATAATTTGCGCTTGAATCGTTACGTCTAATGCGGTGGTCGGTTCGTCCGCAATCAATAATTTCGGATTGCAAGCAATCGCCATTGCGATCATCACGCGCTGGCTCATACCCCCCGAAAGCTGATGCGGATACACCTCTAAACGAGATTGTGGATCCGGAATCCCCACCATCGTCAATAACTCAATCGCACGTTCACGACGGGTCGCTTTTGAGCCACCTTGATGCACCTTCAACGCTTCCATAATTTGGAACCCGACCGTATAACTTGGGTTAAGACTGGTCATCGCATCTTGGAAAATCATCGACACGTCCGCACCGACAATTTTTTGTTTTTCTTTCGGTTTTAACGCTAATAAATTATTGCCGTTAAACTCAAGCGAATTTGCCGTCACACGACCGGGAAAGTCAATTAAGCCCATAATCGCTAACGAGCTAACCGACTTACCCGAACCGGACTCGCCAACAATACCTAATACTTCGCCTTCGTTAATCGTGTAACTGATACGATCTACCGCTTTAAAGGGGGCTTTCTCATCACCGAAATGGACAGAAAGCTGATCTACCGTTAATAAAGCCATCTTGCTCTCCTTATTGTTTCAGTTTTGGATCGAGTGCATCACGTAAGCCATCGCCCATTAAGTTAAATGCTAATACAAGCGATAAAATCGCCAGCCCCGGAATGGTTACCAACCAGTTTGCCGATTGCATAAAACCGCGTGATTCCGCCAACATTGTGCCTAGTTCCGGTGTCGGCGGTTGTGCTCCGATACCTAAGAAGCCAAGTGCGGCAAGTTCTAAAATCGCATTGGAAATCCCCATCGTCATTTGTACGATTAACGGGGCTAGACAGTTCGGTAAAATCACGATAAACATTAAACGTAATACACCGGCGCCGGCAACTCGGCTCGCGACCACATAATCACGATTTTTTTCGCTCATGACCGAAGCACGGGTTAAACGTACATAGCTTGGAATCGATACAACCGCAATCGCAATCGCCGCATTAATCAAGGAAGGGCCTAAAATGGTGACCACACCAATAGTGAGAAGTAGGCTCGGAATTGCCAACATAATATCGACAAAGCGCATAATCACAATATCAATCACACCACCGTAATAACCGGCAAGTAAGCCTAAAATTACGCCAAATACGCATGATAAAACAACGATCACTAAACCGATAAACACAGATAAGCGTGCACCGTAAATAATACGAGAAAGAATATCACGCCCAATATCATCGGTTCCTAACAGATAAGCGGAATTACCGCCGTCCATCCACGCCGGAGGCAATAGTAAAGCACTACGGTTTTGCTCAATCGGGTCAAAAGGGGCAACCCAACCTGCAAATACCGCAGCAAAAAAGACAAGAGTAATAAAGGCAAGCCCGATAACCGCACCACGGTTTTGGCAAAAATAATACCAAAACTCTTGTAAAGGTGTCTTCGGAGCCGGTGCCGAAAGGGTTGTTGAAGACATTATGTATCTCACTCCATTCAAATCATTTTGCAAAATTTTGCGTAAATTTAACCGCTTGTAAAAGCTGAAAAATAGGCTTAGTTATGGCGAATTCTTGGGTTAACTACACCATAAATTAAATCAACGGTTAAGTTCACTAAAATAATAATCGTCGCAATAATTAGCACTGAACCTTGTAAAACCGGATAGTCACGAGCATTAATCGCATCGATAATCCATTTACCAATACCCGGCCACGAGAAAATATTTTCTGTAAGTACCGCCCCAGAAAGTAACTGCCCCACAATCAGTCCCACTACAGTAACCACCGGAATCAAGGCATTACGTAACGCATGGACAATCACAATGCGAGTGGTATTCAAACCTTTCGCTTTTGCGGTACGAATATAATCTTCGCCTAACACTTCCAGCATTGAAGAACGGGTCATACGCGTCACCACTGCCAATGGAATAGTGCCTAACACGATCGAAGGCAAAATTAGTGATTTAATTGCGGCAATAAATGCCCCCGACTCATCTGAAACCCAAGTGTCATACAGCATAAAGCCGGTTTCCGCTTCAATCCAATATTCGGAAGGTAAACGTCCGGAAGCCGGTAAGCCTAACGGTGTGGAAAAATAGAGAATTAAGATTAAGCCCCACCAGAAAATCGGCATCGAATAACCGGTTAAAGATAAAGTGGTTACTGTATGTGAAATCCACGAATCTTTCTTCACCGCAGCAATTACACCAAGGAAAATCCCAAATATCAGCGACCATAACAACGCAAAGAAGGCTAATTCAACCGTTGCCGGAAACAGTGTGAAAAACTCTTTTAACACCGGCTCATTGTTACGAAATGAATTACCGAGATCGCCCTGAAACACCCCTTTAATATAATTAAAATACTGCTCATGCAGCGGTAAATCTAAACCGAGCTGCGCCATCATCTGAGCGTGAACTGCCGGATCTAAGCCACGCTCTCCCATCCGAATTTCAATCGGGTCGCCCGGAATTAAATGCACTAAGGCAAAAGTAATTAACGTTATCGCCAAAAAGGTTGGGATAACCATCAAAAGACGTTTAAGAATAAATGAAAACATTAGGTAATACTCATTATTTGAACCACGGAAAATATGAAAAACACGGCATTAAGCGGTAAAATTCAGCGAATTTTTTACAAATAGCCGATAACTCTCTGCCGTGCTTTTCAATGGTTAATAAGAGAACTTATTTTGCCTCTAAATCAACACCGTAGAAATTATGTAAGCTAAATGGACTAATCACATAACCTGTTACTTCCTTACGAACCGGGAAATAAGTGGTTGAGTGAGCAATGGTTACCCATGGTGCTTGTTCTTTGAAAAGTACTTGCGCTTGTTTATAAAGCTCGGTACGTTTTGCTTTATCAGTTGTTTGAACTGCATCGGTCATTAACTTATCAAAATCTTTATGACAGAATTTTGCATAGTTAGAACCTTGTTTTACCGCCGCACAACTTAATAAGGTATTTAGGAAGTTATCCGGATCGCCGTTATCACCGTTCCAGCCCATCATACCGGTTGTATGTTCGCCGTCACGCATACGATTGAGATATTCACCCCATTCGTAACTCACGATTTTGGCATTCACACCCACTTTTTTCCAATCTTCTTGGATAAGCTCCGCCATACGGCGTGCATTCGGGTTATACGGACGAGAAACCGGCATTGCCCACACTTCGGTATCAAAACCTTTTTCCAATCCGGCTTCTTTTAACAAGGCTTTGGCTTTTTCCGGATCATAGTCATAATCCTTCACTTCATCGTTATAGCTCCACATTGTCGGTGGAATCGGATTTTTCGCTTTTTCGCCGGAACCTTGATAAACAGACTGAATAATCGCCTCTTTATTAATCGCATAGTTTAACGCTTGACGCACTTTCACATCATCAAACGGTTTTTTCTGCGTATTGAAATGTAAATAGCCGATATTTAAACCCGGTTTGGTCATTAAATTGATATTCGGATCTTTTTTCAATGCTTCCAGATCAGCCGGATTCGGGTAAGGTGCGGCATGGCATTCACCTTTTTGTAATTTCGCCATACGCACCGATGCATCCGGTGTAATCGCAAAGACTAAACGGTCAATCGCCGGTTTACCTTCCCAATATTGCTCAAAGCCCTTGTAACGAATCTGAGAATCTTTTTGGTAATCAACAAATTGGAATGGGCCTGTACCAACCGGATTTTGATCTAATTTTTCCGGCGTACCCGCTTTTAATAATTTCTCAGCATATTCCGCAGAGAAAATCGAAGCAAAGTCCATTGCAATATTCGCTAAGAATGGTGCATTCGGCACTTTTAGATTAATTTTAACCGTATAATCATCCACTTTCTCAACATTTTGAATAATATTGCCCATATCCATACCGATAAAATATTCATAGTTACCACCGGATACCTTATGGAAAGGGTGATTCGGATCTAATTGACGATTGAATGAGAACACTACATCGTCCGCATTAAAATCACGGCTTGGTTTAAAATCTTTAGTTGAATGGAATTTCACCCCTTTACGTAAATAAAAGGTATAACTTTTACCGTCTTCTGACACATCCCATTTTTCCGCTAAAGAAGGCATAACTGAAGTTTCCCCCTTAGCGAAATCTACTAATCGGTTAAAAATCGTTTGGCTGGTCGCATCAAGCGTACCACCGTCTGTTGCAAATTGAGGATTTAAGTAAGTAGGTGAGGCTTCTAAGCAGTAGACGAATGTTTTAGGTGTAGCCAAAGCCGAACTCGAGGCGGCAATAGCCAATGAGAACAAAGAAAGTTTTGTGAGTTTTTTCATTGAATGCTCCAATGTTGTGTTTGTTTTTTATTTTTATGAATTAATCGAATATACAAGTTTTTCGATGAAGTTCAATACTTTTTCAGTAAAAAGCGGTCTAAATCCAACGAAAATTTGCAAATTTCCGCAAAATTTAGACCGCTTATCATATTTACTACAATCTATTAATTATTTCCTAACTCCGCTCGATAGAAGTTATGCGATAAGAAAGGACTAACCGTATAGCCTGTTACTTCTTTACGCATCGGGAAATAAGTTGTTGAATGTGCAATCGGCAACCAAGGCGCTTGCTGTTTAAAAATTACTTGAGCCTGTTTATAAAGTGCTTTTCGCTTTACCTTATCTGGCTCTTGCGCTGCTTGCGTAACTAAATCATTGTAAGATTTATCACAGAAATGTGCATAATTTGAGCCTTGTTTGACCGCATTACAACTTAATAAAGTATTTAAGAAATTATCCGGATCACCGTTATCGCCAGTCCAGCCCATCATACCGGTTGAATGTTCGCCTTGTTCCATTCGCTTGAGGTATTCTCCCCATTCAAAACTAACAATTTTGGCATTCACCCCGATTTGCTTCCAATCCTCTTGAACCATTTCAGCCATACGACGTGCATTCGGATTATACGGGCGAGAAACCGGCATTGCCCATAATTCCGTTTCAAAACCATTTTCCAAGCCAGCTTCTTTTAATAACGCCTTCGCTTTTTCAGGATTATATTCATAATCCTGAATCTCATCGTTATAGCCCCAAATTGTCGGCGGCATCGGATTTTTAGCAACAGAACCAGTACCTTGGTACACTGATTCTAAAATCGCTTGTTTATTTACCGCATAATTGAGTGCTTGACGTACTTTCTGATTATCTAACGGTTTCTTATCCAAATTAAAAGTAATATAACCAATGTTTAAGCCAGATTTTTCCAATACTTGTAAGTTAGTATCCGCTTTCATCTGAGCAATATCAGCTGGGTTTGGATACGGCATTGCCTGACATTCGTTTTTCTGCAATTTGGCATAACGAACAGTCGCATCCGGCGTCACACTAAATACCAAGCGGTCTAATTTCGCTCTGCCTTGCCAATAATCATCGAAAGCTTTAAAACGCACATAAGCATCTTTTTGTAAACCAGCAAATTCAAACGGCCCTGTACCTATCGGTGCGGTATCGACTTTTTCCGGCGTGCCGGCTTTTAACATTTGGTCGGCATATTCAGCGGAAGAAATCGAAGCGAAATCCATTGCAAGATTTGCTAAAAACGGCGCATTCGGCACTTTTAAGTGGAATTTGACTACATAAGTATCCACTTTTTCGACTTTTTCAATGATATTAGGCATATCCATACCTAAGAAAAACTCATAGTTTCCGCCCGAAACATTATGGAAATAATTATATTTATTTAATTGGCGATTAAAGACAAACAACACATCATCAGCATTGAAATGACGAGAAGGGGTAAATTCTTTATTCTTATGAAACTTAACCCCTTTACGTAAATAAAAGGTATAGGTTTTACCATCCACAGAAATATCCCATTTTTCAGCTAATGAAGGAATAAGATTTGTTGTACCCGGTTCAAAATCAATTAAACGATTATATAACGCTTGTGCCACATCTAATGTTGCACCGTCTGTGCCGATTTGCGGGTTTAAAAAAGTAGGCGAAGATTCAATACAATAAGTAAATGTTTTAGGAGCAGCGAGTGCCGAATTAGAGAAAAGTAACAACGTAAACGCTGATAAAGAGAAAAATTTTTGCATGAAATACCCTGATGTTGTGCTATAAATTATTTTTTGAATAATTTACATATTATCAGCCCTATTTCATATTGCAACGTTCAACTGCAACCTTTTATTACCCCTCATAAGAGATAAGACTAACTTTATTCATTCCACTCTGACAAGCGGTCAAATTTCCCTGCCGTTTTGCAAATCATTAGTAAGGCAGCTTAAATCAGCAAAAAGGAAAAAAGGAAAGGAGAAAATGAAAGTAAAGATAAGGATGAGGTTGAGGCTGAGGCTGAGAATAAGGCTCTGGATAAAACAACATCGTTGTCCGTTGTAAAAAAGCAAAAACCCCGTGGTTATCGCTAACCACAGGGTCCTAAATTCAATCTGGCGATGCCCTACTCTCACATGGGGAAGCCCCACACTACCATCGGCGTTACTGCGTTTTACTTCTGAGTTCGGAATGGAGTCAGGTAGAGCCACAGCACTCTGGTCGCCAGAATATTCTGTTGATGTCTTTTGTCTTCTTTCTTTGTCTTTGTTCTTTCTTCTTAAATTCGAAACAAGCTGCTACTGAGTGTAGTGCTCAAAAACACTTGAGCGTTGTATAGTTAAGCCTCTCGGGCAATTAGTATCTGTTAGCTCAATGGCTCACACCACTTACACACCAGACCTATCTACGTCGTAGTCTCCAACAACCCTTACCGACTTATAGTCGGGGAGAACTCATCTTGAGGCAAGTTTCGTGCTTAGATGCTTTCAGCACTTATCTCTTCCGCATGTAGCTACCCAGCAATGCCTCTGGCGAGACAACTGGAACACCAGTGATGCGTCCACTCCGGTCCTCTCGTACTAGGAGCAGCCCCTCTCAATTCTCCAACGCCCACGGCAGATAGGGACCGAACTGTCTCACGACGTTCTAAACCCAGCTCGCGTACCACTTTAAATGGCGAACAGCCATACCCTTGGGACCTACTTCAGCCCCAGGATGTGATGAGCCGACATCGAGGTGCCAAACACCGCCGTCGATATGAACTCTTGGGCGGTATCAGCCTGTTATCCCCGGAGTACCTTTTATCCGTTGAGCGATGGCCCTTCCATTCAGAACCACCGGATCACTATGACCTGCTTTCGCACCTGCTCGACTTGTCTGTCTCGCAGTTAAGCTTGCTTATACCATTACACTAACCTCACGATGTCCGACCGTGATTAGCAAACCTTCGTGCTCCTCCGTTACTCTTTGGGAGGAGACCGCCCCAGTCAAACTACCCACCAGACACTGTCCGAGACCGCGTTCCGCAATCTTCGTTAGAACATCAAACGTTAAAGGGTGGTATTTCAAGGACGCCTCCAACAACACTGGCGTGTCATCTTCAAAGGCTCCCACCTATCCTACACATCAAAATTCAATGTTCAGTGTCAAGCTATAGTAAAGGTTCACGGGGTCTTTCCGTCTAGCCGCGGGTACACCGCATCTTCACGGCGATTTCAATTTCACTGAGTCTCGGGTGGAGACAGCCTGGCCATCATTATGCCATTCGTGCAGGTCGGAACTTACCCGACAAGGAATTTCGCTACCTTAGGACCGTTATAGTTACGGCCGCCGTTTACTGGGGCTTCGATCAGGAGCTTCTCTTTCGATAACACCATCAATTAACCTTCCAGCACCGGGCAGGCATCACACCCTATACGTCCACTTTCGTGTTTGCAGAGTGCTGTGTTTTTAATAAACAGTTGCAGCCAGCTGGTATCTTCGACCGGTTCAACCTTCGAGAGTAAATCTCTACAATCTACGCCGGCGCACCTTCTCCCGAAGTTACGGTGCTATTTTGCCTAGTTCCTTCACCCGAGTTCTCTCAAGCGCCTGAGTATTCTCTACCTGACCACCTGTGTCGGTTTATAGTACGGTTTAGTATAACCTGAAGCTTAGTGGCTTTTCCTGGAAGCGTGGTATCGGTTACTTCATCTCCGTAGAGACTCGTCATCACTTCTCGGTGTTAACGGAATTCCGGATTTGCCTAAAATTCCCACCTACCGGCTTAAACAGACATCCAACAGTCTGATAACCTAACCTTCTCCGTCCCCACATCGCAGTTATACCAAGTACGGGAATATTAACCCGTTTCCCATCGACTACGCTTTTCAGCCTCGCCTTAGGGGCCGACTCACCCTGCCCCGATTAACGTTGGACAGGAACCCTTGGTCTTCCGGCGAACGAGTTTTTCACTCGTTTTGTCGTTACTTATGTCAGCATTCGCACTTCTGATACGTCCACCAAACTTCTCAATTCAGCTTCATCCGCTTACAGAACGCTCCCCTACCCAACAGTCTTTCGACTGATGCCGCAGCTTCGGTGACTAGTTTTAGCCCCGTTACATCTTCCGCGCAGGCCGACTCGACTAGTGAGCTATTACGCTTTCTTTAAATGGTGGCTGCTTCTAAGCCAACATCCTAGCTGTCTAAGCCTTCCCACTTCGTTTCCCACTTAACTAGTACTTTGGGACCTTAGCTGGCGGTCTGGGTTGTTTCCCTCTCCACGATGGACGTTAGCACCCACCGTGTGTCTCCTGAGTATCACTCTTCGGTATTCGCAGTTTGCATCGGGTTGGTAATCCGGGATGGACCCCTAGCCGAAACAGTGCTCTACCCCCGAAGGTGTCCGCTCAAGGCTCTACCTAAATAGATTTCGGGGAGAACCAGCTATCTCCCGGTTTGATTGGCCTTTCACCCCCAGCCACAAGTCATCCGCTAATTTTTCAACATTAGTCGGTTCGGTCCTCCAATTAGTGTTACCCAATCTTCAACCTGCCCATGGCTAGATCACCGGGTTTCGGGTCTATACCTTGCAACTAAAACGCCCAGTTAAGACTCGGTTTCCCTTCGGCTCCCTTATTCAGTTAACCTCGCTACAAAATATAAGTCGCTGACCCATTATACAAAAGGTACGCAGTCACCCCACAAAGAGGCTCCCACTGCTTGTACGTACACGGTTTCAGGTTCTATTTCACTCCCCTCACTGGGGTTCTTTTCGCCTTTCCTTCACAGTACTGGTTCACTATCGGTCAATCAGGAGTATTTAGCCTTGGAGGATGGTCCCCCCATCTTCAAACAGGATTTCTCGTGTCCCGCCCTACTTGTCGTTAGCTTAGTACCACAATAGACACTTCGAATACGGGACTATCACCCTTTATAGTCGAGCTTCCCAGCTCGTTCTTCTGTGTCTACTGCTATCACTAACAGGCTCTTCCGCTTTCGCTCGCCGCTACTTACAGAATCTCGGTTGATTTCTTTTCCTCGGGGTACTTAGATGTTTCAGTTCTCCCGGTTTGCCTTTACTACCTATGTATTCAGTAGTAAATACTAGATTCTTCATCTAGTGGGTTTCCCCATTCGGAAATCTTGGATTAAACGCTTCTTATCAACTCATCCAAGCTTATCGCAGATTAGCACGTCCTTCTTCGCCTCTGATTGCCAAGGCATCCACCGTGTACGCTTAGTCACTTAACTATACAACCTCAAATGTTTTCAAATCTTATTCAAATCCATTCAATGCTGTATTTTATTCAACTAAACACTTGACTGCTTTTGTTCAGTCAAGATTTTTTTAACTACTCAGACTTTCTTTCGAAAATCTCTCAGTTTTTCAGCTTGTTTCCAATTTTTTAAAGAACAATTTAAGACAATAATTTGACTTATCATCATGACTAAATAAACAAATCTTTTACTTATTCACTTAGTCATGATGATTGGTGGAGATAAGCGGGATCGAACCGCTGACCTCCTGCGTGCAAGGCAGGCGCTCTCCCAGCTGAGCTATATCCCCATACATCATGACTGAACATAATCTCACCTTTCAGTTTTCACTCGTTTAGAGTGGTGGGTCTGAGTGGACTTGAACCACCGACCTCACCCTTATCAGGGGTGCGCTCTAACCACCTGAGCTACAGACCCAAAAGGATGCCGGATTATGTCCGTTTTCGTCTTCTCTTCTATCAAACAATCTGTGTGAACACTTGCAGTCGCTTAATTCTTGGTAAGGAGGTGATCCAACCGCAGGTTCCCCTACGGTTACCTTGTTACGACTTCACCCCAGTCATGAATCATACCGTGGTAAACGCCCCCCCGAAGGTTAAGCTATCTACTTCTGGTACAACCCACTCCCATGGTGTGACGGGCGGTGTGTACAAGGCCCGGGAACGTATTCACCGCAACATTCTGATTTGCGATTACTAGCGATTCCGACTTCATGGAGTCGAGTTGCAGACTCCAATCCGGACTTAGACGTACTTTGTGAGATTTGCTCCATGTCGCCATATTGCTTCCCTCTGTATACGCCATTGTAGCACGTGTGTAGCCCTACTCGTAAGGGCCATGATGACTTGACGTCATCCCCACCTTCCTCCAGTTTATCACTGGCAGTCTCCTTTGAGTTCCCGGCCAAACCGCTGGCAACAAAGGATAAGGGTTGCGCTCGTTGCGGGACTTAACCCAACATTTCACAACACGAGCTGACGACAGCCATGCAGCACCTGTCTCATGGTTCCCGAAGGCACTCTCGTATCTCTACAAGATTCCATGGATGTCAAGAGTAGGTAAGGTTCTTCGCGTTGCATCGAATTAAACCACATGCTCCACCGCTTGTGCGGGCCCCCGTCAATTCATTTGAGTTTTAACCTTGCGGCCGTACTCCCCAGGCGGTCGATTTATCACGTTAGCTTCGGGCACCAGACTTAAAGTCCAATCCCCAAATCGACAGCGTTTACAGCGTGGACTACCAGGGTATCTAATCCTGTTTGCTCCCCACGCTTTCGCACATGAGCGTCAGTACATTCCCAAGGGGCTGCCTTCGCCTTCGGTATTCCTCCACATCTCTACGCATTTCACCGCTACACGTGGAATTCTACCCCTCCCTAAAGTACTCTAGTTGACCAGTATGAAATGCAATTCCCAGGTTAAGCCCGGGGCTTTCACATCTCACTTAATCAACCGCCTGCGTGCCCTTTACGCCCAGTTATTCCGATTAACGCTCGCACCCTCCGTATTACCGCGGCTGCTGGCACGGAGTTAGCCGGTGCTTCTTCTGTAGTTAACGTCAATTACCAAATCTATTAAATTTGATACCTTCCTCGCTACCGAAAGAACTTTACAACCCGAAGGCCTTCTTCATTCACGCGGCATGGCTGCATCAGGGTTCCCCCCATTGTGCAATATTCCCCACTGCTGCCTCCCGTAGGAGTCTGGACCGTGTCTCAGTTCCAGTGTGGCTGGTCATCCTCTCAGACCAGCTAGAGATCGTCGGCTTGGTAGGCCTTTACCCCACCAACTACCTAATCCCACTTGGGCTCATCTCATGGCATGTGGCCTTGCGGTCCCACACTTTAATCCGAAGATATTACGCGGTATTAGCTACAGTTTCCCGTAGTTATCCCCCTCCATGAGCCAGATTCCCAAGCATTACTCACCCGTCCGCCACTCGTCACCCAAGGAGCAAGCTCCTTCGTGCTACCGTTCGACTTGCATGTGTTAAGCCTGCCGCCAGCGTTCAATCTGAGCCATGATCAAACTCTTCAATTCAAAAAGTTTAATCGCTCAATAAACTGCTTAGCTAAAGTTTACATATTACTTCAAAAGTAAAAATGAATTTCTAGTTTAAGCACCTATTAAGACTTCAAAATCAAAAATATTTTTTCAATTAAGTCAATCAACAAGTGCCCACACAGATTGTCTGATAAATTGTTAAAGAACAAAAAGAAACGACGCACTGGCAATCAATTTTAAATCGTTCACAACAGTGCGTCGTTGTGTGAGGTGCATTATAGAGAAATCTAAAATCCTTGCAAGCACTTTTTGCAAAAAACTTTAAAACAATTCTCCCTTCGCATAACATTTATTCAAATTGAGTAAAACAAGAGCATTTTTGAGTAATTTTCTGATAACTTTTGACTATATGTCTGATTTTGTGATCTTCCTCACAAAATTATTGGTACTTTTTCGAGAAGTTACTGGTATTATATATGCCATTATCCTTATTCATCTATTTTTATAATTTTATATAAAGAGGAACCTTTTATGAGTCAATTAGATGCTTTACGTGAAATGACTGTTGTTGTTGCAGATACCGGTGACATTGAAGCAATCAAACAATATCAACCGCAAGATGCAACCACTAACCCATCTTTAATTTTAAGTGCGTCTGCATTACCGCAATACGCATCATTAATTGATGACGCAGTAGCTTATGCTAAAGCAAAAAGTGATGATAAAGCTCAACAGCTTATTGATGCAGAAGATAAGTTAGCAGTTAATATTGGTTTAGAAATTCTTAAAATCGTACCGGGACGTATTTCTACAGAAGTAGATGCTCGCCTTTCTTACGATACGGAAGCAACAATTGAGAAAGCTCGTCAAATTATGAAGCTTTATAACGAAGCGGGCATTAGCAATGATCGTATTCTTATTAAAATCGCTTCAACCTGGCAAGGTATCCGTGCGGCGGAAGTGTTAGAGAAAGAAGGTATCAACTGTAACTTAACCTTATTATTCTCTCAAGCGCAAGCTCGTGCGTGTGCAGAAGCTGGCGTTTACTTAATCTCTCCGTTTGTTGGCCGTATCTTAGACTGGTATAAAGCAGCAGAGAAAAAAGAATATGCACCGGCAGAAGATCCAGGTGTAATTTCTGTTACGAATATCTATAACTACTACAAACAGTACGGTTATCAAACTGTGGTTATGGGCGCAAGTTTCCGTAACGTAGGTGAAATTACCGAAATCGCAGGCTGTGACCGTTTAACTATTGCTCCACCGTTATTAAAAGAACTTGCTGAAAGCAATGCTCCGCTTGTTCGTAAATTAGAATATAAAGGTGAAGTGAAAACTCGTCCGGCACCATTAACAGAAGCGGAATTCTACTGGCAACATAACCAAGACCCAATGGCTGTTGAAAAATTAGCGGAAGGTATCCGTAAATTTGCAGTAGATATTGAGAAATTAGAAGCAATGCTTGCTGCTAAACTTTAATTACTGAATGATTGAAACAAAAATCCCAAGCGAATGCTTGGGATTTTTTATGCGATTTAGATAAGCAAGCGGTCAATTTCTCAGAATAATTTGCAAATTCTTAAGGAAAATTAACCGCTTGTCATTTTGTCATTTGATAGTGCTAAGCTAAATTGGCTGTCTCGGTACAGAACCTTGATAACCGAATTGACGCCATGCTTCATATACAACAACAGCTACCGTATTGGATAAATTCATACTGCGGCTGTCTTTGCACATTGGTACTCGGATTTTTTGCGACATCGGTAAACTATCCAAAATCGCCATCGGGATACCACGGCTTTCCGGCCCAAACATGAGGAAGTCGCCTAATTCATAACTCACTTCACTATGATTCGGTTCGCCTTTAGTCGTTAGCGCAAATAAACGTTTTGGTTTCGCACGTTCTAGAAAATCTTCAAAATTCTTATATTTTTGAATATCGACAAACTCATGATAATCCAAGCCGGAACGGCGTAGCTTTTTGTCGTCCCACGCAAAACCTAGCGGTTCAATCATATGTAATCTAAAACCGCAATTCGCACATAAGCGGATAATATTACCGCTGTTTTGTGGGATTTCCGGTTCATATAAAACAATATCTAACATTTTTATTTACCATCAAAATATGGAATGCACAAAACTTTCCGTGCATTCCGTGATTATTAATTTTCAATATGGCGAATGATCCAACAGTTATGGATTTGCGGATTACGCTCAAAATCAAGCGGTAATGTTTTATGTGAAATATTTTCCGCTTGTAAACCTAATTCGGTTAGGCCTTCGAAATCCATTTTAAAACCACGTTTATTATTCGAGAATACGATTGTGCCGTCCGCTGTCAAAATGCGTTTAAGCTGCATCATTAGCTTAATATGATCGCGCTGAACATCCCAACTGTCTTCCATTCGTTTTGAATTTGAGAACGTTGGCGGATCAACGAAAATCAACTCAAAGCGTTCCCGACATTCCGCCAACCACTGTAAGCAATCGGCTTGGAATAAGCGGTTATTACGTAGCGGTAAATTATTTAGCTCTAAATTTTGTTCCGCCCAATTCAGGTAAGTATTTGACATATCTACCGTAGTTGTGGACTTCGCACCGTTTAATGCGGCATGAATGGTCGCTGAACCTGTGTAAGCAAAGAGGTTTAGGAAAGTTTTTCCTTTTGCCATCTGCCCTACCATTTTACGTGTTAGACGGTGGTCTAAAAATAAGCCGGTATCAAGATAATCGGTTAAATTCACCCATAATTTTGTACCGTATTCGGTTACGTAGAAATAATCGCCTTTATTAGCCAATTTCTCATATTGGTTCGTGCCTTTTTGCTTTTGGCGAACTTTTAATACCAACTTATTGGTTTCCACGCCTGTTACATACAAGGTTGCAGACACGGCATCCAGTAAGCGTTGGCGAGCTTTTTGTTCGTCGATGTTTTTCGGTGCGGCATACTCTTGTACCACAATATTATCATCATAGCGATCAACCGCTAAATTATATTCCGGTAAATCTGCATCATATAAACGGTACGCATTAATACCTTGCTGCTTCGCCCATTTTTCAATTTTCTTAATATTTTTCGTTAAACGATTCGCGAAATCAGGCGCAACTTGTGCATTCTGTTCAAATTTAAGTTCATCAGCTTGCTGTTCTGTCGCTGTACGCTCACTAATTTGGTAATTCTTTTGTAAACAGTCTAACGGACCGTTTTTCGCTTTGAACTGACGGTGTGAACGCAAACGTAAACAGTTCAGTAATTCCGGCTCGCCACTGAAAATAGACGCATTCCAACCGCCAAATTGTTGTTTTAAACGTTGTCCGAACACCGAATAAAGAGCAATTAACGCCGGTGTTGTGCCTAAACGCTCACCGTACGGCGGGTTACAAATCACAGTGCCAACTTGTGCCGGACAAGGATTTTTTAACGCCGCTACATCGCCTTGTTGCCATTGAATTAAATGTGCTACGCCGGCATTTTTCGCATTCTGTTTTGCTTTAGCTAATACGCGATGATCAAGGTCGAAGCCAAAGAAAAGCGGTTGAATTTCTTCATTTTGTTGCAAATAGGCCTGCTCTAACACTTCTTTCCAAACCGCTTGTTGATGTCCTTTCCACGCATTAAAGCCCCAATGCTTACGGTGTAATTGTGGTGCAATCCCCGCTTGCATTTGTGCCGCTTCAATCAACAACGTACCGGAGCCACACATCGGATCAACCAGCGGAGTGCCTTTTTGCCAGCCGGAACGAAGAATAATCGCCGCTGCCAATGTTTCACGTAGGGGTGCTTTACCTGTGTCTTCACGGTAGCCTCGCATATGTAACGCATCACCGCTTAAATCAAGCGATACCACCATATTTTCTCGGTCGAGATAAACGTGAATTCGAATATCTGCATGATCTTTGTCCACGGTCGGGCGAGCGAAGCCTTTACGTTCAAAATAATCGACTACACCGTCTTTTACTCGCATCGCACCGAATTGGGTGTTGCGGATCTCTCGGTTAGTCCCGTTGAAATCGACAAAGAAAGTATCACGAGGATCAAAAATTTCCGCCCAGTTGATACCGACGATCGTTGCGTATAAATCCAGATCACTAAAAATTTTGGTGGTTACCAACGGTAATAAGATACGAGAAGCCAAACGGCTATGTAGTAATGCCTGATATGCTCCTCGTTGGGTCGTTGTAAAATGCACTCCACCTTGTGCAACTTTACACTCAGCTTCACAGATCTGCTCCAGTTCTGTTTTTAACATTTCTTCAAAGCCACGAGCAGCAGTGGCAAAATAAGTTGTTTGAGTCGTCATTGTTATCATTCTTTTAGCTAAAATTAGCGCTATTATAGCGGAACAAGCGGTCTAATAGTTGAAAAGTTTTACAAATCAACAGGAAATTTAACTAGACAAGAAATTGGCTAAGATCAAAAATGTTTCAAATTACCCAAAATGGGTAACTTGCTTTAGGTAAGTATAACCCTCAAAATTTATGCCAATTTTTATTGGAGGCACAAAATGACCGAACCTTATAAAATTCTTTTGATTGATGACCACCCGCTTATGCGTCAAGGCATGCGTCAAATTCTTGAACTAGAAGATAATTTTGTTGTAATTGGGGAAGCAAGTAACGGTACTGACGGCATTGCGTTAGCGTTAGATAAAGATCCTGATCTGATTATTTTAGATTTGAATATGAAAGGGATCTCAGGTTTAGACACTTTACGTTCTCTACGCACGCATGGCGTGGATAGCCGTATTATTGTCTTAACTGTATCAGATGAACAATCCGATATTTTTGCGTTGATGGATGCCGGTGTTGACGGCTATTTGCTTAAAGACAGTGATACGGCTGATTTAGTCGAAAATATTCGTAGAGCGGCAAAAGGTGAAATGGTCTTAAGTGAAGCGGTACAGCAACATTTATTAGATCGCCGCCCGGAAAATGATCCGTTAAGTGTTTTAACCGACCGTGAACGTGATGTTTTACAGTGGATCGCAACCGGTATGTCAAATAAACAAATTGCCGGTCAGTTGTTCATTTCAGAAGAGACAGTGAAAGTACATATTCGTAATTTATTACGCAAATTAAATGTGCATTCTCGTGTAGCCGCTACCGTGCTTTATCTAGAACAACAAAAAGGCTAAGCAAATTTATCTGCAAAAAAGAGGAGCAATTGCTCCTCTATTTTTTTATGCGATGAAATAAATACTTTGATAGGGTGCAAGCCAAATCCCATGTTCGGTTTGCGAGACTTGTTGGTAATTATTCATCAAAATTCGACCGCTTGTTTCAATATTAACGAGCTGCTTCTCCGCACTTAAATTGGCAACAACCGTTAAGCTCTCTTGCGATGTTTGACGGCGATACGCCCAAACCAGCGGATGTTCCGGCAGTAAATCCGTATAATCGCCATTCGTTAAGACCGCCAATTTCTTACGTAACGCAATCAATGATTGATAAGTGTAGAACACCGAATCTTTATCCGCCAAAGCTTGTTCCACATTAATTTCTCGGAAGTTTTTCGCCACATCAATCCACGGCTTACCACTTGAAAAACCTGCATTGTCAGTTGCATCCCATTGCACTGGTGTGCGTGAGTTATCTCGCGATTTTTGCGCCAAAATTTTCAGAATAAGCAGTTCATTTTCACCTTTTTCTTGCAATTCTGCATAAGCGTTGAGGCTTTCCACATCTCGATATTCGGCAATGCTAGTAAAGTTCGGGTTGGTCATCCCGATTTCTTCGCCCTGATAAATATACGGCGTGCCTTGCATTCCGTGTAGCAACATCGCTAACATTTTTGCCGACGTGGTACGAAGCTCACCTTCATCACCAAAGCGAGACACAATACGAGGCTGATCGTGATTACACCAGAACAACGCATTCCACGCTTTGTTGTGCATTCCCTGTTGCCAATAGTTAAAAATCGACTTCAGTTCCACATAATCAGGTTGAGCATACGTCCATTTTTCACCATTCGGGTAATCCACTTTGAGATGATGGAAATTAAAGGTCATCGAAAGCTCCGTGCCTGCCAAATTTGCATATTGCTGGCAATGCTCGAGCTTAGTCGAAGACATTTCGCCCACCGTCATCAAACCATAAGGAGTAAGCGCTTTTTGATTGAGTTCTTGCAAATGTTGATGAATTTTATATCCATCGGTGTAAAAACGGCGACCATCGCCCTCAAAGTCGTCTTCATAGTGTTCAGGTTTAGAAATCAAATTCACCACATCTAAACGCAAACCGTCAATGCCTTTCTCCGCCCAAAAACGGCAAATATCAAATAATTCGGCACGCAAGTGAGGATTTTCCCAGTTCAGATCCGCCTGTTCTGGGGCGAATAAATGTAAATAGTATTTTTGCGCTTTATCCGACCATTTCCACGCTGAGCCACCAAATTTCGATTTCCAATTAGTCGGAGTTTCTCGCCAAATATAGAAATCATGATATTCAGATTGCGGATCTTCGCCTTGCTTGAACCATTCATGGAAAGTTGAACTGTGGTTAAACACCATATCCATCACAATGCGAATATTGCGTTTGTGAGCCTCTGCAATCAATTGCTCAAAGTCTGCCATCGTGCCGTAACTTGGGTCGATTTCACGGTAGTTAGCAATGTCATAGCCGTTATCAATTTGCGGAGAAACGTACATCGGTGTAATCCAAATACCGTCCACCCCTAAGGTTTGCAAATAATCTAAACGCTTAATAATCCCCTGAATATCGCCCGTACCGGAACCGGTTGTATCTTGGAAAGATTTCGGGTAAATCTGATAAATCACCCCGTTTTTCCACCAATTTTTGCTCATTCTGCTTTCCTTATAAAATTAACAAGCGGTCAGATTTTGGTAAAATTTTGCAAAAATCTAACCGCTATATATTTGATTATTCCAATGTTCCCGCTTTTTCTTTGCGTTTATAAACCATTGCGGTTAGTGCTAGCGGAACAACAATCGCCACTAACATTGCAGCTGCAAACGTTCCCCAGTAAACGTGTTGAATTGATAAAATACCTGGTAAACCACCCACACCGATACCGTTCGCTAGCACACCGGCGAAGCCACAAATCAAACCCGCTAATGCCGCGCCAATCATCGCACATAGCATTGGGAAGCGATATTTTAAGTTGATACCGTACATTGCCGGTTCGGTTACACCTAAATAAGCTGAAAGTGCCGCTGGTACGGAAACCTCACGTTCGTTCGCTTTTTTGCTCACAAACACAATCGCTAACACCGCAGAAGCTTGCGCAATATTTGATAAAGCGATGATTGGCCAAACAGGTGTTCCGCCAATGCTTTGAATCATTTGCATATCAATTGCTAACGTGGTTTGGTGTACGCCAGTTACTACAAGCGGTGCATAAAGGAAACCAAATAACGCCGCACCGATTGGGGCAAAATCGCCGGTCATCGAATGTTTCACTACGAACGCAATACCGTTACCGATTTCACGTCCAATTGGGCCAATAATCGTATGCGCAAGGAACACTGCTACAATAATTGATACCACCGGTACAATGATGAGATTAAGATAATTCGGCACAATTTTCGTCATAAAGCGCTCAATATAAGCTAATGCCAAACCCGCCATAATTGCCGGAATTACTTGCGCTTGATAACCGACCTTTTCCACTGCTAGGAAGCCAAAATCCCAAACCTCCGGAATTTGCGAACCTAAGCCGTAAGAGTTCATTAACTGAGGTGAAACAAGAGTCACCCCTAACACGATCCCCAAAATTGGCGATGTCCCCATTTTACGAGCTATCGACCAACAAATTCCCACCGGTAGAAAATGGAAAATCGCCTCACCAATCAGCCATAAGAAACTATGCACACTAGCCCAAAAACTGCTGACTTGCACAAGTGTTTTGGTACCGTTTTCAAACATCGCAATATCGCCAATCACGTTGCGGAAACCTAAAATCAAACCGCCGCTAATTAACGCAGGCAACAACGGAATAAAAATATCCGCCATATGCGAGATCAAACGTTCATAGCCTTTTTGATTTTGACGAGCAGCCGCTTTCACTTGCTCTTTATCAACATTCGCTAAGCCGGTTTTCTCCAACACGATTTTGTAGTAATCACCGACTTCCTGCCCAATAACAACTTGATATTGCCCGCCTGTAGCAAAATTCGCTTTTACCATCGGTAAGCCTTCTAACGCTTTGCTATCCACTTTGCTGTCATCATTTAACACGAAACGCAAACGGGTAATACAGTGAGTGACAGTCGCAATGTTTTCGCGACCACCAATAAATTCAATTAATTTATCCACATTTTGCGGATCGATTTTTGCTTTGGCCATAGGAATACTCCTGTTATTGGATGTTTATTAACCTGAAAATTAAGTTGAATTATAGATATTGGCTATTTTTTGTAAATGGGAACGTTCCCCAAAACATAAGTAAATTTAAAATTTGCGATCTAGATCACAAAAATTTTTCGTTTTAGCGTAAAATATCTGTAAATCTAAATTATCTTTTCGTTTTACCTGTATAATCGCTCACTTTTTAGAATACGTTGAATTTATGGCTTTACTGATTACCCACAAATGTACCAACTGTGATATGTGCTTACCTGAATGCCCGAATGAAGCAATTTCAATCGGCGATGATGTGTACGTGATTGATCCGGTGTTATGTACCGAATGTGTCGGACATTATGAAAAGCCGACCTGCCAAAAAGTTTGCCCGATTACTAACTGTATTATTCCAGATCCGGAACATCAAGAAACGCAAGAAGAGTTATGGGAAAGATTTGTGATGATTCATCACCCGGACAAAATATAAAAATAAAATATAAAAAAACGGAGAATGAACCTTCATTCTCCGTTTTTTATTATGCGTCTTTAAAGCTGTAAGGCAAATCGCAAATCGCTAATGGAATTCCGTTGATCCTAAATGCACTATCCGCTTCAACATCATTATTCATCACCACTTGTAGCCAAAGTTTATTTTGATATGCCACACTGTTTAAGATTGTGCCGGTTGCACGCCAATTTTCACCGAGCTGCATTTCAACCGAGCCACCGACTTCCGGCAAGTTTAGCTCACCTTCGAAACGACCGACTAAGGTAAACATCGCTCGCTTATTTGCTCCACGATATTTTGCACGCGCTACTGTTTCTTGTCCGATATAGCAACCTTTGGTAAAAGAAATCGCATTTTCGACCGCTTGTAAATTGGTTGCCTGCGGAATCAATTCAAATTGATTCGCTTTTAGCAACATCGGGATCCCGTCTTGAATGTCGATTAAATCCCACAATTGGCTATCGGCATTGGTTTCTAAAGTTTCGCCCCAAACAATCGCACGTTTTTGCCCTTGCGGAATCACCAAAGCGGTTGTATTTTCGCAAAGTTTTGCCAAAATCTCACCGCTTGTTACTCCATAAATCGGCGTATCTAATTCAGTGAAAGTGACTTTAGAAAACACCGCATATTTTTTCAATTGGTTAAGCGCTTCCGGTAATAAATCCGCATGAATCATGGCGACAAATTTATCTGCCGCTTGACGATATAAACGGATCAATGCACTCATTTTGCCTTTCGGATCACAATGGCAAGTTAAGGTATGTTCTCCCTCTGCCAATTTCGCTACATCACAGGTTAATTGTCCTTGAAGATATTTCTCAGCATCTACACCTGCAATTTCAATTAAACGATACTGAGAAAGTTGCACGCAGAGATCTGGGTGGCTATTACTGATTTTGCTGCATTCACACGTCATAAAAAACACCTACTCTAAATTCTGAATTTGCTCACGCATTTGTTCGATTAACACTTTTAATTCAACCGCTGAATTGGTTACATCCGCATTAATAGATTTTGATGCCAACGTATTGGATTCACGATTTAGCTCTTGCATCATAAAGTCCAATTTACGCCCCACCGCTCCACCTTTTTTCAAGACGTTAGTCGTTTCTTTCACGTGTAATTGTAAGCGGTCTAATTCTTCCGCCACATCCACACGCTGTGCAGTTAATACCATTTCTTGCTCTAAACGTTGCGGATCTAATTGTAAATTCAGCTCGTCAAAACGTTGCTGTAATTTATCTTTCTGCCATTGCAGAATTTCCGGCATTTGCGCTTGTACTTTGGTTGCGATCTCGGCAATTGTGTCTAAGCGTTGTTGGATCAACGCCTGTAAATTCGCACCTTCACGACCACGCATCGCAATAAAGTCCGCTAAAATTTGTTCGAAACCGGCTAACAGATCTTGCCCGATTTGATCCAAATCTTGTGTTTGAGCATCGACCACGCCCGGATAGCGTAAAATATCCACTAAGTTGATCTCGCCCTCACCGGCAATGCCACGCAAGGTTTGTAGTGAGCTGATTACCTTTTCCGCATACTCTTTATTTAATGCTAATTCACTGTTTTGGTTATTACTTAATTCGATACGTAAACTACATTCCACTTTCCCGCGTGTTAGTGAGGCACGTAAACGCTCGCGCAAGGTCATTTCTAAATTACGGAATTGCTCCGGCAAACGAAAATAAGTTTCTAAAAAACGTTGATTCACCGAGCGGATTTCCCACACGGCATTACCCCACTCTTTTTTAATTTCTAAATGGGCGAAAGCGGTCATACTATAAATCATTTTGTGTTCCTTCTTGTTAATTAACCTCGGAATATCACTGAAAAACACGGAAAGATTTTTGCAAAATTTTCGGAAAATTTAACCGCTTGCAGTCCTTCAAAAAACCTTTCCGTGTATTTCCGTATTTTCCGAGGCAATAAAAATCACATTGTACTGTTTTATTTGTTAAAATGGCGAAAATTTTTTAGTAAAAGGAAGAAATCATGCGCCCAAATAATCGTGAACTGAATCAAGTTCGTCCGGTAAAAATTACTCGTCACTATACTCGTTATGCAGAAGGTTCCGTTTTAGTCGAATTCGGCGAAACCAAAGTTTTATGTAATGCAACCGTGGAAGAAACGGTTCCTCGCTTTTTAAAAGGTCAGCAACAGGGCTGGGTAACCGCCGAATACGGTATGTTGCCACGCTCTACCCACAGCCGTATGCAGCGTGAGGCGGCAAAAGGTAAACAAGGCGGCAGAACCATGGAAATTCAACGCCTTATCGCGCGCTCATTACGTGCAGTGGTAGATTTAAAAGCACTTGGCGAACGTACGATTACGATTGATTGTGATGTGATTCAAGCGGACGGCGGCACTCGTACAGCGGCAATTACGGGTGCGTGTGTAGCTTTACATGATGCAATGAGTAAATTAGTCGCTGACGGCGTACTGAAAGAAAATCCGATGAAAGGTTTAGTAGCGGCAATTTCTGTCGGCATCGTGGACGGTAATGCGGTATGTGACTTAGAATATGTTGAAGACTCAAATGCTGAAACGGATATGAATGTGGTGATGGTCGAAGACGGCAGATTAGTTGAAGTACAAGGTACCGCTGAAGGCGAGCCGTTCTCACATATGGAATTGTTACAATTACTCGATCTCGCTCATCAAGGCATTAATCAATTATTAGATGCCCAACGTAAAGCATTAGGCCTATAAACAAAAACGGCACAAGTAAATTAAATACTTGTGCCGTTTTTGTTTCTCATGATGAGTGATTAAACTTCAATCCCGAATTTTTCTTTCACTAACGCTTGGAAATCAGTACAACCGCCAACGTGAACGTTATCTAAGAAAATTTGTGGTACGGTTGCAACCGGTTTGCCAACACGTGGTTCTAAATCTTCTTTTGAAATACCCTCGGCAATCATATCGATAAATTTAAAATCGAAATCAGTTAATTCGCCTTTCATTTTTTCCGCTAATGCTTTTGCACGTGTGCAATATGGGCAAGTCATACGACCATAAATTTCTACGAACATAATTCATTCCTTATAAAATTGAGCTAATTATTCAATGGCAAATGCCAGTTTCAACAGACTGGTAAGCGGTCAAATTCTATCAGTTTTTTGCAAAAAATCCTAAAAAATGCCCGCTTGCTAGGTAATTGCAACGGGCATTGAGCATTCTGAATAATTAGATAATTTCTGTTGTAGTTGCGGTAGGTAAATTCACTTGTACGGTCATAGTACCTCCATATTCCACGAGAGAAATACCCACACCGATTTGATCTTTGAAATTAAATTGTTCAATATGATTTGCAGCATCAGTTGCAAAATCAACAACTTCTACAAAGTTTTTACTATTATTTACCACAGAAATTAATAAATTAGTGCCATTTAAGCTAAATAATACATCACTGAGGTTCAAATCAGTGAATGAGATAACATCAATCTCACTGTTATCGGATGCGCCTCGATCTGCCACAACATCATAACCGAATGCCCCACTGAATACGTAAGAATCAGCGCCCCAGTCCCCGGATAAATAGTCATTGCCCTGTGAAAAATATTGATCGCCTGATTCTCCATTTAAAATATCATCGCCTGCACCACCAAAGAGGTTATCGTGACCAACGCCACCGAAAAGCAGATCATTTCCATCACCACCATCAATCATATCATTATCCGGATTACGCATAGTTGACGAAGGATTAGCATCTTGGTTGCCATATAAAATATCATCGCCAAATTGACCATAAATTTGATCAGCGCCATTTCCACCATAAATGATGTCATTACCGCCCCCAGTCGCTTTAATCGCTTCAGAATCATCATCACCGTAGATGATGTCATTCCCATTATTACCTTGCGCTTTATCGTTACCTACACCAAGATAGAAGCGATCGTTACTATCACCACCTACTGCAATATCATTACC
This sequence comes from Actinobacillus suis ATCC 33415, assembly GCF_000739435.1. Classification (NCBI taxonomy): domain Bacteria; kingdom Pseudomonadati; phylum Pseudomonadota; class Gammaproteobacteria; order Pasteurellales; family Pasteurellaceae; genus Actinobacillus; species Actinobacillus suis. The sequence continues at coordinate 1,556,329 of NZ_CP009159.1, forward strand.
TGATGCCATATAAAATAGAGTAGCGGCAGATTTTTTTATCGTAGTCGCTTGGTCATCTCCCGCTAAAGCCATCACAATATCCTTGCCGCCTTGAGAGTAAATAATATCGTTAGCTTCCGTACCTGTGAGTGTTTCACTTGCCGAAGTACCATCAATAATATTGACGGTAAGCGCTTTTTTAAACACCGAGTTAGCCTCTAAATACTCCTCTAATGTGATAGTGCGATCTTCAAACACAAATGTGATCGGTTGTTTATTAGCGAAATAATCGGTAATAGTGACGCTATCAGTGGTATCTCCGTAAACCTGAATAATAAGATGTTTAAAATCTACACGGAGAACTAAATCAGCTAGATTTGCGCCGACAAATTTTAAGATTGTAGTGTCATTAGCATTGGTTTCGCTTTGAATTTTATCGCCTTCATGACCCTTCGCAAAAATATACGTATCAGTACCTTCGCCTCCAAATAATTCATCATAGCCGGCATTGCCAATTAAGGTGTCATTACCTTCATTACCATAAAGTGGGTTAGCTTTTTCAGAACCGATAACGGTATCATCGCCCGCTAGCCCAGAAATTTTGCGGTAATCGCTACCACGTCCATAATTCGTGACCGGAGCTGTGAGCGTATCGGAAAATTTTGTGCCGTCATAACCGGTATAAGTCGTAATTGCAGTATTATTCGCAATATAAGTATCCAACTCTAGGCTAGTCAGTATCGCATCCTCAAATTGAATAGTAAGTGTACTATCAGTATCCGTTAAATAATTTGTTACGATTATTTTATCAGTGCCACTGTTATCAAGAGTAATAACTAAGTTACTGCCTAAACGACTAAACATTGAAGTGGATAAATCTGCCGCTTTGTAGCCCGCCAGTTGAATATTTTCCGTTGCCGAAATAGTGAGCGAACCTTGCCCCTTAGTAAATACGGTTGTCATAAAAACTCTCCAGATAATAATTGATTAAATAAGGCAGATTAGGATAGTAAGCTTTTTTATACAAAGAGAAGAAAATTGATCTATATTTTTAACAGATTTGACCAGTAAAAAACCATAAAAAAATGCCCGCTTGCTAGGTAATAGCAGCGGGCATTTTCTTAAATCAACACAAATTATTTCGTGCTGGTACTTGTTGTCGTACGGCTTGCACGTTTACGATCATTTTCGGTTAATAAACGTTTACGCACACGAATTGATTGTGGTGTTACTTCTACTAACTCGTCATCATCGATAAATTCTAACGCTTGTTCTAACGTCATACGAACCGGTGTTGTTAACACGATTGCATCATCTTTACCTGACGCACGCATATTGGTTAATTTCTTACCTTGTAAACAGTTTACGGTTAAATCGTTTGAACGGCTGTGAATACCGATAATTTGACCTTCATAAACATCCACACCGTGATCAATCATTAATTTACCACGTTCTTGTAAACCGAATAATGCGTAAGCAAGCGCTTTACCGGTTGCGTTAGAAATTAACACACCGTTTTTACGCTGACCGATTTCACCCGGTTTTACATCATCATAATGGCTGAAGCTTGAGTAAAGTAAGCCGGTGCCAGAAGTCATTGTCATAAATTCGTTACGGAAACCGATTAAACCACGGCTTGGAATCACGTATTCTAAACGTGTACGACCTTTACCGTCCGGAATCATATCTTTCACTTCACCTTTACGGATACCTAATGCTTCCATTACCGCACCTTGGTGTTGTTCTTCGATATCAATGGTTACTTGCTCAAATGGCTCTTGTTTTTTACCGTTTTCTTCACGGTAGATTACTTTCGGACGTGATACCGCTAATTCGTAACCTTCACGGCGCATATTCTCGATTAATACCGATAAATGTAACTCACCACGGCCAGATACACGGAACTCATCCGGATTTGGTGTTTCTTCTACACGTAATGCTACGTTATGTACTAATTCTTTGTTTAAACGCTCAAGGATTTGGCGTGATGTAACAAATTTACCTTCCTGACCACAGAATGGAGAAGTATTTACACAGAAGAACATCGTTACGGTCGGTTCATCAACAGTTAACGCAGGTAATGCTTCTACGTTATTAATATCACAAATCGTATCTGAAATATTTAATTCGCCTAAACCAGTGATTGCAATGATGTCGCCGGCAAATGCTTCAGTCGCTTCATAACGTTGTAAACCTAAGTGACCTAATACTTGACCCACTTTACCGTTACGGGTTTTGCCTTCAGAATCGATCACAGTAACCGTTTGGTTTGGTTTGATTGAACCGCGTTTGATACGACCGATACCGATTACACCTACATAATTGTTGTAATCTAATTGTGAAATTTGCATTTGGAACGGTGCGTTTAATTCCACTTTTGGCGGTTCAACGTGATCAACAATCGCTTGGAATAACGGAGTCATATCTTCTGCAAGATCTTCGTGCTCTAAACCTGCAACACCCATTAATGCCGATGCATAAATAATTGGGAAATCTAATTGCTCGTCAGTTGCACCTAAGTTTACGAATAAATCGAATACTTGATCCACAACCCAGTCAGGACGTGCGCCCGGACGGTCAACTTTGTTGATAACTACGATCGGCTTTAAACCGTGCGCAAATGCTTTTTGCGTTACGAAACGTGTTTGCGGCATTGGACCGTCAAACGCATCTACTACTAATAACACAGAGTCAACCATTGAAAGAACACGTTCTACTTCACCACCGAAGTCCGCGTGTCCCGGCGTATCTACGATATTGATACGGTAATCGTTCCAGTTGATTGCTGTATTTTTTGCAAGAATGGTAATACCACGTTCTTTTTCAAGATCGTTTGAGTCCATTACACGCTCGTCTGCGTCACCACGCGTTTCACCTAATGTGCCTGATTGTTGTAAAAGTTTATCTACAAGCGTTGTTTTACCGTGGTCAACGTGCGCGATAATTGCGATATTACGCAATTTATTAATATCTAAATTTTGCATTGAAATGTCTTTATTGAGTTGAATATAGGGTGCGTTTACACACACCGTGGAAAGCTTTAGCAGGGGGGAAATCGCCCCCTCTTATTGCGACCTAGTGTGATCAAGATCACAATTCACGAAAGGGCGAGATTATACAGAATTTTTTATTTATTGGCTATGATTTAAGCGGTCTGATTTACTAAATTTTTTGCAAATTAAGCGCTTTTAGCAGAATAATCCCTCGCTCCAAAAATCGCCGTGCCGATACGCACCATCGTTGAGCCACATTCAATTGCACTTTGCATATCATCACTCATTCCCATTGAAAGCGTATCAATGCCTTCAAACGCTGCTTGCAAGCGGTCAAAAAGTTGCTGCATTTTACGTAACGCAATTTTTTGCTGTTCAGCTTCACTTTCCGGTTTTGGAATCGCCATCAAACCACGCAAACGTAAATTCGGTAATTGGCTAATCGCTTTTGCTAACTCGTCTAATTCTTCGGGTTGAATACCTGATTTAGACTGTTCGTCACTAATATTAATCTGAATCAGCACATTGAGCGGTGCTTTATTTGCCGGACGCTGTGCATTCAATCGTTCCGCAATTTTTAGACGGTCAACTGTTTGAATCCAGTCAAAATTTTCCGCCACTAAACGAGTTTTATTCGACTGTAACGGCCCGATAAAATGCCACTCTAAATTTGGTTGCTGAGCAAAATAAGCAATTTTCTCCACACCTTCCTGCACATAATTTTCACCAAATGCAGTTTGTCCAGCTGTAATCGCTTCTTCAATTGCTTCAACTGGTTTGGTTTTAGAGACTGCTAATAGGCGCACATTAGTACGATTAAATTGCTGTGAGATTTGCTGAATTTGCTGATTGATCTGAGATAAATTTTGAGAAATCGACATTTGTAACTCCAAAAACTATAATGAATAAATCATAGCATATTGAGGAACAGAATAATGGATTTAACCAAGATTAAATTAGTGATTACCGATGTGGACGGCGTACTTACTGATGGCGGAATGTATTACACCGCTGAAGGTGAAGTAATGAAACGCTTCCACGTCCATGACGGCTTAGGGATGAAAATGCTGCAAACCTGCGGGATCCAAGTTGCGATCTTATCCGGCGGCGATTCGGCATTGTTACGTAAACGTATTGATGTACTCAAAGTGCCTCTGTTTAAATTAGGTAAAATGGAAAAACGTTCCGCGTGTTTTGAATTGATGCAAGAAGCAGGCGTAACTGCGGAACAAACCGCTTTTATTGGTGATGATACGTTAGATTTACCGGCGTTTGAGGTTTGCGGATTGGCAATTGCTACTCGTAATGCGCACGACTATGTAAAAGCAAAAGCGGATTGGGTATTAGAAAAAGCCGGTGGCGAAGGGGCTTTTCGTGAAGTGTCTGACCGTATTCTACAAGCGCAAGGATTTGAAGAAATTTATGCTACCGCAGACGGCTTTCTAACCGTAGCTGAAAAAATGGCTCAATAGACTAAAACGTTGATAAAAAAATAAGCGGTCGTTTTTCGCAAATTTTTTGCAAGAAACGCCCGCTTGTTATAAGGGAGGAAATAATTAGAAACGGTAACCTACGTTTGCCGTAAATTCATTACCTTTTAACTTATCACCGCTTTTCTTCAAGTTGCTACGAGTATATTCCGCACCAATCTCTACATTACTTGATACAGCATATTTAGCACCTGCACCATAGCCGTAACCACGGAAATTCGTATCACCAATTTTACTTTGTGCTACATCAACTTTAACATAAGGGAGTAAGTCTGAACCAACACGGTAACCTTGTTGATACGCCACAGTGTATTTAGTTTTTTGTTTTACATCACTAAATACTTTTGTACTGCCTACTTTTACCTTACCTTGTACAACACCAACAAAATTATTGCCGTAGTCCATACCGTAATCGACCACTAATGCTGGGCCGGTTGATTGTTTACCTTTAACACCATCTACTTCATATTTCACGGTAGTTAAATCAACACCCACACCTACGCCGGTAAATGTGCTACCTACCGGAGCAGCAAATGCTGATGCTGAAAATAAACCCGCTAATGCTAATACTGTTAAATTTTTCATAGAATATACCTTTTCTGTTGTATCAGGATCTTCATTATATGCAAAAAGATCTGATAAAGATAGAATCTAAACAATCCTTACTCTAATTCACCACAAAAACGATAGCCTTCACCATGAATCGTCACAATGATCTCCGGTGTATTCGGATGATCTTCAAAATGCTTACGAATACGACGGATTGTTACATCTACCGTACGATCATGAGGTTTCAATTCACGACCTGTCATTTTAAGCAATAGATCTTCACGTGTTTGAATTTTACCCGGATTCTCACAGAAGTGTAATAATGCACGGAATTCACTACGTGGTAATTTATTGACTACCCCTTCCGGCGTAATCAAGCTACGGCTGTTTACGTCTAATTCCCAACCGTTAAAACGATAACTTTCTACCGAAATACTTTCCTTGGCCGCTTTATCTTTTTCATTCATTGTACGATGTAAAAGATTACGAGCACGAATCGTCAATTCACGAGGGTTGAACGGCTTGGTAATATAATCGTCCGCACCGATCTCTAAACCTAAGATTTTATCAACTTCATTGTCACGCCCGGTTAAGAACATTAATGCGACTTTAGTATTTTCACGTAATTCTCGAGCCAACATTAAACCGTTTTTGCCCGGAAGATTGATGTCCATAATCACAAGATTAATCGCTTGCTCTGCGAGTATAGCATTCATCTCAACGCCATCTGTCGCTTCAAATACTTCATAACCCTCCGCTTCAAAAATGCTTTTTAGCGTGTTACGAGTGACAAGTTCATCTTCAACAATCAAGATTTGTGGATTTTGCATTGTATAAGCCTTCTAAGTAATTTTAAAAATCTGTTATTGCAAGGTGTTGAATTATTGTTGCAAAGTTGTGGCAATTTTACCGCTGTTGCAGCTTACTAGAAAGAGTTAATTCAAGTTTTGTTATATTAAGTCAAATTTTTAATGCTAATTGAACTAAGCAGCCTTTAATTTTTATTATAATCGATTAAGAAACACACATTATCGATTATCTCGATCATCTACACCAACAATTAAATAGTTACCATCAATATCCGATAAACTTCTAAAGCCGATATTAAAAATATCACACGCCTTATTACGATTAATTGATTTATAGTCAAAATTATCATGATGGTGCCCGTGAAAAATTTTGCTTACTCCCATTTTTCGAGCCAGCTGATTAATCACAGCAAAACCTTGCGGATGCGGACGAGGCGCTTCGTGTGAAATTAAAATGTCTGCCTGCTGGTTTTCCAACGCTTCTATATCAGAAGGGAAAATAGAAGTACGGTGTCTTAATGGCAAACCACCCCGCCAAATTCGTTCTTGCGGACAATATTGACAATAATGAATCGGATCAAAAAACATCGGCCGATTCGGCGGCATCCAGATATGCCCACGGAATACTCCGCCTAAACCGGCAATTTTTACCCCTTGAATATCCACCACTTTGCCGTGAATATTACGTTGCTTCCATTCGCTATTCCAAATCGAATCAAATGCTGCAACCGTCTTACTATCATGATTACCGTGAATAAACCAAATATCACAATACTGTGAAAGCTTATCTAATTCTTCGGGCGTTGTTAGTTGCAAATCACCTAAAATAACCAATGCAACCTCTTCTCCTTTATGCGCTTGCAAAATAGGATAAAGATGTTGGTAACTACCGTGAGGATCGCCCGCAAAAAGTATCATTAGTTATCTTCCGTTTCGTGCTGATTATACTGTTTAAATTGCAATGGAATCGCTTCATCTTTTAAAATCGCCTCAACCACTTCTTTCGTTTGATTATAGCGATCCAAATAACTTGGTGATTCTATTTCAATATAAGGTACGCGGTACTTTTCCAATAATTTTTTCAGTAATTGTTGGAAACGTTGGCGTTGTTTTACCGAGCCAAGGCTACGCAAACCGTCATCAACCCATTTGGTGTTATTCGAAAGTAAAATGGTCACATCAAATGGATACTCTTTAATCATTGAGTCTAAAAACGGATGTGCTTTACCTTCATACTGAATACAAAATGCCTGAGTCGTGATGTAATCAGTATCAATAAACGCAACTTTATGCGCATGCTTCATCGCATAATCGACATAACGCTGGTGACCAAGCGCCATTCGAGGATAATCCGAATACTGCATCGCTTGCTCATCACCACCAAGCTGCTCAAACACAAATTCTCGTCCGTATTCCCAAGCCGAGGTAGTATTAAATACGTTAGCCAATTTGCTGACTAATACCGATTTACCACTACTTTCTCCACCTAAAATCGCAATAGTTTTCACAAAGAATGGACGAACTTCTTTCGGGATAAAGCGCCAGTATTGGAATGGATTATTACGAATACGCGTTGCGGAAACGTCAAACAATTCACGTTTAGGATCAACTAAATGCACTTCCAAATTAAGGTATTTTTCGTAAGGCGCTTTATCTTGCACTTCACTACTGAATACCACTGTCGGATTAATACTTTTCTCACTGAACAACTCTTTAACACGAGCCGCCCAGCCCGCCCAGCCGTTCGGATAACTAGGAATCCCATCTTCTTTCAAGTGATGGATAAAAATTTGCTTTTTCTGATATTTAAAAATCTGTTGCATCCAACGCAGCCTATCCTCATTGGTTGGCATACGCTTCATTTTACTGTCTTTAAAAAGTTGTAAATCTCGTTCAGTATCAGTACATACAACTACATGTAATATATCTACTTTACTGAATGCTTCGTAAATCATATTAATGTGACCGGTATGTACCGGGTAAAATTTACCGAAAATGACACCGACACGCAGATTCATATCTTCAACAATATTTAATACTTGGTGCAGCGATTTCAGTTTATTTGCACTTGGATTTTTTATTTTTCCACTGACCAGTTGATTAAAATAAGCTCGTGTTACACCTGCTTGCTCACAAACATCATTTACTTTCATTTTTAACTGTTTGCGCTTGAGCTGGAGATAAGCGAAATCTGTCATAATTCTTTCCTCAATATAAGTTATCGTATAATAAAACAAAATGTAGCATTTGAGTATTTATTTATTTGCAAATTCCACTTTACATGCGGTATTTTTGCAAAATTTTAGCTTAATTTAACCGCATATTTCCTGAGCTGAAGAACCTTGCTTTGCCAGTTTAAAAACGACAAAAAACCTGCTTTAACTGTCAAAACGAAAGAAAATCGCTGAAATTGCCACCCTTACCTTTCCATTTTTGCTTGATAAACGTTATAATCACAGCAATTTTCTATTTAAATTTTGGCAACATTCTTAATGCAATTAATTCGAGGCTTTCATAACTTGGCGAACTTTCACGCCCTACAAAAAGGCTGTGTGCTGACTATTGGGAACTTTGACGGCGTTCATATTGGGCACCAAAATATTTTGGCTCGTTTATGTGATAAATCATTGGAGCTAAATTTACCCTCAGTGGTTATGCTATTTGAGCCACAACCTCGTGAATTTTTTGCAAAAAAATCGGCAAATTTAACCGCTTCTTCAGCCCCTGCTCGGCTAATGCGGTTACGGGACAAATTGAAATATCTGGAAGAAGCCGGTATTGATTTTGTCCTCTGCGTACGTTTTAGTGATAAATTTGCGCAGTTATCTGCCGATGCATTCATTAACGAATTGTTAGTGAAACGTTTGCAAGTTCGTTATCTCAGTATTGGCGATGATTTCCGTTTCGGTGAGAAACGTGCCGGCAATTTTGAAATGTTGCATAATGCAGGTCTAAAATACCGTTTTGCGGTAGAAGAAAGCCACACGCACAGTTTTAATCGTGAACGAATCAGCAGCTCTTTGATCCGCCAAGCTTTGCAGCAAGATAATCTTCACTTGGTAGAAAAATTATTAGGCAGACCTTATTCGATCGCAGGGCGAGTAGCACACGGTAATAAGCTCGGTCGAACCATTGGTTTCCCAACTGCAAATATTATGCTTAACCGCTTAGTAATACCGCTGCAAGGCGTATTTGCCGTACAAATTCAAACTCAAACCGGTAAATATAACGGCATTGCTAATGTAGGGAATCGTCCAACCATTAACGGCAGTAAAGCCTTATTAGAAGTACATATTTTTGATTTTAACCGTTCGATTTACGGTGAAGCGATAGAAGTGTTCTTTATGCACAAAATTCGTAACGAGGTGAAATTCCCAAGTTTCGAAGCACTTAAAGTACAAATCGAGAAAGACAGGCAACAAGCGGTCGAATTTTTTAAAGAATTTGCAAAATAGCAAGTAACCTAATAATTACACAAAATTAAACTAAAATTTTATTAACTGGAAAACAAAAATGATTGATTACAAAAACACCTTAAATTTGCCTGAAACAGGCTTTCCTATGCGTGGGGATCTCGCTAAACGCGAACCCGATATGTTAAAAAATTGGTATGACAAAAACTTATATCAAAAAGTACGTGAAAGTTCGAAAGGGAAAAAATCTTTCATTCTGCACGATGGTCCTCCGTATGCAAACGGTAATATTCATATTGGTCACGCAGTTAATAAAATTTTAAAAGATATTATTATGAAATCGAAAACCGCTTTAGGTTTCGATACGCCTTATGTTCCGGGTTGGGACTGCCACGGCTTACCGATCGAATTAAAAGTAGAAGGTCTTGTCGGCAAACCTAACGAGAAAATTTCTGCGGCGGAATTCCGTCAAGCTTGTCGTGATTATGCAAAAGAGCAAGTTGAAGGACAAAAAGCAGACTTTATGCGTTTGGGGGTTTTAGGTGATTGGGAAAATCCGTACCTCACCATGAATTTCGATACGGAAGCGCACATTATCCGTACTTTAGGCAAGGTGATTGCGAACGGTCATTTATACAAAGGTTCTAAACCGGTTCACTGGTGTTTAGACTGTGGTTCATCATTAGCGGAAGCGGAAGTAGAATATGAAGACAAAGTGTCTCCATCTATTTACGTTCGTTTTAAAGCGGTTGATAGCGCTGCAGTTGAAGCAAAATTTAATGCGGTAGGTAAAGGAAGCGGTCAAATTTCTGCAATTATTTGGACCACAACGCCTTGGACATTACCGTCAAACAAAGCAATCTCAATTAATCCAGAATTCGACTACCAACTTGTTCAATTCGGTGAAGAACGTGTCATTTTAGTTAAAGATCTAGTTGAAAGCGTACAAAAAGCCGCAAACGTAGAATCAGTCGAAGTATTAGGTGAAGTAAAAGGTGACGCATTAGAATTAATGCAATTCCAACACCCGTTCTACGATTATAGCGTGCCATTAATTTTAGGCGATCACGTAACGACTGATGGCGGTACAGGTTTAGTACACACCGCACCGGATCACGGTCAAGACGACTTTGTGGTATCGAAAAAATACAACATCGAAATGGCTGGTTTAGTAGCAAATGACGGTAAGTTTATCTCAACTACGCCATTCTTTGCCGGCTTAGGTGTGTTCGAATCAAACGAAAAAGTTTTAGAAAAATTAAAAGAAACCGGTACGTTATTAAAATTAGAACGTATCAAACATAGCTATCCACACTGCTGGCGTCACAAAACACCGATTATCTTCCGTGCGACACCTCAATGGTTTATCGGTATGGAAACACAAGGCTTACGTAAACAAGCATTAGGTGAAATTAAATCAGTACGTTGGATCCCAAGCTGGGGTGAAGCTCGTATTGATACCATGGTAGCAAACCGTCCTGACTGGTGTATCTCTCGCCAACGTACTTGGGGTGTGCCAATGACAATGTTTGTTCACAATGAAACCGAAGAGCTACATCCTCGTACACTTGAAATCTTAGAAAGCGTAGCTAAACGTGTAGAAGAAAAGGGTATTCAAGCATGGTGGGATCTTGATCCGGTTGAAGTACTAGGTGAAGAAGATGCGAAAAACTACCGTAAAGTACCGGATACTTTAGACGTATGGTTCGATTCAGGATCTACTTATGCATCCGTAGTAGAAGCTCGTCCTGAGTTCAATGGTAATAGTACGGATATGTATCTTGAAGGTTCGGACCAACACCGTGGTTGGTTTATGTCTTCATTAATGCTTTCAACGGCAACAAATGGCAAAGCACCGTATAAACAAGTGTTAACTCACGGTTTCGTAGTAGATGAAAAAGGCCGTAAGATGTCAAAATCTTTAGGTAACGTAATCGTACCTTCAGAAGTTTGGAATAAAAACGGTGCGGATATTTTACGTTTATGGGTGGCTTCAACCGACTATACCGGTGAAATCGCCGTTTCGCACAATATCTTAAATAGCGCAGGTGAATCTTATCGCCGTATCCGTAATACGGCACGTTTCTTATTAGCAAACCTAAACGGCTTTGACCCGAAACGTGACTTAGTGAAACCGGAAGAAATGATCGCACTTGACCGTTGGGCGGTAAGTTGTGCATTAGAAGCACAAAATGATATTAAAGAAGCATACGATAACTACCAATTCCACGCAGTAGTACAACGTTTAATGCGTTTCTGTTCTATCGAAATGGGTTCATTCTATTTAGATATTATCAAAGACCGTCAATACACAACCAAAGCAGACAGCCTTGCACGCCGTAGCTGCCAAACAGCGTTATGGCATATCGCAGAAGCATTAGTTCGTTGGATGGCACCAATTCTATCATTCACAGCCGATGAAATTTGGGGTTACTTACCACAAGTGGAAGGTCGTTCGGAGTTTGTATTTACCGAAGAATTCTACGAAGGCTTATTCGGTTTAACCGAAGCGGATAAATTAGATGATGCTTACTGGCAACAAATCTTAAAAGTGCGTGCAGAAGTGAACCGAGTACTTGAGCAAGCTCGTAAAGACAAAGTAATCGGTGCAGGATTAGAAGCGAAAGTAACTGTTTATGCAAATGATGAAATTTGCGCAATGTTGGAACAACTTGGCAATGAACTTCGTTTTGTGCTTATTACTTCACAAGCAATTATCAAGCCGTTAAGTGAAGCGGATGTTACAGAAGGTGAAGTAGCTGGTTTAGCGGTGAAAGTCGAACGTGCCGAAGGTGAAAAATGTCCTCGTTGCTGGCACTTCGCAACCGATATTGGCACTCATGCGGAACATAGCTCAGTATGTGGTCGCTGTGTAGAAAACGTGGCAGGCGACGGTGAAAAACGTTCATTTGCTTAAATATGCTTAAGTAAGATAACCTCGCACTCTGTGCGAGGTTTCATATTACAAAAGTTATTAAATATTTTGTCGCTGGGCGGCAATGCTATACTAACCCGATAGATAAAATATCGGGTCTATCATATAGGATCGTAAAATGCTCATTCTCAATAAACCTAATCACGCAAAAAAACAGCTGGAAGCATTGCGTTTTATTCCGCAAACAGCGGATAAAGTAGAATTTCTAGCAGGTAGCCGTGAGTTCAAAGCTCGCATTTTACAGCTCATTAAAACTGCAAAAAAACGTATTTATTTAACCGCTTTATATTTTGAACAAGATGAAGCGGGACAAGAGATTTTAGATGCGCTCTATCAAGCAAAATTAGCGAATCCAAGCTTAGAAATTAAAATCTTGGTAGATTGGCATCGTGCGCAAAGAGGTCGTATTGGTGAAGAAACTACCAGCTCTAATGCCGACTGGTATGCCAAAATAAAACAGCAATATGATTTACCGCTAGCACAAGAAATTGAATTTTGGGGCGTACCGGTTAACGGTAGAGAAATTTTCGGGGTACTTCACCTTAAAGGCTTTATTTTCGATGATACGCTACTGTATAGCGGCGCAAGTATTAATAATGTTTATTTACAACAGTTAGAACGTTATCGCTATGACCGTTACCATGTTATTGAAAATAGTGTGTTAGCAGATACAATCGTTGCCTTTACACAGCAATATATTTTATCGAATCAAGCTGTAAACCGTTTAGATCAGATTGAACGTCCGGCAACTGTAAAAATTCGCCCACAAATCAAAGCATTTCGTAAACAGCTAAGCCAACAAAGTTACCAATTTGTAGGCCAGCCGAAAAGTGATGAGCTTTGCTTATCACCGATTGTTGGTTTAGGACGTAAAAACCGTTTAAATAAGACAATTGAAGCATTGTTTTATCAAGTGCAAAATAAACTGACGATTTGCACGCCGTATTTTAATTTTCCGCGCTCGCTCTTAACACGCATTTCATGGTTACTTGAAAACGGCAGACAAGTAGAAATCATTGTCGGTGATAAAACAGCAAATGATTTCTATACATCGCCGGAAGAAAAATTCACGATGGCGTCGGCATTACCTTATTTATATGAAAAAAACTTACGTGCCTTTGCTAAACGTTTTGATTTTTATATTCAAAATCAGCAATTGAGCGTACGTTTATGGAAAGACGGTGACAATACCTACCATCTGAAAGGGGTATGGATTGATGACCGTTATATTCTATTAACCGGTAATAATTTAAACCCTAGAGCTTGGGGGCTGGATGCTGAAAATGCGGTATTAATTTATGATCCGAAGTCAGAATTAGGCGATAAAGTGCAGCTAGAACTCACGCAAATTAGAACCTATACACAACAATTGAGCCATTATAGCGATTTAGAAATGGTTAAAGACTATCCATACGATGTTCAGAAATTACTGAAGAAATTTGGACGAGTGAAATTGGATAAAATCGTAAAAATGTTGTTATAACGATTTAATTGACTACGGATAACTTAGCGCTACACAAACTTCTTTTCGATGTGTTTTCTTCGTTATCCGTTGTTTATTTACAAAGGAATAAAAATGAGCGAACAAATTTATGGTATTCATGCCGTAAAAGCTTTCTTAGATAACGCACCGGAACGCTTAATTGAAGTTTTAGTGCTAAAAGGACGTGAAGATAAGCGTCTAAACCCATTATTGAATGAATTACAACGCTTAGGTATTTCCATTCAGCAAGTAAATCGCCAAACATTGGATAACAAAGCGCAAGGTGAAGTTCACCAAGGGATTATTGCGAAAGTAGTACCGCAAAAAGAGCTAAACGAGCACGATCTTGATGTAATCTTGAGTCAAAAGCAAAATCCGTTTTTATTAATTTTAGACGGTGTGACAGATCCACATAACCTTGGTGCTTGTTTGCGTACCGCTGATGCGGCAGGTGTGGATGCGGTTATCGTACCGAAAGATAAATCGGCACAGCTCACCTCAACCGCACGTAAAGTGGCTTGCGGTGCAGCTGAAACTGTGCCGTTAATTCGTGTTACTAATCTTGCTCGCACAATGCGAGAGCTACAAGAACAACATAATATTTGGATTGTCGGCACGGCAGGTGAAGCGACTTCCGGTATTTATCAGGCTAAATTAACCGGTGCTATCGCTTTAGTGATGGGAGCGGAAGGTGACGGTATGCGTCGTCTAACCCGTGAACATTGCGACCAGTTAATTAGTATCCCAATGGCTGGTTCGGTTTCTTCACTGAATGTTTCGGTGGCAACCGGCGTATGTTTATTTGAAATCGTACGCCAAAAACTGGCTGCGCAATAATAATTAGTCTCTTCAAATATGGAAGATGATAAAGCTTCATCTAAGTCACTGGGCATTGGCAAAGTTTGCTAAAAATTTAACCGCTTGTCTCTTCCATATTTTCTCTATTGATGACACGCTTCATACAGCGGTAATAATTGGCGAATGGTTTGGTAAATAAATTCCGTCATATCAATCTGATCGAGCTCGGCCTTTTCGATATTACGTCCGATACACCAAAAATCTTCCTCATTTTCAAGCGATAACGAATCTGTTTCTTTAAGCGTTTTAAAATCGGCATACTCGCTTTCCGCACCGTGCCATACTTCAAAATCTTGGTATTGAGAACGATCTAATTTTTCCAACCATTGATTATATTGCGCTAATAAAATCTGCGAACGATCCGCTCGGTAACAATGCCAATCCAAGCACACCTGTAAACGGCGACGATTTAAAATCACTGATAAAATTGCAGCTGAATTTCGGTTAAATTCGTATTTGTAATAAGCGAAAAAGTGCGCTCTAACCTGCCAACCGTTACACCATTTTTCAATATGCGGTTCGGCAAACGGCATACCAAGCTGACGTGCTACCTCTAAATGCAACGCTTTCCATTTTTGCCACTCCGCTTTGTAATTTGCTTTTATCAACGGAATATCTTCCGGACAATATTTTTTCATTTGCGCAAATTGAAAAAACGGAATTTCAAATAATTCACAACTTTTGGCATTCAGCATTTTGATTCCTCAAATAAAAAGCGGTCGAATTTGCAAATTTTTTCGCAAATTCAACCGCTTGTCATTAGCTAGGATTAGCTACGGGTGTAAACAAATTCCACACCTTCTTCATCTTCTTCCGACCAATCATCATCAAAGTCATCCCAATCTTCTTCGATAGGGTTTTGCATTGCTTCTTGATGATAATCATCCCATTTAAATTTCACTTCATCCGCTTCTTTATTTTCTTCTGCGATTTCACGAGGGTTCGCTTCGATAAAGTCCATAATATCACGGGTAAGATTTTGCACGTTTTGACCGGTTGCAGCAGATATTAAGTAATAATCGCCTTCCCAACCGATTTGTTCTGCGATTTCTTGCGCACGAGCTTGTGCTTCTTCTTCACCAATCGTATCAATCTTATTGAACACTAACCAAGTCGGTTTTTCCGATAATTTTTCGCTATATTGATAAAGCTCACTTTCAATCACCGAAATATTTTGTGCCGGATCGCTTTCATCAATCGGCATAATATCGACTAAGTGAATTAGTACGCGGCAACGTTCAAGGTGTTTTAAGAAACGAATACCTAAACCGGCACCGTCCGCCGCACCTTCAATTAAGCCCGGAATATCCGCCACTACGAAACTGCGATCCGCACCGACACGTGCTACACCTAAACTTGGCACAAGCGTTGTAAACGGATAATCCGCTACTTTCGGTTTTGCAGCCGATACGGCACGGATAAAGGTTGATTTACCGGCATTCGGTAAGCCAAGCATACCAACATCGGCAAGTAGCATTAACTCAAGTAATAAATCACGTTTTTCGCCCGGTGTACCGTTAGTTTTTTGACGAGGCGCACGGTTTACCGACGATTTAAAACGAGTATTACCTAAGCCGTGATAACCGCCTTTTGCCACCAACATTTTCATACCGTGTTTGGTTAAGTCACCGATGACTTCTTGGGTGTCATTGTCGATTGCACGAGTACCGACCGGCACACGTAAAGTAATATCGTTACCACGGTATCCGGTACAGCCGGCACTACGACCATTTTCACCACGACCTGCTGCGTAACGTTTTTCAAAACGGTAGTCGATAAGCGTATTTAAGTTTTCATCAGCGATTAAATAAACATCACCACCGTCACCGCCGTCACCGCCGTCCGGCCCGCCTTTTGGGATATATTTTTCACGGCGGAAACTCACACAACCGTTACCGCCATCGCCTGCTTCGACACGAATCAGGGCTTCATCAATAAATTTCATTGTTATTCCTTTTTTACTCCCCTCTTTAATTTTACTCTCTCCCCTTGTGGGAGAGAGACAGTCTACGGATTCGTTCAGAAACCGTAGGCAGAGAGAGGGGTATCATATTAAAAATCAACTTGTCTCCCCTCTCCCGAATTTCAATTCTAAACGAATTGAAATTATCCCTCTCCCACAAGGGGAGAGGGTCATCTAAAAGAGGGAAAATGTTTTACATTTTTTCAATCGTCTTAATACCTAAGAGATCTAAACCTTGTTTTAGCGTTTTCGCCGTTAATGCGGCTAAACGTAAACGGCTGTTTTTCACGTTTTCTTCCGCATTCAGCATCGGGCAAGCTTCGTAGAAACTTGAGAATGCGCCGGCTAATTCGTATAAGTATTGGCAAAGAATATGTGGCATACCGTCTTTTGCTACGCCGTTTAACGCTTCTTCAAACTGTAAAAGTTTAACCGCTAACGCACGTTCTTTGTCTTCAGTTAAGTTAATTTCGCCATTTAAGCCATTTACATCAATGCCGGCACGGTTGAAAATTGAACGAATACGAGTATAAGCGTACTGCATATACGGTGCGGTGTTGCCTTCAAAGGTCAGCATATTATCCCAGTCGAATACATAGTCTGTGGTACGGTTTTTCGAGAGATCCGAATATTTGACCGAGCCGATTGCCACCGCTTCCACTACCGCTGCTTTTTCTTCTGCGGTTAAATCCGTTGAACGCTCTGAAATTAATTTATCCGCACGTTCAACCGCTTCATCTAATAGATCTTTTAATTTAACCGTACCGCCTGAACGGGTTTTAAACGGCTTACCGTCTTTACCTAACATCATTCCGAAGAACGGATGTTCGAGGCTGAAATTTTCCGGCACATAACCCGCTTTACGGGTAATTAACCACGCTTGTTGCATATGTTGTGCTTGGCGAGAATCCGAGAACACTAACACACGATCAGCATTTAACGTTTCATAGCGATATTTCGCTGCAGCAATATCAGTCGTGGTATATAAGAAACCGCCGTCTTTTTTCTGTACGATAACGCCCATTAGGTCGCCGTCTTTGTTCTTAAATTCATCTAAGAACACTACTAACGCACCGTCGTCTTCTACCGCTAAACCTTTTGCTTTTAGATCCGCTACGATTTCTGGCAACATCGGGTTGTAAAGGCTTTCGCCCATAACATTTTTTTCTGAAAGCGTGACGTTTAAACGATCGTAGTTTTCTTGGTTGTGGTGCATGGTAATATCGACTAATTTTTTCCACATCGTACGGCAATATTCATCACCGCCTTGTAGTTTCACCACATAGTTACGCGCTTTTTCAGCAAACACTTCATCGCTATCATAATGCTCTTTTGCCGCACGATAGAACGCTTCCAAATCGCTTAATTCCATTTGACTGGCGTGTTCATTTTCCATTTTTTCTAAGTAGGCGATTAACATACCGAATTGCGTACCCCAGTCGCCTACGTGGTTGGCACGAATCACTTTATTACCTAAAAATTCTAAGGTACGCACCACTGCATCACCGATAATGGTTGAACGTAAGTGACCTACGTGCATTTCTTTCGCTACGTTCGGCGAAGAATAGTCGATCACGATGGTTTGCGGATTTGCAGTTTTAATCCCAAAATTGACCGCTTGTAATGCTTCACTTGCTTGATTTGCTAGCCATGCTTGGTTTAAGAAAATATTGATAAAGCCCGGACCGGCAATCTCTAATTTATCGGCAATAGCGTTTAAATCTGCGTTATCTAAAATTTTCTGTGCAAATTCACGTGGGTTCATACCTAATTTTTTTGCTGCGCCCATTGCACCGTTTGCTTGATAATCACCAAATTCCGGTTTGCCTGATTGACGAACAAGTGGCTCAACATTGCTTTCTGCACCAGCCGCTATCATTGCTTGTTTAATTTTGTCTGATAAAATCTGTTGAATATTCACGAATATATAACCTTTTTCTACGTGCAATCTCCTGCACGATACTAATTTAAAAATCCGAATAGTGCAGAAAATTGCACTCTAAAGGAAAAACGCTCTATGATACAAGAAAATGCAAAATTTTACGAGAAAATGACCGCTTGTTTTGGTGATTTTTCTGAATTTCAACAAAAAATTCAGCAAATTGCCCATTTGGCGATGCTGGATTTAAATCAGTTTAAAATTGACCATTTAGCAGTCAGAATGAATGATTGGCTGACGGCTGAACAGTGGCGTTCATTTTTACTCGAACACGGCGAATTATTAAAAGAAAGCGAAGTAAACGGGCGACCGATAACTCTTATCAAACTTAATCAGCCGTTATCTTTTTTAGGACAAGATGTTTCGATTATCGAATTACCGTTCCCGAAAGATAAAGTTTACCCGCAGCAAGGCTGGGAACATATTGAAATTGTTTATCCGATGCAGAAAAACGAAACGGTTGAGCAATGGACTCAGCGTGCATTAAAACAATTTCAGTTATTGATTAATGCCAACCTTACGCTTAAAATCAGCCAGCCCAAAGTGGAGGGAGAACAATTGCCTAATCCAAGTATTGCAATTTCAGTAAAGAGTGCAACTTATTGCAATCCTTATTGTCTCAAGCTCCACCCTTATGATATAAATGAGGTGATTTGTTCAGAAAGTCATTTCTGAGCAATTTTTCATTGGAGAATAATATGAAAAAATTAAGTTTCGCAGCAGCTTTAATGGCAAGTTTAACTCTCGTAGGTTGTGCAAATACCGATATTTATAGCGGTAGCGTATATAGCTCAAACCAAGCGAAAGAAGCGCGTTCAATTAGCTATGGCACCATTGTTTCTGTACGTGACGTAAAAATCCAAGCAGATAACCAAGGTGTATTAGGAACTGTTGGTGGTGGCGTTCTTGGTGGCGTAGCCGGCTCAACAATCGGTGGTGGTAGCGGTCGTGCAGTAGCAACAGCAGTTGGTGCGGTTGCCGGTGCACTTATCGGTAATACCGTTGAAGAAAAAGCGACTCAGGTTTCTTCATTAGAAATGGTGATTCGCAAAGATGATGGCAAGGAAATTGTTGTCGTTCAGAAAAAAGAAAAAGGTTTCGTACCGGGTAAACGAGTTCGAATCGTAGGTTCAAACTCAGACCTGAACGTATCTGTTCTTTAATCTATCTTTTTTAAGGATATTGCATAATGAAAAAATTCTCTCTCGCTGTATTAGCGACAGTTGCACTTGCAGCTTGTACGCAAGACTTTTACTCAGATAAAGGTAATGCAACTGTATTAAGTTCTAAAGATCTTTCTAAAGATGTCGTAGAACTCACTGTTCGTAAAGATAATGGTGAAGTAGTTACCATGACTCGTGAATATGATTCTCATGCTGCTGTTGGTGCACGAGTAAACGTGTCAGATAACTATGAGCATAAAGATCCGGATTTAAAAACAATTCATCGTTATGAATTTAAATAATCTGCAGAATTAAAGTTAAAAGTCCTGAACAACCTGTTCAGGGCTTTTTTCTTATATAACTAAAGCCAACGCCGTACTTGCCGGCAATATTGGGTAAAACTTTCCTCAAATTTTTTCTGTAAAGCTCGCTCTTCCGATTTAATTTGGAACCGATTTAAATAGTACACAAATCCAATAATCACCAGTGAAGCAAAATATCTATTAAGCCATACTGCCCATGCAATAAGCAAAAACATTAATCCAAGATACATCGGATTACGGCTAAAGCGATAAATACCCCAAGTAACCAATTGTGAACTTTGCTGTGGCGTAACAGGGCTAATCGTTGTTTTTGCTTGTTTCAACGCATAAAGCCCTGCAACGCTTACTGCGATGCCGACTCCAGCAAATAAAAAACCGAGCCATTGAGGCAATGGATAATGCTCGCCACTTGGTAGTAAGTAAATCAACAACAAACAAAACACAAACAATAACGGAGGCGGTAGTTTAAGTTCCATAATGTAAATTTCCGTTAAAAAATAACCGCTTGCGGTATGCCACAAGCGGTCAAATTTACATAATTTTTTGCAAATTACACGTTAAAGCGGAAGTGCATTACATCGCCGTCTTGTACGATATAATCTTTCCCTTCTAAACGCCATTTACCCGCTTCTTTCGCACCAGCTTCGCCTTTATTATCAATAAAGTCTTGATAACCAATCACTTCCGCACGAATAAAGCCTTTTTCGAAGTCAGTGTGAATAACTGCCGCCGCTTTTGGTGCGGTTGCACCAACAGAAACGGTCCAAGCACGTACTTCTTTTACACCTGCGGTAAAGTATGTTTGTAAGTTTAATAAACGGTAGCCAGCACGAATTACACGGTTCAAGCCCGGCTCTTCAATGCCTAAGTCTTGTAAAAACTCGACTTTTTCTTCGTCATCTAATTCAGCAATTTCCGATTCAATCGCAGCGCATACCGGCACAACTACTGCGCCTTCTTTTTCAGCGATTTCACGTACGCGATCTAAATACGGGTTATTTTCGAAGCCGTCTTCGTTCACGTTCGCAATGTACATTGTCGGTTTTAAGGTTAAGAAGTTATAACCTTTGATCGCGTGTAATTCGTCTTTATCTAAATCAACAGAACGAATCATACCGGCATTTTCAAGCACCGGTAAGATTTTTTCCATAATCGATAATTCGAATTTCGCTTCTTTATCACCGCCTTTCGCACGTTTTTGTAAACGTTGAATTGCACGCTCACAGCTGTCTAAATCCGCTAACGCAAGTTCAGTATTGATGATTTCAATATCATCCGCCGGATCAATCTTACCGGCAACGTGTACGATATCGTCATTTTCAAAACAACGCACTACGTGACCAATCGCATCCGTTTCACGAATATTGGCTAAGAATTTATTGCCTAAACCTTCACCTTTACTTGCACCGGCTACTAGACCTGCAATATCCACGAATTCCATCGTGGTTGGAAGTACACGCTCAGGTTTCACGATTTCCGCTAATGCGTCTAAGCGAGGATCCGGCATTGGTACAACACCCGTATTCGGTTCGATCGTACAGAACGGATAGTTAGCCGCTTCAATACCCGCTTTGGTTAACGCATTGAAAAGAGTTGATTTACCTACGTTCGGTAAACCCACGATACCACATTTAAATCCCATAATTTCCTCTTAATTTTCACGGAATACACAGAAGAATATTGAAAATGACAAGCGGTCTGATTTTGCTAAAAATTTGCAAATTTCTAAAAGAAAATAACCGCTTGTTTATGCCATCAAGCATTCTTCCGTGACAAATAATATTATGCTTTAAAACCGTTGAGACGATTGGTTGCTTTCGTCACACCGTCTTTAAATAGAACATCTACACAGCGACCGGCTTCATCCACCGCCGCATTAATTTTTTCTTGATCCTGCGGGCTTGGTTTACCTAATACATAACCGGCAACCAATTCTTTACTGCCCGGATGCCCGATACCAATACGCACACGGTAAAAATTATTACTGTTACCAAGGCTGGCAATAATATCTTTTAAACCGTTATGACCGCCATGACCGCCACCTTGCTTAATTTTCGCTACGCCCGGCGGTAAATCCAATTCATCATGAGCGACTAAAATTTCTTCCGGTTTAATACGATAGAAATTCGCTAAAGCGCCAACCGCTTTACCGCTTAAATTCATAAAAGTGGTCGGCACAAGCAAACGAACCTCGCCGCCCGCCGTATTAATTTTTGCGACTTTTCCAAAAAATTTAGCTTCTTCTTTTAAGCTGACATTAAATTGACGAGCAATTTCATTAATTAGCCATTCACCGGCATTGTGACGAGTATCTTCGTATTTCGCCCCTGGGTTAGCTAATCCAACGATAAGTTTAATTTGTGACATTCTCTGTCCTATTCGATTAACAGGGAAAAGCCCTAAAATGAAAAGTCGTTATTGTAGGCAAAAAGGGCATTTTCTACAAGGAAAATGCCCTTTTTTAGTTGAATTTATACTGCTAAAGAATTTGCTACTTCACTGCCATTTTTAACCGCTTTCGGATCTTCACCGTATTTATTTGTGAAACGTTGACCATCTTTAAGCATTAAAAACAGTATAAAAATCCATATACATCCTATACTTGCAAGTGTCAAAAAATATAAGGAATATTCAACATCACTAATCGACCCCAATTCTTGATCTAAAGAGAAGACTGTTGCAATACTTAAAATAATAACAATCACATAAGGTAATAACTGCCACCAACCAGACCAACCTAAATCGTGTAAACGTCGAGTCGTGACACTTATCGAAGGAATAAATATCGCAAATTGGTAGAGGTATAACAGGATTGTTAATCCGTTTGCAACATTTTCTAGTCCAATAGCAAAACAAACACCAACTAAGATATTTAATATAATAGCTATCAAAATATTGATTAAATAAAACCAACCATATTCTCTACGTCTAGCTCGAACGGTAAAGTTAAAACTTCGTTTTAATGCGAATAAACACCAATTCATCAAGTTCTCCTTTTATCTTATTAAATTATGAGTATTGGTTTAATACTGAATATTTAGGACTTTTACCAAATCGATTAGTAAATGGCTGCCCATCTTTGAATGTTAGGTATAAGAAATATGCAAAAACAATCACGAGACTGACCATCATAAATAATCCGCCTTTTTGAGAAGAAGATACCGCTTCGATAATTTCATCCGGCATAAATGTGAGAACACACAGTGAGGTATTTACAATAACCAACAATGATTGCCACCAACCAGAATAACCTAAATCATGTAAGCGTCTTGCCGTTACACTCATCAGCGGTAATAGCAACAAAATATCTAAAGCATAATTAACAAAATTAAAGGCGTCAGCTATATGCGGTAAACGTAATGCAAATAATACTTTTGCCAAAAACCAAATTAATAGGCTACTTGCTTCATAAATCCAAATAAACCAAGCAAACTCTAAGCGTCTTGCTCTTCCAGAATAATCAAACGTATGGCGTAGCACATACATAAACCATTCCATTCATACCTCCTTACAATCACACATCAAATAATAATTATTCGTTTTCTATAAATTTTGAAGCAAATTGGGCTACTTGTCACTCAATTTGAATAAATTTGCATACTTAGGTTGTCCTAAACCCATAAATCAGCGAAAATAGCTCAATATTTTTAAGGTGGCTCGTCCACCTTTTTGTTTCAATTTTAATCTAGAGAAAAGCATGTCATACCCACAAGAAGTTAATAAGCGTCGCACCTTTGCGATTATTTCTCACCCCGATGCGGGTAAAACTACGATTACCGAAAAAGTTTTACTTTACGGAAATGCCATTCAAACAGCCGGCTCGGTTAAGGGCAAAGGCTCAAGCGCGCACGCAAAATCCGACTGGATGGAAATGGAAAAACAACGTGGTATCTCTATTACTACGTCTGTCATGCAATTTCCTTACAATGATTGTTTAGTTAATTTATTGGATACGCCCGGACACGAAGACTTCTCTGAAGATACATATCGTACACTAACCGCAGTAGATAGCTGTTTAATGGTTATCGACAGCGCAAAAGGTGTTGAGGAACGTACGATCAAATTAATGGAAGTGACTCGTCTGCGTGATACACCAATTTTAACCTTTATGAATAAACTCGACCGTGATATCCGTGATCCGATGGAATTATTGGACGAGGTTGAAAGCGTCCTAAAAATTCGTTGTGCGCCGATTACCTGGCCGATTGGTTGCGGCAAATTATTTAAAGGCGTATATCATATTGCGAAAGACGAAACCTATCTTTACCAATCAGGTCAAGGCTCAACCATTCAAGAAGTGCGTATCGTAAAAGGCTTAAACAGCCCTGAACTTGATGCTGCAGTCGGCGATGATTTAGCGAACCAGTTACGTGAAGAATTAGAATTGGTACAAGGTGCATCAAACGAATTTGATCACGAAGCATTTATCAACGGCGAACTCACACCAGTATTTTTCGGTACCGCATTAGGTAACTTCGGTGTGGATCATTTCCTAGATGGGTTAACCGAATGGGCGCCAAAACCGCAAGCACGTCAAACCGACGTGCGTACGGTAGAATCTAGTGAAGAAAAATTCTCAGGTTTCGTATTTAAGATCCAAGCGAATATGGATCCGAAACACCGTGACCGAGTGGCATTTATGCGCGTTGTATCAGGCAAATACGAAAAAGGTATGAAGCTCAAACACGTACGTATCGGCAAAGATGTCGTGATTTCCGATGCCTTAACCTTTATGGCGGGCGATCGTTCACACGCTGAAGAAGCCTATGCCGGCGATATTATCGGTTTACATAACCACGGCACAATCCAAATCGGCGATACTTTCACCCAAGGTGAAGTAATGAAATTTACCGGGATTCCAAACTTTGCACCGGAGCTATTCCGCCGTATTCGTTTGAAAGATCCGCTCAAGCAAAAACAATTGTTAAAAGGTTTAGTGCAACTTTCGGAAGAAGGTGCAGTACAGGTGTTCCGCCCATTAATGAACAATGACTTGATTGTAGGCGCAGTCGGTGTACTTCAGTTTGACGTGGTGGTTTCTCGTCTGAAAACCGAATATAACGTGGAAGCGATTTATGAAGCGGTAAACGTAGCAACTGCCCGTTGGGTTGAATGTAAGGATGCGAAGAAATTCGAAGAATTCAAACGTAAAAACGAACAAAACCTTGCGTTAGACGGTGGTGATAACTTGACTTATATCGCTCCGACGATGGTGAACTTAAATCTGGCGCAAGAACGCTATCCGGACGTTGAGTTCTTCAAAACACGTGAACATTAATCGAAAACAAGCGGTCAAATTTTGCAAATTTTTTGCAAAAAATCACCGCTTGATTTAAGTAAAAAATGCGACCTTAAGGTCGCATTTTTCTTATACCTGATTCAAAGTATAAATTACCAGAAGTAACCCATACCGACAGAACCGCCAAGCTCTTTACGTGTATTCGCACTGAAAGACACTTTCACGCCAACACCACTTGGTAGAGATTGTGAGTAACCTACCGCTACCGCACTTTGGCTTTCATATTGACCCACTGCAGCCGTTACACCTGATTGACCTGCCGGTGCTTGTAATAAACCTGCGGTTGCAATTGCTGATGCCGTGCCAGCCTTACGATCTTTATTTAAACGATTTAAACGTTTGTCAAAATCATTACGCGTTTGATTTAACTGGCGCACATTTACTGCGTCGCCTGCTTCAACACCATCCGCAACATTAGTAATACGTTTGTTATTCATATTAATGCCGTTGCTATCAATCGTTGGGCCATTCTTAACTGAAACCGAATCAGCCGTTACTTTCGCAAAAGTCGGATTATCGATAGTTGCTACAGTAATCGTATTCGCATTTTGAGTGATTGCAATATTCTTACCTGAATGTACCGCTACCGTTTCACCCGATTTCACATTATGGGTAGTAACTTTACCATCTGCCGCTTTAGTTGAAACATTCACGCCTTTATTTGCTGCCGCTGCCGTATCAATCTTCGATTTCACTTCATCAGATAAGCCATATACCACTTTACCTTGACCGTCTGTAGTCACATTTAGATCTGAAGTCGCACCAAAGGTTAAGCTATCGCCTTGTTCCAATGTCCAAGTATCCGCTAACGCATCAGAACTTAACGCTGCTTCATTGTTGCTTACGTTGAAGGTATAAGCGGTTGATTTATCTGCTTTTTCATCAAGTTGTGCTTTATTTACCGCATCTGTACTGTTTGTGCCGGCTGTAACATTACTAATTACTTTATCTGCCGCATCAATACCTGCCGCCGTAAGTTCCGGACCGTTTGTCACACCAAGTGAAGTCGTTGCAATTGCTTGGTTAGCATTCATTACATTACTATCAATACGTGCAATCTCAGAAGAGCCTGCAATAATTTGATCAGTATTTACACGAGCGATATTACCTGTACCTGCAACTAATAAATCAGTATTTACATTTGAAATGTTACCTGTACCTGCAACTAATAAATCCGCATTTACATTTGAAATATTACCTGTACCACCGACAATTTGATCTGCATTTACACGAGAAATATTACCCGTACCGCCATTAATTTGATCTACATTTACACGAGCGACGTCTGTTGTACCTGCAACAATTTGATCTGCATTTACACGTGCAGAGGTTGCTATATCTGCAGTAGATACGACGGCTGATGTCTCAAGGAATGCTTCCGCCGTAGCACTATCTACACTTTCCAGAACAAGGTTTACCGGATCTACTGTCATCGTCATTAATTCAGGATCTGCGCTGAAATCCTCAAAACTATCTAATGATCTTCTGCTACGGCTACTTCTAGGCGCTGCTTCAGTATTCTCCGTTTCACTTGTTAAACCCGTGTTACTTACTAACTCTGAAGGAGCAATGTTTGGATAATAAAGTAATGCATTACTCACTAAAATTTGATATAGCTGTCCACCATTGATTGCATCTGTACTGAATTCAGAAATATCACCAGCAGCTAAATTAGTAATACCGTTTGAGCTAATTTTCGGCCCATCCGCAACATTAATCGTATTTACTACGTGTAAATTATCTGTATTAACAGTATTTGAAGAGAAACTTGCCGTACGGATTCTATTCGCATCAAGCACACCTGAAACCGCTAATGATTCTGTTCTTACACGAGCTGCATCAACAATTCCCGAAGCAGATAATGAACCGGTTCTGATACGTGCTGCATCAATCACACCTGAAGCCGCTAATGACCCCGTTCTAACACGGGCAGCATCAATGATACCTGATGCTGCCAAATAATTTGTATTAACTTTTTCCGCATTTACTTTTGTTGCATTCACTGCGTTTGAAGCCGTTAATGATGCTGTATTAACTTGTGTTGCATTCACTGCATCTGACGCTGTTAATGAAGCGGTGTTAATTTGTGTTGCATTTACTGCCGCTTTCGCGGTAATTGAGTCGGTGTTTACTTGCGTTGCATTTACCGCTTTCGCATCAACTGTTGTTGATTTCACATTTTCCGCATTCACTTTTTGTGAATTTACTGCATTTGAAGCAGTTAACGATGCCGTATTAATTTGCGTTGCATTCACCGCATCTGATGCTGTTAATGATGCTGTATTAATTTGTGTCGCATTTACCGCATCTGATGCCGTTAATGACGCTGTGTTAATTTGGGTCGCATTTACTGCCGCTCTTGCTGTAATTGAGTCGGTGTTTACTTGCGTTGCATTTACCGCTTTCGCATCAACTGTTGTGGATTTCACGTTTTCCGCATTCACTTTTTGTGAATTTACTGCATTTGAAGCAGTTAACGATGCCGTATTAATTTGCGTTGCATTCACCGCATTTGATGCTGTTAATGATGCTGTATTAATTTGTGTTGCATTTACTGCATCTGACGCTGTTAATGAAGCGGTGTTAATTTGTGTTGCATTTACTGCCGCTCTTGCTGTAATTGAGTCGGTGTTTACTTGTGTGCTATTAACTGTTTTTGCATCAATTTCATTGGTACTTACAGTAAAAGTATTTAAGCGATTCGTATTTGAAGTTGTCGCATTTACAACATTTGCTGCAACATTCAACGCATTTACCTGTGCAGAATTAACCGCTTCTGAAGCTGTTAAGGCAATTGTGTTTACTTTTGTTGCATTTACTGCGCCTGAGGCCGTAAGACCAGCCGTATTGATTTGCGTTGCATTTACTGCTCCTGCAGCTGTTAACGAAGCAGTATTAATTTGAGTTGCATTTACCGCACCTGATGCAGTAATAGAACCTGTATTAATTTGAGTTGTATTAATTGCATCGCTACCTAATGTTGTAGTACGTACTGATGAAAATACTACATTATCAGCAGAAGAAATATTTAATGTATTTCCTTGTGCAGCAAGATTTAAATTATTATCTGAATAACTTTATTTAAGTTATCGGCAGTAACCGTTGCCGTTGTTAATTCATTTGCCATTGATGTTGTATAAAGAGACGATAAAGCTAATGCAATTATCGTTTTACTCATTTTTTTATTTACATACATATTCCCACCTCAAATTAAGGAATTTGATTTCTTTCAGTTAAATTTCATTCATTCTTTATCAAATTAATCGTAAACAACATTCAATCTTATTTAGATAAATAATCTAATAAAGAACTAAATGAATATATACCTTTTAATCTATATTTACTAACTAATCGGATCTCCACTATAAAAATATATTCTTTATTACACATCGGATTTGCTTGGCTATCTTTACAAAACAAATAACTACTTTTTTTATGGATTTATGATAGAATCAGCGCCATATCTGTAAAATACTTGACTAAATTAAAAGGAAATTATAATGAAAAAATGGCTGTTCCCATTACTTGCAACTACACTATTTACTGTGGGTTGTGAAGATAAATCGGTTTCTCAAAACATCCAACAAGACACTAAAAAAACTGAAACAAATGAATTAAAAAACAATGAGTTAACACAAGTTACCGTTATTGCGCCTTGGGAGCTAAATAGCTTACACCCGACTCAATCCGGTGTTATTTTCCAGCGAATGAACTTAGCAGAGACCTTAGTTGAAGCAAATGAAAAAGGAGAGTTAATCCCTGGGCTTGCGACTGAATGGAAAAGCAATAAAGATGCAACGGAATGGACTTTCACCTTACGAGATGCCACCTTCCATAACGGCGAAAAATTAAATGCTCAAATTGTTGTAAAGAATTTAAATTTAGTAATGAATCAACCAAGCATTCTAAAAAAGGCATTTATTAAAGAAATTAATGTTTTAAATCAGAATCAATTAAAATTTAAATTAACAAAATCTTTTGTACCATTCCCTGCATTTTTAACACATTATTCAACAATTATTTTAGCTGAAGAATCATTTAATGAAAAAAATGAAGTTGTTAAATTAATTGGAACAGGTGCATTTAAAGCAAATAAAATTGAAGCACCACAAAAAATAGAGGCTATTCGCTTTGAACAATATTGGGGAGAAAAACCAAAAGTTATTCATGCCAATTATTTAGCAAGCAGCCGTAGCGAAACGCGTGTATTAATGGCTCAAAGCGATGCAAGTTCATTAGTGTTTAACTTAGATACGGCGAGTGTCGCACGTTTAAAAACTAATCCTGATTTGACTGTCACCACTGGTTCTATCGCTCGTACTATTCAAATGAAAATGGATGTGGCAAAACCGTTTTTTAAAGACTTAGCAATTCGCCAAGCGCTTTCACAGGCAATCAATCGTAAAGCGATTGCTGAACAAGTTTTAAAAATCGAAGATGGCATAGCGGATCAAATTCTACCGAAAGCCTTTGCTGATTGGCGTGTGGAAAGTAAAGATGAAACTGTTGATATTGCAACAATTAAACAAAATTTAATCTCGGCCGGCTACCAATTTAATGATGAAGGCAAATTAACCAATAAAGAAGGAAAACCATTCAGCTTTACTTTAAGAACCTTCTCGGATCGTCCGGAATTGCCGATTATTGCGACTATTTTACAAGCACAATGGAAACAAATCGGAATTGATGTAAATGTATCGGTCGGAAACTTTAGTGAAATCCCTGCCGGTCATAAAGACGGTAGCTTAGAAATGGCGCTATATGCGCTGAACTATGGTAAAACTATCGATCCATTCGGTGTAATCGTGCAAGATTATGCCAAAGGCGGTAGTGATTGGGGTGTGATGAACTGGAGCAACGACCAATTGGCGCAAACCTTAGAGAAAATCGAAACAGAACGTGATCCGCAACAAGCTAAACAGTTAAAGCAAACTGTTAGCCAAATCATTCACGATGAGTTGCCGATTATTCCGGTAGTGTATTATCAGCAAAATGTGGCTACACATAATGAGTTGAAAGGCGTTACACTCGACCCATTCGAAAGAAGATTCTTTTTAGAAAGACTTACAAAATAACATTATCAAATTAGCGTTTAAAACACGGAAAACAGCACAGACTCTTGGGCAAATTTCCGTGTTTTTTAATGAATTCATGGTTAGAAATATGCTTAATATTATTTTTAGACGACTACTGCAAATTATTTTAGTGGTTTGGTCGGTTGGTACTCTCACTTTTATTCTGACTCGACAGCTCTCGGGGGATATGGCTTATCGTATAGCGGCAAGTCGTTACGGTTATGATCAAGCTGATAGTGCTGCTGCCGAATTAGTACGCGCCGAATTAGGACTAGACCAACCGTGGTGGCAAAGCTACGGAAGCTGGTTACTCGACCTTTTACAACTTAATTTAGGTAAATCCTTAGTTACCGGAGATTTAGTCTGGAACGAAATTGCCCATCAATTCGGGCATACACTTAGTCTTGCTATTGTTGCGCTCGTTATGGCAATTATGATTGGTCCGATTCTTGGTGTGCTTGCCGCTCGCAAAGAAAATGGCTTTTTTGACCGCTTCACCCTCGTATTTAGCACTCTGTTTCGTTCCGTACCAGCATTTATTATCGCCATCGGACTAATTACGCTCTTTTCGGCAACATTACACTGGCTACCAGCCGGCGGTTACGGGAAATGGCAACATTTTGTTTTACCGGCATTTACGCTCGCATTAGGGCTGAGTGCCGTTTCGGTACGTGTTACTCGTGCGGCAATGTTACAGGTAAAACAATCCGAATATTACCAATTCGCTCGTTTAAAAGGGCTTTCAAAATGGCAAACTTTTACTCGCCACGGTATCCGCAATATCGCTATTCCAGTAATTGCTTACCATGCCGTACAGCTGGTTTATTTGATTGAAGGAGTGGTTGTAGTAGAAAGTCTCTTCGCTTGGCCAGGTAGTGGACACGCCTTAGTGCATGCCGTTATTGCTAGAGACGTGCCAATGATCCAAGGTACTTCTCTCGTGATGGGCGGTTTATTTGTCCTGTTAAATATGTGTGCAGATATGCTAAGTGCATGGATTGATCCTCGAATTACTAATAAACGTCATGGAGAATAATAATGAATAAAATGACATTCAGCCAAAAAGTCGGTGCAGCGATTCTTGCCGTGTTGCTTGCTTTTGCCTTTTTACAGCCCTATTTTTATCCAATGGATATTGGCTTCCAAGATCTGACAACGATTCTCGCCAAACCTGGTGAACTTGCGTGGTTTGGCACGGATCACCTCGGGCGAGATATGCTAGCCCGCCTTGCTTCGGCGATTCGTTTATCATTCGGTCTATCTCTTTTTAGTGTATTTTGTGCATTAGTTGCCGGGCTGGTATTTGGTATTCTAGCCGGCTTTTTCGGTGGATGGGTGGATCGACTATTCAGCTTTATTTGCGATTTAGTGATGGCTCTCCCCGGCTTATTACTCATTCTATTATTTGCTTCATTGTCCCCAGGGTCATTTTGGACGCTTTATTTAGGTATCGCTTTAGTGATGTGGGTGGAGTTTTTCCGTGTGATTCGAGCGGTCAGTCAAACTCTAGCTTCCAGTGCTGAAATCGAATCTTCTCGCTTAATGGGAATGGGATTAGTTTATAGCTTTAAACGCCATCTTTTACCACGTTTACTACCGCTTATTGTAACCCTAAGCGCTTTCTCGCTAGGTAATGCCATTCTGGCATTGGCAACACTCGGTTTTGTGAATGTGGGACTACGTCCACCTACAGCTGAATTAGGTTTAATGATGACTGAATTATTTCCTTACTATTATGAAGCCCCTTGGATCTTTATGCAGCCGGTGATTGCTGTCTTTTTAATGGTTCTCAGCCTTCAACTTTTATCAGGGAGAGTAAAATAATGGCACTATTACGCATTGAGAATGTTGGAGTAAAAACTAGCACAGGTTTAACCTTAGTTGAGCCGATAAGTTTAACGCTAGAACAAGGTAAAAATATCACGATTCTCGGTGAAACCGGCTCAGGGAAAAGCCTGTTAATTCAGGCAATTATGGGTGCTTTGCCAGAAGGACTTGAAGCAAGCGGTCAAATTTTTGTAGAAAATAGCAAAACCGAAAACACACAGCTAGAATCGCTTTGGGGTAAAACCTTGGTAATGTTGCCACAAGAGCCTCGCCGTTCTCTTGACCCAATTATGACGATTGGTAAACAGCTTTGGGAAAGTTTTTTCTTCGTAGCTAAAAAAGATAAACAAGCGGCAAAAACCGAAGGAACAAACACTCTTGAGCATTTGGGCTTAAAAGCATGGGAAACTGCATATCCGCACCAACTCTCCGGCGGTATGGCTCAACGAGCTTCTTTCGCTGTCGCTACGGCAGCCGGCGGTAAAATTTTATTAGCTGATGAGCCAACCAAAGGGCTCGATCAAAAAAGCAAAACCAATGTGATCCAATTACTAAAACAGACTTATCAGAATCAAGGCGGTTTGCTCACTATCACACACGATATTGAAGTTGCCGAACAATTAGGTGGCGAAATCTTAGTGATGAGAAAAGGGCAGTTATTAGAAAAAGGTGCTGCGGAAACATCGCTTGCTAACCCGCAACATTCGTACACCAAAGCCTTGATTGCCGCCGATCCGAAACATTGGCAAGCGGTCGAAAATTCGCAAAATTTTGCAAAAAATCAACCGCTTGTCTCGGTAAAACATCTGAGTGTTGCACGAGGTAAACGAACACTTTTCAGCGAACTTTCATTTGACTTACACCAAGGCGAAATCTTAGGTGTTGTCGGACATAGCGGTATCGGCAAAAGTACGCTCGCTGATGTGTTATGTGGTTTGCTTAAGCCTAAATCAGGCGAAGTAATTTGGCACAGCCAGCAACATAAAAAACACCAGGTATTGAAACTGTACCAAGATCCACCGGAAGCCTTTGCACCGACAGTCAGTTTACAAACACTTTTGGATGACGTGGTTAATAAACATAAGTTAGATCGTTCGCAAATTCCAACTTTACTGCAACAACTGGCTCTTTCTCCGGAAATTCTCACCCGTAATGCAGAAAACGTCTCAGGTGGTGAATTGCAACGTGTTGCGATCTTACGTGCATTATTGCTTGAGCCGGTGTTACTTTTTGCCGATGAAGTGACTTCTCGCTTAGATCCGATCACGCAAAAAGAGACGATTGAGTTATTAATCAATCAATGTCGCCAACGCAAATGTGCATTAGTGATTGTTAGCCATGATCCATATTTAATTGAGAAAAGCTGCGATAAAGTGATTGATTTAACTCAGTTTATTTAATACTTCAGAAAATAGCTGATTTATACTAACGAATCATAGCAACAAGCGGTCGTTTTTGATGAAAGCTTTGCAAAAATTGCTTTGTTCTCTTAAAAACGACCGCTTATTTTTATTTTATTCGCTGATATTATTCAACTAAGTCTAACATCTCCTGTGCATTAGCAAGCACCGCATCAGTAATCTTACTTCCGCCTAATAATCTTGCTAAGGCCTGGACTCGTTCCGCTTGAGTTAATAGCGACATTTGAGTTTCCGTCTGATTATTTTCCACATACTTTTGTACATTGAAATGGTGATGACCGTAACTTGCCACCTGCGGCAAATGGGTTACACAAAGTACCTGACATTTCTTACCTAATTGGCGTAACAGCTTACCAACTGTGGTTGCTGTCGGGCCGCTAATCCCAACATCTACCTCATCAAAAATAATTGTCGGTGTGGATAATTTATTTGCCGTCAACACCTGTACCGCCAAGGAAATACGGGATAACTCACCACCGGAAGCTATCTTGGCTAACGGCTGAGCCTGTTGCCCTAAATTACTGCGCAAATTAAATTCAACAGCATCAGCTCCGTTACTCGATAGCTTTTTACCGTCGTGTTGTACATCAATAAAAAACTCACCGTTTTCCATTGAAAGATGTTTGATTTGTGCGGTCACTTGCTCCGCTAATTTTTTACCTGCCTCAAGACGCTTTTGGTAAATTTGCTCAGCCAACTGAATGGATTGCTGGTAAGCGGTTTGCTCCTCTGCTATTAACTGTTCTTCATTTCCGGCAAAATCCACCAACTTTTGTAATTCATCTTGGAGTAGCGAATGATGTTGCCATAAGTTTTCCGGCAATACATGGTGCTTGCGAGCTAATTGAATCGTTTTACTGATACGTCCATCTAATTCATTTAATAAATCCGGATCTTGCTCTATTTTGCTGGCTAAATCACTTACTTCAGAACTAGCTTCCTGAACTTGAATAAGTGATTCATTTAGCATATTTAGTGCTGATTGATAACGTGAATCAACTTCGACTAAATCTTCTAAATGACGAATTGCCTTATATAACATTGAATCGACATTTAATTCATTTTCGCTCAGTAAATCTGTCACCCCTTGGGATAATGCGGTTAATGCTTCTGAATTGGATAATCGGCTATGCGTTTCTTCCATTTCCTCAAATTCACCTTGCTTAATCGCGAACTCATCTAGCTCATCCACTTGGTATTGCAATAGCTGTTTACGAGCTTCATTCTCTTGGCATTGTTGGCGAAAGTTTTTAACTTGCTGATGTAATTTCTTCCAACAATAGTATTGGCTACTCATTTCATTCAACAAGCTATGGATACCTGCATAGTTATCCAATACCTCCAACTGATACTCACTTTTTAATAATAATTGCGGTGCGTGCTGCCCATTCAAATGAATCAGATATTGGCCTAACTCTCGCAGTTGAGAAATTGGTAACGGGCGATTATTCACGAATGCTTTAGAACGCCCTTCTTGATTAATCATACGGCGTAAAATACATTCTTGCGGGTTATCTTCATCTAACAACTCGTGTTGCTGTAGCCACGAATAAGCAGGGCTAGTCGGTTGCATAATAAAAGTTGCGGTAATATCCGCTTTATCTGCACCATTACGAATCATGCTACTTTCCGAACGATAGCCGAGGCAAAGGCTTAACGCATCAATCGCAATGGACTTACCGGCACCGGTTTCGCCAGTAATGACCGACATTCCTTCATTCAGTTCTAACGTTAAGTGACGAACAATCGCAAAATTATTAACCGTTAATTGAGTGAGCATAAAACACCTGTAAAAATATATCCTGTATAGATATATACTATAACTGTTTTTTTAAACAGTAAAGTATTTTTGCAAGATTTTTGCTAAATCCGACCGCTTGCCATAAAAAAATCCTCGCTGATTTTCATCAACGAGGATTTTCAAACTAATTAATCTTACTATTAAATAAAGACTTGTTCACCAATACGATACCCTTGTGGCGCTTGTTCTTTATCTTCAAAAGTTACAAATTCCCAAGCATTTTCGTTAGCGAGGATTGCACGTAATAACTTGTTATTTAAGCCGTGTCCTGATTTATATGCGCTAAAATCACCAAGGATATTATAGCCACACATAAATAAGTCACCGATTGAGTCTAACATTTTGTGCTTCACTAACTCATCTTTATAGCGTAAGCCTTCTTCATTCAGGATACGATATTCATCTAATACAATCGCATTATCAAGGCTACCGCCCAATGCTAAGCCGATTGATTGAAGATATTCAACATCTTTCATAAAGGTGAAAGTTCTTGCACGGCTGATTTTGTGAATAAAGTTTTCAGCAGATAATTCCATTTTGAAATTACGCACATCTTTGCTGATCATCGGATGGCTAAAATCAATAGTGAAATCTAATTTTAAACCTTTGCTATAAGGTTTCATTTCCGCCCATTTATCACCTTCTTCCACACGTACCGTTTCTTTGATACGGATGAATTTTTTCGGTGCATCTTGCTCTTCAATACCAGCATCTAATAATAAATAGATGAATGGGCTCGCACTGCCGTCCATAATCGGAATTTCAGGCGCATCTACTTCAACAATTAAGTTATCTAAACCTAATGAAGCCATTGCCGCATTTAAGTGTTCAACCGTTGAAATACGTACACCGTCATCATTAATCATACAAGTACAAAGTTGCGTA
This sequence comes from Actinobacillus suis ATCC 33415, assembly GCF_000739435.1. Taxonomy (NCBI): domain Bacteria; kingdom Pseudomonadati; phylum Pseudomonadota; class Gammaproteobacteria; order Pasteurellales; family Pasteurellaceae; genus Actinobacillus; species Actinobacillus suis. The sequence continues at coordinate 1,592,534 of NZ_CP009159.1, forward strand.
TCACGAATGGATTCCGCACTTGCAGGAAAATAAACTGCTGGCTCTAAATCTGTACGAGCGTAAATAATCCCCGTATTAGCTGGGGCAGGACGTAACGTTAACGTTACTTTTTTACCGCTGTGCAAGCCGATACCTGTTACTTTGGTTGCTTGTTTTAGCGTTCTTTGTTTAATCATTATTCTGTCCTTATTCCCTATATTGGGCGATCTTACTGACCGTTTCTCATAAACCCTGGAATGGAGTTCGGAGACCAAACTTGAGAAGAATCAACTTGTTGTGGTTTTGGTGCCGCAGGTTGCGATTGGCTAAATTGAGCAGGTTGCTGAGTATAACCTTGCTGAGGCTGCGCAAACGCTGGCTGAGCCGGTTGTGCCTGTGGCTGATATGCAGCTTGAACTTGCTGCTGAACTTGTTGTTGCAACACTGGCGTTCTTGGTAAAGTTAATTCTTCTGCTTGACCAATACCTGTCGCTACTAAAGTTACACGTAATTTACCTTCCATTTCAGGGTAAACCGATGTACCGAATACAATTGTTGCATCTGGAGCTGCAAAGCTATGGATATAATCCATGATTACATCAACTTCGTTAAGTTCAATATCTAAACCTGATGAAATACTTACTAAGATACCTTTTGCACCGGATAAATCAACATCTTCTAATAGAGGACTTGCTACCGCATCATGCGCCGCACGCTCTGCGCGATCTTCACCCTCTGCAATACCGGTACCCATCATTGCACGTCCCATTTCAGACATAACTGTTTTCACGTCTGCAAAGTCCACGTTGATTAAACCCGGTGAAGTAATCATATCGGTAATCCCTAAAACGGCATTGCGTAAAATATCATTTGCCGCTTTAAAAGCATCCATCATTTTCGTATTTTTCGGTAATACTTTTAATAATTTATCATTCGGGATGATGATTAATGAGTCTACGTGTTTAGACAGCTCTTGAATGCCTTGTTCCGCATAGCTCATACGTTTGTTACCTTCAAAACGGAACGGTTTCGTTACGATTGCAACTGTTAATGAACCTTGTGATTTTGCAATATCTGCAATAACCGGTGCCGCACCAGTACCCGTACCACCACCCATACCGGCAGAGATAAATACCATGTCCGCACCTGCAAGCATATTAGATAATGCTTCACGGTCTTCTTCTGCAGCTTGACGACCTACATTCGGATTTGCGCCAGCACCTAAACCTTTAGTGATATTCGCACCAATTTGAATGGTTTGGCGAACAGAACTTGTACGCAATACTTGCGCATCCGTATTCACTGAGAAAAACTCAACGCCACCAACACCTTCGTTATTTAGGTTTCCGTCAACCATATGGTTTAGCGCATTACCGCCACCGCCACCGACGCCAACAACCTTGATTACCGCATCTTGTGTTGTTTCATAAATAGGTTCAAACATTTTTCATCTCCCTACGTGCCAACTTGCTCGTCAACACTATTAAAAACTCGATTTTGCCCAATTAACAGCTTTCTTTACGCCTCTGCCTAAAACATCAAGGAGCGTATCTACTTTCTCACCAATTTCACCACCGCTACCCTTTTCGTCAGAATTGTAATGGCTATACTGTAAAAGACCGAGTACTGTTGCATATTGTGGTTTATTTACATAGTCCGTTAACCCTGTAATATTTAACGGATATCCAACTCTTACTTGAGAGCCGAAGATATTTCTTGCACATTCTACAATATCTTCGATTTGCGAACCACCACCAGTAAGCACAAAACCTGCAATTAATTCCTGTTTTATGCCTTTTTGGAACAATTCATGGCGTAATTGAGTTAACTCGTTCTCCACCACCTTCAATAAATCACTATAACATTGTGAAGTTACTGTCGCAACTTGCGCCTTAGTGAAGGTTCTCGGCATTCGACCGCCAAGTCCAGCTACCTCAATTTTTTTCTCAGCATTATGAGTTGGAGGGTTAATCGCACTACCATAATTCATTTTGATACTTTCGGCTTCATTACGTGAAGTCGTAAATACATGCGCAATATAATCAGTGACGTTATTACCAGCAAATGGAATCACTTTACTAAAACGTAATGCACCATCTGTATAAACTAAAACATCCATTGTGCCGCCACCGATATCAATTAAGCAGACACCTAATTCTTTCTCATCTTCGGTTAATACGGAATAACTTGATGCAAGACCCGAAAAGACCACTTTATCCACTTTCAATTTTGCACGTTCTACTGCATTTTTTAAATTGCGTAACCAATCTTGATGACAAGCAATCAGATGTGCTTGAGCTTGTAAACGCATACCGGATAGCCCCACAGGGTTTTTCGTTGCCGGTAATCGATCTACTTTATATTCCTGTGGAATAATATGTAACGTTTCTAATCCATCTGGTAATTTAATTGAGCGCGCAATATGAATAGCAGAATCAATATCTTCATTCGTTACTGTTCCACCAAGTGGCACAGTACCGCTTTCATTTAAAGCAGTGATATGTTGTCCAGAAATAGCAAGCGTTACACCAATAATTTGGCAATCCGATACTGATTCGGCTTGTTCAATCGCTCGTTGGATCGAATTCACCGCGGCATCTAAATCAATAACACCGCCTCGATCAACGCCTTTAGCTGGGCAAACACCCGAGCCAATCACATTTATAACGCCGTCTGGCAAAACTTCACCAACAACAGCTACAACTTTTGATGTGCCGATATCTAAACCGACAATTATTTTGGATTCTGCTATTTTTGTCATATCACTATATTATGCTTGCTAAGAATTATTGATGTACAGGACTAAAACCGACAGCCGCACCATGTTCATAGCGCAGATCCACATAAGCCAGTCTTTGTCCTTCAGGAACATTAATTTCCGGAAAAATCGTCACAAAACGGTCGATTTTAGGTGTCCATTCCCCTCGACCGAGGCGCAGCTCTACATGATTTGATAAAGTGATCGTCCAAGAACCTCTGTTATCCACTGCAACGGATTGCAACTCTAAATTTCGAGCTTTTAAGTCCGCTTTAATTTTACTCCACGCATCTAGAACAACTTTTCCTTCTGTATCGGGCCCATAAAGTACCGGAAGTCCCGTTTTATCCATTCGATCTGCGGGTAAACTAAAGACCACACCCTGCTCAGAAAGAAAGTTCGTATTATTCCAAATAGCAACTGGATTATGCTCAATTAACGTAATGCTTAAACGATCAGGATAAAGCTTTCTGACTACCACATCTCGCACCCAAGAAATACCAAGTAATTTCTCTTTAACTTGTTGAATATCTTGGCCGAAATATCCTTTTAGAACAGGCTTTTGCGATAAAGTTTCCCGAACGTCCGCATTTGTTGTGAATCGAGTTTTATGAGTAAGTGCATAAGCTCGAATCGGAGATTTATCTAAATTCTCCAACCAATGATGCCAATTACTATAAACGATAAATGCGAAGATTACGCATAATAACACAATCAACGGTTTAATTAATACTAACCGATTAAAGGGATTTGCTGAAGATTTTGCTTTTAACGGCTTAAAACGAACCGAAGGTGCCGTTTTTTTGCGTAAAACAGAAACCATTAGGCACTTAACTCCAATACACGCTCGACTAATTTTTCAAACGGAATACCGACCGTTGCCGCAGATTTCGGGAAAATACTATGGCTTGTCATACCCGGACAAGTATTCACTTCAACTAAATTAAAGTGACCATTTGCATCTTCCATCACATCAATTCGGCTCCAGCCACGACAACCAACCACATCGTAAGCCGCTTTAACTAATTTTGCTACTTCCGCTTGGCGTTCATCGTTTAATGCCGGCACGACATATTGGGTATTATCCGATACATATTTCGCATGATAGTCATAAAACTCACCATCCGGAATCACTTGTACTGCCGGTAATACTTGACCATCTAATACAGGAACGGAATATTCCTTGCCTGCCAAGAAAGCTTCAACTAATACGATTGAATCGAACTTTAACGCTTCTTCTACCGCCGGTAATAATTGCTCAACCGTTTTTACTTTAGTTACGCCGACACTTGAACCTTCGCTTGAAGGTTTCACAAATACCGGTAAACCTAATTTTGCAATAATTTGTTCGGAATCGACCGCTTCACCACGGCGAACAACCACCATTTCTGCTGTTGGTAAGCCAACCGCTTGCCACATTAATTTGGTACGGAATTTATCTAGAGTTACTGCTGACGCCATTACGCCACAACCGGTATAAGGAATGCCCATTTGCTCTAATGCGCCTTGTAACACACCGTTTTCACCGATGCCGCCGTGTAAAATATTGAATACGCGTTGAATTCCTTTTTCTTTTAATTTTTCAATTGGGAAATCTTTAGTATCAATACCTTCTACATTATAGCCTAGTGATTTTAATGCTTCGGTTACTGCTGCGCCCGAATTTAGCGATACTTCACGTTCTTGAGAAACGCCGCCAAATAGCACTGCAATTTTTTCATCTTTAATGCTCATTTTTTATCCTTTCTTAATTTGGACACAATGCATCGTGCCCCTACTACTCAATTCAAGATTCACAAGCGGTTAATTTTGCAAAATTTTTTGCAAATCTTACCGCTTATTAAGCTTTCCAGCTCTCTGCTAAACCACGTGAAATACGGCTTACGCTGCCGGCGCCTTGTGCAAGAATTAAATCACCGTCTTGGATAATTTGATCTAATACTTCACCAAGCTGATCGGTATCTGAAACTAAAATTGGATCGACTTTACCCAAATTGCGGATTGAACGGCATAACGCTTTACTGTCCGCACCAACGATCGGCGCTTCGCCTGCCGCATACACTTCGAGCATAATTAACGCATCTACTTGCGATAACACTTGTACGAAATCATCAAATAAATCACGAGTACGTGAATAACGGTGCGGTTGGAAAATCATCACAACACGTTTATCTTCCCAGCCCGAACGAGCCGCTTTAATCGTTACATCCACTTCGGTCGGATGGTGACCATAGTCATCGACTAACATCACTTTACCGTTCGGACGAATAAATGAACCTAATTGGTCAAAACGACGGCCTGCACCTTGGAAATCGGCAAGCGCAGATAAAATCGCTTCGTTGCCAATGCCTTCTTCTTTCGCTACCGCAAGTGCCGCAGTTGCATTCAGAGCATTGTGTTTACCCGGTACATTCAACAATACGTCAATACGTTCACCGTTCGGGCAAACTACCGTGTAGTGACCTTGGAAACCGGTTTGTTGGTAATCTTCGATACGGTAATCAGCTTTATCACTAAAGCCGTAAGTCACAACTTGGCGACCGACTTGCGGTGCAATTTCCATCACGGTTTCATCATCGGCACACATAACCGCTAAACCGTAGAACGGTAAGTTACGCAGGAATTTTACGTAAGTTGCTTTCATCTGCTCGAAATCACCGCCGTAAGTATCCATATGATCCGGCTCGATATTCGTTACCACCGAAACCATCGGTTGTAAATGTAAGAATGACGCATCGCTTTCATCCGCTTCCGCAATTAAATAGCGGCTTGCACCTAAATGCGCATTTTTACCTGCCGATTTAACCAAACCCCCGTTAACAAAAGTCGGGTCTAATTGTGCTTCGGTATAGATCATCGAAATCATTGCGGTGGTTGTTGTTTTACCGTGAGTACCCGCAATAGCGATACCGTGACGGAAACGCATAATTTCCGCTAACATTTGCGCACGTTGAATCACTGGAATACGAGCTTCTTTTGCTGCTTTTACTTCCGGATTAGTATCATCAATCGCACTTGAAGCCACGACTACGCTTGCACCAATAATATTTTCCGCTTGATGCCCGATAAAAACTTTTGCTCCCGCTTCAACTAAACGTTTAGTTACAGGGCCTTCGGCAATATCCGAACCTGAAATTTGGTAGCCTTCATTCAATAACACTTCGGCGATACCGCTCATGCCCGCACCACCAATACCGATAAAATGGATTTGATTTACACGGCGCATTTCCGGCACTAATTTTTTAACTTTATCTTGGAAATTTTTCATTGTTGTTTTCCTATCTGTACAACCAAATATTTTTGTTGGTTGCGTTTAAAACTATTTCGCTTGTTCGATAATCACTTCTGCTACACGTTGAGCGGCTGTAGGCGTTGCTTTTGCTCTGGCTTTGATCGCCATTTCAGTTAACTTTTGGCGATCAGCAATTAACGGCTGTAACGCACTTAATAAACTTTCTACCGTAAAATCTTGTTGTTCAATAATGATTGCCGCACCGTCATCCGCTAAATAAGTCGCATTCAAATATTGCTGACGATCTTTATGTTGATAAGGCACAAAAATTGCCGGTAAACCTGCTGCGGCAATTTCACATACGGTTAAAGCGCCTGAACGACAAATCACTAGATCCGCCCAGTTATAGGCTTGTGCCATATCGTCAATAAATTCGGCGGCAATACCGTTACCGGTCGCTTGATAAATGTCTTCCACACCACTGAGATTGCCTTTTCCTACTTGATGGCTAATGAACACATTTTGACCAAGTTGCTTAGCCGCTTCAGGTACGGTTTGGTTAATCACTCTTGCGCCTTGGCTACCGCCCATCACTAAAATATTGATCGGATAACCTCGTTCGGCAAAACGAATTTCTGGCGCTTCAAGCTGAGCAAGATCTTCACGCACAGGATTTCCCACCACTTCCGCATTTGGGAATGCGGTCGGGAATGCTTGTAAAACACGACGAGCAATTTTTGATAACCAAACATTAGTTAAACCGGCAACCGCATTTTGCTCATGTAAAATAACCGGTACGCCGCATAATTTCGCTGCAATGCCGCCCGGCCCAGATACATATCCACCCATACCGAGCACCGCATCAGGTTGATAATTTTTAATGATTTTACGCGCCTGCATCACCGCTTTGAAAATGGCAAAAGGCGCTTTTAGCAATGCCCCAATACCTTTTCCTTTTAATCCGGAAATTTGAATAAACTCAATTGGAATACCATGCTTTGGCACAAGGTCAGCTTCCATTCGATCTTGAGTTCCCAGCCAACGGATCTCCCAACCCTGTTTTTGCAGTTCTCGTGCAACCGCAATTGCCGGAAACACATGGCCACCGGTTCCACCTGCCATGACAAGAAGTTTTTTAGTCATTTTGATCTCTTTTACAAAAATTTGAGCGTAATCGCTCACTTATTAGATTTTTTAGACAAATTGTTGTTATTGTACAGGAAATTGACAATTTACGGAAAAAGAAAGCGGTCAGTTTTTGCAAATTTTTTGCAAATTCCGACCGCTTGTTTCTTTAAATTTCCTTGATTTGTGCATGCCCTATCAAAGCAAGGCGATTTTCGTAATCAATTCGCAGTAAAATCGCAATCGCAATCGACATAATCACTAAGCTGGATCCACCATAACTGACTAATGGAAATGTTAAACCTTTGGTCGGTAGTAAACCTGAAGCGACCCCTAGATTTACGAAGCCTTGTAAGAAGATCCAAATCGCAATCCCAAAAGCTAAAAAGCCACGGAAGCGTTCTTCCAATTTCAGTGCATCTTTACTGATTTTAAGCGCTCGTAACGCCAAAGAAACGAGCAAGATCACAATCGCGACAATACCGATAAATCCAAATTCTTCGCCAACTACCGCCATAACGAAGTCCGTATGGGCTTCCGGCAAGTATTCCAATTTTTGTACCGAATTACCTAAGCCTTGTCCCCAGAACTCACCTTGACCAAATGCCATTTGCGAGTTAGAAAGCTGGAAACCGTCACCATAAGCATCCGCAAAAGGATCCATAAATGAGGTAACACGTTTAAGACGATATTCGGATGTCAGGACCAAAAAGGCAAACAAGATCGCCGCCGCAATACCTAGGAACAGGAACTGTAAAATTCTCGCCCCCATAATAAATAGCATAGCAAACGTTAATACGAATAATACGAACGTACTACCTAAGTCCGGCTGTAGCAGTAACAAAATACCAAAAATAGCTAAAATCACCATCGGACGAATAAAGCTCGCACGCTTGGTACGCATTTCATCATATTTACGCACATAGAAACTGGCGAAATAACAAATAATGGCTAATTTTGCCAATTCCGCCGGCTGGAAATTTATCGGCCCGAGCGGGATCCAACGTGTCGCACCGTTAACATTACGTCCAAAAACCAGCACGACTACTAAAAACAGTAACGATATTAAGAAAAAGGCAACGTTACGTTTTTCCCAACTTTCGGTCGGAATTTGAACCACAACCACAAAGGCGAATAATGACGCCGCTAAATACATTCCATCACGCACCGCAAAATAAAACGGATCATTATTTAAACGGGTACTGACCGGAATTGATGCCGAGGTGACCATCACAAAACCGATAACTAATAAGCCAAAAAACAGCCAAATCAATGTGCGATCATATAGCGAATTAGTCGGTGTTAATCGTATCCATTTATCCCATTCTGTCTTAAATCTTTCTAACATATTAAGCGGTTACTTCCTGAGCTAATTTTACAAAAACGTGTCCACGTTCTTCAAAGTTCTTAAATTGATCGAGGCTTGCGCAAGCCGGCGACAATAACACCATATCGCCTTTTTTCAGTTGCGGGCGGATTTGTTCAATCGCTTGCTGCATAGTTTCCACCAACACGCTTTGGTTTGATAATGCGGCTAATTGCGCACCGTCCTGACCGAAGCAATAACAAACGATATTCGGTTTATTGATAAGTGGTTTTAACTCGGAAAAATCCGCCGCTTTACCGTCACCACCAAGTAATAAATAAAGCGTTCCCGCTACTTGTAAACCGTTAAGTGCTGCCACCGTACTACCAACATTGGTTGCTTTTGAGTCGTTCACCCAACGTACGCCGTCATTGGTTTTGACCGCTTGGAAACGGTGATCCAAACCGCCGTACACTTGCAATGCTTTTACAATCCCTTCACGCGGAATGCCCGCCGCTTCGGCTAATGCCATCGCCGCTAACGCATTCATTTCATTATGACGACCTGAAATCAGCATTTCTTTGGTTGGGATAATTGCATCATCACCCGAATATAAAATACCGTTACGCATAGTGTACTCGGCATTATGTTCTGCAAAACGAATCAATTTTTTGACCGCTTGCGTTTCAAGCGGATAAGTCAGTCTATCTTCACCGTTTACAATCACATTCTCAGCATTGTCGTAAATACGCAATTTCGCTAAACGATATTCTTCCACCGAGTTATTGTAACGATCCATATGATCTTCACTGATATTTAAAATGGTTGCCGCGACTGCTTTTAAAGAAGAAGTGGTTTCTAATTGGAAGCTGGACAGTTCCAACACAAACAATTCATATTCTTCATTCAATAGACTTAATACCGGCACCCCAATATTGCCGCCCATACCGACTTTAATCCCTGCTTGTTTTGCCATTTCAGTCACTAATGTCGTGACTGTGCTTTTGCCGTTTGCCCCGGTAATCGCAATAATCGGCGCTTTCGCTTCACGCACAAATAATTCAATATCACCAACCACTTCCACACCGGCGTTGATGGTTTGTTGAATTTCCGGTGTAGCCAACGCAAGTCCCGGGCTAATCACAATTAAATCAGAAGCTAATAGCCACTCGCTGTTTAAACCGCCGGTATGCAACGATACATCTGCCGGAAGCTGGTCGGCACCTGCCGGTTTTTCACGGGTATCAATTACTTGTACTTTTGCTTGCTTATCCGCAAAAAATTCGACACAAGATAAACCTGTTTTGCCTAAGCCGATAATGGTAACGACCTTATCTTTATATTGGTTTTGCATAATTGAATCTCTTTATAATTGGTAAAAATTTGGATAAATCAGACCGCTTGCAAGCGAAAAAGGTGGGACAAGCCCACCTATGATTAACGAAGTTTTAACGTGACTAAGCCAACTAATACAAGCATCAAGGTAATGATCCAGAATCGCACGATAACACGAGGTTCCGGCCAACCTTTTAATTCGAAGTGATGGTGAATCGGCGCCATACGGAAAATACGTTTTTGACGAAGTTTATATGAACCGACTTGCAAGATTACCGAGAGAGCTTCCACCACGAATACACCACCCATAATCACGAGTAATAATTCTTGGCGAACCAATACCGCAATCGTGCCTAATGCACCGCCTAATGAAAGTGAGCCAACATCGCCCATAAATACTTGTGCCGGGTAGGTGTTGTACCATAAGAAACCTAAACCTGCGCCAACAATTGCGGTACAGAGAATTACCAATTCACCGGCATTCGGTACAAACGGAATATGTAAATATTGCGCAAAATTAAAGTTACCGGTCGCCCATGCAATGAGTGCAAAAGCCGATGCCACCATAATGGTTGGCACAATCGCTAAGCCATCTAAACCGTCCGTGAGGTTTACTGCGTTTGAAGTGCCGACAATTACAAAATAAGACAGAATGATAAAGAAAATACCGAGCTGCGGCATAAAGTCTTTAAAGAACGGTACCACTAACTGAGTCGCTGCTGTGTCTTTACCTATCGCATAGATGCCGAATACTGCAACCAGCGCAATCACTGACAGCCAGAAATATTTCCAGCGGGCAATTAAGCCATCGGTATTTTTACGTTTGATTTTCCAATAATCGTCAACAAAACCGACCGCACCGTAGCCGAATAATACGAACAGCACAAACCAAACATAGCTGTTACGTAAATCCGCCCAAAGTAAGGTACTCACACCAATGGCGATTAAAATCATAATACCGCCCATGGTCGGCGTACCGCGTTTTTTGAAGTGGCTTTCCGGACCGTCATTACGCACTTCTTGACCGAATTTTAATAACTGCAAGCGACGAATCACTTCAGGGCCAATCCATAAACCGATACCCATTGCAGTAAGCAATGCCATAATCGCACGGAAAGTAATATAAGATACAACGTTAAATGCCGTATTGTATTGAACTAAATACTCAGCAAGCCAAACTAACATAAGAAAAACCCTTGTTAAATCATACTAAGCGGGCAATCGCCCACAAATTTTATCCATATTAAATAGCGTCACGAGTCATAACCCATTTTCACTATCTACCTTAAAATTAAAAAGAAACACCTAAAGAAAGGCATAAAGCAGAAATCAATGTTTCCATTTTTTGGCTACGAGAACCTTTTGCTAACAACACTAGCGGTTGTTTTTCTGCAATTTTTTGCGAAATAATCGGCAATAAGAAATCGTGCATCGCTTGTTTATCAGTAAAGTGATGTGCAGTCTCTCCACTAATTACCGCACTTTGCTGACCAAAACTCACAACTAAATCTAAATTTGCTTCACGGACGAAATCCGCCACTTGTTGATGACAAGCCGCACTTTCGTCACCGAGTTCCGCCATATCTCCGACCGCAAAAATGCGGAACGCCGGATAATTTTTCAATACCGCCACCGCCGATTTCATTGAATCAACATTGGCATTATAGGTATCATCAATCAATAAACAATGCTGATTAACTTCAACCGGATACAAGCGACCTTTCACTTGCGAACGTTGCTCCAATCCGGCTTTGACCGCATTTAAATCCGCACCGACCGCCATAGCGAGCGAAGTTGCGGCTAAAGCATTGCTAACATTATGTGCGCCTAAATAAGGTAAATTAATTTCGATTTCGCCTTGCGGAGAATGTAGAGTGAAATGAGAACCGGATAAGCCTAATTCCACATTTTCCGCCCAAAAATCTGCATACGAATCTTGATCCGAACCGGTATAGCTGAATGATTGCAGCTCATGCTCACCAATTTCTTTTTGCCATTGTGGGTAATAGAACGCTTGGTTCACAATCGCTTTACCACCGGCTTTTAAGCCTCGATAAATTTCGCCTTTCGCTTGTGCCACACCGGCAAGTGAGCCGAAACCTTCTAAATGTGCCGCTGCAACGTTATTCACTAAACAAGCGTCCGGTTGAGTAATTTCTGTGGTATAAGCAATTTCACCGATATGGTTTGCACCGAGTTCTACCACCGCAAATTTATGTTGCGGCGTTAAACGTAATAAGGTCATCGGCACACCGAGGTCATTATTTAAATTACCAAAGGTATAAAGCACCTCATCTTCACAAGCGGTCATTTTTTGTAAAATTTTTGCCGTCATTTCTTTTACGGTGGTTTTGCCTGAAGAACCGGTCATCGCCACGGTTTTCGGATTAAGTTTCGCTTTTAACCATTTGGCTAACTCGCCTAACGCTAAGCGTGTATCTTTCACGACAATTTGCGGTACGGAAATTTCACATTCACGTTCAACCACCACTGCCACACAGCCTTGTTCCACCGCATTAGCTAAGTAATGGTGCGCATCAAAGTTCTCGCCTTTTAACGCAAAAAACAGCCCGTTTTCGACCGCTTGTCGGGTGTCGGTGCTGGTGGTTTCCACCACTACATTGCCATCACCAATCAACTGCGCATTAAGAATGCTGGCAATTTCATTTGTTGTTAGTTTTATCATTTTCTTCTTTCAAAAATATTTGCTGTAAACCTCGTACTATATGTACGAGGTTACTGATTGTGCGGTTGCTCTGCAACCTAATCACTCGTCGCAGAGCGACGATACTATGCGTAACCTAGCATATTTATGCTAGGCATCTCGCCGCTGTCTCCTGATCCGAAAAATGATGCTTAGTCGTACCAATAATCTGGTAATCCTCATGTCCTTTACCCGCAATCAAAATGACATCTTTTGCACCGGCTTGTTCAATCGCAGTTTTAATGGCTTGTTCACGATCGTGGATCACTTGTACTTTCTCCACTTGAACGAAACCTTTGAGAATATCCGCCATAATCTTGGTATTATCTTCAGTTCTCGGGTTGTCATCGGTTGCAATCACTTTATCCGCTAATTTTTCTGCAATCGCCGCCATCATCGGGCGTTTACCCGCATCGCGATCGCCGCCACAACCGAAAATACAATAAAGCTCACCTTCGGTATGCAATCGTGCCGCTTGCAATGCTTTTTCTAACGCATCCGGCGTATGGGCATAATCGACTAACACAAGCGGTCTATTTTGCGGATTTTTTTGCGAAACGACACATTCCATTCGTCCAGCAACCCCTTGCAGAAGCGGTGCGGTTTCAATTAATTTTTGCAAATCGTGACCAAGTACCAATAAGCTGGCTAATGTAGTAAGCAAATTATTGACGTTAAATGCACCGATTAAACGGCTATTTAGTTCGCCGTTTCCCCAGCTTGATTCAAACGCAATTTTTACGCCTTGTAAGCTAAAGCTAACATCGGTCGCTTTAACGAATTTATGGTCGCTACTAAAGTGAGCATCGGTACTGACGGCAACTGCATTCGGTAATTTTGCTAACCATTCACGGCCAATCTCATCATCTGCATTTAATACTTGTGTTTTAGTATTTAATTCGCTAAACAAACGGAATTTTGCTTGTGCATATTCTTCCATTGTCTTGTGGTAATCGAGATGATCACGACTTAAATTGGTAAATACTGCTAAATCATAGCTTAACGCTTCCGCACGATATTGTGCTAAGCCGTGCGAAGAGACTTCCATCGCACAAAAATCAGCACCCATTTCCACAAAGCTGGCTAAATTGCGTTGTACTTCAATTGCCGAACCGGTGGTATTTGCCGCTTCTTGTACTTTGCCGTATAAACCGTTACCGATCGTCCCCATTACCGCAGATTTTCCGCCTAATAGGTTGTGCCATTGGGCAAGTAATTGAGCGCTTGTGGTCTTGCCGTTGGTACCAGTTACCCCGACTAGGGTCAGTTTTTCGGACGGATTGGCATAAAACGCACCGGCAATTTCCGATAAAATACGAGCTAAATTCGGCACTGAAACCACCTTACAAGCGGTACGATCTAAGTTATATTTTGCAAATTTCGCATCTAACTCAATTTCAGTTTGCCCTTCATCCGCTTCCGCTAAGACTAAACCCGCACCTTGCTCAATCGCTTTTTGGATAAATTGGCGACCATCAACTTGATGCCCTTTTAGCGCCACAAACAGATCGCCTTCACCAACTTGGCGAGAATCTAACGTCATTTGCTTAAGCGGTTTTAACTCTGCTACCCAAGCATCTAGTTCGGTAAGAAAAGGAAGTAAACGTTTCATATTGTTACCTAATTTATTGTTGTTCTAATTTACTTTTTGTTCCGTTCTAATTTCACGCACGGCACTTTCAGTGTCGATTAGATTATCCGGTTTGATATTTCTTGCTTTCAAGGTGTAACCCATAATGCTTGAGAACAACGGCGCTGAAACCGAACCGCCATAATAAGCTCCGGCTTTCGGCTCGTTAATTAACACCACTAACGCAAAGCGGGGATCACTTGCCGGTGCCACACCTGCGGTATAGGCAATATATTTTTCTACGTACTGACCTTTTTCAAGTTTACGTGCCGTACCGGTTTTTACCGCCACACGATAACCGTCAACCGCTGCTTTCTGCCCCCCCTCACCTTTTTGGGCGACACTTTCCATCATATGCACTACGTCTCGGGTGATTTTTTCAGGCAATACACGCTCACCGATAACTGGTGGATCAACTTTAGTAATTGAAAGCGGTCGATAAATGCCGAAACTTCCCAAAGTTGCATAAGCTCGAGCTAACTGTAATGGCGTAACATTTAAACCGTAACCGTATGCCATGGTTGCACGTTCGATATCAGACCAACGCTTACGATCACCGTTCGTTCCTCGTTGTTCACCTAAACCTAAGCCGGTATCTTTACCAAAGCCGACTTTGCTATACGTATCGACCAATGCGGTCGAAGGCATACGTAATGCTAAGCGACTCACCCCGATATTACTCGATTTTTGCAAAATACCGGTTAGAGATAAACTCTCACGAGGCGCAACGTCTTTAATCGTATGACCATTTACCACAAACGGACGTGTGCTAATCACCTCGTCACGATAAGTCGCACCGTTTTGCAATGCAGTTAATACCACTAAAGGTTTAACCGTTGAACCCGGTTCAAAAGTATCGGTAATCGCTCGGTTACGCATTAATTCGGGTTTGAAGCTATTTCGTTTGTTCGGGTTAAACGAAGGCGCATTTGCCATTGCTAAAATTTCCCCGGTTTGCACGTCAACTAATACCGCCGTGCCTGACTCAGCATTATTGGCAATAACCGCTTCTTTAATTTTCTTATATACTTCGGATTGCAATTCTTCATCGATACTCAACATAACGTCTTGCGGATCGTATTGTTTTTCATCTCGAATATTTTCAATCACATTACCACGTGCATCTTTACGAATCACTTGGCGGCCGTTTTTACCAATCAGTAAAGAATCGAAGCTACGCTCTAGACCTTCCGTACCATGTACGTCATCAATATCGGTAAAACCGATTAATTGCGAAGCTTCTTCAGCTAACGGATAGAAACGGCGTGATTCGGCTTTTAACACCATACCGTCAATTTTCAGTTCTTGCGCATAATTGGCAATACTTTCAGATTCATGACGTGCAATATAAATAAAACGTTGGCGAGAAGCTTTATACAAACGATTCATTAAATCGTTATATTTTTCTCCAACTGCTTTAGCGATAGCTTCCATCTTTGAACGATCCAATTGCGCTGCTGCAATTTCTTGCGCCACAAATTGTGAATGCGGATTATTGCGCACAGTGCTAATCAAACTGTTGTAATCCAAACCGGTTGATTGCGCCAACAACGTCCAATAATTCTCACTTTTAGTATTCAAAATTGAACGAGGATCAAACTCTACTTTTTCTTTAGATTTATTTTTTTTCTCAATAAAATCGCTGACACTTTTCTCAATTTTACTTTTTGAACTGCCCATTTCCATTGCTAGCAATTTCCAACGGTCTGATGAGCGTTTGAGTTTGCTGTCAAAATATTCACGGGGATCTAAAGTAAGAGAGTACATCGGTACACTGATAGATAAGAAGCGTCCGTCACGATCTAAAATTCGACCTCGGGTAAACGGAAGCTCTTTAGTACGGAGTGAGCGATTATTCGCTTCATTGATAAGACGTTCAGAGTCAAATAACTGAATATGCGCAGCTTTAGCAATTAGCATTCCCGCCATCACAAGTATGAAAAGACCAACAACACCAAAACGAATCGGGAGATAACTCGGTTCATTTTTAGTGCTGGCTTGTTTTTTTGCCTCTATATTCGGCTCTGGTGCTGCGGGTTTACGCTTTAATTTAACTGACTTTGCCATTATTTATTCAACCAAAATAACTTCTTGCTCTTTTTTAATCTGTTGTAAACCGAAGCTAGCTGCTGCAGCTTCAACACGAGATTTCTGGCTTTTTGCATTTTCTTCCAGCTGTAAGTGAATATATTGATTTTCCAACTTACGATTTTGCTGAACTAATTTTCCTTGCTCTGCGGTAAGCAAACGAGTTTGGTGAGTAATCCAAATAGTACCAATTGCGGTTAACACCGTTGCTATCAGTAAAATCAATGCAACTTTATTGTGGCCGGTTAAATCATCTAGAATAATTTGGTGGAGCGGATAACGTTCATTACTTGCCATTCGTTAACTCCTCTATCTTTTTTCCGCAATACGTAATACGGCACTACGTGAGCGAGGGTTTGCTTCGATTTCCGCCTCACTCGGCATAATCGCTTTACCAATGGTTTTTAACGGAATATTTTTATTTAATTCCGATTCCAAAATAGGTAGGCCTTTCGGCACATCCATACCTTTACTGTTTTTCTTCATAAATTGTTTAACCATTCGATCTTCTAACGAATGGAAACTAATAATTGATAAACGACCTTCCGGTGCCAATACGCTTAAGGCTGATTGTAACGCTTTCTCTAACTCGTCTAACTCGCTGTTAATAAAGATACGGATTGCCTGAAACGAGCGGGTTGCCGGATGTTTGTGCTTATCTTTGAAAGGAACGGCATCAGCAATAATCTGCGCTAATTGAAGTGTACGAGAAATCTTGTCTGTTGTAGATTTATTATAAGAAACGACCGCTTGTGCAATACGTTTCGCAAAGCGTTCTTCGCCGAAGGTTTTTAACACCCAAGCTAAATCATCCACTGACACTTGTGCCAACCATTCGGCGGCAGATAGACCTTTAGTCGTATCCATACGCATATCAAGCGGCCCGTCACGCATAAAGCTAAAACCGCGTTCCGCATCATCAAGCTGCGGAGAAGAAACGCCGAGATCAAGCAAAATACCGTCAATTTTGCCGGTTAAACCTAATTGTTCGCACACTTCAGGAATCGCAGAGAAAGCGGTATGCACAATTTGAAAACGAGCATCGGTAATCGTATTCGCTTCAGCAATTGCACGAGGATCACGATCTGTCGCAATTAAGCGACCTTGTTCGGAAAGTTTTGAGAGAATGAGTCGAGAATGACCGCCTCGTCCAAAAGTACCGTCAATATAAATACCGTTCGGCTTAATCGCCAAACCATCAACGGCTTCATGTAGCAATACGGTAATATGCTTATGGACTGTGTCGTTCATTATTTTTCCAACTCACTTATTTATCTTATAAAGAAAGGTTTTTTAAGGCTTCGCAATTCAGCATTTCCGCCGAACTGCCCAATGCAAGATCTTCCGCAATCTGTGATTGCCATTGTTTTTCTTGCCAAATTTCAAATTTATTTAATTGCCCGACCAACATAATTTGTTGCTCAAGCTGTGCATGCTGTCTTAGTGCCGGGCTAAGTAAAATTCTACCCGAAGCATCCATTTCACATTCGGTTGCAAAGCCTTGCATAACTCGCTGAATACGGCGCTGCATCGGCTCAAAATTAGAAAGTGCAAGCAATTTTTGTTCTACAACTTCCCATTCGTGTAACGGATAAAGTAATAAACACGGCTGGCGAATATCGACGGTACAAACCAAAATGCCCTCGTGTTTTTCACGCAATTCGGCACGATAGCGAGTAGGAATCGCTATTCGCCCTTTACTATCAATACTAATTGAAGCTGCGCCACGAAACATTTTCTGTCCTGCCACTAAAAATTACTGTATTTAGTGAGATCCGGATTTAGAAAATCCACAATCTCCCACTTTTCCCCACTAAAAGATCAGAATTTTATCGGTTAGTTGTTCATCGGGCAAGCTGTTTTAATGTTTTGTTTGGTAAAGATAAGTAGAAAAAAGCAAGCGGTCGACTTTTGCAAATTTTTTACAAAAATCGACCGCTTGATCATTCGTTCTTAGACAAGAATCATTAGATTAGAATTTCTGCTAAAGATAGACCGATTAAGCAGGCTGTGATTACCCCAATTAAGCCCGGTACCATAAAGCTGTGGTTAAAATAGTACTTACCAATTTTTGTCGTACCAGTCATATCGAAGCTCACCGTTGCAATATCAGACGGATAGTTAGGGATGAAGAAGTACGCATAAGTTGCCGGCATTAAACCGATTAATAAATCTGCTGGTAAACCAATTGCAATACCCACCGGTAATAACATTTTCGCAGTTACCGCTTGGCTGTTTACCACCACAGATACCGCAAATAAAGCAAATGCGAAGGTCCAAGGCTGTGCTTTAACCATTTCAGTAATACCAGCTTTAAATGAAGGCATTGCATAATTAAAGTAAGTATCACTCATCCACGCAATACCGAAGATTGCAATGGTTGCCACCATACCTGATTTAAATACCACTGTATTCGGAATTTTTTTCACATCGGTTTTAGCCAATACTAAAATTAAACCACCGAATGCTAACATAATCATTTGGATGATTTTATCCATTGGAGCAACTTTACCTGAAGCGGCAAGCGTTGGTTTCAATGACGGGAACATTGCAATAACTACAATCGTTACAATCGCCAGTAAGAACAGATAAACGGCATTTTTTGCCGATTGCGGTAATTGTTCATTTAAGGTTGTGCTACTGGTTTCTTCAATACGTTTACGGAATTCAGGATCTTGTAAACGACGTTGATATTCAGGATCATCTTTTAATTCCTTACCACGACGTAAGCTATAAAGCGACATTGCCACTACACCAAGGAACGTTGCCGGAATAGTAATAGCTAAAATTTGTAATAAAGTGATATGTTCTGACCCTGGCATATTGACTAATTCGGTCAAATAATATGCAACAACTGCAGAAACCGGGCTACCGGTTAAACCAAGTTGTGATGCCACAGAAGCACTCGCCATTGGGCGCTCTGGACGAATATCATTCTTCACAGCAATATCGGCAATGATCGGCATAATAGAATAAACCGAGTGGCCGGTACCAAGCATTAACGTCATTGTGTAGGTTACGATAGGACCAAGAATTGTGATACGTTTCGGATTCGCACGTAAAATTCTTTCCGCTACTTGTAGCATAAATTTTAAACCACCGGCAGCTTCAAGCACAGAAGCACAAGCCACTACGGCAAGAATAACTAACATCACACTAATCGGTGGCTCAGACAATGGCATTTGTAAAATGAAGACCTCAATGAATAAGCCTATACCAGAAACCACACCTAAACCAACACCGCCGAAACGGCTACCTACATATAAAAATGCTAGTAACAACAGAAATTCTGCATAAAGCATATAAACTCCAAAAAAATAATAATAATCACTGGTTGCAAGTTTACTTGAGCTGATACCCCGATTCTTTGCATTTGATCAAACCAGCGTAACACTTTAGTGGTATTTTCGCTAAATATTGAACAAACATATAAATAAAGGCTCTCGGTACACCAAACAGAAATTCTGTTGATGATCCGAGTGCTACGATACCCGATATTGAATAGAATAAAAACACCAAAAAATATAATGTTAAATTGATGATTTATTTATACGCTAAAATAAATTATTACCTATTTTATTTAGGGGATTTTAGTACTAAAATAAAAAAGAGTCTCATACTCATTTGTTAAGGTCTCTGACCTTTGTTTATTATTTTTATAACTTTATATAACAATTTAAAAGGATGACATATGAAATCTACCATTAAATCTATCGCCGTTACGGCAATTGCAAGCCTTATCGCCCTTTCTAGCCACGCATCAGGCGACAAAGTTCCTTATACCCAAGCCGGTTTTACCGTTCGTCAAGCAGAACAACAAGCACCGATTCACTGGGTTTCGATTGAACAAATCAAAGCAAGTTTAAAAGATACGCCACCAATGAACGTTAGTTTTGATATTGATGACACCGTTGCTGCAACCAGCGGCTGTTTTTATTACGGTCAACAAAAGTATTCACCAAATGACCATAGCTACCTGAAAAACCAGGACTTTTGGGATGAAATTAATGCCGGCTGTGATAAATATTCCATTCCAAAACTGTCTGCTAAAGCATTAATCGAAATGCATCAGGCACGTGGCGACCAAGTTTTACTGATTACCGGTCGTCATGCAGGTAAAGATGATCAAGTAACAGAAATTTTAGGCAAAGCATTAGGCATTAAAAATATGCAACCGGTGAATTTTACCGGTGGCCAAAAATCCGAATATAAACAAGGAAAAACGGCTGCGATCATTAAACATAAAGTACAACTTCACTATGGCGACAGTGATGATGATATTTTAGCGGCAAAAGAAGCCGGCATTCGAGGCATCCGTGTATTACGTGCGGCAAACTCAACTTATGTCCCTCACCCGCAAGCTGGTGGTTACGGTGAAGAAGTTTTAATTAACTCAAGCTACTAGTTATGCGCTAAAATAGAAGCTGTTGGTCAATATCAACAGCTTTTATTTTTAGGAGTTACTTATGATTGAGATTTATCTACTGCTCATTCCGCTTTGTTTTTTAATCTATCTTGCCTCTTCATTTGCCCGTAAAGGCTTTCTTAAAGCCGTATTGCATAGTCTGTTACTGGCAATCAGCTGGCCGATTTCCTTACCTTTACTCGTATTAAAACGTTTATTCAAACGTTCTCATTAAAGTATAAGCGGTTAAATTTCCTCTCTTTTTTACAAAAAAAGCTTGAAAACAGACCGCTTTTTCTCTCCTTAATCTTCATAAATTTTTATTTTCTTTATAAAAACGCCTTGCATTAAATTGAATAAAAATGCAAAATAAAAGCATAATTAATCAACTCAGCATTTTAAATTTAATTAAAAACTTGATGGCAATCGTTTGCTTTGTTAGAATTATGCGCCTACTTCTACAAGAAAGGTTAATGGCGACTCTCAAGTACCAACCCAATAAATTTTTAGGAGTAAAAATGTTAAACCCTACCCTTTTTATACCTTTAACAGGTATAACTCATAAGATAGCAATCGCCTTTGCTATCGCAACGCAATTCTTTTTAAAGCATTCTCGCCTTGCAATTCAATATTTCCTTTATCAACGATCCCGAATAAGTCCTTTCACTTATACAAGCGGTCAAATTTTTAAAACTTTTTACTTATAGCAGACACAGGAGCAATATCATGGCATTTAATCTTAAAAATAGACACTTACTTAGCCTTGTAAATCATACCGAACGTGAAATCAAATTTTTACTAGACTTAGCTCGTGATCTCAAACGTGCGAAATATGCAGGAACAGAACAACCACAATTAAAAGGCAAAAACATTGCATTAATCTTTGAAAAAACCTCAACTCGTACCCGTTGTGCATTTGAAGTAGCGGCTTATGACCAAGGCGCACACGTGACTTATATCGACCCGACTTCATCACAAATCGGTCATAAAGAGTCAATGAAAGATACCGCTCGTGTATTGGGCAGAATGTACGATGCGATTCAATACCGTGGCTTTAAACAATCTGTGGTACAAGAATTAGCCGACTACGCTGGCGTGCCGGTATTCAACGGTTTAACCGATGAATTTCACCCAACCCAAATGTTAGCCGATGTACTCACTATGATTGAAAACTGTGAAAAACCGTTAAGCCAAATCAGCTATGTTTATATCGGTGACGCACGTAATAATATGGGGAACTCCTTATTATTAATCGGTGCAAAATTAGGGATGGATGTGCGTATCTGTGCACCTAAAGCATTGTTACCGGAAGACAGCTTAGTTGAAATGTGCCAAAAATTTGCAGCGGAAAGCGGTGCAAGAATTACCGTGACGGAAGATATTGATACCGCAGTAAAAGGTGTAGACTTTGTCCATACAGACGTTTGGGTATCTATGGGTGAGTCACTTGAAACTTGGGGCGAACGTATCGAAATGTTAATGCCGTACCAAGTGACACCGGAATTAATGCAACGCACCGGCAATCCGAAAGTAAAATTTATGCACTGCTTACCGGCATTCCATAACAGTGAAACCAAAGTGGGCAAACAAATTGCCGAAAAATATCCGGCTCTAGCAAACGGTATTGAAGTGACCGAAGACGTATTCGAATCACCGGCAAACGTGGCTTTCGAACAAGCGGAAAACCGTATGCACACCATTAAAGCGGTAATGGTAGCGAGTTTGGCATAATAAAGCCCCTCTTTAGTAAAGAGCGGGAAATAATGAAAGGAATATAACATGAAAATCGTAGTAGCCTTAGGTGGTAACGCTTTATTAAAACGCGGCGAGCCAATGACTGCCCAAAACCAGTCGGCAAATATCAAAATCGCCGCAGAACAACTAGCAAAAATTAAACCGAATAATGAATTAGTGATTTCACACGGTAATGGTCCTCAAGTCGGATTAAGTGCCTTACAACACGCCGCTTACCATGCGATTGATAACAAAATCGAGCCTTACCCGCTTGATGTATTAGTTTCTCAAACCGTAGGAATGATTGGTTATATGTTGCAACAAGAACTGACTAATCTCGTGCCGGAACACCCGACTCAAACCTTAGTAACTCAAGTGATTGTTGATGCTAACGATCCGGCTTTTGCCAAACCGAGCAAACCAATCGGACAGGTTTACTCAAAAGAAGAAGCGGAAAAATTAGCTGCTGAAAAAGGCTGGACTGTAATGGCAGACGGTCAATATTATCGCCGTGCGGTAGCAAGCCCGAAACCACAATCCGTCACCGGTATTGAAGCGGTAAAAGCGCTATTGGCGCAAGATCAAATCGTAATTTGCGGCGGCGGTGGCGGCGTACCGAGTATTCGTGATGCACAAGGTAAATTACAAGGTGTGGAAGCAGTTGTGGATAAAGATCTTGCCACTGCGGTAATTTCACAGCAGCTTGATGCGGATTTATTTATTATCGCAACCGATGTTAAAGCAGCGTGTGTAAACTTCAACAAACCGGATCAATTACAAATTGCGAAAGCAAACCCGGCGGAATTGGAAAAACTGGCGGACGAATTTGCACCGGGGTCAATGGGACCAAAAGTACAAGCTGTGATTAACTTTGTTAAAGCAACCGGTAAAGATGCCGCAATCGGCTCGCTTTCCGATATTCAAGATATTGTAGCCGGTAAAGCGGGAACCCGTGTCACCAACAGCATTTCTGGTATTGAGTTTTATAAGTAAGCGAAAACAAGCGGTTAGATTTTACTAAAAATCTGCAATATGTAGGGGCGTACCGAGTACGCCCCTTTTAATACAAATTGATTGGTTATAAATGGGAATATTCATACCATCGTTTTCTGTGAAGTTCCGTGTATTCCGTGGTTAAACTCCCATTTGCAAAAAATCGAACAAATTTAACCGCTTGTTGCATAAACGAAAGCCCCTAAACCATAAGATTTAGGGGCTTTCTCTATTGCTTTATCGCTAAATTATTTTTTAGCTTGTGCTTTTTTCACCCATACCGCTGAGATTGAGAACGCAACGATAAATGAAATTGCCATACCTACAGAGTACATTGCAAGGCTGTCCGGTTTGATTGAAGGCACACCTAAGAAACCTGCCGCACCTAATGCAATCGCTTTCACATTAAAGAATGCGATGAATGCAGAAGCCACACCTGAACCGATCATCGCAGCAATGAATGCTTGACGGTAACGTAAGTTCACACCGAACATTGCCGGCTCTGTGATACCTAATAATGCAGAGATACCAGACGGCACAGCTAAACCGCGTACTTTCGCATCTTTCATTGCAAACGCCACACCTAAACACGCCGCACCTTGTGCGATGTTAGACATTGCAGCGATTGGGAAGATAAATGTACCGCCAGTGTTCGCCACTTCCGCTAATAATTGTGTTTCTACCGCAATAAAGGTTTGGTGCATACCGGTAATTACGATTGGTGCATAGAATGTACCGAAGATTGCACCGCCGATAAAACCTAAGCTGTCGTATAACCATGTTAAGCCTGCTGAAATCGCCGAACCAGCTTCACGACCGAATGGACCGATTACCGTGAATGCCAAGCAACCTGCGATGAAAAGCGACATCATTGGGGTTACAAGGTTATCTAAGTAAGACGGCACGAATTTGCGGAAACCTTTTTCAAGAGTTGCTAACACCCACGCAGACACGATTGTTGGGATTACTGTACCTTGATAGCCCACTTTTTCAATTTCTAAGCCAAATATATTCCAATATTCGATGTTGCCTTCCGCTAGTGTTTTGGCATAGTTCCAGCCGTCTGCTAAATCAGTGTGAACTAAAAGCATACCGAGCGCCGCACCTAAGAACGGGTTTCCGCCAAATTTGCGGGTTGCCGAGAAACCTAATAACACTGGTAAAAACACGAATGGGGCATTCGCGATGGTGTTGATAAAATTGACTAAATCCGCAATGCTAGGGAATTTATCAACAACAGAATAACCTGTGATTGCCGCTTTGTTCAAGGCTTCTTGCGTTGCTGCAATGAGGGCTTGGTCGCCAGAAGCTTGGGCTGCGTTAAAGGCAGATTGCGCTTCGGCAAGTGCTGCGTATAATGTTTCAGGCACTTCCCAGAAGAACCCTTGCGCGGTAAGCATTGAGTGGATACCCATTAGCAAACCGCCTGCCACGATGGCAGGAATGATTGGCACGAAAATATCCGCTAAACCTTTTACTAAACGTTGTAATAACGGTTGGTTTGCTGCACCTGCCGCTGCAACTTCAGAAGTACTCATATCGCCGATACCCATTTGTTTTTGCATTTCAGCGTGTACTTTGTTTACTGTGCCTGAACCAAAAATAATTTGGTATTGACCGCTGGTTGAGAATTGACCTTTAACACCTTCGATATTCTCAATCGCTTCTTTATCTACTTTTGATTCATCCGCAAGGGTTAAACGTAAGCGTGTTGCACAGTGTGCAAGCGTTGTGATGTTGCTTTTGCCACCGAGTTTCTCGATCGTTTGCTCCGCAATTTTCGGGAAGTTCATAGTTTGCCACCTATTTTTATATAAAAATTAAACGATTGCATTTTAACTAAAACGGTTTAGCTAACAAAGCAAATTTTGCTAAAACGTTTTAGTTTTGTCGATTAGATCACAATTTTAGCAAGTTTAGCAACAATTAATGAATAAATTTTGTACAAACAAAGTTAATTTCTTATTAAACTGCATTCATTAACTGGTCAGAAACAATCTGACCATTTTCAATCGTAATAACTCGATCAAAAAGTGCACGACTCTCTTCTAATTGGTGCGTCACCATTAATAAAGTCAGCTCCGCTTGCTGACAAATCTCCGCAACCAGTAGCTGCAATTCTTCACGACGTTTCGGATCAAGCGCTGAAAATGGTTCATCTAATAACAAAATCGGTTGTTTGCGTAACAACGTTCTGGCAAGCGCTACCCGTTGTTTTTGCCCGCCGGAAAGTTGATCGGCTCGCCGCCTTAGTAAATCAGCAATACCCATTTGTTGGGCAATCTGCTGAACTTGTTGTTGCTGTGCATCATTCAGCTTCAAACTAGCAACTAACGCCAATCCGATATTTTGTTCAACAGTTAAGTGTGGAAACACATTATTATCTTGAAACAGCATAGATACAGGGCGTTCCGCTACTTGTGTCGCCGTATGATTGCAAGAATTTAGCCAAATTTGACCGCTTGTCGGCATTTCAAAACCGGCAATCAGATTCAATAAGCTACTTTTACCTGCCCCACTTTCACCGACAATCGCCACTCGTTGCCCCTTAGGCACGTCCAACGCAAAGTGCATTGGCATTTGTTCATAATCAAAATCTACATTTAAGCGAATCATTTCGTGTTTTCTTTTTGTTCAATAAATAAAAACGGCAGTAAGGTAAATAACATCAATACTAAAGCGGTGACCGCCGCATCTTCGGTTCGATAGCTGCCTAGCTGTTGGTATAATAAATAAGGCAGAGAACTAAAATCCAGACTGCCAAAAAATGCAATCACCGCAAAGCTGCCTAGACTGGAAGACATTGCAAAAGCAAAGGCACTGATAAGCGGTCGAATTAAGTAATCTTTTTCCACTATCCACCAACGGCGAAATCCGGTTAAACCAAGGCTGCGGGCTAATTTATCTTGCGCAGTAAACGAATGCCACATAGCGGCAAATATCAGTCGATAAATATAAGGTAAAAGAATCACACCATTACAAACACCGACTAACCATAATAATTGCGTACTGCTTAATTCCACATCAATTAATAAGACAAATAACCCTACCGCTAATAAAAATACCGGAAAAATCAGCGGGTAAGTTGCCACACTGTTTAATAATCCGTATTGCCATTTTTTATTTGCAAATGCCAATTTTCGTGTTTCTAAAGCTAATAAATACGCTAACACTAACACTACGCTCGAGGCGATTAGGCTTAATAAGAAAGAAAACCAAGCCGCTTGCCATAAGCTTGGATTGAGTAAGCGCTCACCAAAATCGGAAACGGATATTCCCGCCCATAAGATGGTTACAAGCGGTAAAATAATGGCAAAACTTTGCAAAAAAAGCACCGCTTGCAAGCCCAGCTTTCGCCAACCAAAAGGCTTTGGCTTCCATAACTCCACCGGCAAGGGCGCTTGCCTTGTCTCTTTAAACGCCATTTTACTCGCTATATCCATCAATAATTGTAACAAAAGCCCTACTGCTAATTGCAGCATAATCAGCATAGTGGCTTTTGCAAAATCAAACTCAAAAGTGACCGCTTGATAAATCGCAACTTCTAAGGTGCTGTATTTAGGGCTCCCCCCCAAAATAAGCACAATAGGAAAACTGGTAAAACAGATCAGAAATACATTGGCAAAGACATAAGGCAAAATACTTTTTAAGGTCGGTAATTCAACTACTCGAAAATAATTCCATCCTTGCAAATTAAGTTGTGCCGCTAAACGGTATCGCCCATTTGGAATAAGATTTAAACCATCTAAGCTATATTTCATCACAAAAGGGATATTGAAAAATAAATGAGCAAGCAAAATACCATGCAAACCGTAAAGTTGCAGTTCCCACTTTAATCCTAAAAATTGAAGAAAGTAAGCAAATACCCCTGCGCTTCCCCAAAAACCAATAATGGCAAAAATAACAACCAGCGAAGGTAATGCCCAAACAAAAGAAATGATTTTATAGAGAATAGATTTACCAACAAAATCTAAATAAAAAAAAGAACGGGCTAATAAGACACCAAATAAAATAGAAAATAACGCTGACAACCCGGCTTGTAACACACTATATTTTAAAATAGGCAGCATTTCTGAAAATTGCCAAACCGTCTCCCCTTGCTGATGTCCGACCAATGCAAACAAACTAAAAATATAAATAGCGACAATGGTAATATATATTAACCATGCGGGGAATTTTGATACAGAATGAAACATTATTTCCTCAGTAATAAAATTAATCGATTTATTTTAACATTTTTTTAAACTATTTTTACGCAAACGTTTGGTTATATTTTGTCTCGTAAAAATTGATATGGGGCAAAGTTAACTCATTTTGGTTAATAAATACGCTAATATTCAACCTTTACCACAAGTTTTTCTGGTTTTGAGCGTGTTTTTAGATCTTTTTTGTAGTAAAGTTAGCACAAATAGTAATAGGTTTGATGACCAAAACTGATTTTTTTCACTTTAAAAATTCAAGAGGAATTTTCTATGTACTCAAAAGACGTTGTTATTACTGCACCTAACGGTTTACACACTCGCCCAGCAGCTGAGTTTGTAAAAGCAGCTAAAGGTTTCGCTTCAGACATTACCGTAACTTCTGGCGGTAAAAGCTCAAGCGCAAAAAGTTTATTCAAACTTCAAACTTTAGGCTTAACTCAAGGTACAACAATCACTATTTCTGCGGAAGGTGAAGACGAGCAAAAAGCAGTTGATTTCTTAGTAGATTTAATTCCTACTTTAGAATAATTATTCTTTAGCTCCCATTTACAAGACAACCCTATCCTACTCGACTAAATCATAAAGTGGAGTAATAGGGTTGTATTATGCTATCTAAGCATTACCGAATCACTTTTAAAACAAGGACAGACTATGATTACAGGTATCGCAGCTTCTCCAGGCGTTGTGTTTGGCAAAGCACTCGTATTAAAAGAAGAGCCAATCGTACTCAATACTCAGAAAATCACAGCGGATCAAATCGAAGTTGAAAAAGCGAAATTCTTTGCTGGTCGTGAAAAAGCCGCAGCACAATTAACTGCAATTAAAGAAAAAGCTAGACGCACTCTTGGTGAAGAAAAAGAAGCTATCTTCGAAGGTCACTTAATGATCTTAGAAGATGAAGAGCTTGAAGAAGAAATCTTAGGCTATATTGCTGATAACCTTGTAACTGCAGATGTTGCTACAAGTAAAGTGATTGATATGCAAGCTTCTATGCTTGCAGAAATTGATGATGAATACTTAAAAGAACGTGCTGGCGATATCCGCGATATCGGTAACCGTCTATTACGTAACATTCTTGGTATGCACATCATCGATTTAGGTGATATTCAAGAAGAAGTTATTTTAGTTGCTTATGACTTAACACCTTCTGAAACGGCACAATTAAACTTAGATAAAGTATTAGGCTTTATTACTGATATTGGCGGTCGTACATCTCACACTTCAATTATGGCTCGTTCATTAGAGCTTCCTGCTATCGTTGGTACAAATGATATTACCGCACGTGTTAAAACCGGTGATACATTAATTTTAGATGCAGTAAATAACCAAATTCACATTAATCCTTCAGACGCAGAAATCGCAGAATTCAAAGCGGTTCAAGAACGTGTTGCGGCTGAAAAAGCAGAACTTGCAAAATTAAAAGAATTACCGGCGGAAACTTTAGACGGTCACCGTATCGAAGTTGCAGGTAATATCGGAACAATCCGTGATGTTGACGGCGTATTACGTAATGGTGGTGAGTCTGTCGGTTTATATCGTACCGAATTCTTATTTATGGATCGTAGCGAATTACCAGGCGAAGAAGAACAATTCCAAGCATATAAAGAAATTGTTGAAGCAATGGGCGGTAAACAAGTTGTGTTACGTACCATGGATATCGGCGGTGACAAAGAATTACCGTACTTAAACTTACCAAAAGAAATGAACCCATTCTTAGGTTGGCGTGCGGTGCGTATCGGTTTAACACGTCGTGAAATCTTAGATACGCAATTACGAGCAGTATTACGTGCATCAGCATTCGGTAAATTAGCGGTAATGTTCCCGATGATTATCTCTGTTGAAGAAATTCGTGAATTAAAAGCAATCGTTGCGGAATTAAAAGAACAGCTCCGTGCGGAAGGCAAAGCATTCGATGAAAACCTTCAATTAGGTATCATGGTTGAGACTCCGTCAGCGGCGGTAAATGCACGTCACCTTGCGAAAGAAGCTGACTTCTTTAGTATCGGTACCAATGACTTAACCCAATATACCTTAGCGGTTGACCGCGGTAATGAAATCATTGCGCACCTTTACAACCCATTAAGCCCATCAGTATTAAACTTAATCAAACAAGTAATTGATGCGTCACACGCTGAAGGTAAATGGACTGGTATGTGTGGTGAATTAGCCGGCGATGTTCGTGCAACGGCATTATTACTTGGTATGGGCTTAGATGAGTTTAGTATGAGTGCAATTTCTGTGCCTCACGTGAAAAAACTTGCACGTTCAATCAACTATGCAGATGCAAAAGCATTGGCAGACGAGGCATTAGCACAGCCGACTGCAGCTGACATTGAAAAATTAGTTAACGATTTTTACGCTAAACTGAACTAATTTTCAATAAATAGCATACAAAAACAGAATTCTCGTATAGAATGTACGGGAATTTTGTTTATTATTTAAATAACGGAGATTTCTATGGGCTTTTTCGACAAATTATTTGGCTCAAAACAAGCAGCGGCAAAAGAGGTTAAAGTTTATGCACCTCTTTCAGGTGAAATTGTAAACATCGAAGATGTACCAGATGTTGTTTTCTCTGAAAAAATCGTTGGTGACGGTGTTGCAATTCGTCCAAACGGTGACACAATCGTTGCGCCAGTAAACGGTACTATCGGTAAAATTTTCGAAACAAACCACGCATTCTCAATTGAATCAGATGAAGGTGTTGAATTATTCGTTCACTTCGGTATTGATACGGTTGAATTAAAAGGTGAAGGTTTTACCCGTGTAGCTCAAGAAGGCCAATCAGTAAAAGCTGGTGACCCGATTATCAAATTTGATTTAGAATTACTTGAAAGCAAAGCAAAATCAGTATTAACGCCGGTTGTAATTTCTAATATGGACGAAATCAGCAACTTAGACAAAAAAGTCGGTCAAGTTGTTGCTGGTGAAAGCGTTGTATTAACATTAACTAAATAATTGATTTAGTTGAATAAATAACTGCCACGATAGTAAAATATCGTGGCATTTTTATTGGTCTAATTTTATTTAGTTATAGCGAAAAAATAATCAAACGGGTAAAATGGACATAAGTTTTTGCGTAAAGGGATTTCTCTTTACGCTTTTATTTTCTACTTATTAATAACTTATTATTTTTGAGACATTATGGCGAAATTACATATTACAACTTGGGGCTGCCAAATGAATGAGTACGACTCATCAAAAATGGCGGATCTTCTAAATTCTACTCACGGGCTAGAACTTACCGATAAACCGGAAGAAGCGGACGTTTTATTACTTAATACCTGCTCAATTCGTGAAAAAGCACAAGAAAAAGTATTCTCGCAACTTGGTCGCTGGAAAAACTGGAAAAAAGATAAACCGGAATTAATTATCGGCGTAGGCGGTTGTGTGGCTTCACAAGAAGGTGAGCACATTCGTGAGCGTGCACCGTTTGTTGATATCGTATTCGGCCCACAAACATTGCACCGTTTACCGGAAATGATCAACAAAATCCGTGGTGGAGACCGTGCGATCGTTGATATTTCTTTCCCGGAAATTGAAAAATTTGACCGCTTGCCGGAACCTCGTGCTGAAGGCCCAACTGCTTTCGTTTCAATTATGGAAGGTTGTAATAAATACTGCTCATTCTGCGTAGTGCCTTACACACGTGGTGAAGAAGTTTCTCGTCCGGTGGATGACGTATTATTTGAAATCGCACAATTAGCGGAACAAGGCGTACGTGAAGTGAACTTACTCGGTCAAAACGTGAATGCTTATCGCGGTGAAACTTTTGACGGTGGCATCTGCACATTTGCAGAGCTACTGCGTTTAGTTGCAGCGATTGACGGTATCGACCGTGTACGCTATACCACCAGCCACCCGATTGAATTTACCGATGACATCATTGAAGTTTATCGTGACACACCTGAATTAGTGAGCTTCTTACACTTACCAATTCAAAGTGGTGCGGATCGTGTATTAACGATGATGAAACGTAACCATACGGCATTAGAGTATAAAGCGATCATTCGTAAACTACGTGAAGTTCGTCCGAATATTCAGATCAGTTCAGACTTTATCGTTGGCTTCCCGGGTGAAACGGCGGAAGACTTCGAACAAACGATGAAAGTGATCGAACAAGTCAACTTTGATATGAGCTTCAGCTTTATCTACTCTGCTCGCCCGGGTACACCGGCAGCTGACTTACCGGATGATATTTCGGAAGAAGAGAAAAAAGAACGTTTAGCGCGTTTACAACAACGTATCAATCATCAAGCAATGCAATTCAGCCGTGCAATGTTAGGCACGGAACAACGTGTATTGGTGGAAGGCCCGTCTAAAAAAGATATTATGGAATTAACCGGCCGTACCGAAAACAACCGTATCGTTAACTTCCAAGGCACACCGGATATGATTGGTAAATTTGTGGACATTAAAATCACCGATGTTTATACCAACTCATTGCGTGGCGATGTAGTGCGAACCGAAGACGAAATGGGCTTACGTGTCGTAGAATCTGCGGCAAGCGTTATCGCCCGTACGCGTAAAGAAGACGAACTAGGTGTCGGCAAATACGTGGTAAATCTGTAAAAGATTAGATAAAAAAACTCAGCCTTATGGCTGAGTTTTTTTATGTACAAACGTTAGAGACAGCTGTAACAAGCGGTCAAATTTAGCCTATTTTTTGCAAATTTTGCAACAAAAAAGACCGCTTGTCGAATGATCTCCTTATGCCGCTTTCTTACGTGCAAGAATACGGTTTGCACATTCTGCTGCCGCGGTTAAACCGCCTGCCATCATAATAATATCTTTCACAATCAAGCGACCAACACCGGATAAATAAGGGAAGCCGTGTGCCGGCGTCGGCATATCACCGCCAAGGTTTGGTACCCACGCCTCCGGTGTCGTAATTAAGAAAGAGAGCGTGACAATCGACATACCAAAGGTAAGTAAACCACCGGCTAAACCTGCAGTTGCATTCCAAATACCAAGTAAGGTTAAAATACCAACGGTTACAATCGTTGCGCCAATAATATAAGAAGCGGTGTAAGTGCCGTTTTCTTTATGCCATTCAATATTTTTCGCCACCATTTTGCCTTCAGGATTTTTATGTAAGGTATATTCCATCACCATTTCACCTTTATCATTCGGCACAAGGTTAGGGCCTTTTTCATACATATAACTGAAGAATGGACTATTCGACACAAAATGCGCAATACCGTCCGCTTCATATTGGCAAACTTTGAGTCCGCCAATCCATGCCATAACGATAAAAATCGCAATACGAATAAAGTTGATAAATTGGCGCTGCATCGGCGCAACGATTTTCGCAACAAATTCAACAAAAATGTTAAATGCGTTCATTTTTAACCTCTATAAATACAAATTCAAGGATAAGAAACAATTTCTTATCACTGTTTCGTACCCCTTAATAAGTATTTCTTACAGGTCAAAACAAATAAATTTTAATTTATAATTAAAAAGTCTAATCAATATATTCTTATGTTAAAAAAGCATAAAAAATGTTTATTATGTAGGCAAAATTAATGAACATAGCCCGCATCAATATCGGCATCCGGATTTACTTTATCGTATTTTTGTTCGTTGGTTTTACCGGTATAAATTTCCGGATTTTCTGCGCCTTCAACAATTAACTTACCTTTTGCCCCTTTATCAGTTCTAAAAATACTGTGATCAATAAAGGTATATTCGCCCGGCACCTTCATTTCCATTTCAACCACAGTAACACCGCCTGCCGGAATCAATGTCGTTTGCACATGATGGTTTTTAAGCGCTCCACCTTCAACATAGACCGTATCAAACGGTTTTCCGATCAAATGGAAAGAAGAGACTTTATTTGGCCCGGCATTACCGACAAACAAACGTACTTTTTCACCGACTTTTGCCTTTAAAGCATTTTCACCTGTCGTTGAACCGACTTTACCGTTAAACACCACATAGTCAGGTAATTCATAACTCGCTTTTGTCATATCGAAAATTTTCAGTTCAGGATTTGCGCCGTCTTTTACATAAAATTCATTTTGCATTAAATAAAATTCTCTATCGACTTTCGGTAATCCCTCTTTTGGTTCTACCAGCATTAAACCGAACATTCCTTTACCCAAATGCACTGAAACCGGATCGGCTCCGCAATGGTATAAATATAATCCCGGTGACATCGCCCGAAAGGCAAACTTTGTTTGCTTACCGATTTCAGTTAAACTTGCTTTAGCTCCACCGTCCGGTGCAGCAGCAGAGTGGAAATCAATCGCATGTGCCATTTTACCGTTTGCCGGATTGGAAACCTGAACTTCAACCATATCTCCCTCACGAACTCGAATAAAAGGTGCCGGCGTTGAACCATTGAACGTCCAATATTTAAATTTCACCCCTTTTTCGATTTCCATCACTTTTTCCAGAGTTTCCAATTTAACCACTACTTTTGCCGGTGTATTGCGCACTAACGGCTTGGGAACATTCGGCGCAACGGTTAATTCCGCCTCAATTGTCGGTAAATTTTTAACCGGAATTAAATCTGGATTTTCAGCTATTGTTTGTTCTGCCATTAGTGGAGCACTAACTAAAAATGCAGCAAAACAAAGGGTAATAAGAGACTTTTTCATCGGTAATTCCTTCGTGTATGAAACCTTCGTTTAAATTATAATGACTAAAATCAACAAGCGGTAGAATTTGAAATAGTTTTTGCAAAACTAAACCGTTTTAGCTAAGATAAATTAACTATTTTTTACTAGATAAAGAGGCGTGTATGAGCAAGATTTGGGTAACAGGCGATGCGGTGGTTGATTTAATTCCGGACGGTGAAAACCACTATTTAAAATGTGCAGGCGGTGCGCCGGCAAACGTTGCGGTAGGAGTTTCACGTTTAGGCGTTGAAGCAGGTTTCATCGGTCGAGTAGGTTTAGATCCGCTTGGCAAATTTATGCAGCAAACTCTTAATGCGGAAAAAGTTTCGACCGAACATATGATCCTTGATCCAAAGCAACGTACTTCTACGGTGATCGTAGGCTTAGATGACGGTGAGCGCAGTTTTACCTTTATGGTGAACCCAAGTGCGGATCAATTCCTTGAAGTCAGTGATTTACCAACCTTCCAAAAAGGTGATTTCCTACACTGTTGTTCTATCGCACTTATCAATGATCCTTCTCGCTCTACCACAATTGAAGCGATTCGCCGGGTAAAAGAAGCAGGCGGCTTCTTCTCATTTGACCCGAATTTACGTGAATCGCTTTGGGCAAGTCTTGAAGAAATGAAACAAGTGGTAAATAGCGTGGTAGCGATGGCAGATGTACTTAAATTCTCTGAAGAAGAATTAACGCTGTTAACCAATACCACTACACTTGAACAAGCAACTCAAGTGATTACCGCGCAATATCCAGAGAAATTAATCATTATTACTTTAGGTAAAGACGGTGCGATTTATCACTTAAACGGTAACAGCCAAGTGGTTGCGGGCAAAGCGTTAAAACCGGTTGATACCACCGGTGCCGGCGACGCCTTCGTAAGCGGCTTACTTGCCGGTTTATCACAAGTTGCGGATTGGAAAGACGAAAGCGTATTAGTGGATGTTATTCGTAAAGCGAATGCTTCTGGCGCTTTAGCAACAACAGCAAAAGGTGCGATGTCAGCATTACCAAACAAAGCAGAGCTAGAAGCATTTTTAGCGCAATAATCACAACAAGCGGTGAAATTTCACCGCTTTTTTGCAATTTAGGATTTTACTATGCACATTTTCAATAACGGCAAATACAAAAGCCTTCACGCAGCAGAACAAGGCGAATTAGCCACAATCCGCCAAACCGTGCTTTCTGATAAGGATTTCTATCCAACCTACCATTTAGCGCCACAAATCGGTTTATTTAACGATCCGAACGGTTTAATTTTTGACGGTGAGAAATACCATATCTTCGCACAATGGTTCCCTTATGATGCCTTGCATGGAATGAAACACTGGGAACATTTTATTACCCGTGATTTCCAAACTTTTGAAAAATCCGACCGCTTGATCCCAGATGAAATGTTTGAATCACATGGTTGCTATTCAGGCGGTGCAATTATGTGGCAAGACAAAATCGTAGCGTTTTACACCGGTAATACTCGCCGTGCGAGCGATAACCAACGTGTTCCGCACCAAAATATTGCGATTTTTGATAAGTCGGGCAAATTATTGGAAAAACGTTGCATTATCGACCAAGCACCAGCCGGCTATACCGAGCATGTTCGTGATCCTAAACCGTTTGTGACTGCGGAAGGCAACATTCGCTTTGTGCTTGGCGCACAACGTGAGAACCTAACCGGAACTTGCTTAGTGTATGAAATGGACGATCTCGATAGTACACCTCGTTTAATTTCCGAATTAGCGGTAAAAGACTTTGATAACAGCAATGTGTTTATGTGGGAATGTCCGGATCTGTTCCAACTTAGCGGTAAAGATGTGTTTGTTTGGTCGCCACAAGGCAAATTACGTGAGGCGCATCAGTTCCAAAACAATTATCACGCGACCTATGCGCTGGGCAAATTAGAGGGGAATAACCTAACAGCCGAGCATATTGAAGAGCTAGACTACGGTTTTGATTTCTATGCTCCTCAGTCAGTACAAAATTCTGATCGTATTGTATTCGGTTGGGTCGGCTTACCGGATTTAACTTATCCGACTGATAAATATAAATGGCATTCAACCTTAAGCCTGCCACGCCAAATAAAAGTAGCAAACGGTAAAATTCAGCAGACACCAATCGTTCAACTCGCCGCAAAACAAGCGGTCGAAATTGACCAAACAATTGCAATTGACAATCTTGATACGGCTTATTTGCAAATTTCTGTCGAAAATCAACCGCTTGCATTAAACTTCTTTAGCAATGATAACGGACAAACATTGGGCTTACGTTATGAGAACGGTTTATTAACACTAGATCGCAGTGCAACGGAGCAGACCGATTTAATGGAAAAATTTGGTAGCCTTCGTCATTGCCAAGTGGATAAACTCGACAGCTTAGAGATTTTCTTTGACCGTTCTGTGGTAGAAATTTTCATCAATAGCGGAGAAAAAGTGATGACATCACGATTCTTTATTGCAAATCGAATCAATCTGTTAGAAACTTCTCGTCCGATAACCGTACAAGTTGCCCAAGTGCAGGCAATTCAAATCCAAAATTAAAATAATAAGGCACAAGTAAAGCTTGTGCCGTTTTACTTCCATACGAAAATCATTTTGAGGAAAAAACCGTGGAATCAAAACCTAAAAAACGTCTAACGCTCAATGATATTGCCGCACTCAGTGGGGTATCAAAAACGACTGCAAGTATGATTCTTAACGGTAAAAGTGATGATTTTCGTATCAAGCCTGAAACTCGCCAAAAAGTACAAGCGATTGCCGAGCAATACGGCTATCGTGCTAATGTTTATGCCAAAGCATTACAAGCACAACGCTCTAACGTTATTGGTTTGGTGATTCCGGATCTCACCAATTACGGCTTTGCATCCACCGCTCGTAATCTTGAAAAGCTATGCCGAGAAAACGGTTTACAGCTAGTGATTGCCTGTTCCGATGATAATCCGCAACAAGAAAAACTGGTGATTGAGCGCTTATTGGATCGTCAGGTCGATTTGCTGATTACCGCACCAACTCACCAAGATCCGAACTATTATCAAAAAATCATTCGTCATACACCGGTCTTGCATATCGACCGCCATATCCCTAATTTGGAACTAAATTACATAATCAGTGATGACACGCCAAGTGTCGCGAAGTTGGTGGAAAATATCGTACGAGCTTATCAACCGAAAGAATTTTTCTATTTAGGCGGTCAATTATCACTTTCACCGAGCGCCTCTCGTCTAGAAGGCTTCTATGAAGGCTTGGAGCAATCACACTTAGCGGCCCAAAGCAGTTGGATTTTACATAAAGATTACCAACCGGAATCGGGCTATCAAATGTTTGCCGAGATCGTTGAACGCTTGGGACGTTTACCCGAAGCGGTATTTACCGCCTCTTACACGATTTTGGAAGGTGTATTACGCTATTTGACCGAACATAAGCAAATGGCAAAATTGATGAATCAAGAGTTACATTTAGCAACTTTTGATGATCATCACTTATTAGACGCTTTGCCGTTTCATATTCACTCGATTGCACAAGATCATGAACAAATTGCGCTGAAAACATTCCAGCTTATGCGAGAAAAGCTACAACGCAAAGCAATTAGTAACGCCAAAGTTGATTGCGAAATTATTTGGCGACACTAAAACAAATATAGTTATTTTTAAAAGGATATCCTATGGCACATTTTTATGAATATTTAGAATTTAGCAGTGACGAAGACCGTGAAAATCAGCTTGAGGTTTACGTTGATGTTAAACTGGAAGCGGAAACCGAAGAAAAGCTTAAAGCACTCGGCGTACAAGGCGACTGGCTAGTGATGGCTGAGCCTTATTGCCCTGATTGTGTAGAAATCGTGGCTTACTTCCAACGTATGACGAAGCTCAATCCGAATATCAAAGTGAAATACGTTTCACGTAAAGATAACAAAGAGCGTAAGCATTTTGACAGTGATGAGCAACAACAAGCGGTTATTTCTGCACAGAAAATTCCAAGTATCTTTGATATTCGTAACGGCAAAACTGAATTAGTTTTATGTGAGTTTCCGCAATTCTTAAAACAGAAAATGGAAGCGGAGCCGGAAAAATTTGATGAACTAAAAGCCGATTTCCGTATGGGCAAATTTGGTAAACAAGTCGAAGCGGAATTATTAGCGATTTTAACGAAGAACGCATAAGCTATTGATAAACCCACCTTACAAGTGCAACCAAGCCCTAATAGGTGGGTTTTCTATATAAGACGTTTTATATAAAACAAATGATAATACGCATAAAACTTCGGAATACGCTGCTTGCTTGAGGAAAGAGAAATTTTAGATATAAAAAAAGCACCTCATGGTGCTATCTTATTTTGAATTGATAAAATGGAGCGGGAAACGAGGCTCGAACTCGCGACCCCGACCTTGGCAAGGTCGTGCTCTACCAACTGAGCTATTCCCGCATTGAAATTATTTTAATTTAAAATAATACTGCGTTGCCTTCGCTTCGCTGTACTATTTGTACTATCCTTCAGCTCGTCGCCTTGTCTTATTTTAAATATAAATAATTTGGAAGTTTATTATCGAATGGTGCCCGAGGCCAGACTTGAACTGGCACGCCCCGAAAGGCGAGGGATTTTAAATCCCTTGCGTCTACCGATTCCGCCACTCGGGCTTCG
The DNA here is from genome assembly GCF_000739435.1 of Actinobacillus suis ATCC 33415. Lineage (NCBI taxonomy): Bacteria > Pseudomonadati > Pseudomonadota > Gammaproteobacteria > Pasteurellales > Pasteurellaceae > Actinobacillus > Actinobacillus suis. The sequence goes on from NZ_CP009159.1 coordinate 1,631,279, forward strand.
ATAATTAATTTTATTTTAAGCTTTAAAATGGTGCCCGAGGCCAGACTTGAACTGGCACGCCCCGAAAGGCGAGGGATTTTAAATCCCTTGCGTCTACCGATTCCGCCACTCGGGCACAACCGTTTTAAATCTTAAAATGGAGCGGGAAACGAGGCTCGAACTCGCGACCCCGACCTTGGCAAGGTCGTGCTCTACCAACTGAGCTATTCCCGCATAATTTAAATTTTGTCATTCTAAAATGGTGCCCGAGGCCAGACTTGAACTGGCACGCCCCGAAAGGCGAGGGATTTTAAATCCCTTGCGTCTACCGATTCCGCCACTCGGGCTCATCTTAAAATGGAGCGGGAAACGAGGCTCGAACTCGCGACCCCGACCTTGGCAAGGTCGTGCTCTACCAACTGAGCTATTCCCGCAATAAAAACGCTACGTTATTGCGTAGCGATTTATGTGCCGTATTTTAGGGATTTTTGAAAAGTTGTCAAACACAAATTTCAAAAAAAGTTTCGTTAGGCGAAAAATCAATCCATTTGACGATTTTTTGCTATAAATCCGTTTATTATTCCAAAAAGCAATAAAGAAAACAGAATAGTTATTGGAATCCCAACTTCAATTTTCATAATAATGATTACACTTTATATTTGTACGAGGATCTTATGTTAATTTCTGGTCTATTTTGTGGTTTCCTACTTGGTTTCGTAATGCAACGTGGACGTTTCTGTATTACCGGTGCATTTAGAGATCTCTATGTCACTAAAAGCAAAAAGATGTTTATTGCATTATTAATTGCAATCAGCGTTCAGTCCATTGGCTTTTTTATCCTTCAAGAAGTCGGTTTTATTAATTTCCAACCGGCTGAGAATTTCTCACCGGTTGCGGTTATAAGCGGAGCTTTTCTCTTTGGTATCGGCATTATTCTGGCAGGCGGTTGTGCAACCGGTACTTGGTACCGTGCCGGTGAAGGATTAGTCGGTAGTTGGATTGCGTTAGCTACCTATATGCTATTTAGTGCAATACTGAGAACCGGCCCGTTAGGTTCATTTAACAATGAATTACGTAGTATAACTATCGAACATAAAACTATTTATGAAAGTTTTGGTATTTCTCCTTGGATTTTAGTCATTCTGATTGTTGGTATTACTGGATTTGCCGTCTTTCAGCAACTGCGCAAGCCCAAAACTAAAGTCGCGACACTCAAACCGAAAAAAACAGGCTTAGCCCACATTTTATTTGAAAAACGTTGGGATCCGTTTGTTACAGCTATCATCATCGGCATTATTGCGATTTTTGCTTGGATCTTTAGCGTACCGACAGGTCGTGAATTCGGTTTAGGTATTACCAGCCCTTCTGCAAATTTATTACAATTTTTAGTTACCGGAGAAAGCAAATTTATTAACTGGGGCGTATTACTGGTGTTAGGTATTTTAATTGGTTCTTTTATTGCGGCGAAAGGTGCAAATGAATTCAGAGTAAGGGTACCGGACAGTAAAACTGTGATTTATAGCGCAACTGGTGGGGTATTGATGGGAATCGGCGCTACACTTGCCGGAGGCTGCTCGATCGGTAATGGCTTAGTCGAAACCTCATTCTTTTCTTGGCAAGGTTGGGTATCGCTCCCAATGATGATTTTAGGCACTTGGGTGGCCGCCTACTTTACGATTATTAAACCGCGTGCAAACGCATAAACACTCTATAAGGAATAATAAAATGCAAGTAAAATTAGAAACATCCGGCTTAGTCTGCCCTTTCCCGCTTGTAGAAGCTAAAGATGCAATGGCGAAACTAAATAAAGGCGATGAACTTGTCATTGAATTTGACTGTACTCAAGCTACCGAAGCTATCCCCAACTGGGCAGCGGAAGAAGGTTATGACGTGACAGACTTCGAACAAATTGATGATGCGAAGTGGACGATTACTGTTGTGAAATAGCCAAAAGCAAGCGGTGACATTTTGCTAAAAATTTGCAAATTTTCACCGCTTGCCCTTAATGAATTAAACCAATTTTTCAATCAAAGCTGAAACAAATTCCAATCGTTCCGCATTGCTTGCAAGCGGTAAATTAAAGCGGAATTTTTGCGCGCCTTCAAATTTATAGACGTTCTTATCCGATTGAATCAGTTGTAAAAACTTCATCGGGTCAGGTTGTGCGCTCGGTTTAAATTCCAAATAGCCACCGTTAATCCCTGCATCAACTTTCTTCAAGCCGAGCGGTGTTGCCAAATGACGAAGCTGAGTAATTTGGAATAGATTTTTCGTTGCCTCCGGTAATACTCCGAAGCGGTCGATAAGTTCGACTTTCAAATCTTTCAATGCATCAACACTTTCTGCCGAAGCGATCCGTTTATAGAACGATAAACGCATATTCACATCCGGTACATAATCGTCTGGTAACAATGCCGGTATGCGTAATTCGATTTCTACCTGATTTTGAGTGATTTCTTCTAAAGTCGGTTCACGCCCTTCTTGCAACGCTTTTACTGCATTTTCAAGCAGATCCATATAGAGTGAGAAACCGATACTTTCAATCTGTCCGCTTTGTTCAGAGCCGAGCAATTCGCCCGCTCCACGGATTTCTAAATCGTGAGTCGCTAGCACAAATCCGGCACCAAGGTTATCAATCGAACTGAGCGCTTCCAAACGCTGTTGAGCGTCTTTGGTTAATGTTTTTGGCGGTGGTGTCAGCAAATAGGCGTAAGCCTGATGATGAGAACGTCCGACACGTCCACGTAACTGGTGCAGCTGTGCCAAGCCGAATTTATCCGCACGATCAATAATAATCGTGTTAGCGGTCGGCACGTCAATTCCCGTTTCGATAATGGTTGAGCAAACCAACAAATTAAAACGCTGATGATAAAAATCGCTCATCACACGTTCCAATTCACGTTCACGCATTTGTCCATGCCCAATCACAATCCGAGCTTCCGGCACCAATTCTGCTAATTTTGTCGCACAATTTTCAATCGTTGCCACATCATTGTGCAGGTAATACACTTGCCCACCACGCAGAATTTCACGCAGAATAGCTTCTCTCACAACCAGATCATCATGTTGGCGCACAAAGGTTTTAATTGTTAAACGACGTGCCGGCGGACTAGCGATAATAGAAAGATCTCGCATACCGTTTAACGCCATATTCAGCGTACGAGGAATCGGTGTTGCGGTGAGCGTAAGAATATCGACATTAGCTCGTAATTGTTTGATCTTCTCTTTCTGACGTACACCGAAGCGGTGTTCTTCGTCAATAATAAGTAAACCGAGATCACGGAATTGCACGTCTTCTTGTAGCAGTTTATGCGTGCCGACCAAAATATCCACTTTACCTTCCGCCACCTTTTCCAAAATCGCTTTTTGCTCTTTAGCGGTTTTAAAACGAGAAAGTACCTCAACATTAATCGGATAGTTTGCAAAACGATCTTTGAAATTCTCGAAATGTTGTTGTGCTAAAAGCGTAGTCGGCACAAGCACAGCAACCTGTTTATGATTTTCCACTGCTAAGAAAGTGGCACGCATTGCGACTTCGGTTTTACCGAAACCGACATCGCCACAGACAAGGCGATCCATTGCTTTTGGCAAGCACATATCGCTAATGACCGCATTGATTGCGGTTTTCTGGTCTTCAGTTTCTTCAAACGGGAAAGTGTGGCTAAATTGCATAAAACTGTCTCGATCGTAGGCAAACGCAAAGCCTTTTTGCGATTCTCGTTTCGCATACACATCAAGTAATTCCGCTGCAACATCGCGGATTTTCTCCGCTGCTTTTTGGCGTGTTTTCGCCCATGCTTCCGAACCAAGTTTATGTAGTGGCGCAGTTTCATCCGCCCCACCGATATAACGGGAAATCAGATGTAATGAAGCCACCGGTACATAGAGCTTCGCCTCGTTCGCATATTGCAATACAAGGTATTCAGCTTTAATACCGCCGGCATCCAGCACAGTTAGCCCCGCATAACGGCCAACACCGTTTTCTAAATGCACCACCGCTTGCCCAATTTTGAGTTCTGCAAGGTTACGAATGAGCGTATCCGGGTTGACTGTTTTACGATTTTTCTCCGAACGTTTTGTTTGAACTTTTTCGCCCAAGAAATCCGTTTCGCAAATAATTGCCAAATTTTGACCGCTTACATTTTCAATGATAAAGCCTTGATCAAGCGGTGAAATAATCAGTGAAATTTGCGAATCAATTTCCGCTAACGATTTAACCTGTTTCGGTTTGATTTTTAGCGGTGAAAGTAATTCAAGCAAGGTTTCTCGGCGACCTTCACTTTCTACTGAAAATAAAAGCTGCCCATCGAATTTACTACGGAATTTATTGAACGCATCAAACGGATCTTTTAACTGCGAATTAATCGCTAATTCCGGTAGCTTATCAATATTGGCGTTCTGTTTAGCTGCCGATTTTCTGACTTTTTCTGCACTTAGCGTCAAACGTGGATAAGCTTTTAAGCCACGATTGACTTCATCAACCGAGAACCATAATTTGTCCGGTGGCAGTAGCGGACGCATCGGATCAACGCGGCGACTTTCATAACGCTGAGCGGTATCTTTATGGAACTGCTCTGCTTTTTCTGCAATGCCGTCAAAGGTAATAAATAAGGTATTTTCCGCTAAATAATCAAATAGGCTCGCCATTTCTTCGAAGAATAGTGGCTGCCAATATTCAATCCCTGCGTTCAAAATCCCCTTACTGACTTGCTGATAAATATGCTCCGGTTCACGGCGGATCTCACCGAATTGTTCACGGAATTTGCTTCTAAAATGCTCGATCCCATTGCTATCGGTCGGGAACTCGTGTGCCGGCAGTAAATTAATTTCGTTGATTTCGGCTATTGTGCGTTGGCTATCCACATCAAAGGTGCGGATCGAATCGATTTCATCATCAAAAAAATCCAAACGGAACGGACTTTCCGCCCCCATAGGATAGAGGTCAAGCAATGCTCCACGCACCGCATATTCGCCGTATTCCAATACTTGTTCCACTGCTCGATAACCGGCATTTTCCAACTGTAAACGTAACGACTGAATTGAAAAGCGGTCACCTTTCTTAATCAATAATACATTATTGGCGAGATAGCTCGGCGGACAAACTTTCTGTAACAGCGTATTGATTGGCAATAGAAAAATCTGTTTATTACCTTGTTGCAAATGAAACAAGGCGGAAAGACGGGCGGAAATAATATCTTGATGCGGTGAAAAATTATCGTAAGGCAAGGTTTCCCAATCTGGAAAGACCGAAACCGGCAATTGGCTAAATTGCATTAAAGCCTTTTCAAGACGTAATGCGGTGCGGGTATCCGGTGTTACTACTACGCTTAAACCATTAAACTGCGCCGCAGCTTCCGCAATGGCTAAAGTATCTGAATGCCCAACTAAATTACCGAGCGTTTGATGATCTTGGAATTTGCCCCCTTCTTGCTGAGCAATTAAAGGCAGATTAAACTGAATAAATGACATAAGCGGTCGATTTTGTTGAAAAATTTGCAAATATTGTAGCCCAAAGCCTCATTTTTACAAAACCGATTAATAGATAAAAGGGGACTACAAGAGTCCCCTTTGTTAATGAATGTATATTAAATTAAGCGTAGAAGCTTACTTGCTCTTGTTGTACTTGTACTGGAGTGTATGAAACACAAATATCACAAGAACCATCAGTGTTATAAACTACGTCAACTGTTGCACTACCGTCTTTGAAATCGAATTGCTCAATTGAGTTTGCGCCGTCATTTAAGTAGTTAACTACTTCGATAAAGTTACCTTCATCCGTAGTATCTGTAATAAATAAGTTACTACCTTTAAGGCTGAATGTTACTTCCTCTGAATTTAAATCAGTGAATCGAATTAAATCAAAATCACTTTTCGCACCTTTGTCTGCAACAACATCGTGACCGAAATCACCGCTGAAGATATAAGTATCACTACCTACACCACCAGAAAGATAGTCGCCAGCACCAAGACCGCCTACTAAGATATCGTGGCCTTCGCCACCGAATAAATTATCGTGACCGCCGAAACCGTATAAAGTATCGTTACCAGCACCGCCATCAATCAGATCTTTCAACTCTGTACCGCAAAGCACATTATCACACTCATCGCCAAAAATTTCATTATCAGCTTCCCATGGTGGGGTTGGAGCATCATCTTCCGGACAACCACAGATTGGATCTTGTGGAACAGGTTCTTGAGGAACAGGCTCTTGAGGAACTGGCTCTTGTGGAACAGGTTCTTGAGGAACTGGCTCTTGAGGAACAGGTTCTTGTGGAACTGGCTCTTGAGGAACAGGTTCTTGAGGAACAGGTTCTTGTGGAACAGGTTCTTGAGGAACTGGTTCTTGAGGAATTGGCTCTTGTGGAATTGGTTGTTGTGGATCAAACGGACGTTGAGGATCAATTGGTTTTTGACCGAAATCAGGATCATCAAATTGAATTGGTTTTTGACCGAAATCCGGTTGTTGAACTTCTATTGGTTTTTGTTCAAAAATTGGTTGTTGACCAAAAGACGGTTTAAAAATAAATCTTCCATAAGAATGGAAAAAAGTATTAATAAATCCGCTAACACTAATGCTATGTGTGATTCGTGCTACATACATATAAATTTCTCCTAGTATAAATTAACTAATGCAAATTTAATTAAATTTGCAGCGAAATTATATACTAGACTTTATGCCATATTTTTTACCCACGGTAAATTTATATAAAAATAAATTTACAAAATAAAGAAAATAATTTAAACCAAATTCAATATGAATAAAATTTGAAACAAAAAATTAAATAACTTATCTTAAATATCATTAATCAAATTAGATTAATATTAATTTGATTATCAAATGAATTTTTATAATCAACCAAGATAGCTACTTGATAATCAATAAAAGTAAACTGTTCAATATAATTTTCTTGATTCGTTACATAATCAACAATCTCAACATAATTTCCTTCTCGAGTCATGTCAGTAAGCAATAAATTTGTACCATTCAAGTTAAAACTAACTTCATCAAGCTTCAAATCTTTAAATAGTAATATGTCTTTATCCGCAATATTTCCAAAATCAGCAATAACATCATAGCCAAACACCCCGCTAAAAATATAAGTATCGTGACCTAAATTACCGGAAAGGTAATCATCATCAGCTTCACCATTTAAAATATCATTTCCTTCTGCACCAAATAAATTGTCATGCGAGGTTCCGCCATAAAGTTCATCGTCACCAATACCGCCATCTAACATATCCTCTCCTGCTCCGCCATATAAGCTATCTTTTCCTGTTTGCCCATAGATTTCATCATTATCCTCATTACCATAAGCAATATCATCGCCTTCATCCAAGTAAACGTTATCATTACCTATACCTGCATATACATGGTCACTACCTGTTTCTCCATAAACAAAATCATCACCCGCTCCAGCCGTTACCATATCATCTCCGCTACCGGCATATAGCTCGTCATGCCCATTGCCACTGACTAAAATATCATTTCCTGCCTTAGCAAAAATACGAGCATCTTCATTATCCGAATGTAAGGTATCATTTACAGCCGTACCATAGATATAAAAAGAACCGCTGATATTTGTAATACTTTTATTATCAATAAAATAAGGTGCTAGCTCGCTAATCGCTTTATCATCAAATACAAGTTCTAATGATTGTGCTTCATCTAACGCATTAAAATAGGCATCAATCATTACCTGATCGGTTTCATTATCAAAAGCGCTAATTACTAAATCATTAGATACTCGCTCAAATTTCACATTTTTCGCTTTTCCCCCCTGAAAATGTAAAACCGAACTTTCTTCTAAAATATTGCCGTCAAATACCGTATCTTGGCCATCGCCTTTATTAAATATATAGGTGTCTTTCCCATATCCGCCTCTTAGGATGTCATTTCCTTGCAATCCAACCAAACTATCCATAAAAGGCGTTCCATTGATAATTTCATTATTTTCTGTGCCAATAATCTTTCCACTATCCGTTAAAGAAACTTGATTGGTATTTATTTTTTTATCTTGGTAAGTTAAAGAAAGGATTGTATAAGAAGAGAAATCTTGGATTTCTATTTGATCAGAACTATCCGGATAAGGTTTAATAGTGAGGATATTATTAGAGAGGTAATAACGAACTTGGCTAGAAATTGCATCAGGAAAAGTAATGTTTTTTATGACTCCTTTATCCTTTATCACATCCATTCCTCCGCCTCTAGTAAAAACATAATCGCTATAAAGTCCAGAAAGATAATCATTGCCAGCTGTTCCATAAACAGTTTCGCCATATTTCGCCTCAATAACATTTGTATATTCGCTCATAACTTACTCCTAATAACACAATTTAGATAAAACATATCTACTTGAATATATACCAATAATAAAACAAGAAGAAATACTAAATTTTCATTACAGATTTCGTTTACCATCTCTTTTAACTTTAACCGTTCAGTAAAATCAACTAGCGTTTCTTTTATGCAGGAAAAGCATATAGAAATAGATTGAAGATAAGCGGTGAGATTCTTTGGAAAATTTGCAAGCTTTTAGTAGAATATATGCGCATTTCTTCGGTGAGTACACCCTGCCAAATAAATTAAGGAAAACATCATGCAACCTAAAGCAAAATATAGAAAAGATTATCGAGCACCAGATTTTACAATTACAGATATCTCTCTTGATTTTCAACTTGATCCAGACAGAACCTTTGTTACTTCAACTTTATCCGTAGAACGTAAAACAGCAGGAGCCTCTCACCTACGCTTAGATGGACATAGTTTTGATTTCCTTTCCCTCAAGCTGAATGGCGCTTCTTACTCTAATTTCGAAAAAGATGATGAATCTCTAACTATTGATGTTAGTCATATCACTGAAGATAAATTCGAGTTACAAATTGAAACCGGTTTAAATCCTGCGCAAAACACTTCTCTACAAGGCTTATACCAATCTGGTGACGGTATCTGTACCCAATGTGAAGCGGAAGGATTCCGTCAAATTACCTATATGTTGGATCGTCCGGACGTACTTGCAAAATATCGTACAAAAATTACCGCTTCTAAAGCGAAATATCCGTTCTTACTTTCTAACGGTAATCGCATTGCACAAGGCGATTTGGAAGACGGCCGCCATTGGGTCGAATGGGAAGACCCGTTCTTTAAACCAAGCTATTTATTTGCATTGGTTGCCGGTGATTTTGATCTGTTACAAGATAAATTTACTACTAAAAGCGGTCGTGAAGTGGCATTAGAGATCTATGTCGATCGTGGCAATTTAGATCGTGCCGGTTGGGCGATGGAAAGTTTAAAACGCTCAATGAAATGGGATGAAGATCGCTTCGGTTTAGAATACGATTTGGATATCTATATGATTGTAGCGGTTGATTTCTTCAATATGGGCGCAATGGAAAACAAAGGCTTAAATGTTTTCAACTCTAAATTTGTACTGGCAAAACCGGAAACTGCGACCGATACCGACTATCTAGATATTGAAAGCGTGATTGCACACGAATATTTCCATAATTGGACCGGTAACCGCATTACTTGCCGAGATTGGTTCCAATTAAGCCTTAAAGAAGGCCTAACCGTTTTCCGTGATCAAGAATTTACCTCGGATTTATGGTCTCGTCCGGCAAAACGTATTGAAGACGTACGTTTATTGCGTGCAGTACAATTTGCCGAAGATGCTAGCCCGATGGCACACCCGATTCGTCCGGAAAAAGTGATTGAAATGAATAACTTCTATACTGTTACCCTCTATGAAAAAGGCGCGGAAGTGATTCGTATGATTCATACTTTATTGGGCGAAGAAAAATTCCAAAAAGGGATGCAATTATATGTTGCAGAAAATGACGGTTCTGCGGCAACTTGCGAGGATTTCGTATCAGCAATGGAACGTGCTTCTGGTGTTGATTTAACCCAGTTCCGCCGTTGGTATAGCCAATCCGGTACGCCTGAGCTTAGCGTGAGTGATGAATATGATGAAATGCACCATGTCTATCGTTTGCACGTGTCACAGCATACGCCGGCAACTGCGGATCAATTAGAAAAAGTAAACTTGCATATTCCATTAAAAATTGAGTTGTATGGCGAACAAAGCGGAGAACCAATTGCACTTCAATTTGAAGGTACAGAACAGCATAACGTCTTGAATGTATTGCAAGAGCATCAAACATTTGAATTCCATAATGTGATGCACAAGCCGGTGCCAGCATTGCTATGTGATTTCTCTGCGCCGGTACGTTTAGATTATAACTATACCAATGAGCAATTAATTACATTACTTAAATTCGCACAAAACGATTTTGTACGTTGGGATGCAGCACAAACCTTATTCAATAACGAGCTTCGTGCTAATTTGTCTCGCTATCAATCCGGTGAAGCATTAGCATTTTCTGAGGAGTTAACTGAGGCACTTATCTATGTACTTGATAATGCAGATAAAGATGTAGAGCTAACCGCATTAATGCTGACGTTACCGAAAGAAACCGAGTTTGCCGAATTATTTAAAGTCATTGATCCGAACGGTATCACTATCGTACGAGAATTTATGCTAAAAACGATTGCGGAAATATTACGTAATCGTTTACATGAAATTTATGTTCGCCATAAATGCGGTACTTACCAAGTTGTAGCGGAGGATATGTCTAAACGCGCATTACGTAACGTATGTTTATCTTACTTAGCCTTTACGGATTTAGGTAACTCACTTACTTATAATCACTATAAACAAGCGGATAATATGACTGATACGCTCGCTGCACTTTCCGCTGCAACCAAGGCACAATTGCCGTGCAGAGATCAATTGTTAGCAGATTTTGAAGAGAAATGGCACCATGATGGCTTAGTAATGGATAAATGGTTTATGCTCCAAGCAACTCGTCCTGATGACAATGTACTTGAGATCGTGCAAAGCTTATTAAATCACCGTAGTTTTAACTTCAATAACCCAAATAGACTGCGTTCATTGGTCGGAGCATTTTGTGGTCAGACCCCGAAAGCATTCCATGCAATTGATGGTTCTGGCTATCGTTTCCTTGTCGATATTTTAATTAAATTAAATGAAACCAACCCACAAGTTGCTGCACGTTTAATTGAGCCTTTGATTAAATTATCACGTTACGACAATCAACGCCAAACCTTGATGAGACGTGGCTTAGAGCGATTAAAAGGACTAGATAATTTAGCGAGAGATCTGTTTGAAAAAATTGAAAAGGCACTACATTAATATTATTAATTGCATGCTATATAATTAGATTAAAATTTATAATGAAGGTGGTTGTATGCTTATTATTTACTAAAAAGAAAGACTATATTTGTGCTAAGGGTATTTTCAAATTCTTTTTTTGGGATATAATGGCCTTACTTTAAAAAAAATGAACATGCGTTCATAAATGTTCGAAGCTTGAGTTAATTGATGCAGGAAGCGGAAGTTGATTTAAGTGTTTTTAAAGTAACCTTACATACATACAATACTTCTAATAAAAGCTTAATTCGACCGAATTAAGCTTTTTTATTTGTAGAGAATAACGAACTAAAAATGATCTGCCCTCCCAAAAAGTCAGACTGTTTATTCACTTAAATACTGGACTCAGTATTATGCCGAGCTCGCCCCTTGTAAATCCAACTTAATCATTTTTTAGTTGTAATACACCAAATATTCTTCAATTTCTGCTGTTGTTCTTGACAGTCGAGTTCCTCCAGCTTTTTTAAGTAAGCAATCTCCGCTCGAGTAAGTGTAAGCTCACGTTGTAACTTTTTAAATGCTTGAGGCGAAAGGTCGGTAGGCTCAGGTACATCAATCCCTTGCTTTTTCGCTTTTCAGCAGTTGAAGTGGCGAACAAGGTGATTTTCCCCCTTCTAAACCCCTTTCACGAAAGGCTTTTAGCTAATTAATCACAAGTGAATGGAAAATCTGATGAAGTTTAGCTATTTCACGGATACCAAAGCCCTGTTCGATGATGAGTTTGATAATTTCTAAACGAAATTGATAAGAATAAGACATAATCTGCACCTCAAGTTAAATGTCCAAGTTTTGGGGTGCAGATCAACAAGCGGTCAAATTTGACCGCTTTTTTGCAATTCGCTACATAAACCAACCGGTTGGCGTTACCGATTTGTTATCAAATAATTTTACCGCACCGTAGATAACGCGGAAAATATACCAAATCCCAATCGCCCAAATCACCAACACGCCAATGCCGATTAGCGACAGGACAATCCCTAAAATAGTACCGACTAGCGTTCCCCAGAAAGTACGAATCAAGAAGCACATATGATCGTAATAAGCTGTGCCTTGCATATCTGCACGCTTGATATACGCCAAGATTACACCTGCAATCGCCGGTAAGCCGCCGAAAATAACGCCTAAGCCGAATAAACCGTATGTGATATACATCACGGTACGTAATGAATCATTAGACGGTTGAAGAGAAAATTGTTCGTTCATTTATATCTCCTAAAAAAGTAACGGTTAGACTGAAGCATTTGCAAAAAATTCCTCAAATCTAACCGCTTGTGATTATTGGTGATTATCTTCGTATAACCACTTCGCCACCGTTTTAGCGAAATAGGTTAAGATACCATCCGCTCCCGCACGTTTGAAGCAAAGCAAACCTTCCATTACACACTCACGTTCTTTTAGCCAACCATTCTGAATCGCCGCCATATGCATTGCGTATTCACCAGACACTTGGTAAGCAAAAGTTGGTACGCCAAAGTTTTCTTTTACACGCCATACCATATCCAAATAAGGCATCCCCGGTTTTACCATCACCATATCCGCCCCTTCTTGAATATCCATTGCTACTTCGTGTAAACCTTCGTTCGCATTCGCCGGATCAACTTGATAAGTAAATTTATTACCGCCCTTTAAATTGCCAGCCGAACCGACCGCATCACGGAACGGGCCGTAATAATTTGAGGCATATTTAGCCGAATACGCCATAATTTGCGTATTGATTAAGCCTTTCGCTTCAAGTGCTTCACGAATTTTACCGATACGACCGTCCATCATATCGCTTGGTGCAACAATATCCGCCCCCGCTTCTGCGTGAGAAAGCGCTTGTTTTACTAATACTTCGGTTGTGATGTCATTCAGCACATAGCCTTCTTCATCAATAATGCCGTCTTGACCGTGTGTCGTGAACGGATCTAACGCTACATCGGTCATCACGCCTAATTCAGGATAAGCCGCTTTTAATGCACGCACAGCACGTTGTGCCAAACCTTCCGGATTGTATGCTTCTTCCGCCATCAATGATTTTTTCGCATCACCCACTACCGGAAATAGAGCAATTAGCGGCACACCATATTTCACTAACTCACCTGCTTCAATTAAAAGCTGATCAATCGTCAAGCGTTCCACGCCCGGCATTGATGGCACTTTTACTCGCTGATTTTCACCTTCAATCACAAATACCGGATAGATTAAATCGCTGGCAGTCAATTGACTTTCCGCCACTAAACGGCGACTGAAATCGTGTTTACGTAAGCGACGCATACGACGAGTGGGAAACGAAGTGTTAAGATATTGAGCCATAATTTCTTCCTAATTTTGCAAAATTTAATAAAAAATAACCCGCTTGTGAGCGGGTTTAGATTAATTAGCGATAGTTTCCTCTTGCTCATCTCTCGGTCTATAGAACTTCGAGAAAAACAGCCCGACTTCAAATAGCAAACACATAGGGATAGCTAAAAGTGTCTGAGAGAAAATATCCGGTGGTGTTAACAGCATACCGATCACAAATGCCGCCACAATAATGTAAGGGCGCTTTTCACGTAGTTCATTGGCAGAAGTTACCCCAGACCAACAAAGTAAAATAATTGCGACCGGTACCTCAAAACAAATACCGAATGCTAAGAAAATAGTAAGTACGAAATCTAAATAGCTACTGATATCGGTTGCCATTTGCACCCCTTCCGGAGCGGTACTGGTTAAGAAACCGAATACCAATGGGAACACGACATAGTAAGCAAATGCGACACCTAAATAGAATAATAATGTACTTGAAACCAATAACGGGTAAATTAATCGTTTCTCATGCTTATATAATGCAGGAGCAACAAATGCCCAAATTTGGTAAAGAATAAAGGGAACCGATAAAAATACCGCTACAACACCAGTCAACTTAATCGGGGTAAAAAACGGTGTAGCAACATTGGTTGCAATCATGGTCGCCCCAGCCGGTAAATTTTCCGTTAACGGTGTGGCAAGCAAAGTATAAATATCATTTGCCCAATAAACTAAAGCACAAAAAACCACAAGCACACAAATAAAGCTACGGAGCAAGCGGTTTCTTAATTCAACAAGGTGACTAATCAGAGGTTGAGATTGTTCAACTGACATTCTGTTTATCCTGTTGTTGTGATACTGATGAACTTGGCGTTGCCAGATCATCGTCAGGCGGATAATATGCGGTGAATTGCGATTCATCCAATTCAGCTTGCTCTGCGATCTCTGCCGGAGATAACTCCGCCGTTTCTGTCACAGATTCATCCTCAACAAGCGGTTGATTTTCCGGATTTTCTTGCGATTCCGACACGGCAATTTGCTGTTCTTCTTGCTCAATTTTTGCTTGAATTTCAGCGACTTGCTCATCGGTTAATTTGGTAATTTCCCCTTTTGCTGAAGCGAGATCAGCCTGCATTTGTTGCGCAGATTGTTTTAAATCTTCCACCGTTTTGCTCAATTCGGGCGAAAGCGAACTTAAATTTAACGCTTCTGCTTTTTTAATACTTTCTTGCAGCTCTTGTAATTTGAGTTCTTGCGCTAATTCATTCTGCACGTTTGCGGCTAATCCACGAATTGTACGAACCCAGCCCATCACAGTACGAATAGCAACGGGTAAACGTTGCGGGCCCAGAACAACCAGCCCCACAACGAAAATAAGTACTAATTCAGAAAAACCTATATCAAACACAATCTATGCCTGCTCTTTTTCTTTTGCTTTTTGTTCGGTAGCTGCAGCTTCTTTTGCTTCTACTTTCTCAAAACTCGCATCTTGTGGTTTTTCATCTGCCATTGCTTTTTTAAAGCCTTTTACAGATTCACCTAAATCCGTACCTAACGTACGTAATTTTTTTGTACCAAATAATAAAACGATAATTGCTACAATAATAAGTAATTGCCAAATGCTGATACCACCCATAAAGGTTCCTCTTTTTGTTTTAAGTTTAAGAAAAAATTGTTTGTATTATATGTTACTTTTGTTTTCGTTTCCAAACAAAAGTAACGAAAGCAAATGAGCCCTATTTTCTTTGCAAGAACAAGGATAACAGAGCCACAGATAATAAACCGAGGCTTACCCATAACGGTAAGTTATCAAATCGCCATAACACGCCGATAATAATCAAACCGTTAATAATGCTTTGTACATTACGCGATTTTTGCTGCCCCTGCGCTTGCAAGGTTTTATTTAGCTCATCTAAACGGAAATTAATCTGCTTCTGTTGCTGTAAGGCGTTGAATACCGCTTCCGGAAATTCGGCAAAATGTTCTCTAAATTGCGGCGCACGTTGTTTTAAATCACGTAAAATCGCTTTCACACCCACTTGTTCATTCAGCCAATTTTGTAAAAACGGTTTTGCGGTTTGCCATAAATCCAGCTGCGGATAAACCTGTCTGCCTAATCCCTCAATATAGAGTAAAGTTTTTTGCAATAACACCAATTGCGGCTGTACTTCCATATTAAATTCACGAGCCACGTTAAATAAATTCAGTAACACGTGCCCAAAAGAAATTTCTGATAACGGTTTGGCAAAAATCGGCTCGCACACCTCTTGGAAAGCCTGCTCAAACGCATCAATATCGGTATCCGCCGGCGTCCAGCCCGATTCCACGTGCATTAACGCCACACGGCGATAATCCCGATTAAAAAAAGCGACAAAACTTTCCGCTAAATAGCGTTTATCATTTTGATTCAGTGTACCGACAATACCGCAATCGATGCCGATATATTGCGGATTTTCCGGATGATTCGGATTAACAAAAATATTACCGGCGTGCATATCTGCGTGGAAAAAGCTGTCACGAAACACTTGAGTAAAGAACACTTGTACACCACGTTCCGCTAATAATTTCATATCCGTGCCGTTGGCTTTGAGTGTTTCAACATCTGATACCGGAATACCATAAATACGTTCCATCACAATCACGTTTTTATGACCAAAACTTTGATACATTTCCGGCACATACAACATTTCGCTATTTTCAAAGTTATTGCGCAAGCGAATCGCATTTGCCATTTCTCGAGTCAAATCCAGCTCATCGAGTAGCGTTTTTTCGTATTCACGCACCACTTTGGTCGCTCGTAAACGCCTCGCATCATTCGAAAGACGAGGAATCCAACTTGCCAGACGATACATCAACGCAATATCCGCTTTGATAAGCGGTGCAATATCCGGACGAATCACTTTAATCACGACATCTTTGCCGGCAAGCGGTTGATTTTGATTAAATTTTGCCGTGTGAACCTGTGCAATCGAAGCGGAGGCAAGCGCTTGCTCATCAAATTCGTCAAACCAAGTTTCAAGGCTTCCGCCTAAAGCTTGTTCAATAATTTGACGGGCTAATTTACCCTCAAAAGGTTCAACCGAATCCTGCAATAAAGCAAGCTGATCCGCTAATTCCGGCTCAAATAAATCTCGGCGAGTTGAAAGCATTTGCCCGAGTTTAATCCACACAGGCCCTAACTCTTGCAAGGCTAAACGTAAACGCACGCCGAACGGCTGATCTTTGTGTTGATTTCTCACCCAAAACAGAGCCTTACGCCCTAAACGAGCATGGCGAGTGAGCGGAATCTCGGGAATAATTTCATCAATGCCGTAACGCAGAAATGTAGTAATAATTTGATAAAGGCGGCGAGTATTGTTAAACGTCATGATTTATTCTCAAATTTTGCAAATTTTCGCTCAAATTCGACCGCTTGTTGCTCAAGTTCTGCAACCTGATCGTAAAAATTAACCGCTTGTAAGCGATGTACCACTACCGGACGCTCGTTCATTAAATTCTCTGCGAAATGCTGATGATTCTGCTCAATTTGCCCTTTTAGTTTGTTAAATAATTTTTTGGCAAAATCGGTTGAAGTCTGTGCCAGCACATCACCAACAAAAGGCGACAACAATTCAGCGGGATCTTTTTCCAGTTCATCTAACACTGCGGTGAAAAGTTGTAACACCTGAATATCGCCGTTCAACACCAATGACTTGTTATTAATCAGCTCGGTTAATTTGGCTTTATCGGCAAGTTTCGGTAAGGCTTCAAACGAAAGTTGCACATGGCAATCCGCTTCACCTTCGTAAACCGATAACCATTCCGCACGGGTTTCGCTAAAGATCAGATAAAAATTGATCGCCGGCGAGCTTAATTCAATATGTAAGCATTTACCCTCTAACTTACGTAATGCCGGTAATACGTGCGGCGAACGCTGTAGCAACGCATTAAATGCGGTTTCTATCGCACCGAAAGCAAACTGTGGCAACATAAGCTGCTGTTTAAGTTGAGATAACATCGCGTATTCCTTGGATTCTAGACCAAAAATAAATTAAAACTTATATCCTCGATGTAACGCTACAATACCGGCACTTAAGTTGTAATAATTTACGCTTTCAAAGCCGGCATTTTCCATCATCGCTTTTAATTCGTCTTGTTTCGGGTGCATACGAATTGATTCGGCAAGATAACGATAGCTATCCGCATCGTTGACTACCACTTCGCCCACTTTCGGCAAAATATTAAAAGAATAAAAATTATATAATTGGCTAATCGGATCAATAATCGGTTTTGAGAATTCCAACACAAGTAAACGGCCACCCGGCTTCAACACACGAAACATCGAACGTAGCGCTTTGTCTTTGTCCGTCACATTACGTAAACCGAAACTGATCACCACACAATCGAAGGTATTATCTGCAAACGGCAGACACTCCGCATTAGCTTGTACATAACTGACATTGCCGACTACGCCTAAATTACGCAATTTTTCACGGCCGACTTCCAACATCGAGCTATTAATATCAGCTAATACCACTTCGCCACTTTCACCAACAATACGCGAAAATTTTGCCGAAAAATCGCCTGTACCACCGGCAAGATCCAACACTTTTTGCCCTTTACGCACGCCACTGCAATCAATCGTAAAACGCTTCCAAACACGATGGATACCAAACGAAAGCAAATCATTCATTAAGTCGTATTTACCGGCAACGCTGTGGAATACATTAGCAACCAATTGCTGTTTTTCCTCTTTGGCAACGGTTTTAAAACCAAAATGCGTTGTTTCGTTTTCAGTCGTTTCTGTCGTGTGTTGTAAATCAGTCATTGTCAAATTCTCATCGATTATTTCGGAATGCTAACGATAGCAAAAAAGCGGTCGTTTTTCCTTAAAATTTTGCAAAATCAAGCAAGTAAATGACCGCTTGCTTGACTAGAAACCGGTTAGTCTGTACCATTTGCACACTATTTTTATTTGAGGATTACAATTTTGGACAGTCACAGTCGATACTTATCAGATTTCTAACCTACTTGTCCAAACCCTCAGGTTACCGACAAGTCGGTAACTCTCGCCTAGTATCTTTTTTGTTCCTTTTTGTTCATTACCTCCTAACCATTGGAGAATAAAATGATCCGTGCATTTGCATTAGATAACGCACGCCTTGTCAGCGTTGACGAAACCGCTACCGATTTAAACGATGCAATTTGGATTGATTTAATCGATCCGAGCGATGACGAACGTAGCGTACTACAGCGTGGTTTAGACCAAACGCTTGCGGAAGAACACGAATTGGAAGACTTAGAGGCTTCTGCTCGCTTCTTCGAAGACGAAGACGGCTTACACCTTCACTCTTTTTTCTATTGTTTAGATGACGACGATTACGCAGATATTGCCACCGTAGCATTTACCATTCGCGACGGACGTTTATTTACTCTGCGTGAACGTGATTTACCGGCGTTCCGTTTATATCGAATGCGTTCTCGCCGTGAAAAATTAATTGATAGCAATGCGTACGAATTACTGCTCGACTTATTCGAAACAAAAATCGAGCAGCTTGCGGACGTGATCGAAACAATTTATGCGGATTTAGAAACCTTAAGCCGTGTGATCTTGAACGGTAAGCAAGAAAGTGAAAATTTTGACGATGCGCTTTCCGATTTAACCGAATTGGAAGATGCCAGCTCAAAAGTGCGCTTATGTCTGATGGATACGCAACGTGCGTTAAGTTTCTTATTGCGTAAAACCCGTTTACCAAACAATCAGCTTGAACAAGCTCGTGACATTATGCGAGATATTGAATCACTCCAACCGCATAATGAATCGTTGTTCCAAAAAGTGAACTTCTTGATGCAAGCGGCAATGGGTTATATCAATATTGAGCAGAATAAAATTATGAAGTTTTTCTCGGTCGTATCGGTGATGTTCCTACCGGCAACTCTCGTTGCCTCGACTTACGGAATGAACTTTGAATTTATGCCGGAATTACATTTTAAATACGGCTATCCGATGGCAATCGGCTTAATGATTTGCGCCGCCGCCACCCCGTATATCTACTTTAAACGCAAAGGTTGGTTATAAAAATACAAAAGCACAGAATATAAGTTCTGTGCTTTTTTATTAGCTGTAAGCGGCCAAATCTATCCGGAAATTTGCAAAATTTTGCCAAGAAAAAACCGCTTGTAATTTGCATTACAAGCGGCTCTAAATAGATGGCGGAGGAAGTGAGATTCGAACTCACGGAGGGCGTAAACCCTCGCCGGTTTTCAAGACCGGTGCCTTCAACCACTCGACCATTCCTCCGGATTGAAAACATATTCTAAATTGTATTCTCTTTGAGAGAAAAAACTTGCTGATTTATTAAATCAACAAGCTATAAATTTGATGGCGGAGGAAGTGAGATTCGAACTCACGGAGGGCGTAAACCCTCGCCGGTTTTCAAGACCGGTGCCTTCAACCACTCGACCATTCCTCCGTTGAAAACGAGCGGAATAATATAAGTTTTATCAAAATCGGTCAAGCGAAAAATCGTTAAAAATCATCAAGTGATTTATTTTTCAGCATAACCGACTATTTATGCTTATTTCCTAATCAGCCATACGCCACTTTCTACGTGATGAGTATAAGGGAACTGATCAAAAAGTGCCGCACGCTCAATACGATGCGTTTGGGTTAATTGCACTAAATTATCTGCTAGCGTATGTGGATTGCACGAAATATATAAAATTCGCTCGTAAGCTTGCACCATATTTAAGGTATCTTGATCCAAACCTGCTCGTGGCGGGTCAACAAAAATCGTATTGCAATCATACGCTTTTAAATCAATTCCTTTTAAACGATTAAATTCACGCACGCCGTTCATCGCTAGAGTGAACTCTTCCGCCGACATTCGAATAATCTGCAAATTATCGATCCTGTTCTGTTCGATATTATATTGTGCAGAATGAACTGAAGATTTTGAAATCTCTGTAGCTAACACTTGGCGGAAGTTCTCGGCTAATGCAATTGAGAAATTCCCGTTACCGCAATAAAGCTCTAATAAATCACCGGTACTATTTTTGGTACAGCTTCTCGCCCATTCCAACATTTTAATATTCATTTTAGCATTCGGCTGGGTAAAGCTATTTTCTACTTGGCGATAAATTAAATTACGCCCGTCCACCGGTAATACTTCTTCAACATAATCACGATCTAAAGCGATCTTCTGTTTAGTTGCTCGCCCGATAATTTGCACGTTAAAACCGTGATTTTCTAAGCGTTTTTTTAATGCAGCTGCTTCCGCTTGCCATTCTTCGTTTAGCTTTTTGTGATAAAGCATTGATACCGCAATTTCACCGCTTAACGTGCTGAGATAATCCACTTGGAATAATTTACGAGTGAGTAATTCATTGCCCTTAATTTCGGTTAATAGCGTACTCATCATATTATTGATTAAGTGATTAGCAATCGGGAATTGATCAACTCGATAACGTTGCTTAGTTTCCTGATCGAACATAATGTGATACAGCTCATTTTCTCCGGCTTCGTTAGTATCATGCCATACTCGGAATTCGGCACGCATACGGAAATGGCTGGTTTCAGACTCAAACACTTCAAGTGCAGGCGGATTAAAAGGCGCAAGTAAAGCGGTCAAATTTTCTGCTTTTTTTGCAAGAAGATCAGAATATTGCTCAATAGGAAGGTTCATAATTTATCACTATTCATTGTCCCCAACCGTATAAGAGACTGGCTGAGAAAAGTAAAATTAATATAAAAAAAGAAACCACAAAATACCCTGACTAACACTTTCGTGTTTTCAGCGTATTCCGTGGCACACTTAAAATTGCAAATACTTAGAAATGCCTATTATTCAGCAGCGCTGAAATCATCACCGGCATCGTTACCCGCATTACCTGAAAGCGTATAGATACGTTTTGTTTTGCTGGTTAAAGTGCGGTACTTTAACCATGATTTTTCAATAATGCTTTCAGCAATTTCATCACCTTTCATTACAGCAACAAAGCGCTCTTCTTCTGCCGTCACTGGGCTACGTTCGCCAGTTTCTAATGCTAAACACGCTTGACCGAATTGCTCTAAAGTCTGAGATTCACGAATGGTGTAATCGCCGTGACGAGCAAAACCGCGTGGATAATTTTTATCATCAAAGTAACGACGTGTTACGCTAAAACTCTCTGCCATAATATGCCTCTTATAATTTACTGCTGAATTTGAAAAGAAAAAAATCGACCTACCATTAAATCAACAATTCAAAATAAGTCAAGAAAAAACGCATAAAGCGAGCGATTTTCTTACCGGAAATCGCTCTCAATCGCCTAGAAAAAAACCACTTGCAAGACAATCTTACAAGCGGTCTTTTTTCACAAAAGTTTTACCAATTAATCAATCGGTGGCACGTAAGTACCGTTTACAATCGAATCTTTAATACGCTCCGCTTCCGCTAATACTTGTGCTAATAACGCTTTCACGTTTTCCAAGGTTGCAATCGGGCTTAACGTAGTCATCTTAAGCGATTGTTTGTCGCTCACTTTGGTTACACCGATATTTGCTTCGCCACGTGCGAAAAGCTCGTCCGCTACGTTTTGGTTTAAGATATCGATAAATTCTGCCGGATAGCCTTGCGGTACCACACGGAATAACACCGAAGCGAATTGGCTTGGCACTAACATTTCTAAGCCGTCAGTCGCGTTAATATAGCCTTCCACTTCTTTAGTTAATTTCACACCGTGGTCAATCACTGAAGCATATAAATCTTCACCCAACGCTTCTACCGTGAACCATAATTTTAATGCGTCAAAACGACGAGTGGTTTGTAATGATTTCGCCACTAAGTTCGGTACACCGTGTGCTTCATCATATTCTGAATTGAGGTAATCCGCTTTATAATCGATAAAACGATAGTTCGCTTGATCTTTTAATAAGAACGCACCACACGAAATACTTTGGAAGAAGTGTTTGTGGAAATCTAACGTGATTGAGTCGGTTTCTTCAATACCATCTAAGAAATGACGGAAATCTTTAGAAAGCAATAACGCACCGCCCCAAGCCGCATCTACGTGTAACCATGCACCGAATTTATTAGTGATTGCACGAATTTCTTTTAACGGATCGATTGCACCGGCGTCTGTCGTACCGGCTGTTGCCACCACACAAGCGATAATCTTGCCTTGTGCGGTTAAATCCGCCAATGTTTTTTCTAATGCTACAACGTCCATTTGAGCGTTTTCATTGCACGGCACTGTTACCACAGATTGGAAGCCCATACCCATCATTGCCATGTTTTTTTGCACTGAGAAGTGAGCATTTTCCGAGCAAACTACTTTCACATTTTTCATTGCGTCCGCAGGAATGCCGTCACATTGTACCGACCATTCCGAGCCGTCTTCGTTTTTCCAGTTTTTCGCAATCGCCCAATCACGAGCAAGTAATACGCCCATGAGATTTGATTGTGTACCGCCTGAAGTAAACACGCCTGAAGTACCGGCACCATAGCCAACTTTTTGACGTAACCAATCAATTAAGTGTTCTTCCATAATCGAACCTGCAGGGCTTTGATCCCAAGAGTCCATTGATTGGTTAGTTGCATTAATTAACACTTCCGCAATTTGACTAGTTACCATTGTCGGGCAATGTAAATGCGCAAGCGAATGTGGGTGATGTACTTTAAGACTTGGTTTTAAGAAAATTTCCACTAAGTGATCAAGTGATTTTTGTACGCCTACGCCTTCTTTTGACGGATTAAAACCGTCAATCAAAGCACGCATTTGCTTGATTGAACCACCGGTGTACATTTTGTCGTTTTTTAACCAAGCACTTACTGCTTGCACCGCATTATTCATCGCATTTTCATAATCAGCGATCGATTGCGGATCATTACAGAAAAGTGATTGTCTGTGTTTTGAAATATCTGCCATTTTTTCTCTCGCACCTAGCACGAACCGTGCTAGGTTAATTAAGCTCAGCCCCGTTGGGGTTAGAATATAAAAAGAGCCACAGCGTGGCTCAGATAAAGCAACCCTACACGGCTCGTGTAGGGTTAGAATTAGCCACGTACTGCTTTGATTGCATCCGCCACAGATTGTTTGAAACGTTTGATAAACTCTTCACATTCCGCTTGGTTGATGTTTACTGCACAAAGCACACGTACTACGTTACCGCCACGACCACCACGCTCTAACAATAATTTATTGTTGAAACACGCTTTTTGAATTGCGACCGCTAATTCGCCGTCTTGTGGATAAGCACCGGTTGCATCTTGTGGCTTACGCTCATCAACGATATCAATACCCATCATTAAGCCGCGACCACGTACATTACCGATACATGGGAATTCTTTGCTTAATTCATGCAATGCGTTGGTTAAGTATTCGCCACGTTCTTGTGCATTTTGCGCTAAATTTTCTTCACGCATGATTTTTAATGAAGCATAACCGGTTGCCATTGCTAATTGGTTACCACGGAAAGTACCGGTGTGACCTGCTGGTTGCCATGCATCGAATTCTTTACGAATTGCTAATACCGCTAATGGTAATGAACCACCAACCGCTTTTGACATTACCACGATATCCGGCTCAATGCCTGCGTGTTCGAAAGCGAACATTTTACCACTGCGGCAGAAACCAGCTTGAACTTCGTCCACGATCATTAAGATACCGTGTTTTTTGGTGACTTCACGCACTTTTTGTAAGAAGCTGATTGGCGCCGGTACAACACCGCCTTCACCTTGAATCGCTTCTAAAATTACCGCTGCCGGTTTTACTACACCACTTTCAACATCTTCGATGAAGTTTTCGAAATAGCGTTCAACCGCTTTTGCACCTGCTTCGCCACCGATACCGAACGGGCAACGATATTCATGCGGATACGGCATAAATTGCACACCAGCCATTAAGTTTTGTACCGCATTTTTCGCACCTAGGTTACCGGTTAATGATAACGCACCGTGTGTCATACCGTGGAAACCACCAGAGAATGCGATCACATTGCCGCGACCAGTATAAGTTTTTGCTAATTTGATTGCTGCTTCGTTAGCATCCGCACCTGATGGGCCAGTAAATTGAAGGATGTATTGATCTTTCGGGAAGAATGAAAGTAATTCTTCTGTGAATGCATCTTTTAACGGAGTGGTTAAGTCAAGTGTATGTAACGGTAAACCGCTTTCTAATACATCTTTGATTGATTGCATTAATACCGGGTGGTTATGACCTAATGCAAGTGTTCCTGCGCCCGCTAAGAAGTCAAGGTATTCGTTACCCTCAACGTCTGTTACCCAGCAACCTTGTGCTTTTGCATACGCAAAAGGTAATTTACGAGGATAACTACGAACATTTGATTCCATTTGATCTTGGCGATCTAAGAAATGTTTGTTTGATGCGAGAACTGCTTTTACAGGAGTGGTAATTGTCATTTGAAATGAGTTTCCTATTGATAGGTGAAAAAAATAAGTCGGGTGCCTTGCGGGAAGCCTAAGCTTTCTGTTTCTGAAAAAACAGATGCCATGGGGCATTTGACTCGCTACTTATTAAAAAAAGCGTTTCAGCTTTTTTGTTTTTACCCTGCCCCTAGATTTAACAAAAGAAAGGCGGTGCAGGTTGGAAACAGGCTTAAATGCGGGTTACATTTAAGGACGCATAATAGTACATTTTTTTGGCAAAAAATAAAGTAATTTTTATTAACTAACCTTATATTAGCTTACTCAAATGTCTAAAATGCAAACGGTTGCCAAATTGGCGTAAAAAAACCCAGCTGAAAAGCTGGGCTCTTGAAACATTGAATCAAATTATTTGATTTTAGCTTCTTTATAAACAACGTGTTTACGCACAACTGGATCAAATTTTTTGATTTCCATTTTTTCTGGCATATTACGTTTGTTTTTAGTTGTTGTGTAGAAGTGACCAGTTTCAGCAGTTGAAACTAATTTGATTTTCTCACGATTACCTTTAGCTGCCATTGGTTAGCTCCTTAGATTTTTTCGCCACGAGCACGGATTTCAGCTAATACTGCATCGATGCCTTTTTTGTCGATAATACGCATACCTTTCGCTGTTAAGCGTAAAGTTACGAAACGGTTTTCACTCTCAACCCAGAAACGGTGAGTGTGTAAGTTAGGTAAAAAACGACGACGAGTCGCGTTTAATGCGTGTGAGCGGTTGTTACCAACTGCTGGACGCTTGCCGGTTACTTGGCAAACTCTTGACATTTTAATTCTCCAATTACTTAAGTAATGTTTAAATGGTTCGGGCGATTAGGACTTATATCAGTTTATCTAATTGCCTCGTCAGGCTCAGCCCGACCAAAGTCATATTTAAAGACCACGGATTATACTCGCTTTGATAGCGTTATTCAAGTCTCAATTTATGAATTATTTCGGCGAAACTTCTCTTCTTCGAAGGAAAAATAATCACCTTTTCCGACGACAATATGATCAACAAAGCGAATTTCAACCAAATCACACGCCATTTCAATCTTCTTAGTGAGCATCCTATCCGATTCCGAAGGCGTACAAAGACCTGACGGATGATTATGAGCGACAATAATTGCCGCCGCATTGCATTTTAATGCTTCTTTGATTATTTCTCTAGGGTAAACCGTTGCTTGATTAATCGTGCCGTAAAACATTTTTTCTTTTTTAATTAAGCGATTCTGATTATCGAGAAACATCACCATAAACACCTCTCGTTCTTCCGATTCCAGTTCCGTCTGAAAACACATCACGGCTAAATAAGGTTCCGTAATGTTTTCTCGCACCTGCATTTGTTGCGCTAAATAACGCTTAGTCATTTCTTTTGAAGCTTGTAATTGAATAAATTGCGTTTGCCCTAATCCTTTCATCTGACAAAATGCTTTTACATCCGCACTAAGTAACCCTCTTAACGAACCAAATTGTTTGAGTACCGTTTCAGATAATTGCATCACCGGCAACCCCTTAATGCCGGTACGCAAAAAAATCGCCAATAATTCTTGATCAGTTAAGGACTCCGCTCCATAAGCTAATAATTTTTCTCGTGGCATTAATTCTGCATTACACATTATTTTTTACTCAGTTAGACCAAATAGGAAAAAATCATAAAGAAGCTAATTATTTGAATCAAAAGGAAAGTTTTATTTTTTCGACGCAGATCGCAAAAATCACTTTATTGTGAGTGAGTACTTATTAAGGTAGAATTAATTAATATCTTTTTCTTTGCTTATGCTCAGAAAATGCATAAATATTTTTTTAAATAGGAATTGCTATGCTCAGTAACAAGCGCATTTTAGTCGGCATTACCGGTGGCATTGCCGCTTATAAAACGATTGAATTAATTCGTCATTTCAAAAAAGCCAATGCAGACGTTCGTGTCGTATTAACACCGGCGGCAGAAGCTTTTGTGACCCCGCTTACCCTACAAGCGATTTCGGCAAATGCGGTCTCCAATTCCTTATTAGATCCGCAAGCGGAACTCGCAATGGGTCATATTGAATTGGCAAAATGGGCGGATTTAGTCGTTATTGCACCGGCGTCTGCCGATTTTATCGCTCGTTTACGTGCCGGTATGGCAAATGATTTGCTCTCTACCCTCTGTTTAGCAACTGCCAGCCCAATTTTACTCGCACCGGCAATGAACCAACAAATGTTCAAACAAGCGGTTACGCAAGAAAATTTAGCCGTATTGGCAAATCGCGGCATACAAATGATCGGTCCGAATAGCGGCTTCCAAGCTTGTGGTGATGTCGGTGCCGGCAGAATGTCCGAGCCAAGTGAGATCTTCCAAACAGTATGCGATCACTTTAACCGCTCACAAGATCTGAAAGATATTAGCGTGACAATTACCGCCGGCCCAACCCGTGAAGCGATCGATCCGGTGCGTTATATCAGCAATCACAGTTCCGGCAAAATGGGCTTTGCGATTGCTGAAGCATTTGCCAAACGTGGTGCACAAGTGAATCTGATTGCCGGTCCGGTCAATCTTGCCACACCGGCAAATGTCGTTCGAATCGATGTGGAATCGGCGGTAGAAATGGAACAACAAGCGGTCAAATTTGCACAAAAATCTGCAATTTTTATCGGTTGTGCTGCCGTTGCCGATTATCGAATGGCTGAAGTCGCGCCACAAAAAATCAAGAAAACCACTGGTAATGACGAACTGATTCTTAAATTAGTTAAAAACCCGGATATTATCGCCAATGTGGCAAATTTAACTGAAAATCGCCCGTTTACCGTGGGTTTTGCAGCGGAAACGCAAGATGTAGCGAACTACGCTAAAGATAAACTCAAACGTAAGAATTTAGATTTAATTTGCGCCAATGATGTGTCCGGCGGACAAGTGTTCGGGCAAGATCAAAATGCCCTACAACTCTTTTGGCAAAACGGTGAAAAAATGCTACCGCTTGCAGATAAAGGCAAACTGGCGGAAGCCTTAGTTCACGAGATTATTGAGCAATTTAAACACGACAAATAGGAACATAAATGAAACAAATCGATTTAAAAATTTTAGACGGCCGTATCGGCAACGAATTTCCATTACCGGCCTATGCAACCGAAGGGTCGGCGGGTTTAGATTTACGTGCCTTAACTGAAAGCGCTTTAATCGTAGAACCCGGTCAAACCGTACTGATTCCAACCGGTATTTCAATTTATATCGCTGATCCGAATTTAGCGGCGGTGATTTTGCCTCGTTCAGGTTTAGGGCATAAAAACGGTATCGTGTTAGGCAATTTAGTCGGTTTAATCGATAGCGACTATCAAGGTCCGTTAATGGTGTCATTGTGGAACCGCAGCGATAAACCTTTTACCGTTGAAGTCGGCGACCGTATTGCTCAGTTAGTTTTCGTACCGGTGGTACAAGCAAGCTTCAATATCGTAAACGATTTTGAACAAACCGAACGTGGCGAAGGCGGTTTCGGTCATTCGGGTACACAGTAATTAGATACCCAAACAAGCGGTCGAATTTGTAAAAAATTTTGCAAAAATGACCGCTTGTGGCTTCTTGTAATGATGAGCAGATTACTAAAACAAGAGAAATTTATGACACAACCAACAGTTAAGATGCCTAAAAAATCGGTAAAAGAACGCCAACAGCAAGTCCTTGAAGTGCTGATTGGCTTATTAAATTCCGAAGACGGTATGCAACGTGTAACCACCGAGCGTTTAGCCAAAGCGGTCGGCGTTTCGGAAGGTGCGCTTTACCGTTATTTTCCAAGCAAAACGAAGATGTTTGAGGCATTAATTGAGCGTATCGAACAGACCTTAACCGGTTATATTAACGCCAGTAAACGCAAAGAAAATACCACGGCATCCACCGTTAAAGCGATTCTCTACACCGTGATCGAATTCGCCCGCAAAAATCCGGGAGTAACTCGCATTCTAACCGGTCATGCGCTGATGTTTGAAGACGATCAATTAAAAGCACGTGTTGCCAAATTTTTTGACGGCTTAGAATTTCAGTTCGCCAATATTTTACAGATGAGTAAATTGCGTGAAGGTAAAACGTTCGAGGACGAACGTGCATTGGCAGGCTATTTAGTGAATTTTTGCGAAGGTCAATTCTTACGTTTAGTACGTTCTAACTTCAGTTATAACCAACATCAACACTTTGAAAAACAATGGGCATTAATTAAGCCGTTATTTGAGTAAGTTTTATGATTATTCCATGGCAAGAACTTGAACCCGCAACATTAAATAATGTATTGGATTCATTTATTTTACGAGAAGGCACCGATTACGGCGAAAGAGAACTTTCTTTAGAGGAAAAACGTGAGCGCTTATTAGCTCAATTAAAAGCGGATAAAGTTGTGATTGTCTGGTCGGAGCTGCATCAAAGCCTTGATATTAAAGACAAAAAATCTTTTTTAGGTTAATTGAGCGTCTCGTGATACAATTTTAGCATTTAGGATGTCAAATAATTATAAATGATTTATAGAGGTTTTTATGCAGATGCAAGATATTTCAATTTCTACGCCTCAGATTGACGGAGAAATCTCAGCACCACCATCAATCCATGACCCTGCTGTGGAGTGGTTTCTGACTCACTGTCATATTCATCGTTACCCGTCAAAATACACGCTAATTCACGCCGGTGAAGATGCTGAATCTTTATTCTATATTGTGAGCGGTTCGGTTGCGGTATTTATTAAAGACGATGAAGGTAAAGAAATGATTCTTTCTCACCTTGGACAAGGCGAGTTTGTTGGTGAAATCAGTTTATTTGAAGAATCTGTTCAACCACGTACCGCTTGGGTCAAAACGAAAGGTGCTTGCGAAATTGCAGAAATCTCGTATAAAAAATTCAAACAGCTTGTGCATTTAAATCCGGATATTTTAATGTATCTTTCTGCGCAAATGGCTCGCCGCTTACGCCAAACTTCACGCCAAGTAAGTAATCTTGCTTTCTTAGACGTAACCGGTCGTATTGCACAAACTTTAATGAATCTGGCGAAAATGCCGGATGCGATGACCCACCCTGAAGGAATGCAAATTAAAATCACCCGCCAAGAAATTGGTCAAATGGTCGGTTGTTCACGTGAAACGGTCGGCAGAATCTTAAAAATGTTAGAAGATGAAGGCTTAATTTCTGCGCACGGTAAAACCATTGTGGTTTACGGTACTCGCTAAATTTTAATGAAATCAGACCGCTTGTTAATGCTAACAAGCGGTCTTTTTTTATTCGTCTTTTACATAACGTTTAATAAATTTTGCTTGGTGCTTTTCAATCACTTCTTCAATCGAAATATCGTATTTGTCCGCCAAAATAAATAGATTATCCAGCACATCGCCCAGTTCTTCGATCAAACACGCCTTTTTCTCTTGATAAGACGCTTCCGTTTCATCCGGACGATCTCGACCAATTTCAATCGCTCGTACCGCACGTGCCACTTCACCGACTTCTTCACTTAAAAAGTTCACTCGAATAAACGGATTGTAACGATACCAGCCCTGTGTCTGATAAAACTCTCTGACCCAATTTTGATAATCTTGAATCTGCATACGACTTCCTTAAATTGCAAAAAGCGGTAGCAATGCTACCGCTTGTATTCTAGCTCTCTTCCCAACTTGCGAATTCAACATACTCCGCTAATTCAGGAAATTGTTTTAGCCATTTATTCCATTGCACTAAATCCACTTCCACTTCAACCAATCTGTCACCAAACTGATTAAAGCTTTCGCTTTTAATACAATGCTGTAGGTGAAATTGCGTATAAATTTGCCCTGCAGTTGCCGGTAATAATACTTTCTCACACACTAGCTCATTGCGTAAACACTCTCGGATCGCTTCATACAACAAATCAATGCCTTGATTGGCTTGTGCAGAAAGATAAACCGCTACTGGTTTGCCATCGTCATTACGCTCGATATGCGGCATTACGCCCTCAAGTTTATCGACTTTGTTATATACCAATAACGTTGGAATGTCTAACGCACCGATTTCATCTAAAACTTGATTAACTGCATCAATATTTTCATTTTTACGATCATCCGCCGCATCAATCACGTGTAACAGTAAGCTCGCTTCGGTGGTTTCTTGTAAAGTCGATTTAAAGGCGGAAACCAAATCATGTGGTAAGAAACGAATAAAACCTACCGTATCCGCTAAGATTGTGGTGCCAACATCTTGAATTTGCATTCGGCGTAAAGTCGGATCAAGCGTTGCGAATAACTGATCTGCCGCATAAACACCGGCATTGGTAATCGCATTAAATAAAGTCGATTTCCCCGCATTGGTATAACCCACCAACGATACGGTCGGAATATCCGCTTTCTGACGTGTTTTCCGATTTTGGCTGCGCTGCTTATTCACTTTCTCCAAGCGATTTTGCAGTTGTTGAATTCGTACCTTAATCAAACGGCGATCGGTTTCCAGCTGAGTTTCGCCCGGCCCACGTAAACCGACTGCCCCACCCTTTTGCTGATCTTGATTGCCCAAACGGCGTACCAAACGTGTTGCCAAATGTTTAAGTTGAGCCAGCTCGACTTGTAATTTACCTTCGTGCGATCTGGCACGTTGGGCAAAAATATCTAAAATCAGACCGGTTCTATCCACCACTCGACATTCACATAACGCTTGTAAATTACGGGTTTGTGAAGGACTCAATTCGTGATTGACTAAAACCACGGTTGCACCGAGCTCTTCAACCGCCTGAGCGATTTCATCGGCTTTGCCTTGTCCGACAAAATATTTGATATGCGGTGCAGAACGAGAAGTGGTTAGTGTGGCAAGAATTTCAACACCTGCTGATTCAGCAAGCGTTTGAAATTCCATAAGATTCTCAATATCTTTAGTTTGAGAAAGAAAGAGATGGACTAAGACTGCTTTATCTTGCGTATGAGAAAAGTCTTTTGTTTGTTTCTCAGATAAAGCAAAGCCAAATACAGCATTTTCATCTGTATTTGGCATCTGTTCGGTCAAAAAAGCTTGCGTAGTAATAGCTTAATTATTCCGCTTTGTCTGCAGGTGCTTCAACTGCTTGAGCTTGTTGAGCGTGTGAAGAACCGCTGTTGTTGTGAGAAACTGAACGAGCAGGAACCACCGTTGAGATAGCGTGTTTATAAACCATTTGGCTCACGGTATTTTTTAATAAAATTACGAATTGATCGAAAGATTCAATTTGGCCTTGTAATTTAATGCCGTTAACTAAATAAATTGAAACGGGAATACGCTCACGACGAAGTGCATTCAAATATGGATCTTGTAGAGATTGACCTTTTGCCATTTTCTTTTCCTTTTTATTTTTGTGTTAAATATCGTCTTATTGCTGCCAAAGGCAGTAGAGATATTATCATAGATTACGCCATTTTTGCTCGATCTTTTCAACCATTTTCCGCTTCGAACTGGTCGGATCTAAGCTATCTAGCCATTCAATTTCACTTCCCCAACCACGCAACCAAGTAATTTGGCGCTTTGCAAGCTGTCGGGTGGCACAAATGCCTTTATACACAGCTTCATCAAGCGAAATATCTCCGTCAATGTGTTCCCACATTTGGCGATATCCCACGCAACGAATAGAAGGCAAGTCCTTATGTAAATCCCCTCTTGCGTGTAGTTTTTCGACTTCTTGTTGAAAGCCAAGTTCCATCATTTTATGAAAACGCTGTTCAATCCGATGATGTAATACCTGTCTATCTTGCGGCGCAATCGCAAACTGCAACACATCATAAGGTAATGCCTCCCCCGATTGTGCGGTTAGCTCCGTCATGGTCTTACCAGTAAGATAAAAAACTTCTAAGGCACGATTAATACGCTGGCTGTCGTTCGGGTTAATTCGCATACCGGCAGTCGGGTCGATTCTTAATAACTCCGTATGTAATCCGCTCCAACCAATTTGTGCTGCTTTTGCCTCAATTTCAGCCCGAATATCCGGATCGGCAGACGGCAACGGCGAAAGCCCTTCCAACAATGCTTTGTAGTACAACATTGTTCCGCCGACCAATAACGGAATACGTCCGCTTGCGGTAATCTCAGCCATTTCACGTAATGCATCTTCACGGAAATTCATTGCAGAATAACTTTCTAGCGGGTCTAAAATATCAATTAAACGATGAGGTGCGAGCGCTAACTCAGCCTTACTCGGCTTTGCCGTTCCAATATCCATACCTTTATAAATTAGTGCCGAATCCACACTAATCACTTCCACCGGAAGCTTTTGGCGCAAAGCTATCGCCAAATCCGTTTTGCCCGAAGCTGTTGGGCCCATTAAAAAAATTGCAAAAGGTTTTTTATTCATTTTGTTCTATCTAAAGTTATAAGCGGTCGAATTTTAGCGGAAATTTACCAAAAGCCCAAATCGCAGCGCTCATAAAAACAAAAACGACCGCAAATATCGTAATTTACGGTCGTTATCATACTAAAGATTAATGACTACCGCAGCCACAACCTTTTTTCATATCAATTACCATTCGACCTTGAATTTTACCATCTCGCATTTCTTGGAAAATATCATTAGCCTCATCCAAACGGCGTAATTGGACTAACGGTACGACTAATCCTTCCGCACCGAATTGAAATGCCTCGGCAAGATCTTGGCGAGTACCGACTAACGAGCCGACAATTTCAATGCCGTCTAACACAATACGAGGAATAGAAAGATCCATCGTTTCCGGTGGAAGACCGATAGCAACCACACGTCCACCGGCACGTACACAATCTACCGCTGCATTAAATGCCACTTTAGATACTGCTGTCACGACCGCGGCGTGTGCGCCCCCCACTTTTTCTTGAATAACTTTCGCACTGTCTTCTTTTAACGGATTAATGGTTAAATCCGCACCGACTTCTTTGGCAAACGCTAATTTGTCATCATTAATATCAATTGCAATCACATGCGCACCGAATACTTTCTTCGCATATTGCACCGCCAAGTTGCCTAAACCACCGGCACCATAAATTGCAATCCATTGACCTGCACGCACACCGGATACTTTAATCCCTTTGTAAGTTGTTACACCCGCACAAGTAATACTGCTTGCTTGCGCCGGATCCAAACCGTCCGGTACTTTAACCGCATAATTGGCGGTTACAACACAGTGAGTCGCCATACCGCCATCCACGGTATAACCGGCATTTTTCACACTACGGCACAGCGTTTCTCGTCCGGTAGTACAATATTCACAAGCACCGCAGCTTTCAAACATCCATGCAATACTCACACGATCACCCACTTTTAAATTGGTAACATCCGGTGCAATCGATTTAACAATACCGATGCCCTCATGGCCTAATACACGTCCCGGTTTTTTACCATAATCACCGGCGGCAACATGTAAATCGGTATGACATACACCACAGTATTCAACTTCAACAAGGGCTTCGCCATTTTTGATTTCAGGAATGTCTCGTTCAACAATTTCAACTGTTCCATCACATTGTGGGGCAACCACAGCAGCACGCATTTTCATCATGATTTCTCCTATGAAGTAATGATAACGGTTATGTCTTGATTCTCTGTTCAAAATTCAAACAAAGAACAAATTCAGTATGCCTTAGTACCTTTTTTATGCAATGAGATTTTTCTATTTTTTTGACCAACTTCACAAAAATTTAACAATCGGCTAAGAATGATGAAAAATCTATAGTAACTTTTAGCTTTTCTAATTCTGATTTAGCCGATTGCTCCGTTTCAGCCAACCAATTGACCGCCTCTGCTAAACTGTAAGCGGTCGGAATCGGCGCAAATTTTGCAAAAAATTGAGCTAAATCGACCGCTTGTGAATCTAATAAACCTAATAAGATTTGTTGTAAATTCTGTTCCCGTAATAATCTTGGCACTTGGGCAACCGAAAGACGAATTTGCCCTTGCCACGCTTTCTCACTGATTGTGAAACCTAATTCTGCCAATGGGGCTTTGAGTGTTTGCCAACGCTGTGCTTGTGCCTCATCTATGCTTAAATTTAGCGGAATCAATAACGCTTGGCTTTCGCCTTTCGCAAGTTGTGTTTGAAAACGCAAACGCGCTAATTTTTCTAATGAAAGCAAATAAAATTGTTGCTCCCCTTTTAATAACAAAGCTTGATTTTGCACAATAGCTAACGGCTGCCAATGACTTGCTGTCGCCGGTAAAGATGGTGTTGGTTTATGTTCTGCTTCATCTATCTCTTGAGCAAAAATCACCGGTGCAAAATTAGTTTGCGGTTCAATTAGCTCCTGTATGTTATCTGATTGAGTTTGTGGCTGACTGACTAATTCCCCATACCATTTTTGCGCTGATTTGGAGGTAGTTGTTGTGCGAGGCGAATAACTTGGCGTACGAGAAGCGGTCGGTTTTGCAAAATTTTCTGTAAATTCAACCGCTTGTTGCGGCGCCAAAAAGCTATTACCGCCGGCTGCCATACGATTAGTATCACGTTGATAACTCGGCAAGGGCTCATTCACTTGATCGGTTAAACCAATTTCCGATTGCCCTTGTAAGGCGGTTTGTACGCCTTGCAAAATAAAATCATGTACCAAGCGCCCCTGATGAAAACGCACTTCGTGTTTTGCCGGATGCACGTTCACATCTACTTGGCTCGGGTCAATATCTAAAAAGACCACAAACGCAGGATAATTGCCTGCCGGCATATTAGTCGCTTCATAGGCTTGGCGAATGGCGTGATTAATGGTTTTATCACGCATCATTCGCCCGTTCACATAGCTGTAACACAAATCATTTTGTAATCGGGAAATATTCGGTAAACCAATCCACCCGTGTAAGTGTAAGTCACCGTGTTGCCAGTCGATATGAATCGCATTTTGGATAAATTCATCACCACAAATTGCCGCCACTCGGCGTTGCTGCTGTTCGACTGAATTATCTTGCACCTTGCGGTATTGGCGTACCGTTTTACCGTTATGCGTTAGGGTAAAACCGATATTCGGTTTTGCTAGCGCAATACGGCGCACTACCTCATCAATATGCGCAAATTCGGTTTTATCGGTACGCAAAAATTTACGACGTGCCGGCGTATTAAAAAATAAATTTGCGACTTCAATTGTTGTGCCGACCGGATGTGAAGCCGGTTGAATTTCCACCGCCATTTCACGCCCTTGCGCATAGGCTTGCCATGCTTCCGCCTGCCCGTCCGGACGAGAAGTGAGTGTTAAGCGAGAAACGGAACTGATACTTGCCAGCGCCTCACCACGAAAGCCAAGGCTTAAAATCATCTCCAAATCTTCAAGGCTAGAAATTTTGCTGGTCGCGTGACGAGCCAACGCCAACGCTAAATCTTGTTTACTGATTCCACAGCCGTTATCTCGAATGCGAATAAGCTGCGCACCGCCTTTCTCAATATCAATTTGAATCTGATTTGCGCCGGCATCTAGACTATTTTCAACCAACTCTTTCACAACAGAGGCTGGACGCTCCACCACTTCACCGGCGGCGATTTGGTTAGCAAGCTGAGGAGGAAGGATATGAATAAGGTGTTGAGTCATAACATTGGTATCGTTAATCAAGAAATGATTTATTCTACCCAAAATCTATAAAATTGAGTAGAAAAAGTACCATTCACCACCTGCAAATCGAGTTACGAATTATTATTATTTGTATTGAAATTGTAATTAACCGCTGATAAAATCCATCCCGTAAATTACTTAAATTTACAAAAAACAACCAAATCATGTCACTACCAAAGCGTAATTTGACGAGGTCTGGATACCATTTTTATACAAATCTAAAGGAATACAAATAATGAATAAAAACTTACGCTTAAGTTTAATTGCTGTTGCTTGTTCACTCGCTATCACAGCTTGCTCATCCGACAATAAAGGGGCAACACGTTATGAAAATTTAGTAAACAGTAAAGCGGAAGAAACAGCTAAAAAAGCTGAAGAAGCAGCGAAACGTGCGCAAGAATCAGCAACAGCGAAAAAACTCGCTGATTTAGAACAGAAACAAAAAGAATTAGAAGCTGAATTAGCGAAAAAAAACGGCAATGCGGCAGTGCCAAGTGTTGGTAGTAATGTTCCAAGTAATCTAATTAATCCATCAACACCAGCTAAAGCCAAAGATACCGAAGAAAAAGCGACAGAGAAAAAAGAACCGGAAGTTAAAGCGCCATCTACAACAGTAAATGCGAATGTAAAAGTATTGACTGCTGAAGAAGCTAAGAAAGCTTTAGAAGAAGCATTTAAAGATAATGGGATAGATGGAAGTAATATTAAATTAAGCGGTAGTATCTTGACCGTAACAGACTCAACATATACTGTTAAAAATATTAATCCTGAATCAAATCAAAATCTAAACGAGCTTATTGTTGATGGACACACAATTACCCTATATTCAGCTGATGATCTAAAAAATGATTTAGGTGATATGAAATCAAAAACATTAGCTGATGCTTCTGGAAAAGTTAGCGCTCTTCCGCCATCAAAACTAAAAAGTAATTTTGAACAAGTACGCTATGGCTATACAACTAAAGATGGTAAAACAGCATTATTTATTCAAGGTTACCTAACACCAACATCTAAAGATAAAGTATCTTCACCTTTTAATTATTGGTATGAAGCAAAAGGACAAAAATCAACTCAAGTATTAGGAGAAATGCCTACTGGTGATGTTTATGAATATCGTGGTACGGCATTCTATGGGAAAGATAATAAATATAATGAATTAACAGCAAAAGGATACGCAGATTTTGGTGAGAAAAAAGTTAAAGTTGACTTATTAGACGGTAACCAAACTAAATTAACATTAGGTGGTAACATTACTAATAATACTTTTGAAGGGAACTACCAAGGAGTAATCACTAAAGGTGCGTTTTTTGGAAATAAAGCTATTGATATGGCAGGTATGTTTTATCAAACTAATGAAGGATCTGAAAAAGGGATGAATGGCGTATTTGGAGCAACCCAACAAAACTGCAGTTACACTAGCTGCTCACCAGTTACAAATAAAAATCTAAAAGATTTCAATCTAGATAAGCAGTAATAGGATAAAAAATGAAAAAACTCCCCCTAACACTACTTACAGTTGCTTGTTCATTTGCATTAACCGCTTGTTATTCAAGCGGTGGTGGCGGTGGTTCGGTTCAACCACCGAAAGTCGCTGATAAAGCAACAGATGTGACTAATTCATCACTAACTAATGGTAATTCAAATTCGAATAGCCATTCATATGATGCTAATAGCAAATTCTTTACTGCAGTAAACGCTGGTTTTGAGAAAAAACCAAGCACAGAAATTTCCGGCACCATTTTGACTGTTGCACAAAATGGTGAGTTAACCGCGAAAAAACCGGAAACATTAGAAGATTTGGATTCGATTATGGTGGACGGAGTAAAAATTACTCTTTTCAGCGTAACGGACAAACTTTCTAATGTTGCTGTCGGTAAGTTAAAACAATCTAATGAGAACGGCGGTAAGCTCTATGTAGGTAGTATGGCGGACAGTTATGGTGCTTATGGTAGTTATCAAGATCCGAATAGCTTTAAAGCAATGCGTTACGGTGCATATACTTTAAACGGGCAAACTCATTTGTTTGTACAAGGTTTCTTAACGCCTGAACAAGGTACCATTAACGTACTTGGCGATACCTTCTACTCAATGCCAAAAGACAGTACTTATAAGTACACTGGCTTTGCGTTATACGGTAAAGATAACCAATATGCGCAACTTAACTCCGAAGTCATTGCTGACTTTAGCAATAAGAAGCTTAAAGTTGAGTTAAAGGAAGCGGGTGCTGCGACTGCAAAAGCTACTTTTGGGGGAGACATTACCGGAAATACGTTTAGCGGAACCAGAGACGGAATCGAGACTAAAGGCGCATTCTACGGTTCTTTAGCTCGTGACGTAGCCGGTCTGTTTAATGACACAAAAACGGGTAACAACGGCGTATTCGGTGCCTCTGATAAACGAGCAATAAGTTCTTCATTAGAAGCATTCTAATAATAGATATCCTCTCAAGCGGTGTAATTTGTAAAATTTTTTGCAAATTACACCGCTTTTTTAAGCTTTATAACCACAGAATACACAGAGCACACTGAAAAGCTTTGTATGTTCTAAGGTTTGTTTAATTGCATCGCGATCAATAACACCTCTTCTCATACCATTTCCTTGGTCCATAAAAAAACACGGATTACAGTAATACTGTGTAATCCGTGTTTTCTATAGTTTATTAAAACGTGTATATCAAACTAGAAACGAATTTCTACTGCAGCTGAATAATTACGTCCCGGTGCAACAAAGCGCTCTAAACCGCGTAATTCTTTATCAACTGTATTAGTTGTGCCTAAGCGGTTGATGCCTCGTAATGCATCCCATGTATGATATTTACGATTGAAAATATTGTATAAGCCTGCACGTAAAGTCACATTTTTATGTACTTTCCAGAAACCGTACACATCAAATAAAGTTGCCGAACCGTTTAAATATGGGAACGGCGTAGTAACTCGTTTGGTTCGAGAGTCATCGTAAGTCACAATGGTTGCATCTTTGGCGTGTTTTGCGCCTAAATAAGTCCAACGAGAATGGATACCCCAAATATCATTCGGATCTTCATAGCTT
Source organism: Actinobacillus suis ATCC 33415 (assembly GCF_000739435.1). Lineage (NCBI taxonomy): Bacteria > Pseudomonadati > Pseudomonadota > Gammaproteobacteria > Pasteurellales > Pasteurellaceae > Actinobacillus > Actinobacillus suis. Next base: position 1,670,676 of record NZ_CP009159.1, read on the forward strand.
AAGCCCAAAATCACTTTTACCGGTTGTACCGAAAGTAAGCTTGCTTCCGTACCGTATAATTTACTTTTCGAATACCCCACGCTGCCTAAGAATTTAAAACCTTTCGGAATATATGCGGTAACTTGGTCTAAATTTACCTTGCTCGTCACTTCCAAACCGGAAATTCGTGCTTTATCCACATTAATCGCTTGGTTGAAAATGGTCGGATTAATTGCGTTATAGCCGTAATATTGACAATGCGCATCACATTCCATTTGAGTTAACCCGTTAGTTTCTTGTTCGAACAAGAAATCTTTATAGCGAATGTGGTATAGATTCACATTTAAATGCCCGAGTTGGTTTTCGCCCCGAATGCTGATCGAATTATTTACGCTACGCTCCGCTTTCAAATACGGATTTGCCAACCAGTTACCCGAAGGGTGTTTATACGAGAAGAACATCTCCGAAGCGGACGGTACGCGATAGCCGGTTGAAACGTAATAACCTAGATTCCATACCGGCGTCACTTGTGCATTCAAGCCTAATGAGCCGGTTAAATTTTTAAATGTCGTTGCTTTACCACGGGTATCGCAGTTATAACATTTAGCATTCAGCTCTTGCGGTGCAAGTTGTTCTTGGTCATAACGTAGCCCTGCCGTACCGGAGAACATTTCATTCCACTGAATTTGATCTTGTGCGGCAATATAAAATGCACGAGTGCGAATCGGGTGTTGAATCGCATAAGTCGAACTCTTCGCGCCACTATTTAACAAATAAGTATCGGTATTTTCATTTTTAAAATCACGTTGTGATACTGCTGTGCGTAATGTGACTTGGTGTGTGCCGTAATCTGTTTCAAACGGAATAGAATCTAAGCGTAAACCGATACGATGAAATTCATTGTTCATATTACGATCGTAAATTTCATCTAACGACTGCTTAATATGCAATTTTTGGAAATCGCTACTCCCTTTATAATTAATCGCGCGCACATCGGTTTTTTGATAATCATATTCAGTTTTTAAATAAGACAGATAACCACTGGTCGGAAAATACTCATAAGCGACATTTACATTATGACGTTCGCCCTCATCATCAGTATCACGCCATGATGAATCATAAAAGTTATAAGAACGTTCATCGGTAAATGCTTTCGTAAGCTGATTACTATAAGAAGCACTTACACGATGTTTTTCATTAAATAAGTAGCCGAACTTTACCAAGTTACTGTGGTTACGATGGAATGACGGATCCGGTGCACCGCTGGTGTTGTTCCAAGCCACTCTACCGTTACCTAAACTTTTTTGCTCATGACCATAACGAGTGGAATATAAATAGACCGCATCCAGCTTCTCATCTTTATAGGCTGCGCCGGCAGTGTGTACCCACTCACTATTTTTGCTGGCATAGCTATTTTTTAATAACACGCCGACTTTATTACCGGGTAACACAATATCCGCAGCATCTAAAGTACGATAATTCACGCCGCCGCCAAGCGAGCCGCTACCGGTGGTAAATGAATCCGAACCACGTACAATATCAATTCCAGTCACTAACTCAGGATCAATGGTTAAACGTGAGGTATTAAAGTTACCGTAACGTGCATAAAGCGAGTTTTCCTCCGAATCCGGCAAGTTTACCCCGTCAATACTAATCCCTACGCGGTTGCCTTCCACCCCACGCATCGCAAAACCTTTTAAATGACGACCGCTATCGGCAATCCCCACATCGGTAGTATAACGGACGAGATCTTTGGTATCGGCAATTAACTCTTCTTGAATAGCTCGGCGATTTTTCTTAATTTCGCCAATTTTTTTAGATTGCTCTTGTTCAGCCGTGACAGTAACTTCCTCTAGTTCTGCCGTTGTTTCTTGTGCTTGTGTAGTACTCACCACACCAAAAACACCAAATAATGTTGCCATTGATATTTTTTGATAGGCCTTCATTGGATTCCCTTCTTATTTTTATTGCAATTGACTTTTATTTTCGTTAAAGACAAATAATTACAATTATAAACATAAATTGCAGTTTCAATCTATATAAATGAGAATTATTTTTCTTACCAATTAACCTAAAATTTCTACTTTAATCCAGATAAATAGCTATGATAGACTGTTGAACATTCCAACTATTTAGAGATACCACTATGCAAATGATTACCCTCGCTCAACAAGCTAAAATCGCCAGTGTTGAATTGGCTCAATTCGGAAACGTTCAAAAAAATCAAGCGCTACTTACCATTGCACAACAGCTTGAACAGCGCTCGGCTGAAATCCTTGCCGCTAATGCCAAAGATATTGAATTTGCAAAAAATCAGGGAATTTCGACCGCTATCATCGACCGTTTGTTATTAAATGAAAGCCGTTTGCAAGGTATTGCTAACGATGTACGTAATGTGGCGAAATTAGCCGATCCGGTTGGGCAGGTGATTGATGGCGGTGTGTTAGATTCAGGGCTGAAAATTGAGCGTCAGCGTGTGCCGCTCGGGGTGATTCTCACCATTTATGAAGCACGCCCAAACGTAACGATTGATGTCGCTTCGCTGTGCTTGAAAACCGGCAATGCAGTGATTTTGCGTGGTGGCAAAGAAACTAAATTTACCAATGCAGTGTTAGTGGAAGTCGTACAACAAGCGTTAGAAACCGCCGGTTTACCGAAACTGGCTGTTCAGGCGGTCACCGATCCGGATCGTGCTTTATTACTCGAATTATTAAAACTCGATCGTTATATTGATATGGTAATCCCTCGTGGCGGTGCCGGTTTGCATCAGTTCTGTAAAGAGAACTCGACTATTCCGGTAATTGTCGGCGGTATCGGTGTTTGTCATATGTTTGTCGAAAAAAGTGCCGACCAACAAAAAGCGTTAGAATTGATTGCGAATGCCAAAACGCAACGCCCAAGCACTTGTAACACGCTTGAAACCTTATTAGTTGAAAAAGCAATAGCGGTCGAATTTTTACCGAAACTTGCAAATCGTATGAAAGCATTAGGCGTGACATTACATACCGATGATTTGCAAAAAACTGAGGGAATTGAACCGCTTGATCAAGCAAGAATGCGTCAAGAATGGCTTTCGTTAGATTTAAATGTGGTGGTGGTCGAGAACTTAGCCAAGGCGGTGGAACATATTCGTGAATACGGTTCGCAACATTCGGAAGCCATTCTGACTTCCGATTACCAACTGGCGCGCCAGTTTGTCGCCCAAGTCGATGCGGCGGCAGTCTATATCAATGCCAGCACCCGTTTTACTGACGGCGGTGAATTCGGTTTAGGGGCAGAAGTGGCAGTGAGTACCCAAAAACTCCACGCACGAGGTCCAATGGGCTTAGAGGCTCTCACCACCTACAAATGGGTCTGCGAAGGGAATTATTTGATCAGAAAATAAATCCCCCTATCTACCCTTTTCTTGCTTACGAATGCTGAATTTGAGTGTTCGTAAGCGGTTAAATTTCATCAAATTTTTACCATGAATACTCTTACGCTATTTTGCAAAATATTCTTTAAACGCTGGCAGCAAAATAAAATCGCCATTTCGGCGGGCTATCTGACATACAGCACAATGTTAGCGATAGTCCCCTTGATTATGGTCGTATTTTCGGTCTTTACTTTTTTCCCAATCTTTCACGAAGCCACCGAATTACTTAAAGATTTTATCTATGATAACTTCGCACCAAATGCGGGACATCTGGTTGAAGAATATATTGAGTTGTTCGTCAGCAATTCGAAAAAAATGGGATTAATCAGCATTGTCGGCTTATTTGTCGTCGCAGTGATGTTGATTTCCAGTATTGACCAAAGCCTAAATGACATCTGGCATAATACACGCAAGCGGTCGATTTTTATCTCTTTTTTGCTCTACACTTTAATTCTGATTTTTGCGCCGATTTTTGCCGGAATGAGTATTGCAATTAGTACTTATGTGATGTCTTTCGAAATTTTTAGTGAAAGTGGAATGTTGTCCTTTAGCCACTACTTACTCAAATATGTACCGTTCGGCTTAATTTGGTTATTATTTACTTTCGTGTATAAAATCGTGCCAAATACCAAGGTAAAATGTAAGCATGCCGCAATCGGTGCATTATTTGCCGCAATATTTTTTACTTTGGGTAAGCAAGCGTTTATTTGGTATGTCACGACTTTCCCGTCTTATCAAGCCATTTATGGCGCACTTGCCGTGTTACCGATCATGATTGTTTGGATTCACTTAAGCTGGCAAGTCGTGTTACTCGGCGGACAATTTGCTTCGGTATTAAAAGATTTAGAAATGATAAAAAATGGAGAATTAGAACTAAAATGATTGGCTTAATCCAACGTGTAAAATGGGCAAAAGTAGAAGTTGAAGATCAAACGGTCGGTGAAATTGCGCATGGTTTATTGGTATTACTTGGCGTAGAACAAGGTGACGACCAAGCCAAAGCGGATAAATTGCTGGAAAAAGTGCTTAACTATCGGGTATTTTCCGATGAACAAGGCAAAATGAACTTAAACGTACAGCAAGCCGGTGGAAGTTTATTAGTGGTATCACAATTTACTTTAGCAGCCGATACCAACAAAGGTTTACGCCCAAGTTTTTCGCGTGGTGCAGCCCCTCAGGAGGCGAATGCGTTATACGAATATTTCCATCAGCAAGCCGCACAGAAAATCTATACCCAAACCGGGCAATTCGCAGCAGATATGCAAGTCAGCTTACAAAATGATGGGCCGGTGACTTTTTGGTTACAGGTTTAAAACGAAAAAAGGTGCAACTGCACCTTTTTTACTTAATAGAAAAATTGCTGTCCTCGGCTGCCGTCACATTGATAAATCGCCAGTTTATTTCCTCGTTTACCAATATCCAGACATTTACCGCTCATAGCGCTACGGATTTGTTGCCCGTCTCTAAACCACTGCTGATTCTCACCACCATGACAACGATAAGTAATCACTTTTGCGCCGTTATATTGGTGTTCACCGCCAACATCTAAACACTGCCCATTCACCCTAATTTGTGAATTCACAAATTCAAAACGCTGGTTCGCTTTACCGTGGCAGTGATAAGCAATGATTCCGCGATAATCGGAGCCGCTTTGATCTAAACATTTACCCGATGCCGTTTTAATTAATCCGCTATGCGGTAAATGTGGATAACCCTGCTGACTATTCGGTTGATGGTTTGGAATAACAATAACATTCGGTGTGTTCATCGGATAACCGCCTCCCATTTCGGCTGATGGAACAACATAAACACACGCCGACAACGCTAACGTTGTAAGTAACACAACTTTTTGCATAACATCTCCTTTATCGTTTTTATGATTTTTTTGAGCTTAATAAGAAGCATATTTTCGCTAAAAGTTCCCAAATCACCAAAAGTAAAATACCCCAACCAAACAAAGGATGAGGCATTTTATTGGTAAAAAATTGAGAAAATTTAACCGCTTACGAGGCTGTTTGCACAGCTTTTGCTTTCGATTTTGTCGTCACTTTCAATAAGAAATAACCGATAACCGCCGAAACGAAAGTTCCCATTAAAATACCTAAACGAGCAAGCGCCAATAGGCTCTCGTCCGCATGTTCTTCGCCGAAAGCAAGCCCTGCAATAAACATCGACATGGTAAAGCCGATACCACACAGTACAGCAATCGCAAAAATTTGTTTAAAGTTAATGCCTTTCGGTAACTTCGCAATGCGTAATAAAACCGCTAAATAACTGAATAAGAACACACCGAGCGGTTTACCGATAATCAAACCTAATGCCACACCTAAAGGTAAAGGTGATGTAATTTGCTCTAGACTCATACCCGTTAGTGAAACACCGGCATTGGAGAAGGCAAATAACGGTAAAATCACAAATGAACACCACGGCGCAAGAGTATGTTCAAGGTGATGCAATGGTGCTTCGCCGTTTTTACCGCGCAATGGAATACAGAAACCGATAATCACCCCCGCTAATGTGGCGTGTACACCGGATTTCAACACCGATGCCCATAAAATCGTACCAATAATCGCATAGTTCATCAACCCGACTACTTTATAGCGATTCATACCGATTAGAATCAAAATCGCAATGCTGGCAATAATCAGCGCTTGAATACTCATCTCATGTGAGAAGAACAAGGCAATCACTACAATCGCGCCAAGGTCATCAATAATCGCTAAAGCAAGTAAAAACACCTTGAGTGCCGGTGGCACTTGTTTACAGAGTAAAGCCACAATACCTAACGCAAATGCAATATCGGTTGCCATCGGAATTGCCCAACCATCTTGGTAAGCCGGGAAATCTCGGTTAATCATCCAATAAATTAACGCCGGAATTACCATTCCGCCGATAGCGGCAAAAGCCGGAAACGCGGCTTTTTGGTAACTGGATAACGAACCTTCAAACAATTCTCGTTTTACTTCCAAGCCGACTAAAATAAAAAAGACCGCCATAAAGCCGTCATTCACCCACATGAGTAACGGCTTATCAATGCTGAAGGCACCAAACTTAATTGCTACCTCGGTTTGCAAAAAACTAAAATAAAGTTGCTTTAAATCCGTATTCGCAAAAATCATTGCGAGTAAGGCGGAAACCAACAATAAAATCCCACTTGCTGCTTCTAGCTTCAGAAATTTCTGAATCTGTTTGATCATAAAAATCTCCTATCGTTAAATGAGGTTATTATGTTTAAACTTCATTTTACCTCTTTTCTGACATTAACATTTTTTTAACCTAATACAAAAGTAGAATTCGCTGTAATTTTGTTAAAATAAGGGATAAATTTCATCTATTTGCTTATTTTTAAATCAAAAGAGGTATCACTATGTCAAATGAATGGCTTTATTGGGCGCTCGCCTCCGCATTATTCGCTTCACTTACTGCAATTTTTGCTAAAGTCGGCTTACAGGGTATTGATTCGGATTTCGCTACCTTTATCCGAACGGTGGTCATTCTGATCGCACTCGCCGCCTTTCTGACTTATAGCGGTAAATGGCAGCCGTTCGGTTCTCTAACCGGTAAAAACTGGACATTTTTAATCTTATCGGGACTAGCCACCGGTGTTTCGTGGCTTGCTTATTTCAAAGCGTTACAAATGGGAAATGCCTCGCAAGTTGCCCCGATTGATAAATTTAGTATTGTTTTAGTTACCGTATTTGCCGTAATCTTTTTAGGCGAAAGACCGAGCGGTCAAGATTGGATCGGTATTGCGCTTGTCGCCGCGGGTGTTTTAACCCTTGCAATAAAGCGGTAGAATATCATTAATTTTTTGCAAAATTTCGATTAAATTTAACCGCTTGTAAGACCCTATTTATGGCAAACTCATTCCCAATTATTGAAGTGGTATTTGCTCATTATGATGAGCCGATACCACTTCCTTTTTTACCGCCGGCCGAGCTTTCCGAACGCCAATTAAAACGTTGGAAAAGTCGCAGAACCGCCCATTTTCTATTGACTCAACTGTTTGAAAAATATCAATTACCACTAAATTTATTGGACGATATTCAACGTACGCAAAGCGGCAGACCTTTTGTACAACATGAGAACATCGATTTTAATATCAGCCATTCCGGCGAGTGGGTGGCGGTAATCTTTTGTTATCATAAAAGTAAATTACAAGTGGGGATTGATATTGAACATCCGCAAAAAATCAGACGCTATGCCGATCTGTTACGTCATTATGCGAATGCGGAAGAAATCGAAGGATTACTTGAGCGAAATCACACACCATTTACCGAATTAGCCGATCGGTTTTATTTGAGCTGGTGTTTGCATGAAGCGGTACTGAAATCACAAGGTGTGGGGATTGTGAAATTATCTGAAGTGCAACATCTTCCACTACAGCGCATTGTCCGTTCGGCATACTGCCCGGCAGGCACATTACATTTTTATCATCAGCTGCCGTTTTACTTATGCTATTTTTATCAAGATTTAGCGAACTCGCTTGCCATTATTAGTGAATGGAAAGACGGTAAATTGCAAAAAATTTCTGATTTTCAACCGCTTGTTTATCAAGTTAATCCAAGGAACCTAAATGCCTAAACTCACATTAGCAGAAAAACACTCTCGCTTTGGAAAAATTGTTTCCGAGTTTTTCCAGTGGACGCTCAATATTTCGTTATTAGTGGCGGGGGTATTACTCTCTTATTCGCTCTTTTCCGAAGCCTATTCTTTATTTGAATTATTGGCAAACCATAGTGAAAAATTCCAAATCGTTGAGAAAATTGTGATTTTCTTCCTTTATTTCGAATTTTTAGCCCTAATCGTGCAATATTTTAAATATAATTATCACTTCCCTCTGCGCTACTTCCTGTATATCGGGATTACTGCCATGGTACGCTTAATTATTGTCGATCATTCCAATGCAATACATACACTGCTATTTGCACTATCTATTTTAGTAATGATTATCGCATTATTTATTGTTCATACAGACCGCTTACGTAAAAGCTAAGGAATTTATATGGCTGAGATTCTTCAATTCTCACAACATGACTTACATATGCTCAAAGAAGAAACCGTCTATAAAGGGCATTTTGAACTGAAAAAAATGCACTTTCGCCATAAATTATTTTCCGGCGAAATGAGTGGAGAAATCGTACGTGAATTATTAATTAAAGGCGCGGCATCTGCACTAATTGCCTATGATCCGGTTCGTGATAGCGTAGTGCTAGTTGAACAGGTTCGTATCGGCGCTTATGATCCTCGTTCGGATAAATCGCCTTGGCTATTGGAACTGGTTGCCGGTATGGTGGATAAAGGAAATGAAGATCCGGCGGAAGTGGCAATTCGAGAAGCACAAGAAGAAGCCGGTTTATACGTTGAAAAGGTGGAACACGCCCTGAGTATTTGGGATAGCCCAGGCGGACAATTGGAGCGTTTACATTTATTCCTTGGTTTAATCGATAGCTCTGCGGTTCAATCAGGTGCAGTACATGGATTAGAAGAAGAAGGTGAAGATATTTTGGTACACGTTATCAGCCGTGAACAAGCCTATCAGTGGGTTTGCGAAGGGAAAATTGACAATGTGATTGCCGTTGTCGGCTTACAATGGCTGCAACTTAATTATCAAAAATACCAAAAGTAAGAAACAATTTATTCAATTGACTAAAAGTTTTCGCCCTCTTTTAGAGGGCGTCTTTGTTGATAAATACGCAAAAAAACGTAAATTTCTGTGAAAAATGAGGTATAGCGCTCATTTTTAATCATCAGTAGCTGATAAACTTAAATAACATAGTAAAGTATTTATCTACGAGAGAACGAAAGTAGTCGCTTAAGAAGGAGAAAAATAATGAACGGCTTTTATTCGCTAGGTAAAAAGGAACCTGTTGTGCGATTACTTCAAATAACCGATCCACACCTATTTTCCGCTAAGCATGAAAAATTACTCGGCGTAAACACAACCGATAGTTTTCAAGCAGTACTTGATCAAATCCAACAAACCTCATTTGACTATGATTTAGTGCTTGCCACCGGTGATCTTATCCAAGATCACAATCCCGAAGCTTATCACCGTTTTGCCCAAATGGTGAAACCGCTTGCGAAGCCGATTTTTTGGCTGGAAGGAAATCATGATAGACAGCCGCAAATGAGTCTCTATTTAGCCAAGCACCCGCATATTCAATCAGAAAAACAAATTTTAGCAGGTTTGCACTGGCAAATACTTTTACTTAACAGCCAAGTAGCAAACGCACCTAGCGGCAATTTATCTTTCGGACAACTTGCGTGGCTAAATAGCAAATTGGCGGAATATCCCGAACGCTATACTTTAGTTGTGCTACACCATAATATTTTGCCGACAAATTCTGCATGGCTCGATCAACACTGTTTAAAAAATAGTGAGGCATTAGCTGAAGTGTTAAGCCGTTATCCAAACGTTAAAGCCATTTTACACGGACATATTCACCAAGAAGTCGATGCCGAGTGGAAAGGTTATCGAGTGTTAGCAACCCCTTCGACTTGTATTCAATTTAAACCGAATTGCGATGAGTTTACCCTTGATCTCTTACCTCAAGGCTGGCGAGAACTCAGTTTATTTGCAGACGGCAGAATTGAAACTGAAGTGAAGCGGTTAAATTCGAATGCTTTTTTACCGGACTTTCAGTCAAAAGGTTATTAATTAAAACCCCCGTGCAGAAATAAAAATGGCTAGGTATAAAACCCAGCCCATTTTGATACATAATGAATAAAATTTTTAACTGTCCGAATCAAGTCCGTACATATAGATAGACGCATCAACCGCCGAATAGTTCATGCAAATGATTCTTTTTTCGTGGAGATCCGACCATGAATCTATTTCGTAACTAAAACCATCTAATATTTGTTTAGATGGTTATATTTTGACCTCACGCAAACGATTAAGTTCCGACAAGGGCCATATTCGAAAGAATTTTTCTTTCGATTCGAAAATTTTTGCAAATAATGCTGTTTATCTATTTCAAATTTTCTCAAATTCTTGTATCTTTTTGCTTTCGCAAATTCCTGTGAAAATCAACCCGCTTGAAGGAACTTCCACAATGTCTGTAAAAAGAGTATTTGATTTAATTAAAGATAACGATATCAAATTCGTAATGTTAAAATTTACCGATATCAAAGGTAAAGAACACGGTGTTTCACTCCCGGTAAGTTTAATCGGTGACGATTTAGAAGACTTATTCGAAGAAGGTAAAATGTTCGACGGTTCGTCTGTTGAAGGTTGGAAAGCTATCAATAAAGCCGATATGCTTTTAATGCCAATCGCTGAAACTGCTGTTGTTGACCCTTTCGCTCGAATCCCTACTCTTACTATCCGCTGTAGCATCTACGACCCAAACACAATGCAATCTTATGACCGTGACCCACGTTCAATTGCTATTCGTGCGGAAAATTACTTAAAATCAACCGGTATTGCTGATAGCGTAATGTTTGGTCCGGAACCGGAATTCTTCTTATTTGATGATGTACGTTATAACGTTGGTATGAACAACGTGTCGTACAAAATTGATGATATTGAAGCGGCTTGGAACACAAATCGTAAATATGAAGACGGCAATACAGGCTATCGTCCGCTCAAAAAAGGCGGTTACTGTGCCGTTGCGCCAATCGACTCGGCACACGATATTCGTTCGGAAATGTGCTTAATTTTAGAAGAAATGGGCTTAGTGGTTGAAGCACATCACCATGAGGTGGCAACAGCAGGTCAAAATGAAATTGCGACGAAATTTAACAGCCTTACTTTAAAAGCGGACGAAACACAGATCTATAAATATGTCGTGCAAAATGTTGCGTTAGAACACGGTAAAACAGCTTGCTTTATGCCAAAACCGTTTGCTGGTGATAACGGCTCAGGTATGCACTGTAATATGTCATTAAGCAAAGACGGCAAAAACGTATTTATGGGCGACAAATATGCCGGTTTATCTGAAACTGCGCTTTATTATATCGGCGGTATCATTAAACATGCTAAAGCATTAAATGCGTTTACCAACCCAAGTACAAACTCATACAAACGTTTAGTTCCGGGCTTTGAAGCACCAGTATTATTAGCTTATTCAGCAAGTAACCGTTCGGCATCAATCCGTATCCCAGCGGTAACCAGCCCGAAAGCAACGCGTGTTGAAGCTCGTTTCCCGGATCCATTAGCAAACCCATACCTCTGCTTTGCAGCATTGTTAATGGCAGGTTTAGACGGCGTAATTAATAAAATTCACCCAGGCGATGCAATGGATAAAAACCTTTATGACTTACCACCGGAAGAACTTAAAGAAATTCCGGCAGTGGCAAGCTCATTAGAAGAAGCGTTAGATTCACTTGCAGCGGACTATGAGTTCTTAACTCAAGGCGGCGTATTCTCGAAAGAATTCGTAGATGCGTATATCGGTATCCGCCGTAAAGAGGTTGAGCGTTTAAATATGACGCCACACCCAGTAGAATTCGAAATGTATTACGCATAATTGTAAAAAGATCAAAAAAGGCGACCGCTTGGTCGCCTTTTTTATTGCTATTTGAACTAATGATCTTCGTGCAAATGTTGTTTACTACAACAACCTGGCACTGGATCTTCACCACCTTCACTCCAAGGATGGCAACGGGCAATTCGTTTTGTCGCCAGCCAACCACCTTTTATCGCACCATGCACTTTAATCGCTTCAACCGCATAAGTCGAACACGTCGGATAAAAACGACAGCGAGGCCCAATTAATGGGCTAATGCAATAACGATAAAAATAGATTGGTAGTAATAGTAAACGAGCCCCAATTGAAGGCGTTACTTTTACACTTGTGGCTTTTTCGCCAGACGGATGTGACGAGCCCATAGCTTCTCCAACATCGCAAAAAGAGTGGCATTATCGAGCTTACCGATACCGCCTTTTGCCACAAACACAAAATCTGCACTTGGTAATTCATGCTGCTTTAAACGAAAGCTTTCACGCACAATACGCTTAATGCGATTACGATCGTGAGCACGTTTTAAATGTTTTTTAGCAACAGTTAAACCAAGACGAGGAATATCAAGATGATTATGACGAGCGAGAATAGTAAGTTCGGGAGTGCTAGCTCGAAACGGTTGTTCGAACACAGCTTTAAATTGAGTGGGAGCTAACAAGCGTAGCTCCCGAGAAAAGGTTAGCTTTTTCACTGATGTGATAAGGCTTTGCTTTAACTGCAAATTATGCAGATAAAGATTTACGACCTTTAGCACGACGACGTGCTAAAACTTGACGACCGTTTTTAGTAGCCATACGAGCACGGAAACCGTGAGTACGAGCACGTTTTAATACAGAAGGTTGAAATGTACGTTTCATTGCTATCTACCTAAATATTTAAATATGTTGGCTGGAATTAAATCTTTGCCAAACGAGGACCATAAAAAAGAGTTGCGATTTTACCGATAAATTAAACAAAAATCAAGGACGAAAGCAAAATACCCTTCGATTATTTGCAAAGTTTTTCCGAAAAAAGACCGCTTGATATAGATTATCGCCTATCTCTGTAATTAACGCAAAAATTCTATTTGTTTTCATATCCGAATTAACGCAAAATTCAGTTATTTCGATCCATATTCAAAGAGCTTTCTTATGACCTCAAACAAAATCGGCGTACTACTGGCGAATCTCGGCACTCCTGATGAACCGACAGCTCCGGCGGTAAAACGCTATCTTAAACAATTTTTAAGTGATCCTCGTGTGATCGACTTACCTAAATTCAAATGGCAATTGATCTTAAACGGGATCATCTTGCCTAAAAGATCTCCTAAGGTTGCAAAGCTTTATCGTGAGATCTGGACAGAGCAAGGCTCTCCGCTACTAGCTATTTCACGCCAACAACAACAAGCACTACAAGATTACTTTAATCAACAAAACCAAAATGTCTTGGTGGAGCTTGGGATGAGCTATGGTAATCCGAGTATTGAAAGCGCAACCGACCGCCTGATTAAAGCCGGTGTGAGTAAAATCATTGTGTTGCCGCTTTATCCGCAATACAGTAGTACTACAACCGCCTCAGTGTTGGACGCTTTCGCACGCGGCTTAACTCAACAACGAAAAATTGTGCCGTTTGAGTTTATTCATAGCTATCATAACGATCCACTTTATATTCAGGCACTGGCGAATACGATTCAGTTAGCGGAAGATGAAAAATTATTATTTTCGTTCCATGGCATTCCTAAACGCTATCAAACTGAAGGTGATTTTTATCCGGAACATTGTCAACAAACCGCACAATTAGTCGCAGACAAATTATCGCTTGCTGACGAACAATGGTTGGTAACTTATCAGTCTCGTTTTGGTGATGAAGAATGGTTACAACCTTATACAGATGAAACCTTAGAAAAATTACCAAGCCAAGGCGTGAAGAAAATCGCCGTGATTTGTGCTGGCTTTTCAGCGGATTGTTTGGAAACATTAGAAGAAATTGCTGAGGAAAACAAAGAAAACTTCCTCAACGCCGGTGGACAATCTTATCGCTACATTCCGGCGCTCAATGCCAATGCCGATCACATCACGGCATTAGCTAAATTAATTGAAGCGAAGCTCTAATATATAAGGGGGATATAGCCGTGGCTATATCCCCCTTTTTGTTAGCTTTTACTCTTACAACAACAATCATTCAGATGATCATCAACTAATCCCATCGATTGCATAAAAGCGTAACAGGTAGTTTCCCCGACAAATACAAAACCTTTCTTTTTCAATGCTTTTGACATCGCTGCCGAAACGGCTGTTTTTGCAGGTACGACTGATAAATCCGGTACATCATTAATTTGCGGTTTACCACCTACAAATGCCCAAATAAACCGGCTGAAATCTTCTCCATTTGCTTGCATAGCAAGATAAGCCTTCGCATTTTTAACAATCGCTTCCAGTTTAGCTCGGTGGCGAATCAAACCGGCATTTTGCATAAGTTGCTCGAGATCTTCTTCCGTCATTTGTGCAATACGTTCCGGATCAAACTGGAAAAATGCCTGACGGTAAGCCTCACGCTTTTTCAAAACCGTAATCCAAGAAAGCCCCGCTTGTTGCCCTTCTAGACAAATTTTTTCAAATAATTTGCGGCTATCAAATTCAGGCTTGCCCCATTCTTGATCGTGATAATTGATATAAATTTCACTTTCGCCAACCCAGCCACAACGTGTAACCATTTGCTATTTTCCTCACAAAAACAACCGCTTATCAAATAACAAGCGGGCTAATTTATAAATAAATTTTCCAACCTTCGGCACGTTTGATTAATCGGATTTGATTGTCCTTTGATAAATATCCACCTTTGACCGCATCTAAAATTGTGCCTTGCGGTAAGTTTACCGAAAATAATTCCGCTTGAGATTTATCTTCGGATAAGACAATATAAATCGCCACATCACGATTTGCCGGATCAGCTAAACGAATGTTTGCTAGCTTAAAAGGTTGTACACATTCTTTTTGCAAAAATGAATAGCTAAAACCGGCTGATGATAAGCAACCGTACTTATCTTGTGTCGTACCGACACTTTCCTTGTTCATTTCACACGCACTGAGAAAGCCAATGAATATGCTGATGAGTAATAATGTTCGCATGGTAAAAAATTGATGAAAAAAGACCGCTTGTTCGCAATGACAAGCGGTCGGATTTTAACTAAAAATTACTATCTTTTCGGTAAATAACGTGTCGGGTCAACAGACTTACCTTTGTAACGAATTTCAAAGTGAAGTTTGTTACTGTTGGTACCGGTGCTACCCATTTTAGCAATGGTTTCACCGGCATTTACGGTATCTTGCTCATCAACTTTGATACTATCGTTATGTGCATAAGCACTTAAGAAGTCATCGCTGTGTTTAATGATAATTAAGTTGCCATAGCCTTCTAGAGCGTTACCTGCATACACAACTTTACCTGCTGCAGCCGCTTTCACGTCTTGACCTTTGCTACCGGCAATATCAATACCTTTGTTACCGCCTTCAGCAGAAGAGAAACCGGATACAACACGACCGGCTGTCGGCCATTGCCATTTAAAGTTTGAAGCCAGTGCAGCTACCGTATTTGATGTAGAGTAATTCGGTGAAGTTGCTGTTGTCGCACGCACAGCCGGAGCGGTTGCTGCGGTTGCCACTACACCACCGGATGTTGCAGTTGCAGCCGTACCTACTGAAGCTTGAATACCATTATTTGCCGATGGTGTTACGGTCGGAGCAGTTGCACCAGTACTTGCTTTTACCGGACCGGTAATATTACCGTCAGAAGAATAAGTAGTTCCGTTTGCACCTTGCTGATAAGTCACTTTCGGCTCTACCGGCACGGTCACTTTTTCTTCTACCGTTATCGTCTCTGTTGCCGATTTACCTGTTTTTAGTTTTTGCCCTACGGTTAATTGATATGGTTCACTCATATTATTTAATGCGGCAATTTCTTTTACGTCTTTACCGATAATATAAGCAATCAAAAACATGGTATCGCCTTTACGTACCGTATAAGTTGAGCCGTCATAAAAGCCTTTCTGAATTTGGCTATATACCGGCGCATTATTCGCATCACGAGGGATTTCGAAATTTTGGTTTACCTTTTTCTCTACCGTTTTAGTTTTTTTCACAACTTTCGTTGTTGTTTGAGGTTGAGCCGGTTGCTCTGTGATAACCGGATTGGTTACCACAGGCTGAGAAACAGTCGGCACGCTTGCCGGTGTATTTCCCATTGTTGCAGGCATTGATGCCGGCTGAATATCAGACTGCCAACCATAAGTTGTCGGTGCTGTACCGGATACCGGTTGCATTACACCAGGGCTTAATTCCGTGCTGTCTTTTGCACTTACAACCGGAGCCGGATCATTTGAACTACATGCGGTTAAAATAAGTGCGGCTACAGGCAATAGGAGAAATGATTTCTTCATTTTGTCACGTGTCCTTTTTTATAAATAGGGTTACTTAGTCATCGACGCCGGCATTGGCGCTGATTCTACTTCTGAAGTCCAGCTATAACTGCCTTCCTCTGCACCAGAACCTGAAACAGGTTGCATAACACCCGGTGCTAATTCCGACTCATCCTTTGAAACAGATTGATTTGCACTACAAGCAGCCAAACCAAGCACGAATGGGATTAAAAACAATACTTTTTTCATTTCGCTTTCCTAAATCTATAAACGAATAAAACGACAGTCGTCAACACGACTGCCGTTAAATAAATCATAACTTTGGCATATTATCTTACACGCAGTACTTGGCCGACTTGTAACTTCGTTGTGGTACTGATGTTATTTAATGCTGCAATTTGTGCCGGTGTTTGACCAGTTAAGTAGGAAATAAGATACATCGTATCACTTTTACCTACTGTATAACTGCTGTCAGTATAACAACCTTTAACCATTTGCGCATATACCGGTGTGCCCATGCTATCACGTACTACTTGGCAATTACCAACCGTTTCAGATTGTGCAACAGATGCGGCTTGGGGCTGAACTGCTACCGGTTGTGGTTGTTGAACTGGCTGGGAAACAGAACCATAAGTCGCTTGCGGAGTATTTTGAGTCATTGGAGCTTGCCCGATCGTATGAGTAGGCGCTGAACTCATTGACGCAGGCATATCCGTTGCCTGAATAGTTTCGGATGATTGCCAAGTTGGAATCGCAGAAGTGGTTGATGAACCTGCTTCAGCTACACTTGCTTCCGATTCAGATGAAGAATTACAAGCGGTTAATCCTAACGATACCATTAATGGCAAAAGTAAAAGTGACTTTTTCATATAATATCCTTACTTAAATAACTCATAAGCCAGATAAGCGACGGCTGCCAATGCAATCGTCCCCCAGCCAATTAATTCGATAGAACGGCGGATTTTTTCAGCATATTTCTCGCCACCCCATGCCGAAAGTTTGGCAACTAAAATAAAACGAGCAAAGCGAGAAATGGCTGCAGTAACCACAAACGGGAAAAATGCCATTTGCATTACACCTGCACAAATTGTAAATACTTTATACGGAATTGGCGAGAAACCGGCTAAAAAAACAACCGCTACGCCCCAAGTTTCAAACCAAAATTTCGCTTTGTTGAAGTTTGCCTGCATTCCCCAATCAGCAATAATGCCCTGCACCCAATCAAATGCATATAAACCGATAAAGTAACCGATTATACCACCTAAAACCGAAGCAATTGTCGTATAAATCGCATATTTAGTTGCATTTTGCGGTTTGCTCATCGACATCGGAATCAACATCACATCCGGTGGAATCGGGAAGAAAATAGCCTCAATAAAACTCACAAAGCTTAACCAAAAAGCTGCGAAACGGTGTTTCGACCATTCCATCGTTTTATCATAAATTGTACCGAATAGTTTCATTTAGAAAACATCCTCTAGCGCTTGGATTGAATAATGGGCTGTCATATCCGCCTGAATTGGCGTAATTGACACATAGTCGTGTTCTAATGCGTAGAAATCCGTCCCTTCGCTGGCATCCACTGGTACACCATTTGCACCTAGCCAATAAATTGTTGAACCTCGAGGATCTTCTCGTTTTACAATTTCCGCAGCCGGCGAACGATGCCCTAAACGAGTCACCATCACGCCTTTTACTTGTTCGTAAGGCACATCCGGCACATTGATATTTAAAATCTGACGTGCTGGTAAAATACCTTTTTGTACTTTCGGTAATAAATCCAATACGACTTGCGCTGCCGTTTCAAAATGATTATTACCGAATAGATGTCCCTGTGACTTTTTACCGACAAGCGAAATCGCTAAACTCGGTAGCGGTAAATGTCGCCCTTCCAAAGCAGCGGCAACCGTGCCGGAATAAACCACATCATCGCCTAGATTCGCACCGTGATTAATGCCTGAAATCACTAAATCAAACGCCGTCGGTAAAAAACCGTTGAGCGCTAAGTGTACACAATCTGCCGGTGTACCCGCAATCACTGAATAGTTAAATTCATCAATTTGATGTACACGAATAGGCTCCATCAACGTAAGGCAACTTGATGCCGCACTGCGATTGCGATCCGGCGCAATGACCGTCACAGAATGTCCCGCATCACGCAATGTTTTTGCGAGTGTTTGAATCCCTTGCGCGTGATAACCATCGTCATTGCTGATTAAAATATTCATTATTCTTGTTCCGTTAATTGAATTAATTCACGTACTAATGCCGTTGCATAACTACCTGAATCTAAAAAGAATTTAAGGCGTAAACCTTCAGACTCAAATTCCCATGAAAAGTTTTGCGGTTTACAGAACATTGCGCGACGTGCATTTGACATGCGTTCTTTCTTCATTAATTCGACTAATACCGCATGACGTTCAACCATCGCTTGTTCCATTTCATTCGCATTCGAATCTAAGGATTTTTCACCGATTAGTGGCGCAGTTAATAACACATCAGCCAAATCAAGTCGTTGTTGAGTTTCCGCTATTTCATTTTGTTCGACCATAAAGAAACTGTTCGAACCAGCCAATTGCACATAATCACCGGCTAAAACGGTTTGGGTTAAACGCTCTGCAATACGTTGCGAAACCACCAAATTAAACACTTCGCTACGAGCTGCCGATAGATAGAAGCTACGCTTTTTGCGATCTTTAACGTTAATTTCGCCGTTTGCCCAACGCAGTGCTTGGGTTAAGTTATGACCGTCACGCCCAAAGCGTTGTTCTGTAAAATAATTTGGAAATCCGACCGCTTGTAATTGACTTAAACGTTGCTTAAGTTCATCCGATTCGTTTACATCACGTAATAACACCTCAAAATGATTACCGTCTAAGCTCCCAACACGAATCTTACGGTTATGGCGAGTAACCTCTAAAATCTCTACGCCTTCGCATTCAAATTGCGAAAAATCCGGCGTTTCTTTACCGGCTAAATGTAAGCAAAACCACTGTTCGGTTACCGCATGGCGATCTTTAAGCCCCGCATAACTCATATTTTTTGCCGAGATACCGACAAATTTTGCTAGCTGTTCTCCAACAAATAACGTATTCGCATTGGTTTTACGGATTTTCACCGCAACAAATTCACCTTCGCCGCTAAGCGGATAACCAAGCTCTTCTCGCACGATAAAATCTGCAAATTCCGCCTTTAATCTGCCCGCTTGCTGCGGCTGCCCTAAGAGATAATTTAATTGCATTACACGCCCTTTTATAAAGCATAAAAAAGGTATCCGAAGATACCTTTCAGCCGTTTCTTTCAAATATCATTATTCTATCAGGTATAGCTAACTTTTAAACCTGCATATTTTGCTTTTCTCACAGAAAAGAGAAAATGTTTAATCCGCACTAAGGATTATTGATATAAATCGTAATTCTTTCAGAAAAGAATCAAATTCTTTCGCAAAATTTGATATAGTTCACACCGCTTATATTTTTTATATTCAAACTCAATAGGAGAAATAAAATGGCACGTCGTCCACTTGTAATGGGTAACTGGAAATTAAACGGTAGCAAAGCATTTACGAAAGAGTTAATTGCCGGCTTAAAAGCGGAATTAGCGGATGTTAAAGGCTGTGATGTTGCAATCGCTCCACCGGTAATGTACTTAGCGGAAGCGGAAGCTGCGTTAGCGGGTCAATCAGTGATTGCATTAGGCGCACAAAACGTAGATGTAAATGTACAAGGTGCATTTACAGGTGACATTTCAACAGAAATGTTAAAAGACTTCGGTGCAAAATATATCATTATCGGTCACTCTGAGCGCCGTACTTACCACAAAGAAAGCGATGAATTTATTGCGAAAAAATTCGGTGCGTTAAAAGCAGCAGGCTTAGTACCGGTATTATGTATCGGTGAAACCGAAGCGGAAAACGAAGCGGGTCAAACTGAAGCGGTATGTGCAAAACAAATTGATGCGGTAATTGATGCGTTAGGCGTTGAAGCGTTCAACGGTGCAGTAATCGCATACGAACCAATCTGGGCAATCGGTACAGGTAAATCTGCAACTCCTGCTCAAGCACAAGCGGTTCACGCATTCATCCGTGGTCACATCGCAGCTAAATCACAAGCGGTTGCGGATCAAGTTATCATCCAATACGGTGGTTCTGTGAACGATGCAAACGCTGCGGAATTATTCACTCAGCCGGATATCGACGGTGCATTAGTCGGCGGCGCGTCATTAAAAGCACCTGCATTTGCGGTTATCGTAAAAGCGGCGGAAAAAGCGAAAGCGTAATTAATTTAATGCTTTAACAAGCGGTCGGATTTGTAAAAAATTTTGCAAATCCGACCGCTTTTTTTATCGCTATTCATACGATATACCGTAAATAAAAAATAGGCACAAACCTCTTGTCTGTACCTATTTTATTAATGGAAAGAAATATGTATGTAAATTTAGAGTATATTATTTAATTAAAAACTTATACGCACCCCCGTTGATAACACATTGTTTTTACCTTTTCCATGCTCAAGTTTTAAGTCATAGTTTAAATACCACGCAGTATTAGGTGTGAATTCAGTTAGCGCGCCGACACCTACCCACGTTTTATTTTTCGCCAGACCAATACCTTTCACACGGAAGTCTGCATTTTGTAAACCGGTATAACTTGCATCGAAGCTTAAATCTTCATTATTAAATGCAGTTTGGTGGTTTACATATCCCTGTAAGGTTGTCTTCACACCACTATCAAAGTTGATTGCTTGTGACATACGTACACCCGCTAATCCGCTTGTTTGTTGGTAAGTCGCTTTGTCTGCAGTTAAACCAAATTGGCTGTTGGTTTCACTGAATGCGCCACGTTTTACCACATCATGGCTCACACCAATATATGGCGTGAAGGTGAAGTTACCTTGTTTAAAATCGTAACCTGTTTCTAAGTAACCTGAGATCACTTTATCTTTATGGTTAATTTTCGCAGTACTGCTGTTATTTGAATCTAAGATAATGGCACGCTCCACATCCGAATCAACCCAACCGTAACCTACACGACCTTGTAAGTACCAAGGCGCATTTTTATCACTCCAGCGACCGTATAATGATACACCTACGCCTTTCGCATCCGACTTACCACCGTAACGGTTGAAGCTCACGTCTGCTGTTGAGTAATTTACTGCGGTACCTAAAATAAAGTTATCGCTTACTAATTTATCGAAACCGATTTGACCTGCGTAAGTTTTCGTTCTACCTTCGCCAAAACCGTTTTCTTTTAACTTACCGTTACCATAGATACCCGATACCCAAACACCGGCAGTATTATCTGCATTGTTTAATGTACCTAACATGGTGAGACGGTTAGTTAAATCTTTATTAACCGTTTCCGCGTTTTGGAATGTTAACGCCTGTGCTGATGCATAAATCTGACCAGAAAGACTGTCTAACACCGCGGTTTGACCGGCAGAAACCGCTGCAAGGCTATTTTGTAATAACGCAGCATCTTGTGCGAAAGTGGTTGAATTTTCTGCATTATTTGCATCAATTTGACGATCTAATGCTGAGAATGAGCTTTCTAAGTTGCTTGCAACACTTTCAGTCATTGCATCACGAGCATCTGTTGAAGCTACAAACGTTTCTACATTTTGACGGCTTAATGTTGCCGCAACCGTGTTTTCACCGGTTTTGTTTACCGTCGCATTTAATAGACCGGTTGTAGTTTCAACCACACCGAATTCGCCTTTAATTTCGCTATCCGATGTAATTGCCTCAGTCGTTACACCTTTTGCAGTAACATATTGCGCTTGACCGTCTTTTTCTGCCGTTAACACAAGGGTAGAGTTATTTAAATCCACACCACCTTTAACCGACAATTTCGAATCTAGGCTCGATACTAAAGTACCGTTTGCTGATGCTGCATAACCGTTTTCAATCACGGTATTACCGTTATTTACCACCACACCATCATTGCTTACGCCATTTGATAATACAGTGCTATTTGCAACTAAAGTACCGTTTCTACCTACGTTTACCGCAGAACCGTAGCTCTTACCGTTAATCGTAATCGCACCTTCATTTAAGGTTGTGTCACCGGTAAATGAACTTGCGCCGGTAAGTACTAATTCACCTTGACCGTTTTTCACTAAGCCTACGTCACCTGAAATATCATTCTCAAATGCGTAGCTACCTTGTGGAATAGTGACGTTTACATCTTCACCAAGTGTGATACGGCTATCAAAACGTGCCGGACCTTTCACTGCTTTTTCAACGTCAAGTAAACCCCAACCGTACACATCATCCACGCCACGAGCACCGATATCGGTTGCAGTCGTTAGAATTGATTGTTTAATTAGGTTACCGTCCATCCACGGATATTTTTGTTTAACAAGTGCAGCCGTACCTGTTACTGCCGGTGCTGCGAAAGATGAGCCACTTGCAATATAGTTGCTGCCTTTCACATTAAATACATAGTCACCCATTGCAGAAACTGTCCAGTTTTTCGCAAGACCTGCTTGTGAATATGGTAATAAGTTAGACCATGAGAAATCGCCTAAACGACCGTTATCACGCGCCGCTAAAGCTACAACTGATAACCAACCTTTTTCTAATTGCGTTTCAAAATAAGGAAGTGCCGCTTGTGGAGAAGACTCACGTTCACCACGGTTATTACCTGCTGCCCATATAAATAAACCGCCTTTATCAACCGCATCCGTATAGAAATCTAAAAGATCCTGATTAAATTGGTGACCATAGTAATAAGCAGAACGAGGATTATCATTAAAGTACGTGACCTGCTTAGGAATACCGTACGATTGGTTGAAAATACGTGCACCACGATTCCATAATTGGTTATAAATATCTGCTGTCGCTAAAAGACCGGAAGAACCGTCCGAATTCACTCTTGTAATATCTGCTAAAAGTAAATTAGCTCTAGGAGCCACACCATTTGCAGTATTACCGCCAACCATCTCTGCAACTTGAATACCGTGAGTTGCATCCGCTGGCGCATATCTACCAGTATTCAAGATTGTTCCGCGACGACCGAATTTATTTTGAATATCTCTCGCTACAGTAGGATTATTGAAGCCGCTGTCTACAACAGCAACCGTTACGCCTTCCCCTTTAAGCTCTACATTTGCTTTATTATTTGGGTCTTCTGGGTCGTAACCTCTAGAAATATCATTCCAAACAACCCCCGTTCTTGGTACATTTCTCGCTTCAATCGGAGAAGTTGGACTTGACGGCTGCGTTGGCTTGATTACAATAGGATACGAAGGGCTAATAGGAGTATCGTCTGCAATCGGTTCTACTACTGGCTTCTCTGGCTCAACTACTGGTGGTTCGGTGGTTGGGCCATTTTCATTTCCTGGGTTTGTTACGTCTGTAACCGGCTCTGTTACTGGCTCAGTTGTTGGTGGTTCAACTTCTGGAGCATTTCCATTTTCAGGGTTTGTTACATCTGTAACTGGTTCTGTTACTGGCTCAGTTGTTGGTGGTTCAACTTCTGGAGCATTTCCATTTTCAGGGTTTGTTACATCTGTAACTGGTTCAGGTTCCGTTTCTGTTGCTGGTGGTTCAGCTACCGGTTTGGGGTCTGTCGCAGGGGGATTCATATCTGGACCAGAAACCACCACACCATCTACAATCTTCGTAATCGTCGTAACACCATTCACCGTTTTATAAATCGTTTGAGTCGTAACACCATTACGAGTTTCAGTCACCGTACGAATAGTACCTTCATTCGTTGTTCTAGTGTGGTCAGTAATTCGAGTACCTGAATTGCTAACCGGTCTAAACCAAGAGATTGGTTGATAACGAGAATAAACACCCAAATCTGATTTTACGTTATATAAATCAGTTTTAATATTGCTAGAAAAATTATCAGCCTGAGCATAACTTGCTGTTGCCGATATAATGGCAATTGCTAAGGCAGAATATTTTGTTTTCATAGATTTACACCTCTTATTATATGAAAGAACTGCAAAACGATCGTTCATTAATCGTTTGCGTGGCAGATTTTACTCATCCGCAAATTTAGATCAAGTCAGATGACCGACAAGTTTTAAATTTACATTTGATTGACAATTAAAAATATGTAACCAGATATTTGCATAGAAACGCAAATAAATCAGACAAAAATTATGCAAAACTATCGATAAAAAGAAGCGATAATAATTAAAATTCGCATAATGTGCAAAAAGGAGTTTAGGGATATGTCAGTCGTTAAAAAAAACAAAAATTTATTCTGTTCAAAAAATCAAAAAAATTCGTATGAATTAAATAAAAATTCAGCTTGATACAAACCCATTTATTTACAATTATTTATATAGCAAATAATTCAATAATATTTTTATATCCATTCTTATTTTTAATAAATACGGCATTTAATAGAGTATATATATGCAAAAATAGTTCACTTTTTTTATTTATTTTTTACCAATTAATGTTAATTAGATATTTTTAGCATTAAAAACAAGCAATAAAAATAAAAAAATTTTCATTATTTCTATAATTTCATTTAATTTTTTCTTTGAACTAGTGTTTGGCGAGAATAAATTTTCTGATCTAAAAGGTAGGATATAGCCAAGAAAAAGGCTGCAGTATTACGACACACATCAAGTAATTTAGTTGCAAAAAATACTCGGAAAGATGCAATTGTATCAGTTACAGTACTACTATAAGCTAGTAAAAAATTATATAAAACCACCTGATTGATACAATAAAAAAGCCTCTAGTATCACAACTAGAGGCTTTTCATCAAAGAATGATCAAGTTATTATCAATGACGCTTACGTCTGCTTTTCGCTAAGAATGACCAACAAATGGTACAAAAAATAAGAGCGAATACGATTGCAAACATAATTAGAATAACTTCACCGATATAGTAAACATCTAATACCGGGTTATCTAAAATATGTTGTCGGTATTCATAAACCATAAATGCCATAGATAACCAAACCGCCCAGGTTAAAGCTGTCAAAAACATACTTTTTAAGCGAATCTTCCACCCGAGCTGTTTTGTTTTATTGATGATCATTAGCTTTTGTAATTGTTGTGCTGGCATATCCTTATACTCCTCTATCTGGGCTTGTCCATACTGCTAATCTCGATTTATTACGGAAAATGGCTTTAGGAATGCCACATAACAATGTGACCGTATTTAACATCCAATACCACCATGGATACCATATGCATGAGAAAGCGTACTTCACTACCCCTCGTTCATAACGGTTATCAATATAGAGACTGATACTTAATTGAGCAAAAAACGCAATAAATAAAATTGCCATACTCGGCTTTAACGAGCCCCAATTAATAAAACTTACATTACCATCTGCAGCAAATTGATATACGCTTGCAATCATTGCACTAACCAATGAGATTGCCCAAATTGCGGTAATAATATATTCGGCAAACATCGGCCATAAACGGCGATTTTTCAGGTGCCAAATTTTAGGAAAATATTTCATCATCGTCTCTGCACCACCTTGTGCCCAACGGAGGCGTTGATTAAATAATCCTTTAATCGTTTCCGGCATTAACACCCAACATAATGCTCGAGGCTCATAAAAAATATCGTAGCCGGAGGTCTGAATTTTCCAACTTACATCTATATCCTCGGTGATCATATTGGTACTCCAACCACCAATTTCATGCATAACGTCTTTGCGGAATAAGCAGCATACGCCGGATACAGTAAAAATTGTCCCCATTAAACATTGAGCACGTTTAATTAACCCAATAATAGAACTGAATTCAGAAACTTGTAAACGTCCTAAAATGGTGCTGCGATTACGTACACGAGGGTTACCTGTTACCGCACCGTATTCAGTATTAGATTCCAATGCCTGTACCATATAATCCAATGCCATGTAATCCAATACCGCATCACCGTCAATACATCCTACGTATTTGCCTTTCGCAATTTTTAAACCATTGTTTAATGCACTCGCTTTACCGGAATTTTTCTGGTGTAAAGCAACGATACGGCTATCGGTTTTCGCCCATTTATCAATTAACTCACCGGTATTATCACGACTGCCGTCATTGATAAAAATCAGTTCATAATTTGGATATTTTAAATTCAATAAATGTGGAACGGCTTCGTCTAAATTATCTGATTCGTTATAGCAAGGAATCATCAAACTGACTAAAGGCACATCTTCTTTTTTCATCTCACTGAATTTAGGCGGAACTTTTAATTTTTCCTTAAATAGGAAATAAGCTCCCCCTGCAACAGCCCAATAAAACGCCATTACAGCAGGATACGCAAATACAAATAAACTCAATACTTCTAGAATCATATTATCACCTACTTCCTTGTGATATCTCTATTACCAGAAACATAAGGTTTCATTTCTTTTAAGACGGTTTCATCAAATAAATAGCGATTCGGATAATAGCCGAAACTCATGATTCCATTATGTTCTAATACCTTAATCCAACTGATTAATTCTTTTGTTGAAGTATTTTCAGAAGTTTTTGGATTCACAATAGAGAAATCAAATAATACTTTCTTACTTGAAACACCGGAATCTTTAACGATATGAGCGATATCTTTTAGCCAGCTTTTTGCTTCTTCAGCATTTGTTACTCCACCTAAAGAATATGGTCTGGCATCAATTAATACCCCATCATATTCTTTACTGAACACCACCAAATCTTGGATAAAATCCTTTTCGCTCGGATTAATATTTCTTGATAACTTTTGATGACGTGTACCGAAAAATAGATAGGGCTCAGCTGCTGATTTAAGCTCTTTGGTAAATGCAATAGAGGCTGCATCATTACTACTCCATTTATCTTTACCAATTTTACCGTCAAAGAATAAACCGTCTCCTTTAGAGTAAAGAGAAAGATGTTTATATAACGATTTCATCACATCCTCATTACGAATATGCATTGGCAAGCTCTCAATTGAAGCTGGCATCCAAGCGTAAATTTTAACGCCTGCTCGTGTACGTAATTGCCAAGCAACTTGGCTGAAGATATCCGCTTTAACCGGCAAATGTGGATTAGGGAAATACGTCCCGTCCATAATGCCGTCTTTATCTGGATCCGAATATGCTTTCAGATACACCGCCGTTACACCATACTGTGCTACACGGCTAATCAATGCATCATAATTTGCTTTAAACACCGCAGGATCTGAGTTATACACATAGTCTAAATTAATATGCAGCTCACGTTGAACCGTAGATTCGTTCTCTGTATCTTGTGTGCGATTTAGATAATCCGCAATCACGGCAAAATTAGACTCTGCATCAATTAAGAAGCGGCCAATATGTGTATCACCAACATGATTTACTTTCTCTTTCAATGTAAAGTGATAAGACATACCCGCTTGCTTCGCTAATTCAATCGCTGCATCATTAAATGCACCATATGGCCACACCATTACTCTTGGTGCTTTACCTGTATGCTTTTTAATAAGATTAACCGACATTTTCATATCGTTTAACAGACGGGACTTATACTGAGCTTCCGTCTCATATTTACCGTTTTTGTACTCCGGCGCAATCATCGCAGCAAGTTGGCTACCACCAGGATTAGCTTTCACGCCATGGTGTAAATCATGCGTATGTGAAGCGATTTCGACTAAGCCACTATTTTGCATCTCATCAATTTGCTGCCAAGTCGTGAAATACTTAGCACGATCCAATTTTTCATTACCGTATTGAATTTTTCCGCCCATCGGAGTGTCAATCCAACTTGACACCGGTGCAAAAACAGCCGGATAGTTATATGCTTTTAACAATGGATAAATCACGCTATACATGGTTTCATAACCATCATCAAAAGAAATTAAGACGGCTTTCGGCGGTAAAGTCGTTTTTCCTTGTTCCGCATCCATTACTTGCTGCCAACTCACCACATTGTAACCTTGTGCTTTAAACCAGTTAAAATGTGAAATCAGCTGTTGTGCGGTAATAGTTTGTGAAACATAAAGACGTTTATCCTTAGGCGCACTTTCATCGACAACCGAGTGATAAGCGAGAACGCTATATGTATCGGCAGCAAATGCCTTTGCAAAAAATAGCGAAAAACAGACCGCTAATGTCTGACCGAGTTTTTTCAATATCATCTTGCTTTACCCACTAAAAAGAATATGAAAGATTTACGTTACCGTAATTATTAAATTCCGCATCACCATCGTAGATATTTTTCTTACGACCAATCTCATAAGATAAACTCACTTTCTTAGTAATACGCCAATCATGTCCGTAGCTTAAAGACCAGGAGCGTTCCGCCTTGTGTCCTTGCTGCTTATATTGACCCGCATTCGCTCGGATATGATGTGTTAAAGCCAGACCGTAATTCATCGGCTGCCAATAACTTAGATCCGCACCGAATTCTATATTGCGACTTTTTAATGGGTTGTAATACCACGCAGAGGCGGTCTCTTTATTGCGTTGATAATCAA
Organism: Actinobacillus suis ATCC 33415; assembly: GCF_000739435.1. NCBI lineage: Bacteria > Pseudomonadati > Pseudomonadota > Gammaproteobacteria > Pasteurellales > Pasteurellaceae > Actinobacillus > Actinobacillus suis. Next base: position 1,699,328 of record NZ_CP009159.1, read on the forward strand.
AACGCAAATTATTAGTTAAAGCCCAACGATCTTTCCTGAATGTTTCTGTCGAAGCCCACGCATAAAATGATTTACGCAGATTACCGTCATCAAATTTCATTGCATTTATACCCGCCCCGATACGGAATAAATCACGGTAAGTATAAGTCGTCCCAAAACCGATATCTTTCGTATAAACCCCTTGGTTAATCGCTTTAATCGGTGTTCCACTACCATTCAGGTTACCGGATAAATCAAAACGCCAACGTTGATTAAACTGATAAGAAGTAGCTAATGAGAGATAACCTTTATCGTGTAATTTAATCCCCTTACCGGCTTCAATATTCACGTTAACAGGATATAAATTCACATTCGTACCGACACCGATACGACGCTGTTTCAACACCGTATCTTCTGTTGGCACCTTGTCTTCTGCGTAGTGCACATAAGCATAATGTCCATCCGCGCTTTTCGGTGAATTCAGATAATATTCTTGTACAGTTTCATTACTTGATTTATTTTTTGGTGCAGTCTGATGCAATACTCCGAATGAAGCACTAAAACTGCCTCGACGAGCATCTTCATAATTTTTTAAAACCGACTCTGCAGCTTCACGCTCTTCCGCAGTATAGCTGTCTATCAGCTGACGAGCTTTACGTAAATTTCCCTGACTGAGTGCAATATTTGCACGCTGATTTTTATAAGCGCCTTGATCACTTTCACCTAAAAAATGACTTGCTTTATCAGCTAAAAAATTTGCTCGATCATGGTTATTACGAGAGCTTTCCAAATCACTTAATGCCAACATTGTCCAAGGATCACCCGGCACGAGATGCATCAATCTATCGACTAACTTTTCAATCGCTGTTGTTTTATCTCCACGCCAGTTATGCAGATTGACCTGATTGTAATAAGCTCGCTCATAGTTTGGATTACTTAAACGGGTCGTATGTGTGAAATCCCAAATGGTCTCACTCTCACGAATTTGATCTTGATAATCTTGCGCTTGTTGGAAATAACCGGCATCGCTTGAAGCACTAATCAATTTAAACAACAATGCGGTACTCACTGCATTGTGCTGCACTCGTTCTTTTGCTTCCAACTCTTGATAAATATCTAAGGCTTTAAATGCTGAGCCTTCTCTTAATAACGTATCCGCATAAGCTTCTTTCACATAATCCGGAATGCCTTTATCTAATTTTATTAATCTTTGGTAATCTTCTCTAACCAGCGCATTACTATTCAAACGATTAGCAATTGCTAAACGGTCTTGAATTGCTTGTTGATATAACGGATTCTCTTGAGCCGCCGTATTAATGACTTGCGTTAAACGCTTATATGCGGTTTGCAGCTCGGCTTTTCTCAAACTACCATTCCCTTTTACGGTAGAAATCACTTCACTATGTTCTAGCCAAGCTTTATCTTTTTCCGTAAACAATTCTGGGTAAGTTTGCACAAGTTGTGCTTGAACGGGATGAACATTCAATTTTGCCGCTAACCGATAAAGCTGTACTGCCAATTTATGATTTGACGGATTGGCTTTAATTTGGTCTTGCCAACGTCCTAACTTAGCTAATTCAGGCTCCGTCTGATCCAATAGAAAACTTGATGCGTCCTTGTAGCCGTCATCAGCACCAAACTTTTGCTTATATTGAGCAAGATGGGTTTGAGCATCTTGATATTTGCCTAATTCCGTTTCAACAAGCGCACTGCCTAACAGACCATTCGGATTTTGAGGATAAGAATTGCGTAGCTTCGCATATAACTGAAGGGATTTTGGAAGATTCTGGCTTGTGCGGTATGCCTTTGCCAAATTTTCTAGCTCACTTTCCGAGAAACTATTTACATTACATCTCGAACAGACCTGAGTCGCCTCTTTAAATTGACCTTTTCGAACCATCAACGCGATTAAATCGTCGCGAACTTTTTGATCTTGTGTCTTTTTATATAAAGCCGACATTTGAGTAATAGCTTGCTCAAGCTGGCTATCTCCTTGACGTGCAAAAATAACGATTTCTTCACGTTTAACATCAATCGGCGATTGATTTGCAAAAACCGTATTTGCTGCTGTAGTTGAGAGGAGGGCAAGCACAACGTGATTAAATTTGATACCCATAAGATACATCCATAATGTGTTTAAAATTTATAATAATGTAGAGATTCAGCTCACATTTGTGAGCTTTTTCTCTACTTGGGATCTAGCTTTTATCTTTATTAAATATTACATTAGCGTACATGTGTAAGCTTAAACTAATAAATAAAGGATTTATATGAATCAGCTGTCAGACTTCCATTTCGTTCATCGAGTACGACAACAAGCAAAAAAGCTACAAAACTCGACCGCTTTACGCCATAAGGAAAATGGCACATGGGTGGATATTTCTTGGCAAGACTTTCAATCACAGATTGATAAAGTTTCTCTCGCATTACTAGCTCATGGTATTGGAATACAAGATAAAATTGGCATCTTTGCTCACAATATGCCGCAATGGACTATAGCGGATCTAGGTGCGTTACAGATTCGTGCCGTAACCGTACCCATTTATGCGACAAATACCGCCAAACAAGCTGAATTAATTATTAATAATGCGGACATCAAACTCTTGTTCGTAGGAGATCAAGAACAGCTTGATGTGGCATTAGAAATTGCTAAAAACTGTCCTTCGCTCGAGAAAATCATTGTCATGAAACCTCATCTTGAGGGAGTGCTTGACAATGCTTCTTCATCGTGTGGTTGGAATGATTTCTTAGGAAAAAGTTCCGAAAAATACCGCTCTGAACTCATCCGATGTCTAAGCAGCATCCAGCTCGATGATTTATTTACCATAATTTATACTTCGGGAACGACTGGTACACCTAAAGGTGTGATGTTGGACTTCTCAAACCTTGCTCACCAGCTACAAGCACACGATTTAGCCTTACCTGAGGTAGGACCTGATGATGTATCACTGTCATTCTTACCTTTTTCGCATATTTTCGAACGGGCTTGGGTCGCTTATTTATTACATAAAGGCGCAACCGTCTGCTATTTGGAAGACACCAACGAAGTACGTACAGCATTAGCCGAAGTCAAACCAACGTTAATGTGTGCCGTTCCTCGTTTATTCGAAAAAATGTATAGCGCTATTTTTGATAAAGTAAAACAAGCGCCTTTTCATCGCCGAGCATTATTTCGCTGGGCGCTAAAACAAGGAAAAACTTTTGTTCATACACAAAAAGCCACATTAGCCTACAAACTAGCAAATAAATTAGTTCTAACAAAATTAAGAGCGCTATTAGGCGGAAACATCAAAATGATGCCTTGCGGTGGGGCAAAATTAGAACCGGCTATCGGCGAATTCTTCCATAGCATCGGTGTTAATGTGAAACTAGGCTATGGTATGACGGAAACAACCGCTACTGTTTCTTGCTGGACGGATCGTAACTTTGCTTTAAATTCCATTGGAACGCTAATGCCGAATGCCGAGGTAAAAATCGGTGAAGATAATGAAATTCTGGTGCGTGGAGGAATGGTGATGAAAGGCTATTATAAAAACCCGGAAGAAACTGCTAAAGCCTTCACCGAAGACGGCTTCTTGCGTACCGGAGATGCCGGCGCATTGGATGAACATGGTAACCTGTATATTACTGATCGTATTAAAGAGCTGATGAAGACCTCAAACGGCAAATACATTGCTCCGCAATATATCGAAGGTAAATTGGCTAAAGATAAATTTATTGAACAAATTGCAGTGATTGCAGACACCAAAAAATACGTCTCGGCACTGATTGTGCCTTCATTCGAGGCTTTGGAAGAATATGCTAAACAATTGAATATCAGATATCATGACCGCCTTGAATTAATCAAGCATTCGGCAGTTATTCAATTATTTGAAAAACGCATTGAAGAGTTACAACAAGAGCTTGCCCATTTCGAACAAATTAAAAAGTTCACCTTACTGCCGCAAGCTTTTAGTATCCATATGGAAGAACTCACCCCAACGCTTAAATTACGCCGTAAGGTCATTTTGGAACGCTATCGTCCACAAATTGAAGCGATGTATAACTAGCTAAAAAACAAGCGGTTGAATTTGTAAAAAAATTTGCAAATTCAACCGCTTGTATCGTCTTACTACTTATTCAACTGAACCGGTAACAGTAAACTTAACGGGCGCTTACGGATAATTTCCCATAAGCATTTTAAAATTTCCCGCCAGCTATCAATTTCGGTATTGCGTGAACGCAGCGCAATCCATAGCGTTAGAGAGAAACTGACAATCAAGTTAACCGCACCGATCATTAACACAAAGCAGATGCTTTGCAGTAACACTTGCCAGCCTAATGATTCACTCACCACCGCATAGCCGACATTCGCCGAAGAAAAGGCAACATGGCGAATATCAAGCGGTAATCCTAACCAATAACCAATCACACCGGTAATACCAAGCAACATACCGAATCCTAAGTTACCGATAATCGAACCTGCATTATCATGCACATAGTCAGCAAATTTCTCTCGGATGGATAACGGCAAAATCGCTTTTAACCACGGGTGCTGTCTTAAACGCATACGGGTATTTAAATAGTTGCTGCGGTTATCAAAGTAACCGGAAATAATCCCCGAGCAGAATAACCACAAACCGGCAATTGCCGCAAACCATAACGTTCCTTTAGTCGGGTCAATCGAATTTAGCTGATATTGCACCATTTCACTGTCTAATAGCGCTTCGCCGGTATGTTTAGCATAGCCATAGGCAATCAATGCCGCCACACTCATCGATACAATCACATTCCCCAATACCGCAATACTTTGTGAACGCAGTACATCCACCAGCAATTGCGCCAGTTTCATATTCACTGCTCTGCCCTGCGGGTTGCGCTCGACCGCCTCGGCAAAACGTGCGGCAGTCATCGCCGGCTGCTTGGTCGCTACGGTAAAATGCAACATAAAGATAACGGTAAAACCGATACCGTAGTTCAAACCTTCCGCAATACCTTTCCAGACTTTATCGTCAATCATTCCGCCTAGATACACTTTAAATAGCGCCATCAGCGCAATCAGCACACCACCACCGGCAGCGGAATAAAACATACTGAAATATTCTTTTTTATCACGGGTAATATAGTGTTCGCCGTGATCACTGGTATGTTGGGTAATACTGCGAGAAAGCATTTTGACGCTTTGTTTCCATAAATCGGAAATACTGTGTTGCTTTGCCGAAGCTTCCGCCAACATTTTGGTAATTTGTAACACGCGCAAACGAGCAACACGGTTGGTAGAAAATAATTCCATCAACATGGATAAACGGTCTAAGGTCTGGCTTAAACGCTCAAGCAAATGCGCCACGCCAAGTGATGAGCCGGCTGTTGATCCTTTTTTCTGTAAGCGATCCACCAATTCACGCGATTGACCAAACATCACCTGTAAATGGCTATCGTCATAGTATTGATTTTGACGACGAGCCTCCAACCATTGAAAGACCTCTTTTTGCAATGCGACAAAAGGCGAATCCGCATCCAGCAATGTTGGATCTAAGCGAATTAACTCCGGTTCCAAATCCTCTGCCGCAATCCAAATCGAGAGCATTTTGATCGCAAATAACCCTTCGTGACGAATATGTTCATACAGCCAAGTTCTATCCTGTTCGCTTACGCTGCGATCTAAAGTATTGAGGAAATTTAACCAACTTTTAGTCGGAATGGCATTAACCCATTCCTCATCATGGCGATCGCAAAACAGCAGAATAAATACATCACGTAAATCATTCACGTCTTTAAATGACGGATTGAGTTTCTCATATAAGCGATTACGCATTTCACGCCCGAAACCTTGGCGCCCCAAAATGCCGCTACTGACTAAAATCGGATATAAACGTAACTGGCAAAGCCAACGGCAAATCAATGTCGCAACTGCTTGAGCTAGTTCCGGCTGTTGCTTAAGTAAATTGGTAAAAAATTCTAATTTTTCGACCGCTTGTTCCGGCTTGCCGGCTCTAAGCCACTGACATAAACCGTTCAGTAAAGTAAAAGCGTCGTTTTGTTCGATTTGCTGGGTAATAAAGGGTAAAAGTGTCGTTTCATTAAGTTTTATTTTTGGCATATTTGATTATATTTGTTCCTATCTTTCAGTAAATTCAATAATTTTGAGCCTATTTTACGAGAAAAAGTTCAAAATAGAACGGTAAGTTTACCCCTACCGCTCTTCACCATTAAACTAATTTAAAAATCACTTCAAAGCTTTCGCCCTGTTGCAACTTGCGATTTATACGTGCTGTTTCGACACATAACATTGTTTGATAACCGGTTTCGCTCATCGCACTTGTCGCTTTATGCCACGGGTTCCACAACACAATATCGCTCGCATCAATATGCTCAATTTGAATCGTGCGTTGATTTGCCGCATCTTCAATACGATTAATAGACTGCTCCGCGCTATAAATGCAATCCACATTTTCATGGATTTTACGTGGTGAAGGCACTTGTACAAATTGTTTAGTCAGCGAATCAAAACATTCATGCGGTAAACCTTTCACTTCGGTTTGCTGAATATCCGCCACATTGAAATAGCTATGCAATGCCGCCTGTGCTTCTTGCTCTGCATAATGAGTGAAAATCAAATGACATTCTTGGTTAAACGCCATTTCAATTTTCGCTTCGATAATATTTTGTTCGTCATAGAGCGAAAATTCTAAATAGGCATATTCCTCATCCATTTCATAATGGCTGAGTGACCACTCACGAATGCGAGCCGTGCCATGTGACGGACTTTTTACCGAACCGAACCACGGATAACAAATCGGCACACCGCCACGAATCGCATTGCCTTTTTGGAACGGTTCAATCTCCGAAAGCCATAACACATCTTGTTTCGCCGCAGCCGGTTGCCAACTTAATAATTGTGCGCCTTGTAAAGCCACTACTGCTGCTCCTAACTTATGTGTAACACGAATCACATATAACTCATGACATTTCTCGAGGCTAATACCTTGGCTGATTTGACGAATAAATTCGGTTTTCATGTTCTACTCCTTTAACACTTCCAAAAGCAAGCGGTCAAATTTACAACTTTTTTTGCAAATTTGACCGCTTGAACTTAATCGATATTTTGTAATTCTTGTTCAGAAAGTTGCTCTTTACCGCTATCTTCCACTTTACCGTCACTCACTTTAAATTCGAGGTTTTGGAAATAAGCTTCACGGAAGGTAATGTATGGATCGGAAGACTGCTGTAATAATGCATCTTGATCTAATAATTTTGAGCGACTATCCACCCCTTGTACGGCAAATTTTGCCGCTGTCCAAGGCATGGTTAGCATAGATAATACCGGATAAGCTGAATCCGCCGCTTTACCAACCGCCTGACGAGGAGTGGTTGCGCCGTAGCCGGGCACCATAATATAAGTCCCCGCCGGTACATGATAAGTGCCAAGTGTATGACCAAACTCACGATTACCGTTATCCAATTTGAGATCCGGTGTTTGGCTTGCCCAATCAATTAAACCGCCTAAACCGAAAATTGAGTTAATCCAAAAACGGTTAAAGTGGATCATCGCTTTTTTACCTTCACCTTCCAACAAGCGGTTAACAAAACTTGCCGGTTCATCAAGGTTATTCGCCACATTGGTTAAACCGGTTTTAATCGGGCTTGGCACATAATCACGCCAGCCTGTCGCAACCGGTTTTAATACATAAGGATCGATATATTCATAATTCACTTTCCACATCGCACGATTAAAGCCTTGCAGTGGATCTTTACGCTCACCGGTTGCCGGATCAATCGCCGATGAACATGCCGTTAACATCACAATCCCCGCCACTAAGCCTAATTGTTTTAATTTCATTATCTTTACCTTATCAAAGAAATCATTGGCGCATTTTAACCAACTCTTCCTAAAACACAAAGTAAACAAGCGTAAAATTCAAAATAGAAATCTAGACGTCTAGATTGCGATATCAAATAGTTTTGATTACAATACCGACAATTTTTATCGAAGATTAGGAATTTAACTATGGCAGATTGGAGTGGCGAATATATTAGCCCGTATGCCGAACACGGCAAAAAAAGCGAACAGGTCAAAAAGATCACCGTCTCGATCCCGATTAAAGTATTAGAAATTTTAACTAACGAGCGTACTCGTCGCCAAATCAAAAACCTACGTCACGCAACGAATAGCGAATTATTGTGCGAGGCATTTTTGCATGCATTTACCGGACAGCCGTTACCTACGGATGAAGATCTGATGAAAGAGCGTAGCGATGAAATTCCGGAAGAAGCCAAAGCTAAAATGCGAGAATTAGGTATTGATCCTGATAACTGGCAGTATTAATTTTTAGTAAGCCTCATTTTATTGAGGCTTTTTTCTAACAACAAAAAGGTATCTTATGCATTATCAACAACTTGCAAGAGAGGCTCGCTGGGCAGTTTGGCTTGCTTTAGTTTACTTATTCGGCTGGATAGCTTTCGCTTACTTCTCACCGGCAGGACGCGGCATTTTCGGTTTTCCAATTTGGTTTGAACTTGCTTGCATTGCACTACCACTTGGTTTTACTGTGATTGTGTATTGGGTGGTCAAAAAAGTTTATCAAAATATTGATCTAAATAAGGAACAAAGCGATGAATAAAGAGATGTTATTACCGCTAATCGCTTATTTATGCTTCGTGTTCGGTGTCGCGTTTTATGCCTATCGTAAACGCCAAGGCGGCAGCTTTTTATCCGAATATTATGTGGGCAGCCGCTCAATGTCCGGTTTTGTATTGGCAATGACCACTGCTGCGACTTATGTCGGCGCAAGTTCGTTTATTGGGGGACCAGGAGCTGCCTATAAGTACGGATTAGGTTGGGTATTGCTTGCGATGATCCAAGTACCGGCGGTGTTACTGGCATTAGGGGCATTAGGCAAAAAATTTGCGTTACTTGCTCGTAAATATAACGCAGTAACCATCAATGATTTATTATTGGCTCGCTATCAAAATAAACTTGTAGTTTGGATTTCAGGCTTTGCCCTGTTGCTTTCGTTCTTTGCGATGATGACGGTACAGTTTATCGGTGCGGGGCGCTTACTGGAAACTACGCTAGGCGTGCCGTATCAAACAGCAGTAATTATTTTTGCGGTCACCGTTGGAGTTTATACCTTTATCGGCGGCTTCCGTGCGGTGGTGTTGACTGATACGATTCAAGGCTTAGTAATGTTAATCGGTACTTCATTATTGCTAGGAGGAGTGATTTATGCTGCAGGCGGTGTTGAGAATGCGATGAACACTTTGCAAAATATCAATCCTCAATTAATTGAGCCGTACGGCATTGATGAACGTCCGCTAGATTTTACCTTTATGACTTCGTTCTGGGTATTGGTCTGCTTCGGTTTAATCGGTTTACCACAGTTGGCGGTACGCAGTATGGCGTATAAAGACAGCGCTTCATTACATAAAGCTCTCGTCATCGGTACTTTAGTGGTATCGCTACTGATGTTCGGTATGCACCTTGCCGGTGTACTTGGACGTGCGGTCATTCCTGATTTAAAAATTCCAGATCAGGTCATTCCAACCCTAATGATTCAAGTGCTACCACCACTGGTTGCCGGTATTTTCTTAGCCGCCCCGATGGCTGCGATTATGTCATCGATTGACTCATTATTAATTCAATCGTCTTCCACCTTAATCAAAGATTTATATTTAGCGGTGAAGCCGGAAGCAGTCGATAACGAAGCGAAGTTAAAGCTCTTCTCAACCATGACCACACTCACTTTTGCTGTGTTATTGGTGTTTGCGGCGTTAAATCCGCCGGATATGTTAATTTGGCTTAACTTACTTTCGCTCGGTGGCTTAGAAGCAACGTTCTTGTGGGTGATTGTGTTGGGACTTTATTGGAAAAATGCGAATGCAGCAGGTGCAATTAGCTCAATGTTGGCAGGTTTAACAAGTTATGTGATTTTCACCACATTTAAAATCAGCATTTTTAGCTTCCATGCGATTGTGCCGTCATTAGTTATCGGTTTAATTGCCTTCCTTATTGGCAACCGTTTTGGCAACAAAGTTAACTAAGTCATTCTCCCCTCATTAAAAAAGCGGTCAAAATTTGCAAATTTTTAGCAAATTTTGACCGCTTGTTCTTAAGGTGAACCTTATTCGGTGGCAAGAATCATCCCTGCCGCTACCGTGTGATAGGTCGCTTCGTCAATTAAAATAAATGACCCGGTCGCAACATTTTGTGCATAAGTGGTGGCGGTAATCGGCTTTTGTAAGCTAAGTTGTAACTCGCCGATATCATTTAATTTCAAACTGTCCGCTTCGCTTGAATTGCTCAAGGTTTTTACATCTAGTACGTGATCAACTTCAGTAACTTTAGCAAACACAGTTTGTGTAGTATGTTTTAGTAAATATTTACGAGCCGGATTTAATGCTCGTTGGTCAAACCAACATACCGTAGCAGTTAAGCGTTTTGTGGCGATAATCGGCGAATGTTGTGCAACAAAAGTATCGCCGCGTGAAATATCAATATCATCTGCCAAACGAATCGTTACCTGCTCACCGGCAACCGCTTTTTGTACGATACCATTCGGGCTAATAATTTCCGATACGGTCGAGGTGTAGCCGTTCGGTTCAATTCGAATCGTATCGCCTACGCTAACCGAACCGGCTTCGATTCTGCCTTGATAGCCTCGAAAATCGTCCGCTTTATCTTGATCTAAACGACTGACTAACTGCACCGGAAAATGAAAATCTTCCACTCGTTCCGATAAATTCTCGTTGCTCGGTAAGTTTTCTAAAATGGTGAGTAACGGCTCTCCCGCATACCAAGGTGTGCGTTCGCTTTTATGCACGATATTGTCGCCTTGCAAAGCGGAAACCGGCACAAATTGTATGTGCTGAATACCAAGCTGATCGGCTAACTTGCGGTAAGCAGTGGTAATTGCTTCAAATTTTGCAACATCAAAATCCAACAAATCCATTTTGTTTACCGCCACTAAAATATAGGGCGTATTTAAATGTTTTAAGATTGCCGAATGGCGTTTTGTTTGCGGTAACAATTCCAGTTCCGCTTGGTTAAAATCCAATTGCGAAGCATCAATTAATACTACGGCAGCATTAGCAGTTGAAGCACCGGTCACCATATTACGGGTATATTGTTCATGCCCCGGTGTGTCGGCAATAATAAATTTGCGTTTTGCGGTAGAAAAATAACGATACGCCACGTCAATGGTAATGCCTTGCTCACGTTCTGCTTCTAAGCCGTCTGTCAGAATCGAAAAATCAATGACTTCGCCCGCATTTTTAGATTTATTCAAACTTAATAACTGGTCGCTTAATAACGCTTTGCTGTCATAAAGTAAACGCCCGATTAACGTACTTTTACCGTCATCTACGCTACCAGCGGTGATGAAACGAAGTGGTGCATATTGGTTTAAATTGCTCATATTATTATCCTTTTATTCCTAGCACAGCAAAGCCGTACTAGGTTACGCATAGTGTTGCCTTACTGGGCAAATTGAGTATTTAGAAGTAACCTTGTTTTTTACGTTGTTCCATTGCCGCTTCGCTGGCTCGGTCATCCATTCGGGTGGCGGATCGTTCTGAAATTTCGGCCACTGCGGTTTCTTTAATAATATCTGCCGGTGTTGCAGCGGTGCTGGCAACTGGGCAAGTACAGCTAATATCACCCACAGTACGGAAACGCACAGATACGATTTTACTTTCTTCATTCGCTTGTTTTGGCGTTAGTGGAGTAACCGGCACGAGTAAGCCATTGCGTTCTACCACCTCACGTTGGTGGGCATAATAAATCGGTGGTAATTCCAATTTTTCACGTTCGATATATTGCCAAATATCTAATTCCGTCCAGTTAGAAATCGGGAACACTCGCATATTTTCGCCTTTATGTAATTTGGCGTTATAGAGCGACCATAATTCCGGACGTTGTGCCTTTGGATCCCATTGACCAAACTCATCACGGAACGAGAAAATCCGCTCTTTAGCACGGGCTTTTTCTTCATCTCGTCTTGCGCCACCCATTAAGGCATCAAAGCCGTTGGCTTCAATCGTTTCTAATAAAGTGACCGCTTGTGCTGCATTGCGAGAATCTGTTTCTTTGCGTAATACCACCGTACCTTTAGCGATTGAATCTTCAACGTGGCCGACTACCAATTTTGCATTTAATTTTTTCACTTGTTCGTCTCGGAACTGAATCACTTCAGGGTAATTATGCCCCGTGTCGATATGTACTAATGGGAACGGCAGCACTAAATCACGTCCTTCAAGTTGAAAGGCTTTACGCGCTAAAGCAAGTAATACCACCGAGTCTTTACCACCGGAAAACAGTAATGCAGGATTGCTACATTCCGCCACCACTTCACGAATGATGTAAATCGACTCCGCCTCAAGCCAATCTAAATGTCCGTTTTCGATATTATTTTGCGTTGTCATATTTTCAGATCCTTTTATTTATGTAATCCACACTCTTTACTGTCTTTGTTTTCCCACCACCAACGGCCAGCTCGAATATCTTCTCCGACTTTGACCGGACGGGTACAAGGCTCGCAGCCGATACTTGGGAAACCTTGTTTATACAGTTCGTTATAAGGAATTTGATGTTTTAAGATATATGCCCAAACCTCTAATTCGGACCAATCAAAAATCGGGTTATATTTATCAATGCCCCTGCCACTATCTTGTTCGTGTAAAGCAAGTGCGGTGCGAGTGACCGATTGTTCTCGGCGTTGTCCGGTTAGCCACGCATCCGCATCTTGTAAGGCTCGATTAAGCGGTTCGATTTTGCGGATAAAACAACAATCACGACGTAATTCCACGCTTTCATAAAAAGCGAATTTGCCTTTTTGCCGATCATATTCCGCCGCTTTTTGCGTATCAGGATAATAAAGTTGGAAATTTAAATTCGGGTAATTTGCTTTCACTTTATCGACCAGCGCTAAAGTTTCTGGATTTAAACGTCCGGTTTCTAAGGTAAACACAGTAATGTTTGCTTGGCTTTTGGCGATTACATCGGTAATCAGCATATCTTCCACCGCCAAGCTGCTGGCGAATTTTGCATTACGGTGCTGTTGGCTAATTTGTTGAATACGTTGATATAAAGCGGTCTCTTTTTGACTAAGATTTGCAAAATCCGCTTCGCTCGGAGTCGGGATTTGCCATAAATTCGGTCTTAAAAAACTCATTGCCTTCCTCCTATTACGCTGCCTGCTTCCAATGCGTTTCTTTATTTTGTAATGTTGGTTTCTGCCAAAGTGTTTCTTGAGTCGAAACAAATTGCACCGCTTCTTTGCCGAACCAAGCAAGGTCTTTTTGCAATTTCACCACTTCGCCAATCACAATCAATGCCGGTGTCGGGGCTTTTTCAGCAAGTTCCGCTAATTCACTCAGCACACCAGTTTGCACCTGTTGATTTGGCAATGTGCCGTTACTAATGATTGCTACCGGTGTATCGGACGGTTTGCCGTGTTTTTGTAACTCGGCGGACAGCTCAGCGGCTTTAATTGTCCCCATATAAACCACCAGCGTTTGATTGCCTTGGGCAAGCGTTTCCCATTTAAGTCGGTTTCCGTCCGGCTTTAAATGACCGGTAATAAACATTGCCGTTTGCGCATGATCACGATGCGTAAGCGGAATTCCTGCATAAGCGGTCGCCCCTAATGCAGCGGTGATCCCCGGCACAACACTAAACGGAATATTTTCCGCTTTAAGCACTTCCAATTCTTCGCCGCCACGCCCGAATACAAACGGATCACCACCTTTTAAACGCACCACCCGTTTACCTTGTTTGGCATATTTAACCAATAACTGATTGGTATCATCTTGTTTAACGCTGTGTTTGCCGGCACGTTTACCGACAAATACTTTATCCGCATCACGGCGAACCAATTCTAAAATTGCCTCGGAAACCAAGGCGTCATATAACACCACATCCGCCTGTTGAATGGTTTGCAAACCTTTTAGGGTGAGTAAACCGGCATCACCCGGCCCTGCGCCGACTAACGAAACCTCGCCCAAAACCGGATTATTGTTTTGTAATTCAGCATCCACTAATGCTTCCGCTTGTTCGATTTGATGATTTTCAGTCAGACGCTGAAAACTTTGGTGGGTAAACAGTTTTTCCCAAAAACGGCGGCGTTGGGTTAATTGAGGAAATTTGGTTTTGACCGCATAACGCCAACGGGTCGCAATATCTGCCATTGCACCTAAATTATGTGGAATTAATGCTTCTAGTTTTTCACGTAACAAACGAATTAATACCGGTGCTGCACCGCCGCTTGAAATGGCAATTTGCACCGGAGAACGGTCGATAATCGAAGGGAAAATATAACTACAGCGAGGTTGGTCATCTACTACGTTCACTAAGCGTTGTTGGCTTTCCGCCGTATCAAATACCTGCTGATTTAAGGCATTGTCATCGGTGGCGGCGATCACTAAATAGCTAGAGGTAACTTGACTCGCTTCAAATGCTTTGGCAAGCCATTCGACTTTACCTTCATCAACCAAAACTTGTAGCGAGGAATGGAGTTTCTCCGCTACCACTTTGACTGACGCTCCGGCTTTTAATAAAGCATTAATTTTACGTAGCGCAACGTGTCCGCCCCCTACGACCAATACCGGTCGTTTTTTTAAATCAACAAAAATTGGTAAGTAATTCATATTTTCCCCACTCGCTTAAAACAAGCCACGATTTGTTTTATTAAGTTATAAGAGAAATTTTTTATTCTGAAAAATAATAACAGGATATAGATTAGAGTCTTTTGGAATAAAGCTGATTTTTAAAAGCTTTGTCTGAGGTCCTTTGATTTAGAACAAACAATTTGTGATGTTCTACCCTATTTTTATTCCATAAAGCTATATCAATAAAGTTTCAGTTCTTTGCTAAAGCCGATTATGCAGTTAGATTTTTAGCCAATATGAGGATTTAGCACGATGATTGTAAAAAAAATCTTTTTTCTGACCGCTTGTTTAATGCTCTCTGTTCAAGCATTCGCTGTTGAGCTGTTAAATGTTTCTTATGATCCGACACGTGAGTTTTATAAAGAATATAACCGCTTATTTACTGAATATTGGCAGCAACAAAGCGGTGAGCAAATTACGGTGAAAACCTCACACGGCGGTTCCGGAAAACAAGCTCGTGCGGTCATCGACGGTTTGCAAGCGGATGTCGTTACCTTAGCGCTAGCCGCTGATATTGATGCGTTAAATAAACATCAAGCTCTGATCGATCCAAATTGGCAACAGCGTTTGAGCAAACGCAGTTTGCCGTATAGTTCGACCATTGTATTTTTAGTACGTAAAGGGAATCCGAAACGGATCTACGACTGGCAGGATTTAGTGCGTGATCCAAGCATTGAAGTGATTACACCGAATCCAAAAACGTCCGGCGGAGCAAGATGGAATTTTTTAGCCGCTTGGGCATACGCTAAGCACCATTTCGGCACGGAACAGCAAGCGCTGGAATTTGTCACCCAGCTTTATCAACAAGTGCCGGTATTAGATACCGGCGCAAGAGGAGCGACGATGAGTTTTATCCAACGTGGCTTGGGCGATGTTTTACTTGCTTGGGAAAACGAGGCTTATCTTGCCTTGCAGGAAGAAGGTGGCGAGGAGTTTGAAATTATCACGCCGAAAGTTTCGATTGTGGCTGAACCGCCGGTCGCTTTAGTGGATAAGGTGGTAGATAAAAAAGGCACTCGTAAACAAGCGGAAGCTTATCTGAATTATTTGTATAGCGAAGCGGTGCAACGCCTGATTGCCAAACATCATTATCGCCCTGCAAGCGGTCAAATTTTGGCAGAATTTCGCCAACAGTTTCCGGATCTGAAATTATTAACGATGCACGAAGTTTTTGGCGGTGGTTGGGGCTTGATTCAGCCGAAATTTTTTGATGACGGTGCGATCTTCGATCAAATGTTAGAAAAAATTTATCAATAAATAGGCTAAGGAAATGTTATGCAGCAAACTCGAATTATTCCTGGTTTTAATCTTTCGTTAGGCTATACACTCACATTTTTAAGCCTTGTGGTACTGATTCCGCTCGCCGGATTATTTATCTTCTCCGCCCAAATTTCTGCCGAGCAATTTCTCAAATTGATTACCAGCCGACAGTTATTATTGGCATTAGGCTTGTCTTTCAAAAGTGCCTTCAGTGCCGCATTACTAAATAGTTTTATCGGCTTATTGCTAGCGTGGGTGTTGGTGCGTTATCAGTTTTGGGGCAAACGTTTAATGGATACGTTTATTGATATGCCGTTTGCTTTACCAACCGCAGTAGCAGGTATTGCACTCACGGCAATTTATTCTCGTAACGGTATTATCGGGCAATTTTTTGAAACCAAAATCGCTTACAGTTCACTGGGCATTACATTAGCACTTTTATTTGTCACTTTACCCTTTGTGGTTCGCACGCTACAACCAGTGCTGGAAGACTTACCGAAGGATGTGGAAGAAGCAGCTTCGATTTTGGGAGCAAATGCTTTTCAGACTTTTCGTTACGTGATTTTTCCGGCAATTTTACCAGCTTGGATTACCGGTTTTACCCTCGCTTTTGCACGAGGCATCGGCGAATACGGTTCGGTCGTGTTTATTTCCGGTAATTTGCCGTTTAGAACCGAAATCCTACCGCTGGTGATTATGTCAAAACTCGATCAATACGATTATGTCGGCGCGGCAACCATTGGCGTATTAATGCTGATTATTTCGTTTTTACTGATTTTTGTGATCAACCTCATTCAGCGTTACTTCGCTAAGCGGACAGCAAAATAGAAGGGAAGAAATATGCAAAGTTTACTCAAAAAACGACCGCTTGTTGAAAGACTATTAATCGGCTTAGCGATTCTGCTATTTGTGATTTTGCTACTTTTACCGTTATTGGTGGTAATTTCACAAGGGTTGGCAAAAGGCTTGGATTTTTTCCTTGCGTCAATCAGCGAGGAAGATACGCTTGCTGCGCTAAAACTAACCCTATTAGCCACAACAATTGCCGTGCCGCTGAATATCATTTTCGGGATTGCCGCAGCTTGGGCGGTCACGAAATATCAATTTAGAGGCAGACAGCTTTTGCTTACCTTAATTGATTTACCTTTTTCGATTTCACCGGTGGTGGCAGGCTTAATTTACGTGTTGTTATTCGGTGCACAAAGTTGGCTTTATCCACATTTACAAGCGGTCGATTTTCAAATTGTTTATGCGATTCCGGGGATTATTTTAGCTACCCTATTTGTTTCTGTGCCTTTTGTCGCACGAGAACTGATTCCGATTATGGAAGCACAAGGCACAACGGAAGAAGAAGCGGCAGCAGTATTGGGCGCAAACGGCTGGCAAATTTTCTACCACGTCACTTTACCGAATATCAAATGGGCATTATTACACGGCGTGGTACTCTGTACCGCTCGTGCGTTAGGCGAATTCGGGGCGGTTTCGGTAGTATCGGGACATATACGGGGATTAACTAACACCTTACCGCTGCAAATCGAGATTTTATACAACGAATACAACATTGTGGCGGCATTTTCAGTTGCGATTTTATTACTTGGTTTATCTTTAATTTTATTATTTATTCGTCAGTGGACAGAGGCGAAATTAGCACGATAGTGGGGCATTATGGCAATTAGCGTTAAACAAATTAATAAGCGCTTTGGACAATTCCAAGCACTCAATAATATTGATTTTAGTATTCAAAATGGTGAATTGACCGCCTTACTCGGGCCATCCGGCTGCGGAAAAACCACGTTGTTACGCATTATTGCCGGGCTGGAAACCGCAACAAGCGGTCAAATTTTATTTGATGATTGCGATGTGACTCAGTTATCGGCGAAAGAACGGGATATCGGCTTTGTATTTCAACATTATGCCCTATTTCGCCATATGACGATTACCGACAATATTGCTTTCGGCTTACGAATGAAGCCAAAACAAGAACGTTTATCCGAAGCGGAAATTCAAACGAAAGTTAAAAATCTCTTGGAGCTGATTCAGCTGGAACATATCGGCGGACGCTATCCTGATCAGCTTTCTGGCGGTCAGCGTCAACGTGTTGCCTTGGCAAGAGCGATCGCAACCGAGCCGAAAGTGTTGCTGTTAGACGAACCGTTCGGCGCTTTAGATGCGAAAGTGCGTAAAGATTTGCGCCGTTGGTTGCGTGATTTTCATCATGAAATTAACCTCACCAGTATTTTTGTGACTCACGATCAAGATGAAGCATTGGAAGTTGCGGATAAAATCATTCTGATGAATAAAGGACAAATCGAGCAAATCGGTACACCGGAACAGGTTTATAAACAACCGAGAAGTGCATTTGTGGCAAATTTTTTGGGCGATGTGAATATTTTACACGGTTATATTTTAGACAGCGTATTACATATTGATACGTTTAAAAAGCCAATTGAACAATGTTATGCCGCTGATGATGTGGTGGTCTATGTTCGTCCGCACGAAATTGCCATTAGCAAAACGCATAAAGAAAATTCGCTAAAAGGCGTTATAGCTCGTGTACATACTGCCGGACCTACTGTCTTTTTAGAGGTGTTACATAAAAATCACGAACCGATAGAAATATCCGTCAGTTATGCTCAATTCGGGCAAGAACAATTTGCTGTGGGTGATGAAGTCTATTTCCAACCGTTACTAATCAATTTCTTTGTACAAAATGAATTGATTGAATTTATGATTTAATAGATAAGAATATCTTTATGTCATTGTAAATTATGTTTTTTTATATATCGCTACGTATATAATGTAAAGGTAGATGTTCTACATAATTTTTACTTAACTTATATATCCAAGGAGAATTGATGAAAAAGCATAACATTGCACTTACCCTATTAATGGTTCTAGGTGTGGCTGCTTGTGGGAGTAGCAGCGGAAGTTCAAGCTCTACAACAGAGAACAAAACAACCCCAACCGCAGTTAATTTGTCAACACCCGCACCTGCTGCAAATACTTCACGAACTCCTTCAGCTTCAGTTACTGATGAGAAACCATCAACTGATTCACATTCTGCTAGCGATAACGTAATGGCAGGAAGCGGTTTTATTTTACCTAAACCTGAAACAGGAGGTAATGTTCAGGCTGTAGATCTTAAAGGCCATAGTAAAGGTGATTTTGGCTGGATTCAAGTAGAAGGAAAAAGCATTGCTTTAATTCCAAATGGATTAAAAACAGGACACTTTGAATCTAAGGCTGGAAATATGATCCGAAATATAGATATGCAAAACTATACTGCATGGGGCCTAGTATGGGATGCAGGACTGGAAAAACAATACCTTACCACTCAAGGCGTAAATGCAACAACAGATATACCAAAAAACGGTATCTATACTTATAAAGGTTCGGCAATTCAATTCAGTGGTACAAATAACACTATTGAACTAAATTCTGCAACAAGAATTTCAGATGCTGAATTCACGGCTGACTTTGATCATAAAGTGTTTGCAGGCATTATCCCACAATCGGATATTAATAATCCAATTATGTTAGCTGCTGAAATTACTGACAATACATTTGCTGGTGAATCAAACGGTATTAAAACTAAAGGCGGTTTCTTTGGTCCTCAAGCAAGTGAAGTCATTGGCGATTACATAAGTACCGGAGAGAAGCCTGTCGTAGGTGTCTTCGGCGCTAAGAAACAAGATAAGCGATAAATAATTAATTATCACCTAGTCGTATAAGCGGTTAAATTTGTGATTTTTTTGCAAACATAACCGCTTTTTAACTAGCCAGAATAAACAAAAATAAAGCACTGTATCTTTTGATGCAGTGCTTTAATTATATGCGTCATTCTATCAATTATTAGCTAATAGAATGCGTTCTCGGTCTAGGTTGTGGTTGTTCAATAGATAAACCTCCTTCTGAGTTTGCTCTTGCACGTGGAGCCGGTGTCGGTGCCGCATTGTTATTCACCTGTGGGGTCGGCTTCGCAAACGGCTGAGACGCTTCACTTCCGACCGAATTTGAACGTGCTCTCGGCGTTGGACGATCACTCTCCGTACCAGCAAATGAATTTGAACGCGCACGTGGAGCCGGTGTCGGTGCCGCATTATTATTCACTTGCGGAGTCAGCTTCGCAAACGGCTGAGACGCTTCATTTCCGACCGAATTTGAACGTGCTCTCGGCGTTGGACGATCACTTTCCGTACCAGCAAATGAATTTGAACGTGCACGTGGAGCCGGTGTCGGCGCCGCATTATTATTCACTTGCGGAGTCGGCTTCGCAAACGGCTGAGACGCTTCATTCCGATCACCGTCCGTACCTGCAAATGAATTTGAACGTGCACGTGGAGCCGGTGTCGGCGCCGCATTATTATTCACTTGCGGAGTCGGCTTCGCAAACGGCTGAGACGCTTCATTTCCGACCGAATTTGAACGTGCTCTCGGTGTTGGGCGATCACCGTCCGTACCTGCAAATGAATTTGAACGTGCACGTGGAGCCGGTGTCGGCGCCGCATTATTATTCACTTGCGGAGTCGGTTTCGCAAACGGCTGAGATGGTTCATTTCCAACTGAATTTGAACGTGCTCTCGGTGTTGGGCGATCACCGCCTGTACCTGCAAATGAATCTGAGCGACCTCTTGGTGTCGGAACGGCATTTCCTCTTGGTGGCGTAACGTTATTGTTTGCCTGAGCTTGAGGAGAGCGTTGTTCTCTAGGAGAAGCAATACCTCCTGTAGAATTTGAGCGTCCTCTTGAAGCTGTATCTGCATTTCCTCTTTCAGGAGTGCTAAGAGAGCGATTCAATTGCGGTCGATTACTTCCATTTTCCACCTGTCCTCTTGAAGCGGTACGATCCGAAGATAAATTACCACTTGCAGAATTCGAACGATTTAACGTTGGTCGTTCTGCCTGAGGCGTTGGCGTACTAGCTGAGCGTTCTAAGCGAGGGCGTGCCGAATTATCTGCACTTCTATTTGCTGTTTCTGACTCTTCTTTTTTCGGTTTTTTGGTCAATGACTCTCTCTCCTTTTTGAGTTTGAGGACATCAAAATCAAATTTACCGCCTTGGATTTTATCATCACGCAATACTTTTTCTGTTTTATCTACAGAATCGGTAATGTTACCTTCTTTTTTACCAAGATGAGTAATACCTGATATCGCTGAGCCATGTTCAGATTTATAGTGTACTTGATCTTCTTGGCCGCCAGATACGATCGCTTGTGATAATGAATAATCGTCTTTAAAGCCTAACGTTGCTCCACCTGTATAACCTCCTTTATCATGGTGGTCAGTTAAAGTCTTACTGGTAATATCACCATTTACGGTTAAACCACCACTATTTGTTTTATCAACGACATATCCACCTGATGTTTCTAAATCATTGATTTGTCCGGATAATTGATTTGCAGAGATACCTGATTTTTCACCAACTTTTGCTTTAGATTCACTACCGAAGCCTCCACCAATACCAGCTCGAATTCCCGGATTTTCAAACCCATTTGAATTTAATGAACCAGTTAAACTCAAGTTAGCATCAAAAGAATGATGTTTTTCAGTTTTGGTATCTTGCAAGCTATTTACCCGAGTTTTACCTTGTACGTTCAAATCAACTTTGTCTGCGTCAACATTCGCCCCATTCAAGTTAAAATCACCACCAGCTTCAACTTTATGTGATTTACCTCTGAATTTAGAGTTTTGATATGTTGTAGATGACTCATTTGATGATTTATAGCCGCCACTTACACCAAGAGAACCGTTTGCAAAGCAACCTGCAACTGTACATGCACCGCCTACACTTGCACTAACACCTGCATTGCGCTGTGTAGAACTTTTTGTTGTCTCAGTTTTACCTGCATTATAGTTAACTGAACCGCTTGCTTTAGTCGTTAAGTCTGAATTGCTATCCGTATCTACAGCAGTTAAATCTACATCACCGTCTTGAGCGACAAGTGTTGTTTTACCGCCAAGTCGAGTTCGGTTATCGCTTTTCGTATTACTTTGTGACTCTTTATATTCTGAACGTACTGAAGCACCTACAGAGCCATTCACTAATGGACCGGTAGCCGCTTTAAAAGCATCACTTGCATGTTGTAACGCTTTAGATGGGCTTGCCAATTTGCCATTATCTTGCTCACGAATGCCCTTCACTGCATTAGATGCAGCAGATAAAGCGCCTGATCCAACATTACCTTGTACCTGAAGAGATAATGAAGATGATTGACTTTCTTCATCTATTTCATTCTTCTGTTTTTCTGAAGTGATTTTCTTCGCAACTAAATGGAAACCGGAATTATCTGTTTCTGATTTTTTTGCTTCCTCTTCATAAAACGATTCATCTTTCTCTTTAAAGTTCTCATTGATTTCTTGTTCAGTGAGTTTTCTCGGTAATTTTGGTTTACCTACTTTTTTCGCAGTACCTCCAGTTGCATTTGGATTTGCAGCACTATTCTGCGAAGTTTGTGCAGTATTGTCATTAGCTTGATCCTGAGCATTATCTTCTCCCGGACCATTTGGATCGGCATTAATGTCAACCCCACCAATATTAGCCTCACCTAACACATTCAATTTACCTTTATTGGCTTTAAAGGTACTATTACGATGGGTAAGTTCAGTACGTTTATTTCGCTCGGTTTTAAAGGTTAATGAGCCTTGAGCTTGTAAATTACTTTGTGAACTATTTGTATCGGTTTTTACTGTTGTTCCTTCATCATCTGAATAACCAGCTTTGAAAGAATATCCGCCAAATCCGCCGGAAACATCACTACCAAGCGATATTGTCGATTCAACAGATTCGGTATGGCTAATATTTTTACCTGCTTTGGTATCATATTTACCTTTTACAACACCGGTTGTTTTATCCGATTCATAATCGCTACCTTCCTGGTTGAAGTTACGGTGAACAGCAAGATGAGAGTGTCCGGCTTTAAAGCTCGCACCTTCTGAAGTAGCTTCTTTAGTCGTCGTATTTTTACCTCCGATTACTCGACCACTTTTAGCATGTAGATCTTCAGTTTTGCTTTCAGATTTAACCGTATGTTGATCTTTTAAGTTGAGATCTCGGGTATGAACATAACTCGTTTTAGATTCGGTTACAGAATTTTTAAGATTAATATCTGCATCTTTATCTGTAATTAAAGAGTTATGTTTTTCTGCTTCAATATGTGCATTTTTCTCAGCTATTTGATTACCCTTATCATCAATATAACTTTTTGATGTTGAATCAATGCCTCGTTTACCCTCTATACGGTTGTTCTTACCTGAAATGCTGCCGCCATGGTTAATGACTTTATTTTCAGCTTTTATATCATTTTTCTCACTTGAAGAAACTTGACCGGCATTATAGAAATCCTCTGAACGAACTTTGGTATTATCTGCCACAATTGAGCCACTGCCTGAACCTTGAGCTTTTTCCGCATCAGCTATTGTCTGTTTAGATAAATAAACTTGCGGAATCAATACTTCCTGGCCATTCAGTTTAGTTTTTACATACCAGATAATATCGGATTTTAATGCTGCACGTTGAGCATCTGTTAACGGTTTACCAATTTCTAGCCCTAGCTTTTCAGCTTCCGCTTTCGCATTATCCATTAATTTGCCAACAGCTTCTTTATCCGTCAATTTATTGGTTCGTTGATAGTAATTACCAATTTTTTTCTCAAGTGAGCGAGTAATCAACTGATGTTGGAAATAGTTGTCTCCAATAACGTTATAATCATTATGATCATCCGGCTTAACCTTATCAAAGAAGTGTTTTATACCGTAATACTCGTCTTGATTAATATAACCCGCACGTGTTTGATATAAATTATTGAGTGTACGATTGCCATCTGACTTAGGTTGCGCTTTCGGTGCATCCGGCTGAGCCTTCGGTGTCGTATCCGGTTGTGTTTTTGGCATATCAGCCTTTGGTGCTACATCCGGCTGTGTTTTTGGCGACACATCTGGCTGTACTTTAGGTACATTAGGTTTAGGTTGTGGCTTCGGCACAAAAATATATGGATTATTGAGCAACTCTTCTAACGTTTCCGTATCAATGTCGTTATCTTCACGTTTCTCAAATTCCAAAGGTTTAAAGTTGCCTTGATCAATCTCAAGTTTATGCTTACCAATATCTAGCTCTTGTTTTTGATCATAAGTACCTTTATCCGCATTATTACCATTGCCTAAATCTTGGATATTTAAATCAACATTCCCTGACAAGAGAAGTGCTTTTTGGTTACCATAGAAGCTCTGTACCGGTGCTTTATTTGGATTTTCTTTAAATGCTTTCCATCTGCTAACTAAATTATGATATGACTCATAAGTAGTACCTTTCCAGTCTGGACCGAATACTGCGGACATCATTTTTTGGAATGTAGGATCATCTACTTTAGCTAATGCCTTAAAGACACCGAGCGGATTAATATCATATATTTGTTTGCCATCTATAATAGAATCAAAAAACTCATCTAATGAGCTAAAGTCTAAAAAATGTGCATAAGTCAACGGAACTGGGATTCCATGCCATTCGCGGAAATGTTCTAAATAAAATGGTATTCCTTGCTTGAAATATTGTTGAACGCTAAGCTGTTTTGATGCTCCATCATTTAATCCTTTATTTGCATACACGGTCAGATTATTCTGTGTATTAATTATGCCTTGATTAAGGAAGTTATAATCACCGTCAGGTGCATTTACCTTAGTTTGGGTTACAATCCCCGCCAGATCCGCATCTTCTGCTAAATGACGGAATTTTTCCTTCACTGACTCATCAATTTCTTTTGATTTCCAGTTAGTATCAAAATCTTGATAGAAATTAAACCCATGGCCCGCTTTAACTCGACCTACCGATTGTGTTTTTAAATCAGATAAATCGAATTGGTTAAGCCCTTTTAGGAATTTAAAGGTATAAGTGTCATAAGTTGAACCTCTTTGACGATAAGTGTAATCATTTAGCTGGCGGTATTTTTGATCTAAACTAAAACGCGGATTACCTGCTAATACCGTACGGTTTTGGAATTTATGCGAATATACATTTACATCATGGCCAGCAGAAAGAACGCCATAGTTGAATACATAGAACGGCGCATTTAAATTAATATCACCTTTTTCTGAATGTACAAATCCACTAGCTTGGTTGGTAATATGTTTTCCGGCAAATAAATTCACAATATTTTTTGCCCCAATAAAACCTTTATTATCAATTTCATCGGCTGCAACACTAATACCATCGTTACTTAAAATAGCGCCTTCATTAGTAAAATTATTGGTAAAACCAAACTTAATCTTACCGAAGTTTTCTACATCATAGTTTTTCTCAATATGTGCATTGCGACCTAAAACAATAAGATTGTTTTTAGTTTGAGCTAATTTGTGCTTTTTAGAATTAAAATCTTTATCACGGTTTTTACCAAATTGAATTTTAGCGTTGTTATTACTTACTAAATTACCTTGGTTGTCGTATAACGAATCTGTCGTAATATTGAGTTCATCTTCAGTTGTAATATTACCCGTATTTTTGAAGCTATCGAAAGTTAGGGTTGCTTTATTCGCATTAATTACACCGGCTAATTGAGCATTAGTAGAATCTAAGGTTAATGTTTCAGAAGCAGAAATTTTACTATCTTTCTCTGTTTTTAAATTGTTACCTGCTTTAAGCTTACCGTGCTTGCTAGCAATTGATGTGCCATTGCCTAATGTAATGTTATCTTTGGCTGTTAAGGTCGCCTGTTCTTGCGCGTTTATTTGCGCTTTTTTAGAAAGCGTAATGGAATTGCCTGAAGAATCTAAATTAACATTTTTAGCAGATACTGCATTGCCGACATTGATATTACCTAAAGTTTGAGCATCAAATTTTTCACCTGCTTTAGCCGGACCACCTAATTCAATATGACCTAAACTTGAAATACGAATATTTTCTCGAGAAGTTAATGCGCCTTTATGCGATACCCCCGCACCAAAGTCCGTTGTAATTAATTCAATATTGCGACCATTCATTGCACCTAAATCACTACCAGAAATGGCAATGTCTTGGCCCGGTTTATTGGCTAAATTCCCTTTACTTTGGAAAGTACGATTTTTAACGTCATACTTACTTCCACCGGCAAGCAAACGAACATCCGTTTCTTTATTTTTTGACTTAACAGCACCTTTTAATTCAATCGTTTTAGAAACGATATCAAAATAGGCTAAGCCGTCTGTTGCCACACCATTGCTATCAATCAGAATTTTACCTTGTCCGACATCTAGATTAAGCCCATTTTTCGGATCAATTACATTACTAGTCGAAACGGTTAAGCGATTACTATTTATAGCTTGCACACCATTTAATGTCACACCATTAGGGTTAATAATTAAAAGATCGGCTTTTCCACCAGAAACTTCTAAACCGCCACGTAAGGTTGATTGCTCTTTACCTGTTACTTGGCTAAGGATTGTTCTGGCTTCACCTGAGGTTAAATTTTTATTACGCTCAATATCACCTACAATTTGAGATTTACCGTCTTTATTAAAGTTATTATTAAATACCGCACTGTTCGGTATATTAAAACGTTGGAAACGGTTATCTGAAACACCATCATGTTCTGGGTTAGCAATATCTACAATAATAGTTTTATTATCTAACTGCTTGATTTGTGTTTTATCTTGGAATGCAGGATCAACAATCGCATCCGGTGTTGCAAGCGCAAAAGGCGCAAGTAACACTTGGCTGAACAATGCTGTGAGCGCTGCTCGTGTAATCACAATTTTGGTTGGTGAAAGAACATTATTTACCAATATCGACAGCGGTGATAATTGGCTTTTAAGTTCGGAAATCGTTGCAGCATTGGCTTTGATTTCGCCATTTACTGATGAAGGCGACTTACCTGCTGCTGATTTAATATTTTCCGACACCGGAATTAAACATTTTAGCATTTTACTAAAAATGAGTTTATAACGATGTTTATTCATAGTTAATCTCCTTTTTCTTAAAAGTTCACATTCATATTGAAATAGAGAACTCCCTTACGATTTTTATTGTTAATATCTAAACGATTTAACGGTTTTGAATACGCAGTATTCAGTGAAGCATTTCCGATTTGGGCTTTTAAACCCAATGTAGCACCAGAAATTACTTCTTTTTTATCTCCTAATTTTGAATAAGTTCGGCCGATATCAAATCCAACATAAGGAGTAATTGACTTCACATATAACTTGTTAATATAGAAAGGTATATTTAAAGTCTGTGAAAAATAGCCTCCATTTTCTCCAGAGCTGACTCCACCTTTAAAACCTCTTACGGTATATTCATCTCCAATAGTAAAATGATTCAGAGAATCACTTCTTCGTGGGCCATATTGCAATGCAGTTTTAGCTGTATAGTTAAACTGTTGATTACCTAGTGAAAAATATCTATTCCACGTAATACTAGAAGAAAAAACTTTAACGAATTTCTCTTCATTGTTTTTACTATACGCATTCTTCTCGCCTCTAAACCAACCAATACCTTGTAGATAATTCAGATCCGAATAAAGTTTTCCTCCAAATAAATTCGTGGTATAGGAAAGTCCAAATGTAAGTGTTGAATATCGATGGTCACCGATTCTACGTCCAATTAAACTGCTTTTACGTTGCTTGTATTCATACTGGCTATATCCCGTAAAAATATATTCTTTAGAACGAGAAAATAAGCGAGATAATTTGATACCGTGAGTATAGGTTTGCCCATCCGAATCGTAGCTGTTAAAAATACCTTGAATACGTTTATCATAATCAGAAGCTGAGCTTTTAAGTTCTAACGTATAGAAACCTAATGGTTGGCTGTAACTTAAAGAATAATTCTTTAATGAATTATGTTTTCTATCCTTGTATAAACGATAAGAACCGGAGAAGCTCCATGTTTCGTTTAGTCCAAGTAAATCGCTATATGTAAGCGATGATGAGATTTGATTGCGTCCATTTGCATTATTTTCTGCACCTGAATTATTAAATCCCAGTGAGAAACTCGGCAATGCTGTTCGGGCAAGTAAAACATTTAGATTTGAATAACCGTCCTGTTCATCGGCTAAAATACTTATTTTGGCGTGTTTATTATTTTGATTAAGGACTTCGACCATTTGATCGATATGATGGATATTAATGCGTTTATCTTTGATACTTGGCAAAGTCAGTAACATCGCCTTATCTTTCCAGTAAGTCGGTTCTTCCCCATTAACTAGAAACCTATTCCCAAAGCCCCAGTTAATCAGTAATGAAAGTTTGCCTTGGCTAATATCAGGATCTTTAATACTAATAGCACTTGTCACATATCCTTTTTGGTAAAGCTCACCGGTTAATTCGCGAATAAGGTCAAAAATATGACCGCTTGTAAGTTCCTGATTTTGATATTTTGTAAGAATCGGCTCAAAATTCAAATCATTAGGTTTACCGGCAAAATCAATGTCAACCTGTTTAATAAGAAAAGCCGGCCCAGTTGCTGGAGCTAATATATCAGTTGATACTTTCTGCGGTTCGTCTTCCGAATTAAGAAAATGATTAGCTTTCTCAAGTTGAGAACGAATTTGTTGTTCCTGAAGTCTATGCTGTTCTCTTCTTTCTTCTGTAAGTGATTTATCTTCTACAAGAATATTTTCTTCCATTGCATATGTAATGCTCGGAATAAAAAAAGAGTTCACTAATAGGCTTGCAAGTGTAAAATGCTTTATCTGTTTCATATGTGCAAATATCCATTATTATTCTTATCTAAAACTTACACTAACTGAAGATTAACGTAAATTAAATTCAATATGTTTATTTGTGACACACTTTCAGATGATTAATTACACCACTTTTGTAAATTACTGTTATTTTTACAAATCAAGAAAACAGTAAACGTTTGCCAAAAAAAAGCCCATAAGTTAAATCATAACTTATGGGCTTGGTTTAATCAGTTGGAACCAGCTTACCAGTGATAACGATAAGCAAGTTGTACTTTATATGGTTGATCTAAGTATTTGCCATTGGCTAGGGAAGCCTCTAAACCGATACGATGATTGCCTACCACCGCATTCGCACCGATAGTGCTTTCAATTCGACCTTTGGTCTCCGCTACATCAAAACTATATTGATTTACTCGCACTGCATTCTGATTGGTACGAGTGGTAATGCCGTTTAGTTCTGCATAAGGTTCAAGCTTCCAACCGGCAAAATCAAGATGGTTTGTGACTCGCACGCCTGCTCTTGCAGTTAACGCGGAAATGCCGTCTTCATCCGCTTTGCTTGAAAGTTTCGTCCAAGCGGCTTGTAACTGTGGCGTAATTGTCCAACGACCTAATGTATGAATACGTCCGATTTCGCTCGAAAGCGTATGCGCATTGTAATGGCGTTTACCAGTCTGATTAGATTTTGCCGTAATACGCTCGTATTTTGCGACATTATCCCAATAGAAACCATTATTCGCCAAATAGGTCGCATATGCACCCACGGCTTGTGCTTTCACTTTCGCCGAGCCATATTCACCACCAAATTCTAGATCTGAACGTGAATTTCCGACAAAACCACCGACACGAATATTATCTGTTACCGCAGCATCCGTACCAATTTGAAGCGTATGAATATCTTGTTTAAAGCCGGATGAATGCGCATTTTCCGCAACCTGCATAGCATCTAATTCATTACGACTATTTGCATTACGCACCCAAACATTGCCTTTTTCACCTTGCTTTAATTCACCTAAGCGCTTATGTAAACCTTCTAAGCTATTTTCCACTAATAAAAGCTGAGCCTGACGTAATGAGACTAACGCATTCGAATATTCACTTAGCATCACTTCATGGTTTGCTGTTGTCGGATTTAACGCTGGCACAACAACCGGAGAAACCGGCACGGTTGGAGAAGCGGTCGAATTTGTCGAATTATTTACAGCCGGCGGTGTACTGTTACTTGCAGTTGTGCGTTCTGCGGCATTATTTGACAGAAGCCAATGATTACCGTCTTTTACTAGGCGGTAACGATATGCGCCGGCATCAACATAATCACGCCCTAATAAAGCAAATTTCGCCTTACCTGTTTGGGTTTCAACTAATGTTACCTTACCATTCGCCGATTTTGGTTCATTACCCGAGTCTTTAACATTTAAGCCAAATTCTCCGCTATCGTCTCCGGTTACCACAATTTTATCCGCTTGTTGATTAGCTAAATCTGAATTGAGAGTAAAGCTACCTGTACCAGACAAATTACCAATCGTAAATGTTTGGAAGCCCTCTGCTTTACCGAGGTTTATCGTACTGTTTGTTAAACTCAAATTACTCACTGAGCTTTCATAAGTTGTTCCATCTATAGCAACAACAGGAACATCCCAGTTAGAATTTGCCAGGGTAACGTTGTAAGTTGTGTTGTTATTTGGGATAACCATTGCGCCACCAAGAGTTGAATCCGTTGCTTGGAGATCAATATTCTCAATCGCTGTTAAACCAAAATCATCTTCACTATCCGCCCCCCAAGCAAGTACATCTGAGGTCACGGTCGTATTATTTAACGTTAGCTTCAAACTACCGTACTCAGTACCTGCTCGTCCATTCCACCATGAACCGAGCATAGTTCCGCTGCTCATTGTCGAATTATTGACCGTCACCGTGTTATTCGTACCGGAAAATGAAATGGCATCAGCCTCTGAACCTGCTGTAAGCTTACTGCCTTCAATTGTGAGAGATGACTTTTCAACAAGAACCGCTGAATCCCCACCTAGTGTGGTGAGATTACTGTTCGTTATTGAACCGCTAGAACTATCAAGACTAACCGTTCCCCCTACCTCAGCTTGAGTTAATAAATCACTATTGGAAATATTTATTACAGATTTGTTTCTAGCTTGAATAACATGCTGTCCATAATCATTCGATGCCGTGACCGATAAAGTACTGTTATTAACGTTAACGGTTGAATTGTCTGTATAGAGAATGGTTGAAAAAGTAGGAGAATCGAATTCGGAAGCAGGTGATACTGAGCGACCGAGCGTACTATCGCTAATGGTTAATGTAGAGTTTGTCACAATGGGTGTATAGCCGCTTAAATCCATCTTACATTGATTTAAAACCGCATTAGATTGACCTGTAATAGAATCTAGTTCCGTCTTACATTCCATCGCCATCGCACTGTCTGTATAAACGAATAGCCCACCTGCAAATAATGCTGAATACACAGCTGATAATTTTAATCTTTTCATTCCTAATATCCTTTTATGTTATTAAAACCGCTAACAAGCGGTCATTTTTTCCTAATTTTTTGCAAAAGCAAAAAGACAAAAAGCCCACTTCTTACGAAGTAGGCTCTTTATAATATTTAATTAACCTTGCGATGAAATACGTTTCATATCTGTCATATAACCACGTAACTCTTGACCGATTAATTCAACCGGATGGTTACGGATTGCATCGTTGATATCACGTAAGTAAACGTTGTCGATTTCAGCAGCCGGTGTCGGTTCACCTAAGTCACCTTTTTGTAACATCGGGATTAATTTCTCTGCAAGAATTGGCGTTGCAACATGAGAGAATAAGTAGTTACCGTATTCTGCCGTATCCGAAATTACCACGTTCATTTCGTATAAACGTTTACGAGCGATCGTATTTGCGATTAACGGTAATTCGTGTAATGACTCATAGTATGCAGATTCTTCGTAGATACCACTTGCAACCATTGCATCGAATGCCATTTCTACACCCGCTTTCACCATTGCAACCATTACAACACCGTTATCAAAGTATTCTTGTTCAGAAATTTTGATGCCGTCTGCTTTTGGTGAATTTTCGAATGCGGTTTTACCGGTTTCTTCACGCCATTTGAATAAGTTTGCGTCACCGTTTGCCCAGTCAGCCATCATGGTTGATGAGAATTCACCGCTGATGATGTCATCCATATGTTTTAAGTAAAGGTCATTTAATTGAACTTTGATTTCTTCACTTAATTCAAAAGCACGGATCTTCGCAGCGTTTGATAAACGGTCCATCATTAAGGTGATACCGCCTTGTTTTAACGCTTCGGTAATCGTTTCCCAACCATATTGGATTAATTTGCTTGCGTATGCCGGATCTTTACCGTCTGCCACTAATTTGTCGTAACATACGATTGAACCTGCTTGTAACATACCGCAAAGGATTGTTTGCTCGCCCATTAAGTCAGATTTAACTTCTGCTACGAATGAAGATTCTAATACGCCTGCACGGTCACCACCGGTTGCTGATGCCCACGCTTTCGCAATTGCCATACCTTCGCCTTTCGGGTCATTTTCAGGGTGAACTGCGATAAGTGTCGGTACACCGAAACCACGTTTATATTCTTCACGTACTTCCGTACCCGGACATTTTGGCGCTGTCATTACAACCGTAATGTCTTTACGAATTTGCTCACCTTCTTCAACAATGTTGAAACCGTGTGAGTAACCGAATGCAGAACCTTGTTTCATTAACGGAACAACATCTGCAACCACTTTTGAGTGTTGTTTATCCGGCGTTAAGTTGATCACTAAGTCAGCGGTTGGAATTAATTCTTGGTATGTGCCGACTTTGAAACCGTTTTCGGTTGCACGAGTAAATGACGCACGTTTTTCAGCAATCGCTTCTGCACGTAACGCATAGCTAATGTCTAAACCAGAATCACGCATATTTAAACCTTGGTTTAAACCTTGCGCACCACAACCTACGATAACGATTTTTTTGCCTTTTAAGAAATTGCAGCCGTCTGCGAATTCGCTACGATCCATAAAACGGCAACGACCGAGTTGGTCTAATTTTTGACGTAAGTTTAATGTGTTGAAATAGTTAGCCATTTTGTGCTTCCTTATTTATATGTATGATGTTGAGTGTGTTGTTTTATGATGTTGTGTTTACACATTGTTATGTTTTATGCAATCGATTATACGGACTTTTTATATTGCGTAAATTGATATTATTGCGACATTAAATTGCAAAAATTGCAACGTAATTTATTGATAAAAAATGACCGCTTGCAATACAGGTCATAAAGTAGAAAATAGCACTCCTAAAAAATAGGAAAATAGATGAAAATAAATAAGATAACTTTACAGCAATGCCCGGAATGTGAAACGG
Source organism: Actinobacillus suis ATCC 33415 (assembly GCF_000739435.1). Classification (NCBI taxonomy): domain Bacteria; kingdom Pseudomonadati; phylum Pseudomonadota; class Gammaproteobacteria; order Pasteurellales; family Pasteurellaceae; genus Actinobacillus; species Actinobacillus suis. The sequence continues at coordinate 1,732,243 of NZ_CP009159.1, forward strand.
TGGTAGAAGTGCCGCAAGATCTGCCGTTTCAAATATCCGTTTGTCCCAATTGCCACGACGTACTACGCCCGGCGAATAGTTGGAGCTTACGCCGTTGTTCAATTATCGCCTTAGCGATTTTAATTTTATTACCCTTTGCACTCACTTTTCCGTTAATGAGTATCGACTTACTCGGTGTGCCGATTCACGCAACCGTATGGGGCGGGGTTTGGAAAATGGCGACTGAAGGCTATCCTTACACTGCATTTATGGTCTTGCTCTGTTCTGTCGTGTTTCCGATTTCGTTTGCAATGTTAGTGCTGACAATCAGGCTCCAAAAATTACTGGGACATCGCCCTCGTTACACCTTGATTTTGCTATCTCGCATTCAAGAATGGGTAATGTTAGACGTTTATCTGGTCGCATTAGCCGTAGCGGCGTTTAAAATTCGTGATTATGCGGATCTCAGCTTTAGTATTCATCTTAGTGCTTTTGTGATCGTGACGATTTTAACCACCTTGCTGTTTATTAAAATCGATCCGAAAGAAGCTTGGGCATATTTCTATCCCGAATACCACCTGCTTCCGAAAGGCTATCCAACTCATCCTTCGTTATGCCCAACGTGCGAATATACGTTCGATGAAAAGATTGTCGATTTAAAAGGTCGCCAGCGTTGCCCTCGCTGCGAAAGCAACTTAGCCATTCCGGATAGCATAAAATTACAACGAGTGTGGGCGTGTTTATTAGCGGGTGTAGTGATGATGATTCCGGCAAATACGTTGCCAATTTCCGCAACCGGATTAGCCGGTTCGGTTTCTGCCGATACCTTATTTTCAGGGGTACTCACCTTTATCAGTATGGGCAGCTACAGTGTGGCGGCGATCGTATTTATTGCAAGTATTGCCGTGCCATTCAGTAAAGTGGCGATAATTTTATATCTGCTGTTAGCGATTCATTACAAATGGAAACACCCGATTCACTGGCAAATGAAAGCGCTACATTACGTGCATTTTGTCGGACGTTGGTCAATGCTGGATTTATTTGTATTGGCGTTAATGATGTCCCTCTTGGAACGAGGACAAATTCTCAGCTTTTCGGTCGGTGATGCGGCATTTTTCTTTGGGGCGGCAGTATTCCTCACTATGATTGCCTCAAGTAATCTGGACGCCAGAATGCTATGGCGAATCCACTATTCCAACGAGAAAAAACGCTAAAGACAAGCGGTTAAATTTGGCGAAAAATTTGCAAATTTCAGCCAAAATTTGACCGCTTATTTTTATTTGTACGCTTTCCTATTTATACGTTTTGATCTATTATGCACCCGTCTCATTCATCCTGAGTGAAATATAACAAGTTTGTTTATTTTAAGGATCTCTCATGAAAAAACTGCTATTAGCCACCTTGCTGGCAAGTTCGACTGCATTCGCTGACCAAGTCCCAAGTTATAACACCACCACTCATACTTACGAATTTAATCAAAGTTACGATCTTGTTGTGCCGCAAGGTTCAAAAGGCGAAACTAATTTATGGGTGCCGTTACCGTTCAGTAATGATTACCAAGATGTCAAATCGATTGAATTTGAAGGCAACTACAATAAAGCCTATATCACGGAAAACAACCAATATGGTGCGAAAACACTATTCGCAAATTGGGATGAAAAAGCGCAAAAACGTTTGTTAAAAGTAAAACTTGTGGTGCAAACCAAAGATCGTGAACCAATGGCAACCGGTGCATTAAACAGTTATCAACCGCCGGAAAAAATCATTTATTCGGTGGATGTACAAGAGTATCTCAAACCGACTACGCATATCAAAACAGACGGAATTGTGAAGCAATATGCGGACAAAATTGTCGGCAAAGAAACCAACCCGCTGAAAAAAGCTGAGCTGATTCATAAATGGATTGTGGAAAATATGGAACGTGATAATTCCGTATTAGGCTGCGGTGACGGTGATGTGGAAAAAATGCTGACTACCGGTGTGTTAAAAGGCAAATGTACCGATATTAACTCGGTGTTCGTTGCTTTAGCACGAGCGTCTGATATTCCGGCACGTGAAGTATTCGGCATCCGTTTAGGCTCGGCACCGAAAATGTCGAAATTCTCTAAAACCGCCTTCGGTAGCGCAAAAGACGGTATCGCTAATGAAAATAGCGGACAACATTGCCGTGCCGAATTTTATTTAGCCGGTTTCGGTTGGGTGCCGGTTGATTCAGCGGACGTGGCGAAAATGCGTTTAACCGAGAAAAAAGCGGTCAATGATGCGGATACACAAGCCGTTTCGAAATACTTATTTGGTAACTGGGAAGCAAACTGGATGGGCTTTAACCACGCACGTGATTTCGACTTATACCCGCAACCGGAATTAACCCCGATTAACAATTTCGGTTATCCGTATGCTGAGGTTGGCGGCGATCCGCTTAATTCATTTGATGCAAAAGAGTTTGGTTATGAGCTTATCTCAAAAGAACTCAAATAAGCACTTTTTTGCCTCACTTACCGCAGCTCTAGTGGCGGCGGTAAGCTCAACGGTATGCTGTATTGCACCTTTGGTTTATCTGGTGTTCGGTATTTCTTCACCGTGGCTGGTTAGTCTCAGCGAGTATGAATATTTACAACTACCGTTATTATTCGTTTCGCTTGGTGCATTCGGTTACGGCTTTTGGTTACTGATGTTTTCTAACAAAATTATTTGTACCAAATATTGTTCACACCGCACCTTGATAATTTTATATTGGATTGCTTTTGCGATTATTCTATTTTTCTTGAGCTATCCGTTTGTTTTACCTTGGTTATTAGCATGAAAAAATTACTGTTTATTTTGCTTTTTTCTGTCGGAGTTTCACCGCTTGTTTATGCCAATGAAGCTATGCCAAACGGCAATGTAGCAGCTGAACAACAAGCACAAAAAGAAGTGAATTTTTATATTAAAGAAATGAACTGCCAATTATGCGTCTATTTGGTTAATAAAGAATTGCGTGTGATTAATGGGGTGATTTCAACCAAAGCGAATATGAAAGAACGTAAAGTCAAAATTATCGCGAACGAAAATGTTTCGCTAGAACAGATGGTCAAGGCGATTGAAAAGCTCGGTTATACTGCCGAACAAATCTAAAAAAACAAGCGGTCAAATTTCCTCAATTTTTTGCAAAAAATCTAAGAAATTCGACCGCTTTTCCATGTTTTTCTATTTCATACAATACTTCTTTGCCTACTTATCCCAAGTAGATAAAGAATCATTTAAATGCGTTTAATCACGCTTTTTCCATGACTCATTTCATAGAAACTGTGTGCGCCGTGATACCCCCCCATACCGCTATCACCCACACCGCCAAAAGGCAAGCCGGCGTGTGTTACATGCATAAAGGTATCATTAATACAGCCGCCACCGAATGACACTTCATTTAATACTTGCTCTTCCGTTGCTTTGTCTTGCGTGAATAAATACAGCGCCAACGGTTTAGCATTTGCTTTCACTTGAGCAATCGCTTCATTCATCGTTTTAAAAGTCAACATCGGGAAAATAGAACCGAAGATTTCTTCTTGCATTACCGGGCTTTGCCAATTCACTTCATCGATCAAAGTAAACGCCAGTTTGCTGGTTTCATCGTTATATTCTCCGCCGACTAACACTCGTCCGTCATTTAAAAACGCTTTTAAACGTTGATAATGACGAGGGGTAACTACTTTAACATGATCCGCTATCTCGGTCGGATTTTTACCCTGATAGATCGCATTGATACGCTGTCTGATCTCCTCAACTAAACGATCTTTTACGTTCTCTTGCACCAATAAATAGTCCGGCGCAATACAAGTTTGTCCGCTATTAAACACCTTGCCGAATAAAATACGTTCCGCTGCTAATTTCAGATCTGCTGTTTCATCCACGATACAAGGGCTTTTCCCGCCTAATTCCAGCGTTACCGGCGTTAAATGTTTTGCCGCCGCCGCCATCACGATTTTCCCAACCGGCACACTACCGGTAAAGAAAATATAGTCGAATTTCTCGGTCAATAGCTGTTGGTTTACCGCAACATCGCCTTCCACTACGGTGAAGTAATTCGGTTCGAAGTATTCCGCAACTAATTTAGCCAAAAGTGCTGAAGAATGTACGGTAAATTCCGAAGGTTTTAGGATAATCGTATTACCTGCCGCCATCGCACCGATAATCGGCGAAATCGAAAGCTGTATTGGGTAATTCCACGGTGAAATATTTAAAAACACACCATACGGCTCATAAATAATTTGTGCGTCCACTTTTGCGCCCATCACCATTTCAGTAATTTCTGACTGCCCTGCCGATTTTGGTTTCGCCAACTCATCCAAGTTTTCTAACATAAAATCGATCTCATGCACGAGCATATCGATTTCGGTTAAACGGGCTTCCGATTCCGGTTTATTTAGGTCGTTAAAAAGCGCCGTTAAAATTGCCTGATCATTTTCAATTAACATCGCTTTTAAGCGCTGTAATTGCGCTTTGCGAAACGCTAACGGCTTGGTTGCGTTACTATTAAAAAAATCTCGTTGCGCTTGCACGAGATTTGCAATTTGTTGTTGATTCATTTTTATTCCCTCCCTATTGGTTACGGATGGCTACATTATAGAAATCTGCTAATTTTAGTGTTAGCATAAACCACCAAAGTTTTTGCACAATTCTATAAAAATGAAATTACTCGAAAAAGTTAAACCATTAATTGACCCTCAAAAATTTCATCATACTTTTGAAACATTGCTGCCTGATTTTCATATTTTTCACACCAATAAAACCGGCGGAGATGTAATTCAAATTGAAAAATCCGGCTTCTCAGTCGTATTGCAAGGTTCAAAAGAAGTGCAAATCGGTGAATATCATTACCAATATCGGGCAGGTGATTTTGCTTGCTATGCGGTAGATATGCCTATTCTCGCGCATTATCAGGCAACACCAGAACAGCCTTATATTGATTTACGCTTTTACCTGCCGCCGGAGCAACTTCAGCAATTAACCGAAGCTTTACTTAGCCAAGATTATGCTTTTCCTTCTTTTTCGGGCAAAAAACCGCTCAGTCAGCTCTCTCCTGCTTTGGAAGACGCTTTATGCCGTTTAATTGATTTACACAATTCACCAAATGACATACCGATTCTCTATCCGTTATTACAACAAGAAATCATCTATCGTTTACTGTGTAGTGAACAGGGAGGATTATTACGAAAAATTGCGACCCAAGGCTCAAATACCCAGCGAGTAGCAAGTGCGGTTGAATGGCTGAATCAGCATTATAACCAGCCGTTTAATGTAGAAGAATTAAGTACGAGCATCGGTATGTCCAGTTCCGGTTTTTATGCACATTTTCGCCAGCTTACGGGTATGAGCCCGTTGCAATATCAAAAGAATCTGCGCTTAGCACAAGCACATCGCTTACTGAAAACCGGTACGAAGACCATTTCTGAAATTGCCTATCAGGTAGGTTATGACAGCCTACCGCAATTCAGCCGTGAATATAAACGAGCATTCGGCAAAACCGCGAGAGAAAGCCTTAAGGCAGGCTAATACAAGCGGTCGAATTTACTGATTTTTTTGCAAATCGCTAAAAGAAAACCCGGCCAAAGCCGGGTTTTCTGATTAGAGACGTTAGAAACTATAATTCAAACTTGCCGATACCTCACGGTTACGCTCATTACCGAAACGTTTCTTAAAGTCTGTTTGTAGAGAGACATTTGGTATCATCTGCCATTGTAAACGAGTATGACTTTCCGCATGCGGTTGACTTAAAGCAGTGAACGCAGTCTCATTGATGTTCAACTTCGCTTTTTCCGTAGGCTTATAATAATCGACACTGGTACTAAAGGTGACATTATTTGTCCCTACACTCAACGTGATACCGGTCCCTACCTCTTGAGAAAGCCCTGTTGAAGACAACTGATTTCCGTGCATATCACGATGAGCAGCCATACGATTACTCTCTAAGTTATACATAACTTTTGGCATTAACCCTAATTCAAAGTCTTGTTTATCCCACATAATAAAACGATAGCCCAAAGCGGTATTTACCGAAATACCTTTACTATGATAGTCGTCTCGGAATCCCTCACTTTTCACTTGGTGCTTATCCCAATGATAAACGGCACTACTACTAAATTGAACGCCTTCATCTTGAGCATATTGTGCAAAAAACCCAGCATTTAATACGGTAGATTTTCCGGTCGATTTATAAACGGTATAAGTTGGGTCAACCGATAACGTTTGTTTCTCTGCCCCTAATAACACACCGGTACGCCAATTTCGCGCAGTAAATAGATTCGCACCGATATTAATACCTGTTGAATTAGATTTCACCTCAAGTTGTTGACTTGCTTCAACATTGGATTTTGCTTGTTCACCGAAAGCACTCAACCAAACACTTTGACCGTTATTATTCTCCATAAACTCGTTCAGTTTATGTTTAGGATCTAGTTGTGCTAAGTATGCGCCAACTTCGGAACGTAAAATACGTTGTGTCGGCTCCGGCTGCATAACCGGCAATTCTGCCGTAGCTTTTTCCGCTACAGTCACGCTATCCCCTTTAGCTTGGGTAGCCGGTGTTGCAGCTGTCGGTTTATCTGCTGTAACACTCGTACCTTTCGACTGAATAACCGGAGTGGTGGCAGTCTGCTTATCCGCTGTGACACTTGTGCCTTTCGACTGAACGATTGGCATTGCTGTTTGATCTGCCGTTACGCTCAAACCTTTTGATTGAATAGCGGCTGAAGCTGTCGCCGTTGGTTTAAGCACTGTAACTCCCGAACCTTTAGACTGAACAACCGGTGTTGCCGCTATCGGTTTATCTACTGTAACTCCTGTGCCTTTCGACTGAATAACCGGTGTCGCTGCTGTCGGTTTATCTGCTGTAACCCCTGTGCCTTTCGACTGAATAACCGGTGTTGCAGCTGTCGATTTATCCGCCGTAACACCTGTGCCTTTCGACTGAATAACCGGTGTTGCCGCTGTCGGCTTATCTGCTGTAACCCCTGTGCCTTTCGACTGAACAATCGGTGTTGCCGCTGTCGGTTTATCTGCTGTAACCCCTGTGCCTTTCGACTGAAGAAGCGGAGTTGCTGCCATTGGTTTATTTGCTATTACACCTGCGCCGTTCTGTTTAGGGATCACGCTGGTTAACAACCAATTAGCCTCGCTGCCTTGCATTTGTTTTAATAAAACATACTCAAATGCACCGGCGGTATAACGCTGATCTAAATTAAACTGCGCCTCAGACTGACCTTTAATATTAATTAAGTTGATCCCAACTGGCGTCAAAGCCCCTTTCCCGTTGAAATTACGTACTGAGAGAGTTGATTGCCCCTTAGCATCACCGTTAATCATTAATTTATCAGTCGCCGAATTGTCGTCATATAATGTGGTATCAAACACTAGACGGCTACCTCGTTCGCCCACATAGTTACCACCAACACGTAATCTATCTTCAACAGACGTACCCGTTTGGCTATTCAAATAAACCAAGCCTTTATTTACAAGATTTCCAGCAATTTCGACCGCTTGTTGTGCCATATAAAACACGCCTTGCGGATTCACTTGTAATGTTCCGGCAAGATTCTTGGTTGCAAGCGAGCCTGTATCAATCGTCGTTAAACCGGTGTATGACATATCTTGCTTAAATGTCGCAGCCGCCGAACCTGTTTTTAATAGGTTTCCGGCGCCAATCAAATTAAAATTAACTTGCTCAGTACTATTGAAATCTAATTGTAATGTGGCGTCTTTTTGTGCCGAAATCGATTTTGCATTTGCAACTGTCGCTGTATTCGCTAATGCTAATGTGCCGTTCTCCACTCGATAATCACCGCTGAAGGTATTATTCGTATTAGCAAAACGTAATACTCCTGCACCGGCTTTCACGAATGTACCTGCTCCGCTACGTTTCGGGTCAAGCGTGATTTGTTCATCTTTTGCAAGATCAAAAATAAATTCGCCCGCTTGTGCATTCAATTCCGAAGCCAGTACAGGCATTGCTTGAGCGCCACGTAATGTCAGCTTACCGCTTGCCGATGTTTGGTTAATTGAACCAGTAAAATCTCTGTTGTCACCGGCAAGAATCAATGATTTATTTTGCGAATGCACAAAGCCATGATTTCTCGCATTGGTATTTTGAGTAAAGCCGGCATTCACTATTTGTCCGTCTACGCCATCAATTTCAAGTAACTTATGCGCTAAGCTAAATTTGCCGTAGAACTTACTGATATCTCCGGTTAATGCAATTGGAATATGCCCCGCAATTTGCGTCACCGCATTTTTCTCACCGGCAAGATTGCCGCTGAAAGTCACCTTCGTACCAAAGCCACCGTTGCTATTACGTAAACTGCTGTTGCCAATGAAAGTAATATTGTTATTGAAATTACTTGCTCCGCCACCACCGTTCCATGCCCAGTGAGATACGCCGATTGAGCTATTATTTAAAATCACCTCTTTCTTCGCCGTACCTTTTGCATTTGAATAATCACGCAAATCCAATACTGAACCATTGGTTAATTCAAGTGTACCTTGAGCATCAAAGAAGCCGGCTGCTTGACTATTTGCCGAGGCACTTGCTGCATTTAATACTAATTTACCCGCGGTTTTACTACTATCAACGACTTTGCTATTTAAGACTAAATCCGCATTTTGTAACGTAAGCGTGTTGCCGTTAAAGTCAAAATTTTTCACATAGAACGAGCGTTCTTTTTTCGCTGCGCTTGCAGTTTTTGCAACATCATTGAAATCAATTAACTGATTGTTTTTAGCTAACGTTAAGCTATTTAATGTTGCAATCCCCTTAACAGTTGAAAGCAATGACGTACGAGAGCCATTCGTATTCAATACGACATTACCCGCAGATTGAGCACCGGTATTTAAGATCGCATCATTATTAACCGTAATCTGAGTATCAGCTCCAACCGCTTGTGCGTGCTCAAGGCTTAACATTCCTTGGTTAATATCCACATTCGTTAAATCCGATCCATTTGTCGCTAGGCGTAAATTGCCCTCTCCGGCTTTAACTAAATGAAGCTTACCGCTCAGTGCCGCCGAAAGCGTTTTAGTAAGATGTTCAAACGAACCGAATGGTGCGACTTTTTCACCAGATGTAGTCGTAAGTTCTAGCTTACGAACAGTATCTGTCGTATTTTTAATCGCCGCAGAAGCATCATTCTGCCCTAACTCAACGCTAGTGTTTGCATTTAACTTAAGCAAACCGTTTCTTAACAGATTTAATGTATTGCCTGTACCTAATGCTGCATCATGAGTGATATTTAAAGTGATATCGCCTATCGCTTTATCACGATGACCTTGAACGGTAATATTGCCTTTAAAATCATTTGCTTGCGTTAAAGTAATTTCACCGCCCCAATAGCCTTGCCCATCAACAGTCAGATTCTGATTGCCACTGAGCTTTGTATCTAACACTAACTCACCTTCACCGCCAAAGCGATAACCGCTTTTAGTTGCATCCAGCTTCGTGAGGGTAACTTTCTCTCCTTCTTTAACACCAATAGCTACACGCTCATAATTGGCTAAAGGAGTTAAATCACTCTTCTGATTAACTAACAATACCCCTTCGGTTTCATTACCTTGGCTGATATTTTTCATCAGGTTCGCATTTGCCATTGCGGCATAGCCTAATGAAATACGTGCGCGACCTAATGAATCTTCGAATTGCGTATCTAACTCAACATTACCGACCGTTACCGTACCGTTAAAATCTGGGTTGTGCGAAGCAATAACCACTTTACCTGTTTGTTTTGCATTACCAATCGCCAATGATGCATCTTGTTTCAGATTACCTAAAACCGTTACCGTACCCTTTGCACCACCTAAGCGAAGCTGATCATTGTTGAGCGTTTTATTAGTTTCACCGAGTTCAAGAGTGGTTGTTGAGCCTAAATATAAATTCGGTTTCGCATTAAAGGCACTAATGTAATCGGCTAACTTACCCGAAAATGCCAATACACCCCGCGTATCGTTAGCAATCACATTTAAAATCTCACTGACCTTATTAGTATTGCCCATTGCATTTAGCACACCAGCTTCCGACATTGGCCAAACACCTGCAGTGTTACCTAAACTTTTAATATCGGCAACATCTGCTTGCCCTTCTTCAATACGTGCTTGATTAAAGCTATTTTTGCCGTTTAATGCCGCTGTACCTTTGCCATATTTAGTAAAAGTACCTCCAGTAACATCAGCGTTAATTGTGGTGGTAAAGTCTTTCTCTACTTCTGACGTCAGTTGAGCGCCTTGAGCTAGAGTTACTGTACCGTTTAGTACCGCACCTTCTTGTAAACCTTGTTGTGGCTGTTTAGGATCTAAACTGCCAACTACGGTATCTACCGCTAAAATGGCATTGTTTTGTACATTGAATGCAGCTTCCGCTTTCGCTTTGCGCGCAACGGTAAATTTCGTGCCATCCGCTATCTCAACTTTACCAGCTTTAAAGCTAGCCGATTGAAAGTCCGTATCATCAACATAATTTGCTGCGTGCGGTGTATAGTAATTTCCAAGCACAATTTGACCACTTGTTAGATTAAAATTGCCCTTAATCTCCGAATTACCTTTTAAACGCCATTCCGAATTTTTTGTTTTCGGTGCGTACGTCACATTTAGCGTACCACCATTTTTATCGTTAAACGCACCTAAGAAAGTACGCGTGCCGTTGTGCGGCGCAAAGCTGAAGGTGCTTGCTTTATTCGCATTATTATTGGTAATGGTCGCACCGGTATCCAAATGGTAAATATCATTCCATTCCGGAGAAGTCCCGTTTAAATCTAAAATACCACCACGTGTACCAAAGGCAAATCCAACCGTATTCGTTTGATCTTTATCTTGCGTAATTTTTAACTGGTTCTTATCTTTTAACACCACCGTTCCACGTCCGGAAGCTAAACGAATATGACTTGCCGCATAACCGTTTTGGCGCTCAAGATAAGTAGTACCGTCACCGATATTTAATTCCGCTTCATTATTGCTACTGCCTTGTACACGGAACGTACCTTCACCGATTTTTCGCCACGTATCACCGGCTTGACCAGTCAACGTACTGGTGAGAGTTGCACCTTTATTTACAATATAACCGGCACTGTTTAAGCGCCCGTTACCGCCAAGGATAAAGTTTTGATTAAAGGTTAGCGAGCCGGCACCCATATTAATATCAGCACCGTCAGTCACATTGATCGTACCGCCTTGGCCGCCAAAAATAAGATCTTTACTTTTTGCCCAAATCGCTTGTGTTTCCGCATCGGTCGCTTTTTCCGGTACTGTTGCTAAACTGTGATAAGTCACTTCTTTACCATCAACGGTTAATTTACCCTCGCCCGTTGTCGTATCTTGCTTTTGCCAAGTAATAGATGAAGTTGTGCTTGTGGTGTTAATCGGTGCATCAATGTAACTTGCAATGCGTTTTTCCGTCCATTCCGGTGCCGAGCGCAGATAAGAATCTTTTGCGTAACCCTCACCACCGCCACCGGCTTGGTTTGCAGCGATCAGCCACCATTTTTGCTTTGCTTCATCCCACCAATAAACAGGACTACCACTGTCTCCACCTTTAGTACCAATATCTAATGCTGTTTTAGCAGCATTAGTGATCGCCAAGGTATAAGTCATTCGTTCGCCATAAATTGAATGCCAAAGAATTTGGTTTAAACCGCCTGAAAGCCAGCCGTAACAGCCGTCCGCTTCACCACAACCGGCAGCTGCGGTAGAGCCGTCAACGGCTTTAACTTGCACCCCACCACCGGCACGAGCCAATAGCGCACCACGTCCTAATGCTTTTCCAAGTAATGCTTTAGTTTCACTGCTTGACAACATTTCTGTCGGGGCAACTTCCGTCACCACAGAACGATAACGGGTAAATTTATAGTCGAACCCCGGCGTCTCGTTATCCACTGCACGTTTTGTCGTTTCACCTAACTTATAGTAATTTTCGTTTTTATCGGAGCCATTAAATAAAGTACCGTCATTATGAATATAAAAACGGCGAGCCCAAGTCAGATTATCCGTATAAGGAACGTGAGCAACAGAGATCCCGTAGCTTGGATTGAAAACGGTAGAATAACCGCCGTTATAGGAAGTCATTTTGCCGGTATCGCTATCATTGGTTGCACTAAAATCGGGCATATGTGCCACCGTACCGGAAAGGGTTCCGTCCGTTTTATATACAGGAACATTAGTTGCCCCCGGTTGGAACACACCACGGTTTTCCGCAAAATCACGATAAGTTTGCACATCAATATCATGGCGCATTACGCCGGCATTTATGCCTTGAGAGGCAAGTGTAGATAAGACCAAAATGGAAATTTTTGATTTCCTAAATTTAGATTGAATAAGTTGCATTAGACTTCTCTTGTAATTGTAATTGATGAACAATTTCAGTACGTTTTTCATACACAAATTGTTAGCAAATTGTAATATTTCTAATATATGAAAGCTATTCACCTGTTTAGCAAGTCAACAAAAAAAGCACTCATAAAACTGAGTTTTACAACAAAATCTACTTTATTTATAAAGAGTTACATCATCCTTAAAGCCAACATAAAGTACTGTAAATAAAATGTTATTTTCAGATAAAACAACAAGCGGTCAAAATTCGCAAAATTTTTACGAAATTTGACCGCTTGTTAAATGGACGTATATATAAAATTAGTATTTAAGCGTTTCGCCTTCAGTTGGCACTGCAACTTGTTTTAAGCCTTTTGCTTTCACAAATTCACGCATATCTTTAGTGCTTACCGTTGCATGGTTTACAGCGTCCATATGCACAGTGATGATGTCTGCTTTTGGTGCAACTTTACGCATTTTCGCTACATCTTCGGTACTCATAATAATCCCACCTTTTGGCTCGATCATACGAGCATCGCCTGTGTTCATCACGATCACTTCAGGTTTGAAATCTGCAATTGCATTGTCCACAGATTGATTCCAAATCGTGTCGCCCACAACATAAGTAGTTTTCTCGCCTTTTGCTTCCATCACAAAGCCCATCGCATCACCTAACATTTCCGCTAACATTGGGTTTGCGTACATTGCGTCTGTACCGTGCTGACCGCCTTTAACACGTGTTAATTTCACGCCGTTAAATTCAGTGTGGTTGCCCACTACACGCACATCTTTAAAACCTTGACCACGAATGATTTTTGCATCGTCCGCATTTTGTACGAAAATCGGTAAATCTTTTGGTAATTTCTCTTGTGCCGCTTTATCCCAGTGATCATCGTGAGTATGAGTAACGATTACCGCTTGCACACCTTTAATCACATCTTCCGCTGATTGTTTCATATCAATCAATGGATTACGTTTTTCAAAGTTCACTGTGCCAGCAAAACCTTCATAAGCACCTTTCGTTGCTAAATATGGATCAACTAAGAATGTTGTGCCTGCGTAATTGATTTTCGCTGTTGCGTTACGAACGTGTTGATATTCCATTGCTGATGCTGAGTTTGCTACTAATAAACCTAATGTTAATGCTGATAAAGTTGCTTTAAGTTTCATATTGTATCCTTTGTAAAATTTTTCCGAAAAACGACCGCTTGTTGCGGTGTGGGGATATTATGCAGATTTCCCCAAAACAAAAACATTGACTTATTTGCCACAAAACAAAAGATTCGGGTCAAGTTTAATTGGGGGATAAAATGGCTAAAATCCACCGCACTTTTGATTTCATTTATAAATGAAACTTTTGGCAATTTCTTAAAAAGTTTAAAGTATAATTGAAACCTTTTAAAATTATCACTATAGTATCAATTATAAATTAAGGGAGAGTTATGAAAAAAGATTTAGTCTATCGTAAAAAATATCTAGAAAAAGTTCGTCCATTTATCGGTAAAAGCTTAATTAAAGTCTTCACCGGGCAACGCCGTGTTGGCAAAAGCTACTTACTGTTTCAGATTATGCAAGAGATCCAAGCTGAGGATAGAAACGCCCACATCATTTATATCAATAAAGAAGATCTCGCTTTTAGCCACATCACAAATGCCGAAACGCTAAATTCATTTGTTCAGGAACAGAAAAAGTGCGGTCAGAAAAATTATATTTTTATTGATGAAATCCAAGAAATCACAGATTTTGACCAAGCATTACGTTCACTCCTGCTTGATGACGAACTAGATTTATATTGCACAGGTAGTAATGCTCACTTGCTGTCACGAGATATTGCAGGGGCATTAAGCGGACGGGCGATAGAAATTAACGTACATCCGCTTTCTTATTTTGAATTTTTAGAATTTATGCAGTTAGAAGACAGCGATAAAGCCATGTCGCTTTTTTTAAAATATGGCGGTTTGCCTTATTTGAAAGATTTGCCGTTGCAAGACAACATCGTGTTTGAATACTTACGAAACATTTATTCCACCATCGCAATTCGAGATATTGTAAATCGTTATTCATTACGCAATGTGCAATTTTTGGAACAACTGACGCAATTTTTAGCCAGTAATATCGGTAACTTGTTTTCCGCAAAAAAAATCTCGGACTTCTTAAAATCACAAAAAATTACCACTTCCACCACACAGGTGCAAAACTACGCCGAATACCTTGCCAATGCCTTTTTAATCCACAAAGTGCCACGCTATGACATTGAAGGAAAACGTATTTTTGAGATTGGTGAAAAATACTATTTTGAAGATTTGGGGCTTCGTAATGCGCTGATTGGTTACCGAGTGCAAGACCGAGGAAAGTTACTGGAAAACACCATTTTCAATCATCTCAAAATCGCAGGCTATGACGTAAAAATCGGCGGATTAAACAGCCAAGAAATTGATTTTGTCGCAGAAAAAAATGGTGAACGCATTTACGTACAAGCTACACTCACAATCAACGAAGAAAAAACACTGGAACGAGAATTTGGTAACTTGCTGAAAATCCAAGACAACTATCCGAAATATGTGGTTACAATGGATGAATTTGAGGGAAATACGTTTGAGGGGGTACAGTGTTTGAGTTTGAGGAAGTTTTTGAAGGGTGTTTTCGTAAAAAATTAAAAAGTGAACACTGCTTATGTATTACTTTTCAATCAGTCTAATTATTAGCTAAGGAATTTAATATGTCTATTCGCATGACTAAATTTAATCAAGAAATTCTTTCTTTGTGGGAAGAAATAGAAGAATCGGTGGGTGAAATTAATGCCGCTGGATTATCAACAGAAGATAGAGATGAAATTGCTCGCTTCAAAAAAGTAGTTACTTATATTTCTGAGATGTTAAAAGCAGTTGATCCTGATTTTGTTCCTATGTCTGTATTGAATAAAACAAAGACGCCTATCTCAACCATTAAATCTAACTTAACTCGTTATTTAAAAACAAATAATATTACTTATATAAAGAGCATTAATGACGATCCTTTAGATACTATACTAAGGGATTTGATGCCTTTTATATTTTATAAAGGAGAAGCAGCAGCGGCACTACAGAATGCATTAAATCAATACTCAGAAACAATTTTAGAACATGCTCAATCATATTTAGCTAATGCTAAATCTTCAGCTCAAGAAGCCGAAATCCTATCCCAAGATGTTAGAACAATTGTCAGTGATTTATCTAAAAAACGAGAGCAATTTTCTGAATATAGTGAACAACTCTTTGAAAAAGATGGAGTGAAATCAAAAATATCTTCATTAGTTAATTATTTTGAAGAGAAAAACTCTCAACTAACAAAATTTCATCAAGAGATTTTTGATCCTAAAGATGGTATTAAAGAACAAATTAAGAATTACCTTTCAGATGGAAAATCTCAGAATACAGAATTACATTCGCTAAAATCAAATTCTTCGCATATTTTAGATGAGCTTAGCGAATTTTATATTCAAATTTTCGGCAAGAAAAATGAAGATGGAGATTTTGAGGGGGGACTAAAAAATGAATTAGAAATAAGAAAAAACGAACTAGATGAGTTCAAACGCCAACAACAAGAACGTTATCAAGAACTTAATACTCAAATAGAAAACCTTTTACCTGGCGCAACGTCTGCTGGTTTATCTAGTGCTTATCATGAAATGTATGAAAAATTCAATAACGAAGTAAAGGATTATGGAAAATGGTTCTATTGGGCTTTAGGGATTCTTTTTATAGTTATTATTGCAGTAACTTGTATACATAATAAATCAAATGAGATTAATATACTTAATCAAGTTACTACTTCCTTTACAACTCAAAATAATGAAAGTAATGAGCCCAAAGATAGTTCTGAAACTAGCAATAAAACAAAAACTGAATTAGCACATAATGAAAGTAAAGTAGATAATAATCAGACTTCTAATGTTAAAGAAGTTTCCTTATCTAATAGAATAATGGCAATTTTAGATAGTTTAATTTATAAACTGCCTTTTGTTCTTCCTGCACTTTGGTTAGTTCTATTTGTTTCAAGAAGACGAAATGAAGCACAGCGCTTAGCGCAGGAGTATGCACATAAAGAAGCATTAGCTAAGTCATACGATAGCTATAAACAGCAAATAGAAAAATTATCTGAAGAAAATAGAAATGAGCTTTTACCAAAACTTATGGATAATATGCTAAAAGCTATTGCTCTAAATCCTGCAGAAACTTTAGACAAAAATCATAAAGAACCAACTCCAATTGAAGAAGTTCTTAAAAAGAAAGAGTTCTGGGATTTTATTGAAAAAGTAAAAAATTTGATGCCGACTAAAAAAGAATAGTGCTAAAAATGCCGTCAGAAACCTTATTTCAGGCGGCATTCCTACTTTACAAGCGGTCAAATTCCCCTAAAAACTTGCAAAAATCCAACTGCACTTCAAATCTTATCCATGAAACTCCGCTAATTTTCCCCTACCAATCCCCCTTCCCTTCAAACTCTTCCACCAAAAAATCCACAAAGCTGCGGACGGTTTGGGGGAGTTGGCGGCGGGAAGGATAGACGGCGTATACTTGATAAGTTGGCATTTGCCAATCGGGTAGCACAATTTGTAGTTGATTGTTTTTGAGCTGTTGTTCAATAAAATACTTCGGCAACATTGCGATGCCACCGTCTGCTAAAGTGAAATTAAGTAATGCGCCTGTGTCGTTGATGGTGAGTTGGCTGGTTAGTTCCAGCACGGTTTCTTGCCCATCTTTGATAAATGTCCACTCTTTTCGGTTTACATTTGCGTGTGCTAAATAGCGATGATTAGCTAATTCTTGCGGTGAGTGAATGGTGCCGTGCTGAGCTAAATAGGCAGGCGTTGCCACTAATAAAGAATGGCAAGTGAATAATGGGCGAGCCACAACATTTGGATCGGGATTGTTAGTAAAACGGACGGCAAGATCGATCCCCTCTTCAACTAAATTTACTGTGTTATCCGCCAAAATCAGTTGAATATTCAGCTTCGGATGTTTGGCTAAAAAAGTGCGAATCGCATTGAGCAAATGGGTGCTACCAAATGCTGCATTCGAGGCAATTTTCAACGAGCCTCGTAATTCACCTTGTTTAGCTAAAAAATCTTGTTCAATAGCTGAGGTTAATTCCGTCATTTTTTTGCAATATTCGACCGCTTGTTCGCCTGCATCGGTCAGTGAAACGTGGCGAGTGGTGCGTTGCAAAAGCCGAGCGTTAAACCATTCTTCCATAAGGGCGACTGCACGGGTAACTTTCGGACGTGAAAGATCCAATCGTTCTGCCGTTGCAGTAAAACTGCCGGTTTCCGCCACCATTAAAAACACTTGAATTGCGGTAATTCTATCCATTTTTTACCCTTTATTGTTTCAATTTTTAAAACAATTATATTCAGAAACCAGTCTTTTTCCCATTTTTTATTTCAATATAATGGCAACAGGTTATTTGAAACTCTTCAAGCAAAGGAAAATCAATATGAAAAAATTACTTAAAACTGCAGTAATTTCAACCGCACTTTTAGCCACAACAGCGGCAATGGCACACACCACACCGGAGCAAAATAAGAAAAACGCTCTTGAATTTTATGAATTAGTGTTCAACAAACACAAAGTACAAGAAGGCACAGACAAATACATCGGCAAAGAATATTTACAGCACAACCCGACCGTAGCGGACGGTGGCAAAGCCTTTGTGGACGCATTTGCGCCGTTCTTAAAAGAACATCCGCAATCTCGTGCTGAAATCAAACGTGTGGTGGCGGAAGGTGATTTAGTGATGTTGCACGTTCATAGCACCTTAAATCCGCAAGATAAAGGCGAAGCGGTGGTGGATATTTTCCGCTTTGATGAAAACGGCAAAATCGTAGAGCACTGGGACGTAATTCAAGCCGTACCAGAAAAAACGGCAAGCGGTCGTTCAATGTTCTAACACAAATTTCAATTCACAAGCGGTCGAAAAACCAAAAGTTTTGCGACCGTTTTTTATTGTAAAATATGCAGATAATACGAAAGTGCCTTAGAAACGA
Organism: Actinobacillus suis ATCC 33415; assembly: GCF_000739435.1. Classification (NCBI taxonomy): domain Bacteria; kingdom Pseudomonadati; phylum Pseudomonadota; class Gammaproteobacteria; order Pasteurellales; family Pasteurellaceae; genus Actinobacillus; species Actinobacillus suis. The sequence goes on from NZ_CP009159.1 coordinate 1,750,565, forward strand.
ACAAAATTCACCGCTTGATGAAATGTTCCGCTTTGAAAAAGAGATGAAAACACCGTGAAAACTGTCGCCCTTATCCTTTACCCAAATTTCAGCTTATTTCATTTTGCCGTGCCGCAAATGGTATTCTCCGCAACAGGATTGGCAAATGAGCCGTTATTTGACTTGAAAATTGTGGCGGAACAACCTGAAATCTCGCTTTCAGGCGGCTCATTAGTGCAAGCCGACAGCGATTTAAGTTTGCTTGAAACCGCTGATATTATCATTGTCCCTGCTTGGAATGATTTTGCTGAAATGCCAACAGCGGCATTGCAAACGGCGCTGCAACAAGCCAATGCTCGTGGCGCAATGCTTGTCGGGTTGTGTTTAGGCGCTTATGTTTTAGCCTATTCGGGTTTATTAGATGGTAAGAAAGCGGCGACGCATTGGGCGGCAGAGAGCGATTTTAGTCAGCGTTTTCCGCAAGTGCGGTTAGATTTGAATGCGCTTTATGTGCAAGATGGCAATGTGATGACATCGGCAGGCACAGCAGCAGGGCTGGATTGTTGCTTGGCGATTGTGCGGGAAATTTATGGTGTAAAAACGGCTAATCATTTAGCTCGGCTTTTTGTTACACCACCACACCGAGAAGGTGGTCAGGCACAATTTATCGAACAGCCCGTTCCACGCAAAACACCTGATGAAAACATCAACGAACTGCTAGACGACATTCGCAAAAATCTGCAAGCGGTCTATTTTATTGATGAAATTGCAAATCGCTTGTCAATGAGCCGCAGCACCTTTACTCGTCATTTCCGCAAAGCCACGGGGCAATCCTTCGCCCAATGGTTGATTGACAGCCGCTTGCAAAAAGCTCGGGATTTACTAGAAAGCACCACTCTATCTATCGAACAAATTGCAGAACAAATCGGCTTCCAAAGTGCGGTTAGTTTCCGCCAACATTTCAAACAACGCTTCCACGTCAGCCCAAATGAATGGCGGAAAATTTTTGGGGAGTGGGGGTGAAACAGCGTACATATTGCCTAATAAGCGACAAGAATTTCTCAACAACAAAACCGTTCATTACTATCGAACACTTTCGTTCATTAGTAATGGACGGTTTTGTGTTTTAGGCATAAAATAGTGTTCATTACTATCAAACACTTTCGTTCAATAGTAATGAACAGTTTATAAGGAGAGTGAAAATGCTATTAAAAACAGAAATAGAGCAAACCATTCAAAGTCAAAAAAATCGATTACTAGAACAGAAAACTTATCCACGCCAAATGTTGGATAAAATAAAAATATTACCTAATTTTGCTTTGGTTGTTTCGGGTATTCGCCGCAGCGGAAAAAGTACGCTGCTAACTCAACTGATTGAAAAACAAAGTGAAGATAGTTATCTGTTTCTTAATTTTGACACACCACAACTATTCAATTTTGAATTTAATGACTTTGCATTGTTAGATGAGATTATCACTGAAAATCCACATATCCAAACGCTATATTTTGATGAAATTCAGATTATCGAAGGTTGGGAAGTCTATGTGCGAGGCAAACTTGATCAGGGCTATCAAGTTGTTGTTACAGGCTCAAATGCATCATTACTCAGCCATGAACTTGGTACAAAATTGACTGGACGACATATCAGTAAAGAGCTTTTCCCCTTCTCATTTGTAGAGTTTTGCGAATTTCTTGAAAAAGAAAAAAATGCCGAAGCTGTCTCTGATTTCTTAACTCTGGGTGGATTTCCACAATACTTACAATTTAATGAAGATGAAATTTTAAATGCTTTGATTAACGATATTTTGTATCGAGACATTGTAGTACGCTTTGGCATTCGAGATGAACGAGCAATGAAACGCTTACTTATGTTTTTAGCAGGAAATGTTGGCAATTTAATTACGGCTGGAAAGCTCAAACAAAGTCTTGAAGTTAAAAGCACTGCTACCGTGCAAGAATATCTTTCACATTTAGAACAAGCGTATGTTATTAGTTTATTGCCGAAGTTCTCCTACTCCTACAAAACGCAACTTGCCAACCCTCGCAAAGCTTATTTTATAGATAATGGTTTACAGCGAGTGATTAGTCCATCTTTCAATCAAGATCTCGGCAGAAAGCTAGAAAATGCGATATTTTGGGAACTCAGACGCCAATTTTCAGAATTGTATTACTACAATGAAAATAATAAAGAATGTGATTTTGTTGTATGCAAAAATAGCCAGCCTGTACAACTGATTCAAGTCTGCTGGCAACTGAATTCAGAAAATATCGCACGTGAACGAGACGGCTTACTCGATGCAATGAATTTCTTTCATTTTGATAAAGGGTTAATTATGACTTTTGACCAAGAAGATAAACTCATTGTAGAAAATAAAGTCATTGAGATTTTACCGTTTTGGAAGGTGTTTGGAGGTGATTTATGGCATTAAAATAGTAATATGCATTTGTCAGTTATATAGTGACGTTCAAATCGTCCACATCATCTGCCCCAGCGTTTGTAAAATTTTTATCAAATCTAACCATGACTATCAAATATTTCTCGGATCAAAATACATAATATAGGAGATAATCTATGCCTAATAATGAAATGAGAATATACACTCCAAATTTTGGTAGTGATAATATTGATTTTTTAATTTCCTATGTAAAATTAAAGGCGTATTTCAAAGAAGCTATCCAAATAAGTTTGGATAATTGTACTATTCAACGTATGGAACGTTTAACCGAACAAGCTACATTATATAATGTAAAAGATGTTGGTTTATATCCGTTATATAGATTGCTTAATGAATGCCCTAATATAGCTATAGCTGCATTAGGATTGAATGAAATGCCAAGCTGTTATATCCCTAATGCTCGAAAAGCATATAATTTATTTTGTAAAAAATTCTGGAAAGGACACCAAGATGATCCATTAGCAACAAATAAAAAAATTATTTAAAATGAAGAAAAATTTATCTTTTCAAATCTCAAGTTAGATGAAAAGAAAGCATTAGGTTCTTTTTATTTACCTTATTTACTTATCCAACAAATTTATAAATCAGATCCTGATATATCAGGAATTAAAAAATTTGAAAAGTATTTATATGGTATTTCCTATTATCTAGATATGATTTCCGGATTTGAAATGGAAATCGCTAAATATGCTTTTTGGGATATAGAAGAAAAAGAAATTCATAATTTACCAGAAGAAATACGTAATCGCAGAAAACGAATTAAGAATAATTTTTGCAAAGAAAAAAACACTTTGGAATCGATACAAACATCAGCTATGAATGCAGCAATGGATACATATTGGATTCGATGTATAGGTTTTGGTACAGAGAAAAAAGAAAAATTACCTAATGGATATACTATTTCAGAACATTGGCTAGCAACAAATGATGACAAGCTTTATGTTATTGCTAATGACATCAAGCCTATAAAAACACCGCAAGGTTTTGGCTATTTGCTTGAAACAGTTAGAGAGCCTGAATTATTAAATTTTTCTTATTGGAATGAAGTTGATAGATTGGCTAACCATTTATTAGAAACGAGAAAATTTCAACAAAACCATTTTAACTTAAAAATAGAAAATATTGAAAAATCTATTTTGGAAATAGAAACTGAAATAAGAAAATACCTTAATAGTTAAAATATGCCATCTGACATACCTTCTCAGATGGCATATTTTACAAGCAATCTATTAATTAAAATCGACTCAACTCCAATTCCCCTGCTGTTTTTTCATTCGCTTTGAGATAAGCAGGGTGGGTTTCGATTTGTTCGAGGTAACGGGCGATATTTGGATAATCCGCTTTGTTCACATAGTTTAAGCCCCATTGTAGAGGGAAGCTTAATGCAAAATCTGCGCCAGTAAGTTGTTCGCCGACAATCCATTTTTTGCCTTCTAACGATTTTTCTACGTGATTGAAATATAAACCAACTTGTGCATTAGTGTATTGGGCGAAGTTGCCTAAATCGCCTTTCTTCGAGACTAACGCTAACAAATTCGCTGAGAACATTGAGGCTGAAATCGCTAACCAGTAAACATAGTTAGAATAAGCATCGGTTTTGTGTGCTGGGGTGAAGCGGTTTTCAGAATCATAACGATCAAGTAAGTGTTGGATAATCGCATTACCTTCCGCTAACACTAAATCACCGTCTTGTAACACTGGTGCTTTGCCGAGTGGGTGTTGTGCTTTTAGTTCTGCCGGTGCGAAGCCGGTGCCTTCTAAGCGGTCATAAATTTTTAGTTCGTAGTCCAAACCTAAGGCTTCAAGTAGCCATACGATACGGTGTGAACAAGATTGTTTTAGATAGTGTAAAGTGATCATATTTTTTCCTTTTTATATTACAAACTTTGAATTTGTTTGATTAAGCGTTCTGCGTGTTCATCGGCTTTTGCTTGCACTTGGGCTAAATCGTCTTCTGAACTTACACCTGGAATATAAAGCATTCCGCTGCTATGCACAGGATCTTGCCATACTAAACCTGAGAATTTTGCCGTGTCTTTTAATGGGGCGAGTAAGTCATCTAAACGGTGGAACAATTCGCCATTGTAAGCCTCTTCTCCGCCACCAACCGTATATGAGAAAATCACTTTTTTACCGTGTAATTTGTCGCCATTGGTGCCGTAAGCAAAACCGTAGGCAAACACATCATCAAAATAGCGTTTGAGAATCGCTGGAATGCTGTACCAGTGCATAGGATATTGGAACACCACTACATCCGCTTGCACTAACGCCGCTTGTTCAGCTGCAACGTCAATATCCTGATTGCCGTAAAGCCCTGCTAAATCACGCACTTGTACAGTGGCAATTTCATTTTCTAAGCGTTTGAGAATACGTGCATTCGCTGTTGAATGAGATAAGTTGCTATGACCTGAAATCACTAATACATTTTTCATCGTTGTGTCCTCTCTGTTAATAGATAAAGTGCGGTTAGATTTGCAAAGTTTTTAGAAAATCTCACCGCTTATTGAACGAAATACTATCTAAATGCTCTGTTTCGGACGCTATTTACATCACTCATTCAGCATTCTATGAATAGCATCTGTTCGCCCCGCTTTATAAGCCTCAGTTTGTGGGCTGGTCGGGTTCATCAGTTCAAAGGCATGATATACGCCTGAGATAACTTGTAAATCTGTTTTCACACCAGCTTGTACAAGGCGGTTGGCATAATCAAGATCTTCATTTACGAATAAATCCATATCGCCAACCATCATATAAGTGCGTGGTAATCCAGCCAGATTTTTAGCCGTAGCGGCAGAATAGTATGGTATTTGTTGCTCGCTAATGGTTTGTTCGCCTTTTAATGTTTGCCAGCCAATGCGGTTAAACTCCGCAGTCCAAACAAACTCGCCTGTGTTCGGGCTTTTATACAAAGAATTCTCTGAGCCTGTGCGGTAATCCAACATTGGGTAAATCAGCACTTGTCCTTTCAGTTTAAATTCGCCTTTATCTCGCACTTTCAAACCTAAACGTGCCGCCAAACCACCACCTGCACTTTCGCCCATAATAATGGCTTTATTTGGGTCAATATTGAATTTGTCTGCATTATTCAACACATAAGATAAACCGTGATAAGCATCATCAATATCCGCTGGGAATGGGGCTTGCGTAGCTAAACGGTATTCAAGACTAACCACCGCTACATTGTTCAAATTTGCCAGTTCAAGTAATGAGGCATTATTTTGGCGGGCATTGCCGATTAAATAACCGCCACCGTGAATAAAATAAACCACAGGTAGTTTGGCATTTTTGCCGTTATCTGGACGATAAACATATAAATCTACCGCTGGCTGTTTGCCTTGTGCGGGTGCAGTAAATTTCGCATCAGGCTGAACTTTATCTTCATTTGCCGCTTTTAAAAATGCTGCATTGATTTGATCTAAACCTTCTTTGCTATGCATCATTTTAGGATCGATTTTTACCGCTGAAAGTGCCGTTAAGTCTTGATATTCCGCTGCAAGCAAATGGGCGGTACGTGGTTGCTCGGCTGCTGTTGCAGCTATTGATAATACCAATGCAAAGGCAGTCGCAAGATATTTAACTTTCATTTTTTCTCCATAAGTTTTGCTATCAATGTGTAGGGGGCTATTTCTCTAATTTCCAAACTATTCATGGAATACCACGGTTTCGCTCAGTGGTGCACGTGGTTGAATATAGCTGTTGGCAGTAGAATTCGGTTTTGGTCTGCCGAAAGAAATACCTAGCACTAATTTATAATTATCAGGCACATTAAATTCTTGGCGAACCACATCAGGACTATAAGTTAATGCAATTTGCGGCACGCTACCGAAACCGTGCGCGGTGAGAGATAGCATGAAATTCTGTGCCAACATACCAACATCCAATGCAGTAAATACGTTGTCAGTAAAATCAGGCATAAAGAAAAATGCAGCGTGCGGTGCGCCATAAAAACGGGCATTTTCTTCGGCAAAACTTTTACGTCCTGCTTTGTCTTCACGCAAAATATTGAATGCGTCATACAAACGTTTGTACGAATCACGCATACGATCTTCATAAACACCCGTCAAGGCGTGTTGGTCAAAAATAAAATCAGGGGCGAGATTACCGGTACGGAATCCGTCCACCAACTTATCAGACAAACGTTTTAAGGCTTCACCAGATACGATATGCACCACCCAAGGCTGAGCATTTACCTCAGAAGGCGCACGCATTGCATCTTTTAAAACCGCATCCATTTCTTCTTTGGTGAGTGGTTCTGGTAGATATTCACGAATAGATTTACGAGTTTGTGTGGTAGTTGAAAAATCTAACATTCTGTTGTCCTCTGCTTAAATGAAAAGTGCGGTCGGAGTTCACTCATTTCTTTAGCGCCGTTGGCAAAGCCAATATTCAAACATCAGCATTTATGCAAAATGTTGAGGAAATTTAACCGCTTGTTGCCATTATCATATGTAGGCTAAGGAATAATCGGTATCGCATTTCTCTAAATTTTATGCCTGATTCTACAAATATTTATTTCACGGTCAGATCATAGCTCCAATCCAGCAACTTTTTCATTTCATCAAAATCAAAGCCCTGATCAAGCACAATACTCAGCCAATGTTTTTTGTTCATATGGTAAGCCGGTAAAACATTTTTATCTTGTTGCAGAATACTCACCATCTCAGGATCGCATTTTAGCGTAACGATATCGGAGACTTCTTCACCCGCTAAACCTAAACTTTTATTGGGAACAGTCATCAACAAAGCAAACCACTTTTGTTTGGCATTTTGGTGGCGTAATACCGCAATCGCATAAGAAGGATATTTATCGACAAAAAGAAATTCAGGCTCTACGCCGTATTGTGTTTTAGCATAATGCAAAATCGCTTGTCGTTGATGCATACCAAACTCCTTACGATACTATTGTTCGAGATGAAAAAAATGCCGCCTAAAATTTCAGGCGGCATCTTGTTAATTACAAGTCAAAAGTTTGCATCACATTCACGTGTAAACGTACATCGACATTGCCACGTGTTGCGTTTGAATATGGGCAAGTTGAGTGTGCTTTTTCAATTAAAGTTTTTGCTTCTTCTAAGCTGATTCCTTCCACGGTAATCGTGATGTCAATTTCAAAGCTGAATGCACCGTCCGGTTTTTGACCGATACCCACACCAACAGTTGTTGAGTGTTTAGTCGGTTTAATGCCCAGTGTTGGAGCAACGTGGATAATCGCATTATCAAAGCACGCTGCATAACCCATTGCGAAAAGTTGTTCAGGGTTAGCACCCTCTTTGCCACTTTCGTTTTGGAAACCAACTAAATCTAAACCGAGTGAACCGTCATCTACTCGTGTATGACCGTCACGACCGCCTACTGCTGTTGCTGATGTTTTGTAAAAAATTTTCATCACATTTCTCCGTTTGTTTTAAGTAAGGTTGTTGCTTTAAAGTGCGGTCATTTTAGCGATGATTTTGCGGTAGGAGGTAGCTCATTTCTGCAAAATTCTTGCCTATTTCTCCAATAGTAGCGAAATACAGCCGCTACATCATTGAAACAGATTAATCTCGATTAAGGGGATTCTGTATTTTGATACTAGGCTCGCTCTCGTCTGAAGCCTTGCGTAAACAGCATTTTCAATAAAATCCACCACGCGCTGTATTGCGGTTTACTCGCTTTACCTTGACTGATTAACGCCATTTGATACATATACCACCCCATTTCGATCATTGAACCAAGTAGATCATCAATTTTTTTCACGCCTGTGCGGATTGGCTTTAGATCTAACGTTTGATAATTGCCTGCAAAAATGCGATTCGGCAGATTGGGCAAAATAGCAAATGGTTTGGCAATACCAATTAGATCCACTTCATTACTTTCAATCGCTTTTTCCATTACGCTTTGTGAGCGGAAACCGCCCGTAATGACCAGTGGCACGGTGCAGATATGGCGGACTTTTTTGGCGTAGTCCAAAAAGTAGGCTTCTCGCTGTTGCGTGCTTTCTTTCACTCCTTCTAACATTGTTGGGCTTTCGTAGTTACCGCCTGAAATTTCCACTAAATCAATGCCTTCCGCGACCAACTTTTCTACCACTTGCACTGATTCTTCCTCGCTAAACCCGCCTTTTTGGAAATCTGCCGAGTTGAGTTTGACGGCAATGATGAAATCAGGTGATGTTTTGGTGCGCATTGCACGGTAGATTTCTAGCAAAAACCGCATACGGTTTGCCAAACTGCCCCCCCATTGGTCTTGGCGTTGGTTATGCACAGGTGAAAGGAACTGACTGATCAGATAGCCGTGGGCGGCGTGAATTTGTACGCCCGAAAACCCAGCTTGCCCCGCCACACTCGCTACAAGGGCAAAACGTTGGATAAGATCTAAAATTTCGCTTTCGGTTAAGGCTCGTGGTGGGTTAAAAAACTTGCCAAGATTACCTGATAAGCCAATGGCACTTGGTGCAACAGGCTCCGGCGATAAATCTTTGGGCGACTGTTTGCCGGGGTGGTTGATTTGCATTAGTAAGGTTGTGCCGTTTTGCGTGCCAGCCCTAGCCCAACGTTTGAGCATTGCCAAATCGCTGTCGTCTTCAATCACGACATCTTTTGCCGAACCGAGAGCCGTTTTATCTATCATCACATTACCAGTAACTAATACGCCAGCTCCTCCTTTTGCCCAAGTCTCGTAGAGTTGGACGTAATCTTCAGTTGGGCGAAGTGTAGGGGTAAGTTGCTCGCTCATTGCCCCTTTGAACAGGCGGTTTTTCAGTGTTTTACCGTTTTTGAGTTGAATAGGTGTATTTAAAATGGTCATTATTTTTCCTTTATAAAATAAGTTGATAGGTTTAAAAATATAAACCCAACAATGCTAAATAAAGACGGCAATGCCGTCTGAAATTAACGCTGTTGGCTCGGGCAATAGAGGGCAAATGCTGCCGATAGCTGTTGCAGTTTTTGCGTAGCCTCTGCCATTGCAATGGCATAAAATCGTTCCTTACCAACTTGCTCCACCGACACAGCCCCTGCCGCTAACATCAGTTTTAAATGGTGCGACACCGCAGGGCGAGACAAATGCAATTTTTCGGTAATCGCATTTACGTTCATCTTACCTTGCTCAAGTAACAGCCGTAGAATTTGGTGGCGGTTTTCATCTGCCAACACACTGAAAATCGGAATGCACTCACGCATTAAATTCATCGTTTCATCAGTAGTCATCATAAATTTATGTTCATAAGTTTAAAAATTTGAACGCATTTTAAAGCAAATTGCTGATGATCGCAAGCGGTCAGGTTTTGCAAAAATTTTGTAAATTCGACCACTTGCGGTTAATCATATAGACAAAATGCCGCCTAAAATATCACTTCAAGACGTTTTTTATCTTTTATATAATATCGATTTTCTATTTGTTTGTATCAAGGAATACCAATGAAGAAAATTACCACTTTATTATTGGGCTTATTATTGAACACGGGCTGTTTCGCAACCCCTGTCGTTTTGCCTGTTTCAACGTCTGTTAATCACGAAGCGAAACTTTCTTCATCTATTTTATTGTGGATGCGTACTGATAAACCACGCCAAGTGAGTATGGACAGATGGGCTGGACCACACGCCAAAATTATTAGTGCCAATCCAAGTTTAGCTGAATATCGTCAATTACATTTTAACGAAGTAAATACGGGATTGTGGCCTGCGATAGAAGGCGTGCAAACCCAGATTCCTGCGGACAGAAAAATAGACGGTGTTGCCGATGTTACTTTAAAAAGCTATGAAGCTATTGCTCTTGGCGAAAAATACAGCCAAATGGCACAAGCCGATGAAATCAATTTATTTTCACGCACTCTGCTATATGCTGCTTCGCCTGATAACTCAAAATGGTACCAGCTTGATGCACAACCGACACAAGCACACGTAATGGTATTTCTTCGTAAGCGTGATGAAGTCAGCGAATCACTTTTCCAACAATTCATCAACCAAGAACTTGCCCCAAGCCTTGCGAATTTAAATGCTAACGGTTTAACCGAACTTCGTAGCCACGTTTATGGCAAATACAATCAAGCCCAATGGGATTCCCCCAATGTGGCACACGACAACCCGCCAGAAGCACAATTTCAAGCTGCGTTGATTTTAGGTTTTAAAAACCACCAAGCACTGACCGCCTTTTTTGAAAGTGAAAATCTTAAACCAATTTCGCAACGCCTCGCTCAATTCAGTCGTGCAGTTCACGCTTATCAGCTGGAAAAAACGCTGCTGTTTATCAGCAATGAAAAGCAAACTGATTGATTTTTTGTGGAAGAAGTTGGTGGGAAGGATTGGTAGGACATCAGAAAAATGAAATGCGTGGGCGGTTTAGCCCACGCAAGCTGCCTATTTCTCTAATGTTGCCTTAAAGCTCGCCACAGTGCTATCTGCTGCACTCGCAAGGAAAGCCGTATCTGCACCGAGAGCGAAGAATGATACGCCAAGATCCGCATAGTGTTTTGCTTGCTCTGGAGTAGCGGCGATTGTGCCCACAGGTACGCCTAATTCACGAATACGCTTGATTGCATATTCCATTTTTGCCACCACATCAGGGTGAAGAATATTTGGACCTAATCCCATATCCACCGCTAAATCCGCAGGGCCTAAGAAAATCGCGCCTACGCCTTTAGTGCTTACGATAGCATCTAAATTTTCCATACCTTTTAGACTTTCAATTTGCAACATAATCATTGATTCATCATCAATGCGTTGTTGGTAATCAGGGATACGCCCAAAGCGAGATGCTCGCACTACACCTGCGCCCATGCCACGTTTACCTTCAGCCGGATATTTCGCCCAACGAATGATTTGTGCCGCTTCTTCGCTACTTTCCACCATTGGCACGATGATATTTTGAATCCCTGAATCCATTAACTGCTTGAATGTACCAGCGGTTGCTTCGCCAACACGTACCACAGGTGTCATTTCATAAGGAGCGATCGCTCTAGCTACGTTTAAAATGGTCTGAATGTTATGCGGACCATGTTCCGCATCAATGAAAAGCCAGTCATAATCCGTGGTCGCAAGCACTTCCGCCACATCGGCTGAGGTGGTTTCTAACGCCACGCCATACTGCATTTTGCCCGCTTCGATGTTATGTTTTAGGTTGTTATATAAAAAATCTTTTACCATTGCCATTGTTTGCTCCTTATAGCATTTTTGCTAAATAAACTTGTTTTCCGACCGCTTGGATTAAGTCGATTTGCGACTTCGTCCAGTTTAAATCTTCTTCCTCATCTTTATAATATTCTTTGATAAGGTCGTAAGAGGTAATATCTAAATAACCCGCATTTAAAACGTCTTCAATGATTGGTAAGCCGTCTAGTGAGGCTTTTAAATCGTATGCTAAGAAGTCTTCAATATCGTTGAATATTTGGCGAGCGGGAATTTCGTCTTGGCGAATTTCGCCGTCTAAATCTAAAATGCGATTATGGAATTGAGCAATAAAATCCAATTCGGATGTACCGTGTTCCGCATATTTTTCTGCAAGCTTGGTAAATCCTTGGCTAGCAAATACACGTGACATAATTTGATGATTAAGCGCATTTGCAGTAAGTTGTGTAGAGATATGTTGTAAAATTTCAATCGTTTTTTGTACGTCTTTCATTTTGTTTCTCCTTGATCACACGATAAATTCATTGCGTTTGAAACTGTGATTATCTTATGATAGCTTTTGTTTTACAGGTATATTATTTCTCCAAACAACTTGCCTAATTCTACAAATATGCAAATTATTGATAAATTATTACCGCTTGTACCGAAAAACCAAGTTTGGCAAACACCGATTGAAGGACTTGTGATTCAGCACGCCGACCGCCCTACACCGGTGGCAAACACAATTCTTGAACCTCGCATTTGTATTGTGTTGCAAGGCGAGCGAAAAATTTGTATCGGTGATCAATGTACGCTATTCAGCAATCAACATTTTATGTTCTGTCCGGTAAACGTGCCATTGTCGGTGGAAGTGGTAGAAGCAAGCCCTGAAAAGCCCTACTTGATGATGACGATGAAAATCGATCTAAAAATGGTGGCAAGTATCGTGCCGCATATTCCAAAAACCATTGCAAAAAATCAGCCAAAATCGACCGCTTTCTTACAATGGCAAATGGAAGAAAATCTATTGGCTCAGTTCGAGCGCCTGATTGATTTGCTCAAAACGCCGGAAGATATTGATTTTCTTGCGCCGCTTATTCAACAACAAATTTACTATGTTCTGCTAAAAAGCGATCAAGGGCAAAAATTACGAGAATTGGTACAAGTAGGTAGCCACACAAATCGAATTGCTCAAACCGCACTTTGGATCGAGCAACATTTGTCTGAGCCGTTACGAGTGGACGATTTAGTAAAACAGGCGGGAATGTCGGTTTCAGGTTTTCATTCGCATTTTAAAAAAATGACCAATATGTCACCGTTACAATATCAAAAATCGCATCGCCTACTGACCGCACAAAAGCTTATTCAAACCAAGCAAAGCAATATCGCCAATATTGCTTTCCAAGTCGGTTACGAAAGTCCAAGCCAGTTTAGCCGAGAATATAAAAGACATTTTGGGGTAAGCCCGAAAGGGGATGCGAGCTAGTGTAGCTTTGTTATTCAGTAACAAACAACAAGCGGTGGTAAAATTTTAGGAATTTACCACCGCTTGTATAACCTGATTAGCGAGACTTATTTTACCCACTCAACGACATCAGCCATTGGCTGGCGAGCTTTTGGGAATGGCTCCATACCACGATAACCAAAAGCTGCCATTACACTCACTTTGAATAGGTTTGGATCAAACAAACCAGCGTCCGCCAGCATCTTATTCATTTCCTCTACATGGAAACCTTCGATCGGCGTACTGTCGATACCAATCATTGCAGCAGAAGTCATCATATTTGCTAATGCAATATAACTTTGGCGACAAGCCCAATCGTAAAAGCGAGTAGGATTATTCGCAATCGCAATATGTTCCTCTGTGAAATCTTTGTAGAAAGTATTACGTAAATCCACCACTTCTTTTGGTAAATGATATACATCATTCATAATATATTGGGTGTAATCGCTACCTTGTTTCAGCGTATTTTCTTGGCGAACAAGGAACACGACAAAATGGCTACAATCCGTTGCTTTATCCGCTGCGCCCCAAGCATTGTCACGAATCAGTTCACGAATTTTACGGTTTTCAATGACCAAAAATTTCCAAGGTTCAAAACCAAATGAACTTGGTGATAAACGCCCTGTTTCTAAAATAAATTCAAAATCTTCCGTACTAATTTTTTTAGTCGGATCATATTGTTTACATGCGTGACGGAAATGAAATGCATCTAAAATTTCTTGTTTAGAAATTGCCATTAAACTTCTCCTTAAAATAATTCGACTACGTTAATATCAAGTGGTTGGCTAAGTAAATCCGCAAATTTTTCAACCGCTTGCGTAAAGTGAACTTGTTGTGTGTGAGTTTCTAAATCCGCCATTGACTGCCACTGCTCAACAAAAGCAAAAGTATTCTCCTTGCCGGCAACAGTACCAACTTGGTAACTCACACAACCTTTATCTTGGCGAGAAGCCTCAACCAATGAATTAACCAATGTTTTAAATGTATCAATATGTTCCGGTTTAACTACCGCAACCGCATAAACTGCAATCATCCTATTCTCCGAGCAATGTAAATGAATTAAGGTTGGCTAGTTTAATGTTTTTATATATTGAACAGAATAATCTATAATAGGAATTTATCTTCCAAAAATGGAAGGGTGTTAATAGAGGATGATATGGATTTAAATGCAATTAGAATGTTTATTTGTGCGGTACAAATGGGCAGTTTGTCAAAAGCAGCTGAAAAATTACAACTGCCTCTTTCTACTCTAAGTCGTAACATCAGTGAATTAGAAAAGAACTTACGAATTCAGCTTCTTGAGCGAGCTAAAACCGGCGTTACGCCCACTGTTGCCGGTCAAAAATTTTACGAGCAAACCTATCTCAATATGGAAGCAATTTTAGAAGCGGAACGTAATCTACACCATGATGAACAACAACTCAGCGGCCTGCTAAGGATTACCACGCCGCCCTCCTATTTTCCTGCATGGAAAATCATCCGAGATTTCCAACAACGTTATCCAAATGTTCAGATACAATGTACCGCCAGCGAACGTATTACCGACTTTTTTGCTGACGGTGTTGATGTCGCTTTTCGGTTTTATCGAGAATCGGGCGACCGAGTAATCGCAAAAAAATTAACGGAAGTTGGGCAAATATTGGTAGCCACCCCTGCATTTTTAGCCAAGTTCGGGACACCTAATTCCTTGGAAGAATTACAACATTTCCCTCTCGCAGGTTATGGAGAAAATGGAAGATTACGACTCGAAAAAATGTTTTTACAACAAAATATTGAGCTTCCTACTTATTTTGTTAGTAATGATTTTCAAGCGATTTTGGAATATGCACTGCATGATTGTGCTATCGGCTTTTTGCCACCTTATTGTGTAGAACAATATCTTACATTAGGGCAATTAGTTGAAATTCTGCCTAACGAGCCTAAATACCAGCATCAAATGTACTTGGTTTACCCCTCTCATAAACATCCTTCCACTGTGCTAAAAGCATTTGTTGAATTTGTTTTACAAGCTTAAATAATGTGGGAAATTAAGATAACAAGCGGTCTAATTTCCCTAATTTTTTGCAAATACGTTCGTCAATTATTGTTTCGTCAAACTCTCCACCAACAAATTTCTGATCCATTGATAAGCTGGATCTTGGTGGGTGCGTTCGTGCCACGCCATTTGGATTGCAAAGCCCTGTACTTCAAGCGGAAGCTCTTTGCAAATCAATCCGCTAAGGTTATGGGATAAACGTGATGGCACCAATGCCACTACGTCTGTGCTACGTAAGATATTCGGTAGCAAAGAAAAGTGATTAACCGATACTGATACACGGCGAGTTTTACCGAGTTTCGCCAATGCCTCATCACAAACACCGTAAAATTGTCCGCCGTCATAGGACATCATTGCAAAATCCAATTCACAAAAGTTGTCTAAATTGAGCGATTGATTTGCCATTGGGTGATCTGCTCGCATCACACAAACATAATGTTCTGTCAGCAACGGCTTGCTGTGTAAATCCGCCGGAATATGTTGGGTGGAAACCAAGGCAATATCAATTCTTGCCTGTTCAAATTGGGCTAACAAATCCACGTCTTGTGCCGGTAAAAATGCCACTCGAATTTTCGGTGCAAGTTGTTTTAAATGGGCTAAAAAAGGTGTGCCAATCGCTTCCAAACCATAATCGGTAGAAGCGATCTTAATCGTCATTTCAGCCGTTTGCGGATCAAATTCCACCGGGCGCAACATTCGATTCACTTCCGCCAAAATGGTTTTAACCGAAGGCATTAATGCCAAGGCTCTGGCAGTCGGTTCAATCCCGTGTTGTACACGCACAAATAACGGGTCACCAAAGCTATCACGCAAGCGATTTAGCATTGCACTCATTGCCGGCTGAGTCACGGATAAACGTTGTGCCGCTTTGGTTACGTTACGTTCTTGCAAGAGTGCATCAAACGCTTTCAATAAGTTTAAATCAACGGTTCTAATATCACGCATATTTATATTTAGTATAAAGAATAGTGATTAGATTTTATATCTTCAGCCGATTAAAATCCATTCGTTTTTTAGACATAAAGGATTAGACCCATGGCAAAATTTAGATATTTACAAACACCTTTCAAACTCAAAAATCTTGAACTTAAAAATCGTATCGTGATGCCACCAATGTGCCAATATTCAGCAACAGACGGTGTGCCGAACGACTGGCATTTTGTGCATTACACCGCTCGTGCGATTGGTGGTGTCGGTTTAATCATTGTAGAAATGACTAACGTTGCACCAAACGGTCGTATCACCCCAAGTTGCTTAGGATTATGGAATGATGAACAACGTGATGCGTTTAAACCGATTGTTAATTCCGTGCATAAATACGGCAGTAAAATTGCGGTGCAAATCGGTCACGCCGGTCGTAAAGCACAAGATTGCGATGATGTAGTTGCCCCTTCGGCAATTCATTACGGTGAATTGGATTATGCCGGTCAGAATTTAAAAACTCCTCGTGAATTAAGCAAAGCGGAAATTCAGGAAGTGATTCAATCTTACCAAGATGCGGTAAAACGTGCAGTGGAAGTTGGTTTCGATGCGATTGAAATTCACGGTGCACACGGTTATCTAATTCACCAATTCTCATCACCGAAATCAAATAAACGTACTGATGAATATGGTCAAGATCGTTTCTTATTTGGTGAGCAAGTGATTAAAGCGGCTAAAGCGGTCATGCCGGCAGATATGCCGTTAATCGTTCGTATCTCTGCACAAGAATTCGGTGCGGACGGTTTTGATGCGGATTACGGTGTGGAAATGGCAAAACGTTTTGCAGCAGCAGGTGCGGATTGTATGCACGTAAGTGCCGGCGGTGACGGTGTGTTAGCAGAAGGTAAACATCCTCCATTTAACGCAGGCTATCAAGTATATCTAGCTCGTGCGGTAAAACAAGCGACCGGTTTACCTACTATTGCTGTCGGTATGTTGGACGATGCGAATGTGGTTGATCATGTGTTAGCAATCGGCGATGCGGATCTAGTGGGCGTTGGCCGTGCATTATTACGTGACCCACAATGGTTATTGAATGTACAATACGCACAAAATGCGTCAAATAACAGCGGTATTGAATTTGTGCCTGCACAATATCAACGCGGTTATTTCTAATTAACGTCTATACAAGCGGTGTAAAAACAAGCATTTTTACACCGTTTTCTTATTTATCACACTCGGATTTATCACATTATGCAACTTTCTATTTTAAATCTCGTCCCGGTGCGTGAAGGACAAGACTACGCACAAGCAATGCAATCTATGGTGAAACTGGCACAACTGGCGGAAGAACTGGATTTGGCTCGCTATTGGATTGCCGAACACCATAATATGAAAAACCTAGCCAGCTCGGCGACCACTCTGCTGATTCAACACGCGTTAGCCAATACTAAAAAAATTGCGGTCGGCTCTGGCGGCGTGATGTTACCGAACCACAGCCCTTATATTGTGGCGGAACAATACGGTACACTTGCAACCCTTTATCCAAATCGTGTCCAACTTGGCTTAGGCAGAGCGCCCGGCACCGATATGCGTACCGCTAATGCGTTACGCCGAGGGGCAAAACATCTCGAATTTCCGGATGAAATTGCCGAACTGCGTGGTTATTTCCAAAATACCAATCCGGTTTCCGCTTACCCTGCCGCCGGTTTAGATATTCCGTTCTATATTTTAGGTTCCAGCACCGAAAGCGCTTATTTAGCGGCAGAACTCGGCTTACCTTATGCGTTTGCCGCTCACTTTGCCCCACGTATGATGATGGAAGCGGTCGAAATTTATCGCCGTTATTTCAAGCCGTCCGCCTATTTGGCAAAACCTTATGTGATTATGGGCGTGAATGCGATTGTGGCGGACAGCGATGCGGAAGCACAAAGTCTGGTGACCACCCAAACCCAATTCTTTATTAATGTCGTGACCAATGCACAACAGAATTTACAACCGCCAATGGCAAATGATGCGGAAGTGTGGCAAAACTTTAACCGTACGGAAAACGAGCTACACTTCGGACCGGTCGATTTACGTGAAATGCAGATTTACCACCAAGAAAAAGCGGTGGTGGAACAAATGACCGCTTGCACGCTAGTCGGCTCGCCAGCAACGGTTAAAACCCAATTGACACAATTAGCTAAACGAGCGGAAATTGATGAAATTATGGCGGTAACTTATATCTACGATGAACAAAAACAAGCGAAATCTTACCGCTTGTTGAAGGAAATTATTGATCAGTTCTAGCCTAGTCAACTAACGGCTTGCTTAAAAGTAAAGCTCCTCCCCTAAGAGAGAATAAGCGGTTAGATTTGTGCAAAATTTTGCAAAAAGTTTTGTCAATCTAACCGATTGTCTTTTTTCTAGTAGCAAAAAATGGCTATTTATGTTAAAAATTACGACAAATTTTCTCTCACATTCCCATTCACATTAAAGGAACACAACAATGTCTTTACAAGCAATTATTGAAGCGGCATTTGAGCGTCGTGCTGAAATCACACCAAAAACTGTTGATGCAGAAACTCGTGCTGCAATCGAAGAAGTTATCGAAGGTTTAGATAGCGGTAAATATCGTGTAGCGGAAAAAATTGACGGTGAGTGGGTAACTCATCAGTGGTTAAAAAAAGCGGTTTTACTTTCATTCCGTATCAATGACAACCAAATCATTGATGGCGCAGAAACCAAATACTACGACAAAGTAGGTTTAAAATTTGCCGATTACACTGAAGAACGTTTTGCACAAGAAGGTTTCCGTGTAGTGCCGTCTGCAACAGTACGTAAAGGCGCATATATTTCTAAAAACTGCGTATTAATGCCATCTTATGTAAACATCGGTGCATACGTGGGCGAAGGTACGATGGTTGACACTTGGGCAACCGTAGGCTCATGCGCACAAATTGGTAAAAACGTTCACTTATCTGGTGGTGTAGGTATCGGTGGTGTATTAGAACCATTACAAGCAAACCCAACTATTATCGGAGATAACTGCTTTATCGGCGCACGTTCAGAAGTGGTTGAAGGCGTAATCGTAGAAGACGGTTGTGTAATTTCAATGGGCGTATTTATCGGCCAATCAACCCGTATTTATGACCGTGAAACCGGCGAAATCCACTATGGTCGAGTACCGGCAGGTTCGGTGGTTGTTTCTGGTAGCCTTCCGTCAAAATGCGGTAAATACAGCTTATATTGCGCAGTTATCGTGAAAAAAGTTGATGCGAAAACATTAGGTAAAGTGGGTATCAACGAATTACTTCGTACTATTGAAGAGTAATTAAATCTTTCCGCCCCCTTCTTGCAAAAGAGGGGGATTTTTTTACCGCTTGTAAGGAATCGATATGAAAAAAATTCTTCTCCTCAATGGTCCGAATTTAAATATGTTAGGTAAACGTGAACCGCATATTTACGGTTCACAAACCCTCGCAGATATTGAACAACACTTACAACAATCGGCACAGGCACAAGGCTACGAATTAGATTACTTCCAAGCAAACGGTGAAGAGCCGCTGATTAATCGTATTCATCAAGCCTTTCAAAATACCGATTTCATTATTATTAATCCGGGTGCATTTACCCACACTAGTGTTGCGATTCGTGATGCGTTATTGGCTGTGTCTATTCCGTTTGTTGAAGTCCATCTTTCGAATGTTCACGCCCGTGAACCTTTCCGCCATCATTCTTATCTAAGTGATGTTGCAAAAGGCGTGATTTGCGGTTTAGGTGCAAAAGGTTATGATTATGCGCTCGACTTCGCAATTTCAGAATTACAAAAAATACAATTAGGAGAAATGATGAATGGCTAATCCGGTGAAATATGAATCGCTGATTGTCGTCTGTAACGGTTTAGAACGCTTATTCGGCAATATTGTTAAAGTATTAAGCTACCCGTTTCATGCCGTTTTGCCTAAACTTCGTTTTACCATTCCGGAATATAGTCCGGCAAAAATTAAGTCGAAGCAAACTACCCGAATCACGAAAACCATTTGGCAAACCAATTATTCAAACAAAGTAACGTTACCGGTATATGCGAATTATCTGTTTAACCGCTTAATGTCGCTAAGTTACGATTATCGCTATGTCAGTACTGAAGATCGTGAGGCTTATATTAAGGCGAATGCTGATGAACGCACATTTAATGCTTATAGCAAGCTAACCGACGGTGCGGCGCAAGCAGATTTTTGGCGTGTGTTTACATTATTGCAAGAAGGCGGAATCTATATTGATATTGACGGGCATTTGGTCTTCCCAATCTCACAAATTATTCGGGAAAATGATCAGGAAGTCTTAATTAAACGTCGTGACAAATATACCAATTTCTTTTTAGCTTGCGAGAAAGGTCATCCTATCTTAAAAGATACGCTCGAAATTATTGTCAGCAATATTGAAAATCGCCGAATTGAAGGCGGTGTCTTCGTGATGACGGGGCCGGATACACTGAATGCCGCAATTGGTAGCAAACAAGTCAATACTCGCCGAGACAAAGTGACTTGCGCACAAGGTACTTTCACCAACGAGTATTTTCAGTATATTGACAAACCTCGTAGTAAATGGAACTACAAAAAGAACGAAGATTTATTAAAATAAGTTCGCTTTGTAACTGCTACGATGAGTTATAAAATTGCGTGAATATCGCCAATTTTACGAGATTTTATTCGCAAAATTGGCGAAATTCAGGTAATCTAGACAAGATTTTTACTCTGCACAGTATTGTGCAGAGTTTCTCTTTTTAATTGACTATAAAAACGGAATCTCACTATGGATATTCGCAAAATCAAAAAACTTATCGAATTAGTTGAAGAATCAGGCATCACTGAATTAGAAGTGTCTGAAGAAGAAGGTACAGTACGTATTAGTCGTGCTCAACCGGCCGCATCAGCGGCAGTGCAATATGTTGCGGCACCTCAAGCGGCAGCGGTTGCGCCAGCAGCGGCTCCTGTTGCACAAGCGGCACCTGCAGCTGCAGCGCCGGCTGCATCAGCAGAAGTAAGCGGTCACGCAGTGCTTTCACCAATGGTAGGTACTTTCTACCGCAGCCCAAGCCCAGATGCAAAACCATTTATTGAAGTAGGTCAAACAGTAAACGTTGGTGATGCATTATGTATCGTTGAAGCAATGAAAATGATGAACCGTATCGAATCAGACAAAGCCGGTGTGGTTAAAGCGATTTTAGTAAACGACGGCGAAGCGGTTGAATTCGACCAAAAACTTATCATCATCGAATAATTTATTCACCACGGAAATAACGGAATACACGGAATTCTACAAGCTGACAAGCGGTCTATTTTCTCTCAAATTTTGCAAAAAAATCAGTAAAATTGACCGCTTACAGCTTCTTCTGAGTGTTCCGTTCTCTTCCTTGGTAAAAGGGGAAAACTCCAATGTTAGAAAAAGTTGTCATTGCAAACCGTGGTGAAATCGCATTACGTATTTTACGTGCGTGTAAAGAGCTTGGTATCAAAACGGTTGCGGTTCACTCAACGGCTGACCGTGAATTAAAACACGTGCTTTTAGCGGACGAAACAATTTGTATCGGTCCAGCACCTTCAGTAAAAAGTTACTTAAATATTCCAATGATCATTGCCGCTGCAGAAGTGACTAACGCAGACGCAATCCACCCAGGCTACGGTTTCTTATCTGAAAATGCGGACTTTGCCGAACAAGTAGAAAACTCAGGCTTTACCTTTATCGGCCCGACTGCCGACGTGATTCGTTTAATGGGCGATAAAGTATCGGCAATCAATGCAATGAAAAAAGCGGGCGTGCCTTGCGTACCGGGTTCTGACGGCCCAGTGGGTAACGATCCGGTAAAAAACAAAGAAATTGCAAAACGTATCGGTTATCCGGTTATTATTAAGGCGTCTGGCGGCGGCGGCGGTCGTGGTATGCGTGTGGTATACAACGAGAAAGATCTCGAAGAATCTATCGCAATGACCAAAGCGGAAGCGAAAGCAGCATTTAATAACGATATGGTGTACATGGAAAAATATTTAGAAAATCCACGCCATATTGAAATCCAAGTTTTAGCGGATACACACGGTAATGCGGTTTATTTAGCGGAACGTGACTGTTCAATGCAACGCCGTCACCAAAAAGTGGTGGAAGAAGCACCGGCACCGGGTATTACCCCTGAATTACGTAAATTCATCGGTGAACGTTGTGCGAATGCGTGTCGTGAAATCGGCTATCGTGGTGCGGGTACATTTGAATTCTTATTCGAAAACGGTGAATTCTATTTCATCGAAATGAATACCCGTTTACAAGTAGAACATCCGGTAACAGAAATGATCACCGGCGTGGACTTAGTAAAAGAGCAATTACGTGTGGCGGCAGGTCTTCCGATTTCAATTAAACAAGAAGACATTAAAGTGAAAGGTCATGCGATCGAATGCCGTATCAATGCGGAAGATCCGAATACCTTCTTACCTTCTCCGGGTAAAATCACACGTTTACACGTGCCGGGCGGTTTAGGCGTACGTTGGGATTCTCACATTTATACCGGTTATACCGTACCACCGCATTATGATTCAATGATCGGTAAATTGATTACTTTTGCAGAAGATCGTGATATTGCAATCCGTCGTATGCAAAATGCCTTATCAGAAACGATTGTAGAAGGAATTAAAACCAATATTCCATTACACAATCTGATTATGGAAGACGAAAACTTCCGTAAAGGTGGCACGAATATCCACTACCTCGAGAAAAAGCTCGGTCTTAAATAAGCAACAAGCGGTAAGATTTTCAGTAAATCTTACCGCTTTCTTTTAGCTTTTAAGCCATTGCTGAATGAAATCCGCAATCTGCTCAACATCATTAATATCTAAGCGATTCTCTCGTGTGAGCGGGTAATCGGTCGCAGTTGCAATTGTCCATTGATCTAACTCCGGTAACGGTTTTTCAATTGCTTGGCGGTGCAGCTGAATCTTGGCAATCGGCTCGTGTTTAAAACCTTCCACCAAAATTAAATCTACAGTTTCAGGATTAAATTTTGCAATTAATTGCTGAAAATCGACCGCTTGTGTCGGTGTTTCAGTCATTAATGCCCAGCGCTCTTCACAGGCAATCATAGTCGGATTTGCACCGGCTACACGTAAGCGATGACTATCTTTACCCGGTTTATCTACTTCAACATTGTGATGAGAATGTTTAATCAGCCCGACTCTAATGTTACAAGCGGTCAATTTTGGAATTAATTTTTCCAATAAGGTAGTTTTGCCAGTGCCGCTATAACCAGTAATACCCAATAATTTGGGTGTGTTCGTAACTGTTAAACTAAAATTTTCCAAATCGGCAAAGGTATTCATATTTTGAAAAGCAGCTTTTTGCTCGGAGAAATCTACCGCAACACTTTTTTGTGTTTGGAAAAATTGGAATAGGCGACGCTCACCGCTTGCCAGATAGTGACGGAGCGGTTCAGCTACCGAACGATGAATCAAGGCAATAGTAGGATGCGCTCGCTCACCGTCATGCACATAAGCGATTTGAGCTTGATTGATCGCTAATGCGACCGAGAGTTTTTTCACTAAATTATTTGGTAAGAATGGCGTATCACATGGGACGAATAACAGATATTCGCTGGCAATGTTTTCAAAGCCGGATAGCATTCCGCTCAAAGGTCCTTGGAAATCGCTCAAACTATCGCCATAAAAAGGCAATTGTGGGAAATGTGTTTGATATTCGGCTTGTGCTCGATTGATATTCAAATGAATCTGAGCAATCTGTGGCGTAAGACGTTCCACAATATGCGCAATTAGCGTTTTACCGTTCAATATCTGCAAGCCTTTTTCTGCTCCATTCATACGGCGAGCAAGCCCACCGGATAAAATGACCGCAGAGATTTGATCTATTTGTAACATTTTATGTCCAAGTTTTTTGCAAAAGTATGGCTAAAAGTATATGATTCCGAAAACTTTTCAACAAGGATTTTTAAGGAAGCAAAGTATGAAATGCAAACGTTTAGAGGAATTACTTGAGTTATTAGGTGAACATTGGCGTAAAAACCCGGATTTACATCTGATGGATATTTTACAACAACTTTCAGTTGAAGTCGGTGAACCAGATAACTATGCCGCATTACGTGATGAGGTTTTAATTTATCAATTAAAAATGCGTAATGCAGATAAACACGAGCCGATTCCCGGCATTAAAAAAGATTATGAAGAAGATTTCAAAACGGCATTATTACGTGCCCGTGGAATTTTAAACGACTAAGATAGTCCAATAGGCGAATCTATTTATTTGAGGAAACATAATGAAAAAATTTGCATTAAAATCAGCATTAGTAGCACTTTCCGCACTTTTTACCGTAAATTCAACAGCGTTAGCGGCAGCTCCGGCAGAAGGTAAAGAGTATACACAAGTGCGCCAAGCGCCTTCGGCACAAAAAGAAGTAGTAGAGTTTTTCTCATTCTACTGTCCACATTGCTATGATTTTGAATTAACTTATAAAATCCCAAGCCAAATTAAACAGGCACTTCCGCAAGATGCAAAATTAGTTCAGTACCACGTGAACTTCTTAGGTCGCCAATCTGAGAATTTAACTCGTGCATGGGCATTAGCAATGGCATTAGGCGTGGAAGATAAAGTGAAAACCGCATTATTCGAAGCAGCACAAAAAGATGCATTCAAATCAATGGATGATATCAAAGCGATATTTACTGCAAACGGCGTTAGCGAAGCGGATTTTGATAATGGCATCAACAGTTTTGCGGTAAACGGTTTAGTAAATAAACAAGTGCAATTAGCGGAAGATTTTAAAATTCGTGGTGTACCGGCATTTTTCGTGAACGGTCAATACCAACTGAATATGGAAGGTTTTGCGGATTCACAATCAACCAATGAATTTATTAAGCGTTATGTAGATGCAGTAACATTCTTACTGAAAAAATAATAACGAATCAGTTACAAAAAAGGCTCAGTTACAAAACTGAGCCTTCTTTATTTCTAATTCGATTACATCGAAACAATCACACATTCCGCTACGCTACGGGCATTCGATTGTGCAGTCGATGCTGCTGCTCTGTCTCCAACCGGACCGACAAAAACACGATTCCAATCAGAACTTGAACTAATACGCGCATTAAAACCAGCCATCGCTAAGCGAGCCTGCATATTTTCAGCTTGCGCTTTATTCTTAAATGCACCGCATTGTAAACCGAAACGACCCGCTTGATTAGTTGCTTTATCTGCTGGTTTTGCCGCACTTGCAACTACTTTGGTTTGTTCCGCTTTTTTCGCTTTTGCTGCTGCGAGTTTTGCTTGTTGTTCTGCGCTTGCTGCGGTTTCCACCGGTTTAGCCGTTTCAACCGGAGCTTGGTTCTGCTTCGCAAGCTCTTGTTGTTTCTTCAATTCTGCTTGCTTACGTTTTTCTTCCGCTAATTTCGCCGCCTTTTGTTCAGCCGCTTTCTTTGCAGCTAACTCTTCCGGTGTTAACGCAACAACCGCAGGTTGCGCTTCTGTTACTGTTTCAGTCGATGCTGCCGGTGTCGCTGCTTCAGGCTGAGTTGCCGGTTTTTCCGATGCTAAACGAGCCGCTTCTTCTTGCTTTAATTTTGCCTCAAGCTGCTGTTTTTGTTCTGCTGAAAGCTGAGCTAATTTTTCTTGTGATTTCTGGCTATTGTCGGTTAACACTTCACGTGTTTCCAAATCACGAATATAGCTATACACCTCTTCCGGTCGACTCGGTAAGGCAGGGCCTTGCGGCTGCTGAACTGGTTGAGTCGGTTGCGCTACAGGTATTGCTTGCGTCGGTGCATTTTCTTTTAATACCCATAGACCAATCCCACCAGCCAAAAGTAAGAGAATGATAATCCCTAAAATGAGAGATTTATTAGTACCCTTTTTTTTGTTCGAGCGGGCTGCATAATCACGTTGTGGCACGATAACACCTTGTCCTATTAGACCTAAAAAACTATAAAGATTGTGATCCTACTAAAAAAACAGTGCCTTGCCTAGAAGTTCATAGGACAAGCAGTCTGATTTTCACAAAAATTTACGCAGATTTTAAATGTGAAAGATAAACATCAAAGCGGTGATTTTTCGTGGTTTGCGAAAAATCCGGTTTTTGCCCCGCTAAAAAGGGCGCATAGTCCGGACGTTTTACCACCACTCTTTTACGGGCAAGAGCTTTTGCCGGCGCAAAAAAATCATCTGAATCTAAATCTGCACCAACTAAATGTTGGAATACTCGCATTTCTTTTTTCACTAACGCACTCTTTTGTTTATGCGGATACATCGGGTCGAGATAAACCACATCAGCCATTTGCTGTGCTGCGTCTAGTAACGAGATATTACGCACGTCGGCTAAAATCATTCGTTCTTGCATAAATGTGCCGATTTCCGGATCGGCATAGGCTCTTGCCAAACCGTCTTCCAATAACGCCGCTACAATTGGGTTACGTTCAATTAATAATACTTTACAGCCGACAGAGGCCAATACAAAAGCGTCTCTGCCGAGTCCTGCGGTAGCATCAATAACCGTAGGTAAATAATCACCTTTGATCCCCACTGCTTTTGCTACCGCTTCGCCTCGACCGCCACCGAATTTACGGCGGTGTGCCATAGTGCCATCGACAAAATTCACGGTAATCGCACCGAGTTTCGGTTCGTCCAGTTTACGCAGCTCTAAACGCTCGTCAGTTAAAACTAGCGCAAGAATAGCGGATGGGTCGTGAGCTAGTTGCCATTTGTCACAAATTTGCTGAAATTTCTCAGTATGCGAAGATTCGTTGATAAGTTGAATTGTCATTATATTAATTGCAAAAAAATTATTCGGTAATTAACCACGGAAAGCACCAAGGTACACAGAATAAGAAAAAGTATGTGCTATTTCCGTGCCGTCGGAGTATTCCATGGTAGGAAATATCAGCTAAATAGCTGATTAAAATGTTCAAGTAAGCAGGGTTTACCGGCAAGAGGTTCATTTTGCCACGATTTTTGCAAAATCTCATGACTGAATAGCTTTTCATATTCCGCGGAAATCGGACGATAACTGATGTGCCAAGGCTCATAACCAACTTTGATATTATTCACACCGTTGAAAGGAAAATAAAAACCGAAATGTTCGGCATTATGGTGCAGCCATTCGGCTAATGGTGCGAAATAACCGCCGGTTTGGTATTCCCAAGGCTCAAGCTGTAAATTTTGCCCTTCCGGCAGCAAATCGGGATCAAAAATATCAATTTCCGTTCCCCAATGATGACGGCTGGAACCGGGTACTGCCGACCAGCGCATCATCGCTTGGATTTTGTGTAAATCGTCCAATTTAGCCATATCAATCGCACAGCCGCTATCATCATGTACTTTGCGTTCACCATTAAATTTTGCATTCCAAATCAGCATTTGGCGTTCGAAATCACGATAAGTGCTAGCAGGCTGTAAATTAAAACCGGCTTCTTTTGCTGCCTGCTGCAATGCTAGAAAGGCATCGACCACCTCAGCTTGCAAAAAGTGTTTATTCGATAACGGATTCGGCAACGGCACAAGATGTTCGCGTGTTTTACCGGTGAGGATTTGTTCGAGGCTTGCTATCATTTTAATCTTTCCTCAGCATTAACTTTTGAGTAAGTATTCGAGGATTTGATAGTACACCTCTCCACATTTGCCAAGGTCATCAACATTAACACATTCATTCACTTTATGAATAGTAGCGTTTAACGGCCCGAACTCGACAACTTCCGCACCCATTAATGCGATAAAGCGACCGTCTGAAGTCCCTCCGCTCGTATCTAAACGAGGGGTAATTTTTGTGACATTTTCGACCGCTTGTACTGCTGCTTTGACTAATTCCCCATTACCTGCTAAAAACGGTTTACCAGATAAATTCCAGCTAATGCGGTGTTTTAACTGATATTTAGCTAACATTTCCGCCACTTTGTTTTTGATAATTTCATCGGTCACTTCGGTGCAATAACGTAAGTTAAATTGCACGTATAATTCGCCCGGAATGACATTATTACTACCGGTTCCCGCTTTAATATTAGCAATCTGTAAACTGGTCGGTGGGAAAAATTCATTCCCGTTATCCCATTGATAAGTGGTTAATTCGGTTAAGAAATTTAATGCCATATGCACCGGATTTTCGGCTAAATGCGGATAAGCAACATGGCCTTGTACACCTTCGATATAAAGATCACCGGTAATTGAGCCTCGTCTGCCATTTTTAATCACATCGCCTAACACTTTGCCGCTAGAAGGTTCTCCCACTACGCAATAGTGAATCGGTTCGCCTCTCGCCATCAGTGTTTCCACCACTTTTACCGTGCCGTCTTTTGCCGCCGCCTCTTCATCGGAAGTAATCAGCAATGCAATCGTGCCGGCATGGTTTGGGTTTGCTTTAACAAATTCTTCTGCGGCAACAACCAGAGCGGAAAGCGAACCTTTCATATCTGCCGCACCACGTCCGTAAAGCATATTATCCACAATACAAGCTTCAAACGGAGGATAAGTCCATTGAGTTTCATCACCAACCGGCACCACATCAGTATGTCCAGCAAATGCAATTACAGGATGTCCGCTACCATGCTTCACCCATAAATTTAACGTATCGCCGAATGGCAACCACTCGAGTGTAAAGCCTAACTGCTGCAAACGATCTGCAATCACTTGTTGACAGCCTTGATCAGCCGGACTAATTGAGGGACGACGAATTAAATCTTGTGCGAGGTTGATGATGTTGTTTTTCATATTCTAATTTCCAAAAATAAATTATTTACCGAACGCTTGTTCATATTGTTTGACATCAAAGCCAATGAGCGCAATACCGTCTTGTAAAATAATCGGGCGTTTAATTAGGGTCGGTTGCTCTAATAGCACTTTTAATGCTGTTGTACGATCTAGATTATTTTTAACCGCGTCATCTAAATTACGCCAAGTAGTTGAGCGCTTGTTCACCAAAGCTTCCCAACCGAATTGGCTCTCAATTTGTTCAAGCCATTCAGTAGTTAATCCCTCTACACGATAGTCATGTAAAACGGGTTGTAGCTGATATGCTTCAAGCCATTTAAGCGCTTTTTTTACCGTGTCACAGTTTTTAATCCCATATACTCGTACTGTCATGATAAGTTCCTTTAGCTTGCTCAGAAAAGTTAAATACTCTAGTGCTTTTTGTAGTGTGATACAAGGTTATCGTAAAATATTCTTCAATAATTTATCCTGATTGATAAGTTAAAATTAAGGTAATAAAGTTATTCAAATTATAAAATTTGTAATGAAAAATTGAAAATACTCTGTATAATTTGCGAACTCTTCTACAAAGGTACTACCACTAATGAAAAAATTAACATTCAGGACGCTCACATTATTTATTGTGTTGCTGCTGACTGCTTGCGGAAGTTACACTGATTCGAACTCATCCAACACAAGAAAAGCAAAATATCAGATTTCGAATGAAGATGTACAAAAATGGGTCATTGAAAAAAACAAATACGAACAATGTCTCTATCCTAAGGAACGGAAATCTAAGGGTGCTAAATTATCCGAGGGTAATCGAATGTTGTATCAAATGGCTGTTTATCAAACGACTCTCAGCCAAGTGATTGGAGAAGATAATTATCTTATCCTTACACAAGATCCAGCTTCACAACGTTTTTTAGCTAAAAAATTGCAACAGCACGGACATTCACAAAAGGCACAATTTAGCCAAGCTTGGTGTAATACATTGAAAGCGACTTATTTACAGCCGACAAAAGCCAAAAAGGCTGTCACTAAGCCGACTAATGTCAAAAAAACAACGAACAAAAAAACAAGAAAAGCTAAAGTAACTAAAAAATCAGCTCGTATTGTTAGAAGCGAAATTGATAATAGCGATAACCAAGATCAATTAGATATCGCACAAGAAGAAGTAATTGAGCCGGTAGCGCTACCTGTTCAACCTGAAGAAAAAGAATCATCTTTCCAAGAGCCACAAGCACCAAGTGATCGAATCAGAGTCAATTGGGAACCGGTGAAAAACGAAGTGTATTCTTACTAAAGGCTAAACAAAAAGAGATGTGAAGATTAACTCACATCTCTTTTTTATTTATTCACATTCCGCTACCGCCTTCCAGACTTTCAACATATCGGCAGTTTCTGCTACATCATGTACACGAATAATTTTAGCGCCGTTTTGCACCGCAATTAATGCACCGACCACCGAAGCTGTCACACGTTGCTCAACTGGTCTGCCGGTTACCGCTCCGAGCATGGATTTACGAGATAAACCGGCAAGCACTGGAAAACCGGCATCCGAAAAGGCTTTTAAATACTTAAGCAGCGTAAAGTTATGCTTTACACTTTTACCAAAACCAAAGCCAGGATCGAGGATAATATGTTCTTTTGGAATCCCAGCCGTGATACATTCAAAAATGCGTTGATTGAGAAAATCCGCCACTTCTTCCAATACATCATCATACACCGGATTTTGTTGCATATTCTGCGGATTACCTTGCATATGCATTAAACAAATCGGCAAACCTAACTCAACAGCAGTGTCTAGCGCATTCGGCTCGGTTAAGGCTCGAATATCATTTAGAATATCGGCACCTGCTTCTGCTGACTGTTTAAACACTTCCGCTTTTGAACTATCAACCGAAATCAAACAATCAAAACGTTTCCGCACCGCTTCCACTAACGGTACAACACGTTCCAACTCTTGCTCCAATGTCACAAGTTCCGCATTAGGGCGAGTTGATTCACCACCGATATCAATAATATCCGCTCCGTCATTCAACATTTTTTCCACTTGGAATAACGCTTTATCTAAACTGAAAAACTTACCCGAATCGGAAAAAGAATCAGGGGTAAAGTTTAAAATCCCCATAATTTGCGGCTGAGTTAAATCTAACAAGCGGTCTTTTTTTTGATAATTTTTGAAATGAATTTGCATGGAATGTACTTTTATCCTTTAAATAACATTTATTGATATTTAATATAATCATATTCAATATAACTTCCCAATAAAGAAATTCTTTTCTTTATTATTAATTTTGACTTAATAGGGAATTTATTATAGATAATTCTAGATGTTAGCGTTTCTCTTCCAAAACTATCAGATTTTATTTTGGTATAATAATATTTACTTCGTCCATGACCAGAACTTTCCTTATCATAGACTTCAGCAAAATAAGTAGTATCCTGCCCTAAATAACGCGTATAAGGATATGAAATTATTGGCATAGCAAACCAAGCGAAAATTAATGGTGTTACTACTATTTTTAGAAATTCCTCTCCCCAAGAAAATTTTTCTAATTCTTTGTCAATTTCTTCTTTTGCTTTTTTAGAAAAAGTATTTTTATATTTTTCAATAAGTTTATCGTATCTATTTTTATTTCCTATTGTTTCTTTTATTAAGAAAGGTAAACATATAATATAAGCAACAATAATATAAACGACACCAAATGCAGAGCTTATATCATTATTTTTAGTAATATAAATAGAATACAATAGAATAGAGAGCACAATAATAAAAATTGCAACTCCCTTTTTTTGGGAATTCATTATCCGTTCCCTTGTAGTACAACATAATTCGTCAAAATATTGGTATGAAAACTAATAGGTAATCGTTCCCATTGATGAATATCTACTAACATTGGTAACAGGCTATTTTGGAATGCAGCTTGTAACTGAACAAGATCAGCATCGCCTTTTACCACAAGATCCAAATCACTTCCCTCGTGTCCATTACCATTTACACGGCTGCCATAAGCCCACACCTCTGCAAGCGGTGCATTTTCCGCCAAAATTTGCAAAATAACGGATAGATGTTTTGGCTTAACTGCTAATTTTTCAATCGGCTGACGCATCAAAAACCTCTTTCATTACACCGGCTAGTGTACGTAAATCAACTAAATAGTGGGGCAACATTGTTAATGTTTCTTCGGCAAAAACCACCCCATAATCGTGGGCGGTAATATTACGATTTGCTCGGTAAGTTAACCAACGTTCAGTCGCAGCTTCGTCAAGTAAACCGTGTTTATTGGCATAGCGAAATAAGTCATTGAATACTAGACGATCTATTTCTCGTGGACTACCACTATACAATTTCAGTACTTTTCTAAGTAATTTCCCTGTCGTTTCTAAAGAAAGTTCAAAGCTCTTAATAGCTACATTACGAAATAAATCATATAACACAGTCTCTTTAGGATCCGTTTCCGTTAAACGTAAAATGGCTTGTTCCAAAGTGTCTGCTGTATGTTGCAGATGCTCGACACTTAAACTCATCACAGCCTCCTGTTCTTAGCTATTTTTCTGCTCTCAACTTCGCCAATACACCTTTTAAAGTTTTGTCCAATGGGGCGGTAATCAGCATTTCTTCGCCGGTTTTCGGGTGTTCGAAACGAATTGAATAGGCGTGTAAAAATAAACGGTGTAAACCGACCGCTTTCATTTTACTGTCGAATTCCGCTTCGCCGTATTTATCGTCTAAAGCAATCGGATGTCCGGCATATTGGGTATGCACACGAATTTGGTGAGTACGACCGGTTACCGGTGAGGCCTTAACTAAAGTTGCATTGGTATAGCGTTCTTCAATCGCAAAACGAGTTTCAGACGGTTTGCCTTCTTCGCTTACTTTAACAATACGTTCACCGCTTGCTAATTCATTTTTCAACAATGGCGCTCTAATCACTTTAACGTGCGATTGCCATTGCCCACGCACTAAAGCGAGATAATCCTTTTGCACTACTTTTTCACGCAATTGCTCGTGCAGATTACGCAAAGCCGAACGCTTTTTCGCCACTAACAGAATGCCGGACGTATCACGGTCGATACGATGAACTAATTCTAAAAATCTTGCCTGTGGGCGTAAAGCACGCAAAGCTTCGATAACACCAAAACTCAAGCCGCTCCCGCCGTGAACCGCAATTCCAGACGGCTTGTTAATTACTAACATCACATCATCTTCATACAAAATTTGCTGTTCTAACTCGGCAACTTTATTCAATTTAGTGGAAATCGGCGCTTCGTTTTTCTCGGCAACACGCACCGGCGGTACACGTACAACATCGTTTTCTTGTAATTTATATTCCGGTTTGATTCTGCCTTTATTCACACGCACTTCGCCTTTACGCACAATGCGGTAAATTAAACTTTTCGGTACGCCTTTCAATTTGGCGAGTAAGAAATTATCTAAACGTTGCCCCGCTTCATCATCACTAATGGTGAAAAATTGCACGCTGGCATTAATTACTTTCTCTGTAGTCATTGGTTTTACTTCTTGATAAAAAATTTGTGCTAATTTTAACATAATCGCCCCTAGCAAGGCAGGCAAGCGGTCAGATTTATCGAAAATTTTACAAATAGCCTGCACTAATCATGATTTCTATTGTCATTAGTACGCAATTTGTGCAAAATGCGCACCTTCAATTTCTCTATCCTTCAACTTGATGTGAAGGATGTCAACATAAAGGAAAATCAAATGTCAGCAGAAAAAACCGCTGAAACAGTGCAACAGGTTGATGTTGTAGCTGAAACAACAAAAGTGATTGATAAAGTAAGCACTATGGATATGCAAACTTTATTAAACGATTGGGTTATCCCATACGGTACAAAGGTATTATTAGCCGTTGTCATTTTTGTTGTTGGTAAATTCTTTGCTCGCTTAATCAGTAAGTTATTAGGCAAAGCGGCTTTAGCTTCAACTAAAGACGAAATGTTACAAAGCTTTGTTAGCTCAATCAGCTATTTCTTATTGTTATTGATTGTGGTGATTGCATCACTTTCACAATTAGGCATTAACACTAGCTCGTTAGTGGCATTAATCGGTGCGGCAGGTTTAGCCATTGGTCTATCACTGCAAAACTCATTACAAAACTTTGCGGCAGGTGTGATGTTATTAATCTTCAAACCGTTCCGTAAAGGCGATTTAATCGAAACCGGCGGTATGACCGGTACGGTTGAGCAAATGGGTTTATTAGTGTTGGAATTGCGTACTGGTGACAACAAAACCGTATTGATCCCAAACGGCAAAGTGTTCTCGGACAGCATCGTCAACTACTCTGCCAATGATGTTCGCCGTATTGATTTTATCTTTGATATTTCATACGAATCTAACTTAAAAGAGGCGAAAGAAATTGTATCTCGTCTCTTAGAAAATAACGCTTTAGTATTAAAAGATCCGGCATTTGTGGTAGCAGTCGGTGCATTATCGGCAAATAGTGTTCAGCTTGTAGTTCGCCCTTGGGTGAAAACAGCTGATTACTGGACAGCTTACTGGGGAATTACCGAAATGGTCAAACTTGAATTTGATAAAGCCGGTATTGAGATTCCATACAATCAAATGAATCTTCACCTTGCAGACAACAAAAGCCTTGCGATTGAAAATAAATAATCGCTAAACGGCTTACAAGCGGTCGGTTTTCTAGCAAATTTTGCAAAGAAACCGACCGCTTTTATTTTCTCTATATTCTCTCAGTTAGCTTCCTATCAACATCCAACCTCATACTTCACTGATTATTTACTAAAATCAATAAAATGTGAAAATCATTACCCAAACACCTCAAAGTCGCTTAGAATCTATACATATATAATATTTTTTAATAAAAATTTGTTTATTTTAGGAACGCAACATATGACAACACCACTCAACTTTGTGATGATTTCACCGCATTTTCCGACTAATTTTGAGACGTTTGCCGTCCGAATGAAGGAAAAAGGCATTAATACGTTAGGCATTGCCGATACGCCTTATGAGCAACTGAGCGATACCTTAAAAGCCCATTTAACCGAATATTATCGTGTGGATAATATGGAAGATTATGATCAAGTTTATCGTGCGGTCGGTTACTTTGCACATAAATACGGGCGCATTCACCGCATTGAATCGCATAACGAATATTGGCTTGAGCTGGATGCCAAATTACGTACCGATTTCAACGTGTTCGGTTATAAAAATGAGGATATGCTCACGATTAAAACCAAAGCGCAAATGAAAGAAGTATTTCGCAAGGCCGGTTTGAAGGTGGCAAAAGGACGTGTATTTAAAGACGAACAAGACGCTCGCAAATTGACAAAAGAGCTGAAATTCCCAGTAATCATTAAACCGAACTCGGGTGTTGGCGCATCGGATACTTACAAAGTGCGTAACGAAGCGCAGTTAAATGAATTCTTCGCCGTTCAAAATCCGCAGGTTGAATATATTATGGAAGAATTTATTGACGGAGATATTGTGACCTTTGACGGCTTAACCGATCACGAGGGCAATATCGTGTTCTACTCCAGCCTCGAATATTCCGAAGCGGTGTTAGACACGGTAGAAAAAGACGGCGATATGTTCTATTACGTCCCACGTGAAATCTCACCAAAATTAGTCGAGTTAGGCAAAATTTGTGTGGAAGCCTTTAAAGTGCGTGAGCGATTCTTCCACTTTGAGTTTTTCCGTGTGAAAAAAACCGGTGAATTATTACCGCTTGAAATCAACTGCCGTCCGCCGGGCGGTTTAACCATTGATATGTGGAACTATGCAAATGATTTTGATGTGTTCCGCGAATACGCCAATATCGTGACGGAAAATAAATTCTATGCTGACATTACCCATCCGTGGAATGTGGTATATATCTCACGTAAAGCGAACCAAAATTATCTGAACAGTATTGAGGACGTTTGCCGTCAGTATGCCGACAATATTATCAGCGTACAAACCGTACCGGGCGTATTTGCCAAAATTATGGGCGAACACGGCATTTTAGTTCGCACCAAAACGATGGAACAATTACGTGAAATTGTCCGTTTTGCACAACAAAAACAGTAAAGGAGCTAACCATGCATTTTGAAAGAAGAAGCCATTGGAGTGGTGAATTAGGTCGTGAAATGCACTTTAATGTGTACGGTCATGCCGGCAAACCGGTTATCGTGTTTCCTTCCTCGGGAGGTAATCAAAACGAATACGGTAATTTCGGTATGATTGAAGCCTGTCGTGAATTTATTGATCGCGGTTTAATCAAGTTCTACACACCGGATTCCTACGATAGCGAATCGTGGTTGGCGTTACATAAATCCGGACACGATATGGCGTTGGCGCATAACGCTTACGACCGTTATATCGTCCACGAATTAGTGCCGTTAATTCGCCATGAATCGAGCTGGAACGGCACGATGATCGCCACCGGCTGCAGTATGGGGGCATTCCATTCGGTCAATTTTGCACTTCGTCATCCGGATCTGTTTGATACTACCATTGCACTGAGCGGCGTTTATGATGCACGTTTCTTTACCGGTGAATTTTACGGTGACCCGACCGTCTATTTTAATTCGTCTATCGATTCGCTTTGGGGACAGAATGACGATTGGTTCTTAAATCGTTACCGCCAAAATCATTTTATTATTGCGGTCGGACAAGGTGATTGGGAAGATCAGCACGTGGAAGATACCCGCCGTTTACAAGAAGCGTTTAATGCGAAAGCTATTCCGGCGTGGT
Organism: Actinobacillus suis ATCC 33415; assembly: GCF_000739435.1. NCBI lineage: Bacteria > Pseudomonadati > Pseudomonadota > Gammaproteobacteria > Pasteurellales > Pasteurellaceae > Actinobacillus > Actinobacillus suis. The sequence goes on from NZ_CP009159.1 coordinate 1,786,974, forward strand.
TTGATTATTGGGGACATGACGTAGAACACGACTGGCCGTCATGGCGTAAAATGATGCCGTATTTCTTAGGTAAATTGGCAGAGCAAAATATTATCTAAATACTTCTCTTTCCCAAAATACAAGCGGTTAAATTCTGCAAAAAAATTGCAAAATTTAACCGCTTATTTGCTTTCTTTGCTCGTCTATTTTCCCATTAACGAAAAACTTAAAAATTCCACAAAATGATTTGCCCAATGTACTTCATGGTGGGTTTCATTTGCCATAATTTTTAAGCGAATGTTATCAATTGGATGAAAAGTGCGAAGTAGCGCTTGATAGTAATAAAGCGAACTATTGATATAAGCCTGATTCATATTTGAAATATACTGTGCATCCATATCATCGCCTTCGTTCGTGCCGACTTGAATAAACACTTTGCTCGCTTTATTCAGCGGATGACGATGTACAAAATCTAAAAAGGCGGATTCGCTAAACCAAGACGCAGAAGAAAACACGCCTAAATGGCCGAAAGTATCCGGATAAGCTGCCCCCATATAAGCGGTAATAATGCCGCCCATCGAGCTACCAGCTAATAGCGTATGCTCACGTTGCGGTTTGGTTCGGTAGTGTGAATCAATAAACGGTTTCACCGTATTCACCACCCACTGCCCGTATTCCACGCCCATACCGCCGGCATTACGTGCCTCGGGCGTATGTCCGACATCGGTACGCCACGGCGCATATTCGTCTAAACGGTGTACCGTCGCATTATCGATCCCGACAATAATCAGTTTTGGAAATTCTTGGTGATTTTTAATAGTCGGGATGATTTTCCACGAATAACCCGAATAGGATTCTTTACTATAAAACACATTTTGCCCATCATGCATATAAAGTACAGGATAAGTTTGCCAATTCTCGTTGTGATAATCTTTCGGCAATAGCACACGAATACGGCGGTGATGATTGTAGTAAGGCACATACAGAAAATGCTCTTCCATTTTCAGATAGTATTTATCTAAGCTCATTTGATATCCCAACTTTAATAATTTTTAAACAAGATCGTAGCGTTTTTTGTTTCTGAAACACAAGCGGTTTTGTACAAAATTTAGCATGATTCGGAAGGGCTTTTTAGAAAAGAAACAAGCGGTCATTTTTTGGCAAAATTTTACAGAAAAATAACCGCTTGAAATTAGCTTAGATTGAGTAGTCGTCTTTCAGTAAATGCTTATAGGCAAACAGATAAGAAGCACCAACGAATGCCGCACCACCAGTCACATTACCCAAGAACACCAGAATCATATTAAAGAAGAATTGTCCCCAAGTAACGTTCGCCCCCGCCCAAATACCTGCCGGAATAATAAACATATTCGCTACAAAATGTTGTAAACCGATTAATACGAAGGTCATCACAGGGAACCACATCGCTAAAATTCGCCCTGAGGTTTGTTTTGCGCCGAAGTAGAACCAAATGCCCATACAAACCATCCAGTTACAAGCAATTGCCGAAATAAATGCGCGGCCGAAGTCCATATGTACTTTAGCTTCCGCAATCGCAATGGTTTTCGCTGCCGAAACACCTTCCGCTAAGCCGACATAATGGCCTAAGAAAAATGCCATTGTCACAGCACCGACTAAGTTACCTAAACTGACAATCACCCAGTTGCGGACTAATTTCGGTAAGCTAACTTTTTTACTGAATTTACCTAATGCCATCAGCATCATATTACCGGTCGCTAGCTCACCGCCGCCAATCAAAATACAAATTAAACAAATCGGGAAAACCGCTGCGCCCAATAAGTTAGCAAGTCCGCCCCATTCCGGCGGAATACCGCTAACCACTTTGAGATAAGCGATATAGCCGAAACTCACATAACCGCCACCAAGAAAGCTTAAAATAGCAAGCATTTTCAAGCTACTTTGTGATTTGGCAAAACTTTTGTCGATAACATCTTGTAGGATTTAGTGTGGGTAAAGGTCTCTGTTGTGCATAATGTAAATTAAATGTTAATTAAAGAATGGCAAAAATGTAACAGAGCGCTCAGCTTTAGAGAAAGAATCTGAGGTTATATATCACGCATTTTAGTTATATGTTTAAAAATGTGAGCTATCTCGCAAAATAAGCGGGCGAAATCGCCAAAAATTTTGTAAATTCGCTATCTAGAGTTATACTCCAAACCGATAAACAATTTTATAAACAGGAGCATCTTATGCGTATTGATACCTCAGCACTTTGTGATATTTATTCTGATCAAGTTGATGTCGTGGAGCCTATTTTTTCCAGCTTCGGCGGTGCATCATCTTTTTACGGCAAAATCACAACTGTAAAATGCTTCGAAAACAATGGGTTAATTGCAGAAGTGCTGGAAGAAGAAGGTAACGGTCGTGTGCTGCTCGTAGATGGCGGCGGTGCCGTTCGCCGTGCGCTGATTGATGCGGAATTAGCACAATTAGCGGTCGATAACGGCTGGGAAGGCATTATTGTGTACGGTGCGGTGCGCCAACTTGATGTGCTTGAAACCCTAGACATCGGTATTCATGCGCTAGCGCCAATTCCTGTTGGTGCTGATGATGCGGACATTGGTGAAGTTGATACGCCGGTTAACTTTGGCGGCGTGACATTCTTCCCTGAAGATTATGTTTATGCCGATCTCACTGGTATTATCCTTTCACCAGAACTTTTAGATCTCGCCGAATTAGAAGAATAAAATAGCGTAACGCAGAAACCGACCAATTGGTCGGTTTTTTTGTTGATTACATATTGAGATAAAACGCCTTAGTCAGCTGTTTAAATGCTTCAGTATATTGATTATCCGAATTATAAATCACCAATTCTTGCACTTGAAGCGGGGCATTTCTGAGCGAAAAACTCACAATCATACGTTTAGGTTGTTGCCCTTGCTTAGTGATAATTTTGCAAATTTTTGTACAAAACAGACCGCTTGTCTGGCTTTGCTCTCGCAATTTTTCCGCCGCATCAAAGGGCAAAATAAAAGTAATTTCACCCTGTGCCGATAACCATTGCTTTGCCTGTAATAGCCAAGCCAAATGGCTTTGTGTAGCGGCTCGTGCCAAATCTCTTGCATGAGAGCGTGAAGCCAAACTATCGGTAAAATAAGGCGGATTAGAAACAATCAAATCAAATTTCTGCGCAAAATTGTGTTGCAAGACATCACCTTGGCAAACTTGTAAGCGGCCAGAAAATGCAGAATTTTGGCAATTTTCGACCGCTTGTTGATAAGCATTCGGCTCTAATTCAAGTGCAGTAATTTGTGTCGCTTCCGCGGTTCGTTGCGCTAACATCACTGCGACTAAACCGGTGCCGGTACCGAGATCTAAGATCTGATTTGCTTTCGCTACATCTACAATTGCGCCCAATAAGATCCCGTCCGTATTCACTTTCATGGCACATTTATCATGTGCGATAAAAAATTGCTTAAATTGAAATCCTTTCGATTTGCTCATCTTGTGCTGTCTTCACCCAAAAATAAAATATCCACTATAATCGCATTGTTTGTTTGCTTCTACAACTGATCAGAACTAGAATAAGTATTGAATTTTTATTCATTATCAATGCCAAATATTTGGTTTCTTTAAGCATCATAAAATACAAATCAGTAAGGAATGAAGATGAAATTAGTGAAAAAACTCGGTTTTTCCGCATTTATACTGGCAACGATTGCCGCTTGTATGAACACCCACCAAATGAATAGCAAAGCAGAACAAGGCTATATGCAAATGAAGCAGCAAAATGCGCGAGCTATTGATCGAAATTCTGCAACAGCTAAACGGGTACAAACCATATTTAATCGTATGAAACCTTACGCAGAACAAGCAAATACGACCGGTGTGCCGTTTAACTGGGAAATTACCGTATTCCGTTCAAAAGAATTAAACGCATGGGCAATGGCGGGCGGAAAAATGGGCTTTTATACTGGGCTTGTTGAGCGCTTAAATATGACGGATGATGAAATTGCAACCGTTATGGGACACGAAATGGCACACGCATTGCAAGAACATAGTAAATCCGCTTATAACGTCGAAATGACGACCGGTATTTTAGGTGCGGTAGCCGATGCCGCAGTGTCTGTTGCACTTGGAGCGGATACCGGTGGCTTACTTAGTACTGGCACGGATTTAATCGTAAATAAACCGTTCTCTCGCAGTCAAGAAACTGAAGCGGATGAAATCGGTTTAATGCTAATGGCTCGTTCAGGTTATAACCCTTCCGCTGCACCAAATGTATGGGTAAAAATGAGTAAAGCGGCTGGTAATTCAGGCATTTCTATCTTCTCAACTCACCCATCTAATGAAGAACGCCAAGCAAACCTTGAACGTCTGCTTCCAGAAGCGATGAAAGTATATAAAACAAGCAAAAGATAATGTGATATATCCTAAAGCTAAAGGCAGATCATAAAAACGATCTGCCTTTCTTTTTGTTGAGCAAAAAACAACCAATACTTTTTTGAACTTGCTAACATTTGTGTATAACATCATAACTTATTGTTTCTATTATGGAATTTAGCCCTTTCTTTATGATGTTCAAAGTTATTCACGATCATTATGCCGATCTATCACACTTTTATCCACAGATGATGGGGATAAATAGCTAGCCAATGTGAATAAAACCCAACATTAGTTAGATTATCTGGAAGGTTATCCATATACTTGTTGAATTATTCCCTAAAAAAACTGATCCTGTCACTAAAAAAGATCGCATATTGATCTAAAATAAACCTGAATTATCCTACAAATAAAAACAAGGAGTTAATAAAGTTATTCGATTAGAATACGCATTCGTTTGACAACTTATCCACAGAGTTATCTACAAAATTGGCTTTAAAGGTTGTTCTAAGCCGTAAAGTGTGAAACAATCTCACCTATTTTCTCTATTACCTAAAATAAATAAGGTGGTTAAGTGATCGATTTCGATGGCTACCGCCCAAATGTTGGTATCGTCATTTGCAATAAAGCAGGACAAGTTCTGTGGGCAAAACGGTTTGGACAAAACTCTTGGCAATTTCCGCAAGGTGGCATTAACGAGGGTGAAAACATTGAAACGGCAATGTACCGTGAGCTTTATGAAGAAGTCGGCTTAACCAAAAAAGATGTACGATTATTATGGGCGTCTAAATATTGGCTGAAATATAAATTACCCAAACGCTTAGTGCGTAGTGACGGTTCTCAGCCAGTGTGTATCGGGCAAAAACAACGTTGGTTTTTGCTACAACTTCTCAGTGATGAAAATTCGATTGATTTAAAAACAACTAAAAGCCCGGAGTTTGATGGCTGGCGTTGGGTAAGTTTTTGGTATCCGGTGCGTCAGGTGGTTTCGTTTAAGCGAGATGTGTATCGCAAAGTGATGAAAGAATTCGCCGGTGTGTTATTAAATGAATCGAAAAAAGTAGAAACGGTTGAAAAACCACGTATAGAGCGTACGGAAAAACGAGATTTTCAAAAGCGTGACTATCAAAAACGTGAATTTCGCAAGCCTACTCGTGCGTGGAACAATCCGCATCAGAAAGGAAAATCGTAATGATAGAAGTATTTTTGAGTTGTCTTGCATTAGGTACCGTCGTTGGCTTTTTAGCAGGTTTATTCGGTATTGGCGGCGGTTTAATTATCGTACCAAGCTTAGTTTACTTATTACCGATGGCGGGTGTAACACCCGAGAATTTGATGTCTGCCGCTTTAGGTACATCGTTTTCGACCATTGTCATTACCGCATTTTCTTCGGCACAACGCCACCATAAATTAGGTAATGTTGATTGGAACGTCAGTAAGATCTTTATTCCGTCTATTATGATTTCGGTATTTCTCGCTGGTTTAGTGATCAGCGGATTAGATGCCAAATTGATGTCGAAGTTATTTGCGGTTATGGTGATTTATTTAGCCGGTCGTATGATTTTCTCTTTGAAAAAAGAGCAAAAAATTAAACCGCTTACGACTCAAGGCACTATTGTTGCCGGTGGCGTTATCGGAGCATTATCCAGTGTTGCGGGAATCGGTGGCGGGGCGTTTATCGTGCCGTTTCTAAATAGCCGAGGCTTAGAAATGAAACGTGCAATCGGTACTTCATCCTTCTGCGGGGCATTTTTAGGCTTATCCGGTACAGTTAGCTTTATCGCAAGCGGTTGGAATGTCGCAAGTATGCCGGATTACTCTTTAGGCTACGTTTATTTACCGGCATTATTCGGTATTACGCTAACTTCCTATTTCACCTCTAAACTCGGGGCGAATGCGGCAAATGTGTTACCGGTAGCAACCTTGAAAAAAGCCTTTGCAGTGATGTTAGTTGCGATTGCGATTAATATGTTTTTAAAATAGCTCGATTTTACTTACTCCCCTCTACTCCAGAGGGGAATTTTTTTAAAGGAACAATATGAACGAACAATTTATTCAATTTCCACAAATTGATCCGATTATTTTTAGCCTTGGTCCCATCTCCCTACGTTGGTACGGTTTAATGTATTTAATCGGCTTCGGTTTCGCTTATTGGCTAGGTATGCGCCGAGCAAAAAATTCCAATGGCGTTTGGACAACCGAACAAGTTGATCAGCTTATCTATACCTGCTTCTGGGGCGTGGTATTAGGCGGACGTATCGGTGATGTGTTTTTCTATAATTTCGACCGCTTGTTACAAGACCCGATGTTTCTATTTCGTATTTGGGAAGGAGGGATGTCATTCCACGGTGGTTTAATCGGTGTGATTGTTGCAATGATTTGGGTTTCTTTCCGTCAAAAACGCAGTTTCTGGCAAACATCAGATTTTATCGCCCCGCTAATTCCGTTCGGACTTGGAATGGGACGTATCGGTAACTTTATCAATGATGAACTTTGGGGACGTGTCACCGATGTGCCTTGGGCGGTATTATTCCCAAGTGGTGGCTATTTACCTCGTCATCCTTCGCAGCTCTATGAGTTTTTCTTAGAAGGTGTGGTGCTGTTCTTCATCCTTAATTGGTTTATCAAAAAGCCTCGTCCGGCAGGTTCAGTCGCCGGCTTGTTCTTAGTCGGTTACGGTGTGTTCCGCTTCTTAGTCGAATATGTACGTGATATCGACCCGAACGTAAACACGGTAGATGATTTGATTACACGAGGCCAGTTATTATCGTTACCAATGATTATCGGTGGACTAGCTATTATGATCTGGGCATATTCTCGTAAAAAAGCATAACGACAAGCGGTTGAAAAAGAGTCGTTTGAATCTTGGGGTAAAATGTGTGATGATATTACGAAAGTCGCATTATTGGCATTACAGGTAATCTTATATAGCAAAGAATCATTGGAATTCCGTAGTCTAAATATTTTATTTTTATGTATTATCGCCTACGCTTGTTTAACTATCGGAAGAATTTTTCGTCGTGCGTTTAAGGAGAAATAAAATGGGTTTAACATTAGGATTGGCTATTCTTGCCATACTATCCCTTGCCGCATTAATTTTTGCAAATTATGCTGTAAAACATTCAAAATAGCCAAAAAGCCGTAACCTCTGATTGTTACGGTTTTTTTATTTGCTAAAATTAGTGATAACTGAATTTAGATAAGGAAAAATTATGACTAAAAAATATAAAGTAATTGGTTTTGATCTTGATGGCACACTAATCAATACATTGCCAGATTTAACATTAGTAGTAAATTCGATGTTTGCCGAACATGGTTTACCAACTACAACACAAGAGAAAGTATTAACTTGGATTGGTAAAGGTGCGGATATTTTCTTTCAAAATGCGATTGCTTACACAGGACAAGTATTTGATGCCCAAAAATTAGTGCAGTTACGCACCAGTTTTGATAAATATTATGCCACTTACGTTTGCGAAGAAAGCGAGTTATATCCGAATGTAAAACAAACTTTAGAAACATTAAAGGCACAAGGTTATACGTTGGTTGTGATTACCAATAAACCGACTAAATTAGTTGAGCCGGTTTTAAGTGCATTTGGAATTTTTGAATTATTCAGCGAATATTTAGGCGGACAATCATTACCAAAAATCAAACCGCATCCGGATCCGATGTTGCATATCTGTGAAAAATTTGCGATTCAACCAAGCGAAATGTTATTTGTCGGCGATTCGGAAAACGATGTAATTGCTGCTAAAGCCGCCGGTTGTGATGTGGTCGGTTTAACTTATGGTTATAACTATAACGTACCAATCGAGCAATCAAACCCAACCTTCGTTACCAGCGAATTTGCTGATGTATTGAAATTTGTTGGTTAATTCTACATATAACAAGCGGTCAAATTCCCTTAACTTTTTGCAAAAAATTTCCGGAATTTGACCGCTTGTGCTTTTATCGAATGGCAATAAAGGCTAAGATAAGTCCATTCGTTTCTAATTTAATAAGAGATTATAAAAAATGACCAAACCTATTGTATTTAGTGGTGTGCAGCCATCGGGTGAATTGACGATCGGGAACTATTTAGGCGCACTTCGTAACTGGGTGAAAATGCAAGACGATTACGATTGCCTTTTCTGTATTGTTGATTTACACGCCATTACTGTGCGCCAAGATCCGGTAGCATTACGTAAAGCATCTTTAGACGTATTAGCCCTTTATTTAGCTTGTGGTATCGATCCGAATAAAAGCACGATTTTTATCCAATCACACGTACCTGAACATACGCAATTAGCGTGGGTGTTAAATTGCTACACTTACTTCGGCGAAATGAGCCGTATGACCCAATTTAAAGATAAATCGGCACGTTATGAAGAAAACGTAAACGTTGGTTTATTTACTTACCCGGTATTAATGGCAGCGGATATTTTGCTTTACCAAGCAAATCAAGTGCCGGTTGGTGATGACCAAAAACAACACTTAGAAATTACCCGTGATATTGCCAACCGTTTTAATGCGTTATATGGCAAAAAAGATGTCGAGGGTAATGTGATTGAGCCGGTTTTCCAAGTGCCGGAAGTGTTTATCGGTAAAGCCGGTGCAAGGGTAATGTCATTACTTGAACCGACTAAAAAAATGTCGAAATCGGATGATAACCGTAATAACGTTATCGGTTTATTAGAAGATCCGAAAGCGGTTGCGAAGAAAATCAAACGTGCGATGACCGATGGTGATGAGCCGCCTGTGGTACGTTATGACCGTGAAAATAAAGCAGGTGTATCAAACTTATTAGATATTCTTTCCGCGGTAAGTGGTAAAACTATTGCGGAATTAGAAGCGGAATTTGAAGGTAAAATGTATGGTCATTTAAAAACCGAAGTAGCGGAACAAGTTTCGGCACTTCTAACGGATCTTCAAGAGCGTTATAACCACTTCCGTCAAGATGAAGCGTTACTTGAAAAAATCTTCCGTGAAGGTGCAGAAAAAGCTCGTGCTCGTGCGAGAAAAACACTTGAAGAAGTATATAAATTAGTCGGTTTTGTACAATAAAATATTTTTTAATATTTATTTAAGGCTAAATTGGAAACAATTTAGCCTTTTTATTTGCTCAAAATATGATTATTTTTATTTATCAAATTTAATCATATTCATAATAATGCTCATATTATATTGATTTTACTCTTCCTTTTTGTTTTAATCCTAGCCCCCTTATTTTTTAACTATTTATTAAAAGGATCCGTAATAAATATTTAATTTTAGATGGGGGGATATTTTCGAATGTATTAGAAGGAAACTAAAACATGAAAAGCAAGAGCTTAGTTGTTGCGATGGCAACAATGTTAGCCTTATCAACCGAGGCAGATGCAAGTAAGCTAGCCAGCGAACTTGCAACCACTGCGAGATATTATCCGAATGCAGCGAATAGTTATAATAAATATTCGTCAATGTATTCAGGATATTATACGAATAATAATCGAAATAATTATTCGTCTTGGTTTAATCCAACTCGCTATACGGGTACTATTACCCGAACGGTAACGACAAAAATAAACGGTGTACTCGTTACCAAAATTTATACAACTGTAAATGGTAGAACCACTGTTCGAGTAATTATCTCAGATGGAAAACCAACTGTTGTAAATAGACCAACAACACCGCCAACAAGGCCTGTCGTAGATACCAAACCGGTTGTAACGCCAACTCAACCGGTGGTTGATAAAAAACCAGTTGAAGCACCAACTCAGCCGGTTGTCGACAAGAAGCCTGTTGAGCCTCCAGTTCAACCTGTAGTGGACAAAAAACCTGTTGAGACGCCTACTCGACCAATTGTTCGTAATCCGGTTGAAAATCCAAGCCAGCCTATCGTAGATACGAAACCGGTTGTTGATACGCCAACGCAACCTATCGTAGATACCAAGCCGGTTCGTGAACATGAACCACCTATCTCAGATACAGGTCCTATCATTATTCGCCCAAGCAAGCCTATCGCAACACGTTCTCCAATTGTTGCATCTGATGTGCCTACTCGAGGCGAACAATGGAATGACCGTTCACGCGGCTATAACTTACGCGATCCAAATAACAAGGCCAATGTTACCTTGGATGGTAGTGGTGTAATCGTCGGTATCTTAGATAGCGGCTTTAAAAACTATATGATGGCAAACGATATCGAGAAAAAATTCGGTAATCGTGCTGAAATCATTGAAACAGGCCGTTCTGCGCCTTCATCGGCAACTCACGGTATTATGGTGGCAGAAATGGTGGGGGGGGGTACATCAAATAACGGTGTAGCACCGAAAGCGAAACTACTTTTAGCGGATATTACTCGAACCACCGCCAATGGTACAGGTTTATCGGCAAGTGCTTCATTCTATAATGATTTATGGAATAGAGGTGCAAGAATCTTCAACCAGTCATATGGTATTCCAAAACCATTAACTTACTTTAACAATGATAGCCGTTCTATGTACTACTACGAACGCCAATTCGACAGTAGTATCTTGAACTTCTATAAAAATAAAGTAAAAGACGGTGGGTTATTTATTTGGGCTGCGGGTAACAACCGTGGTGACAAAGATCCGAGCGTTCAAGCAGGTTTACCTCACTATATGCCGGAATTGGAGAAGGGTTGGATTTCTGTTGTTGCGTTAGCGACAAGAAGCTCTAACAGTTTAGGTAATTTTGAATGGAGCAATTTATTACCATACTCTCAAGCAGGTGTGGCGAAAAATTGGACCGTTTCAGCAATGGGTGACTACGTTTTCAACCTAAGAGGTAGTAACGTAGTATCAAGTGGTTCATCATTTGCTGCGCCGGCCGTAACAGGTACTGCAGCATTAGTGAAACAAAAATATCCTTGGATGGATGGTAACTTGATCAAACAATCTATCTTAACCACAGCAACCGATATCGGTGCGCGTGGCGTAGATGATGTATATGGTTGGGGTTTACTCAATGTTGAAAAAGCTACCAATGGTCCTGCACGTTTTGACAAAGGCCTTGCATTTGCAGATAACGTGACTGTTAATATCCCAACTGGACGTTATGAGTTCTCAAATGATATTGACGGTGACGCCGGCTTAGTTAAAAATGGTAGAGGTGAACTTGTCTTATCAGGTGCAAGTACTTTTGAAGGCGTAACAACCTTAAACGAAGGTGCGATCACCATTAACGGTAAGAAATATGCGTCAAAAGTTAATGTAGGTAATCGTGGTACTTTAGTTGCAAACAGTACAACGTTAGAAAATGGCGTAAATAACGAAGGTACGTTTGTTAACCAAGGTTATTCAACCATCAACAATAACTACATCGCTTCAGCGCAAAGTACGTTAGTGTCAGATTTAGGTTCTAACTTAAATGTGAAAGGTGAAGTGGATTTAAATAATTCAACCTTAGCACTAACCGCAGAAAAAGACGGTAAAGCACAATATGTTACAGCAAAAGGTGTAACAACTTCTGCAATTACCTCTGATACTGCAATTAAAGGCAACTTTGGTGCGATTGAAACTTCTGGCTTATTAAATGCGACGGCAGTTAAAACCAGCGAGAATGAAATCAGTGCAACAGTTAGCCGTAAAAATGTTGCGGATTATGTGAACGAAACAACCTCTGGCGAAGCAATGTGGGAAAATGTTGCTATGGCGTTAGAAAACAGTTTCACCACTTTAGATTCACAAATTGAGGAAAATAAAGGCACAACAACTGCAACGAATGACTCTTTTGCACAACAAGCGGCTGTTTTACAAAACAGCATTGCAAATGCTAATACGCAAAGCGTAGTCTTAGATAGCTTATCTGGTCAAATTTATGCGTCAGCGCAGGCGCTTACTTTTGAAAATGCAGAAACAGTAAACAAAGACTTATCTAACCGTTTAGTGATGCTTGGTGCATTAGATAATATCGGTAATACCGCAGGTGTGTGGGTAACCGGTATTTACGGAAATGGTACCTTAAAAGAAGCAGGATTCGGTGAAGGAAAAACAAATACCTATGCAGGCCAACTAGGTTTTGATAAACAATTCACTGACGATGTTATTTTAGGTGCTGCACTTAATTACTCAAAAGCGGATGTAAGCTTCAACCGTTACGGTGGTAGCTCAAAAGCGGATGGAATTGGTGCGTCTTTATATGCTCGTGTAGGTAACAAGCACAAAACACCTTGGTATGTACAAGGTCGTGTAGGTTACGGCAGCGTTGATTCAGATGTCGAACGTAATATTATTTTGGCGGATAATAACGTAAGTACAGCAAAAATTAACCACCGTGATAAAGTGCTTTCTGCTTATGTAGAGTCAGGCTATGACTTCAAAATGGGTAATCTTGCATTTACACCGTTTGTCGGTTTAAATCACGATGTTGTCAGACGTGGCGCATTTAGTGAGGAAAACAGCCAATTCGGTTTAACTGCAGATAAAGCAACCTATAAACAAACTAGCGGACTTGTTGGTTTACGTACGTCATTAGATGTAAACGTTGCAGGGATGAAAACAACCCTTCAAGGTTATGTAAATCACCAAAAAGCGTTTAATGATGAAGATCTTAGCTTTAAAGCAAGCTATACCGGTTTACAAGATGCGAAATTCGATGTGAAAGGTATCGGCCTTGCGAAAAGCAAAACGTGGGTTGGTGTAGGTGCATTAACGGAAGTGAACAAAAACACCTCGTTATATGTTAACTACGATTTAAAACTTACGAAAAGTAAAGGTCATAACAATGTTGTGACTGCTGGTGTGAGAGTAACTTTCTAAGCCGGTATTTACTGATAAGAACACTATGAGCGCTAGACGTAGCGCTCATATTTTTTTGCAAAATTTCGGTGAAAAACGACCGCTTATTTCAGCAAGTCTTTTAGGCTGGATTTCATTTTTTCCATCTGATCCAGATAGATATGTTGATTTTCCAACTCATCAATCAAATGATTAATGGCTTCAGACAACGTCATCTCTCTTTCCTTCGAATATTTCGATAAACGTAACCAACTCGCATATTCTAAATCGATCGATTTTTTCTTCGTAGTTGGTTTCTCCGCATTAAAAAAACGCTTACGCTTGGCACGAATCGACTGGCGCATTTTCTTACGTTGCTCCGCCGTCATCTCCGTTTTAATCCATTGCTCGATTTCTTCCGGCGAATGTTGAAGCGTCGTTAAAAGTTGGACTTTCAGCTCAATCAAACTGGTTTCTTCGTACTTAGTGATATTTTCACCTTCTCGATGCTTTTTGAGCAAATACTTCCATTTCCAATTCGCTTCTTGAATCTCTAACTTTTGGTAACGCATTTTCTTCTCTTCACACTGCTTAAACTTAGGCAAGTATAACGGAATTCTGTATAATAAACCAAATTTCTATTATGAGGCATTTTCGTGAATTTAACCCCATTAGACTGGCAATCTCTCACCTTACATCATTCATTCAAAGAAGCGAGTAATGAAGTAGGTTTCTTTGATTTCCAACCCAATGCAAAACAAGCGATTGACCAATTCAAACGTGGGCAATTTGGCTCGCTATTAGTGATAAAGACGGAAACATTCCCTGAATTTATCCAAGAGATTAAACATTATCTTACCGAAAATCTTAGCGCGCCGTTAGTTACCAAAACCGAATTTAGTCGTAATCACTTATTCGGTTACAGCATTTATCTTGAAAAAGAGCATAAAGTAGAAAACGTAACGGGTGCGATTCAACAAGCAAACAACGGTATTTTGCTGCTGAATGTGAACTCATTATTATTGGATATCACGCAATGGGACAAATTAAAACAGGCGTTACTGTTCGGCTCATTTGAACAAAATGCAGTGAATAATATCCCTTATCTGCTTCCTGTTATTCAGTCAAATTTCAAACTGGTACTCATCGGTAGCCGAGAAGATATATCTCTATTGGCTGAATATGACGACAGCCTCTATCAAGTTGCACAATATACCGAAGTAGAATCCTATTTAACTCTTAATGACGAAAATATTAAGCAATGGGGTGATTATGTTCAATCAAGCGCCCAAAAATGGATTAACAAATCGTTTACTAACCAAGCGCTAAATCAGCTTTTACAAGCTTATGTGCGAGAAAGTGAAAGCCAAGAATTGGTCTCTATTTCCCCGACTTTACTCAAAAAGCATTTGTTAGGCCTTGCAAATTTTTACCCAAATTCAACCGCTTTAAACCAAGTAACAGAATATTTTGATTATTTAGAACAGCAATCCTCTGTTTTAAATAAATATACGACACAAGATATTCTTACGCACCAGTTATATATCGAGACCGAAGATGAAGAAATCGGTCAAATCAACGGTTTGTCCGTGATTGAGTTTGACGGTATCCCCCATTCATTCGGTGAGCCGTTACGTATTAGCTGTAACGTACAACACGGCGACGGTGAAATTACCGATATTGAACGTAAAGTTGAACTAGGCGGAAATATTCATTCGAAAGGTATTATTATTGCGCAATCCTGCTTAGCCAATTTATTAGAATTTCCAACACAACTCCCGTTCTCCGCTTCGCTCGCCTTTGAGCAATCTTATGGTGAAGTAGACGGAGACAGCTCATCGCTTGCTATATTCTGCGTACTCATCAGTGCGCTATCCAAATTAGCATTACCGCAGTCGATTGCCGTCACCGGTTCAATTGACCAATTTGGTAACGTATTAAGTGTCGGTGGTGTAAACCAAAAAATCGAGGGGTTCTTTAATATCTGCCAAGCCCGCGGTTTAACTGAAAAACAAGGTGTAATTATCCCCGCAACCTGTATTTCACATTTGAGTTTAAAAGCAGAAGTGATCGAAGCCGTAAAAGCCGGGCAGTTCAACATTTGGGCGATTGGAAATGTTTTTGAAGCCATTCAAATTTTATTAAATCGTCATTTTTATGATGAGGAAAATTCTCCGACTACAGACAAACCTTCCGTATTTGGGCTGATTCATCAACAGATTGAGCAGAATCAAGAACGAGAAGAAAGCGGTTCATTTTTGGCAAAAATTTGCCAATGGTTTAGTAAAAACTGATCCGACAAGCTCAGCTAACAGTTGTACGCCAAATTAAAAGCCTGTACTATCGCTCACAATCCTGAGCCCTGATTGTACGGGCTTTTATCATATTTATTTGGAAGAAAAAAATGAACAACTGTACACCAAACATTAAACCAAGCTATACCTATGAAGACTTATTAGCATCAGGTCGTGGTGAATTATTCGGCAAAGAAGGGCCACAACTACCCGCTCCAACGATGTTAATGATGGATCGCATTAATTTAATGACTGAAAACGGTGGCTTATTCGATAAAGGTTATATCGAAGCGGAATTAGACATTCATCCGGATCTTCCATTTTTCGGCTGCCACTTTATTGGTGACCCAGTAATGCCGGGCTGCTTAGGCTTAGATGCAATGTGGCAATTAGTTGGTTTCTTCTTAGGCTGGGTCGGGGGCAAAGGTAAAGGCCGTGCATTAGGTGTTGGTGAAGTTAAATTTACCGGACAAATCCTTCCGACTGCCAAAAAAGTTATTTATCGCATTAATATGAAGCGTGTCATCAATCGTAAGTTGGTAATGGGCTTAGCGGATGGGGAAGTGGAAGTTGACGGTCGTGTTATTTATACCGCTACCGATTTAAAAGTAGGCCTTTTCCAAGACACTTCTGCTTTCTAATTTTGCGATCCTGATCGAAAAAATAGATAAACTTCATTTCATTCTCTAATCGAATTAAATAATATCCCTGCCCAGAGGGATATTATTTATGTTTAAAGCATTCACACTTATTGAAATTCTCATTACCTTTACTATTTTAGTTATTTCAATTTATTTTATTTCTCCAATTGCATTTCATTTAAATGACTTAATTGCATTAAATAGTGAAATAGAATCCCTCCAATCATTTTTATACCAATTACAAACAAAATCTCGTTACGAAAAATCAAATTATACACTTACTATTTCACAAAATAATCAAGATAAAAAATGGTGCATAATCGCAATTAAAAAAGCCAAACAAAATAAAAAACAAATCATTTGTGATTGTTTAAATGCCAATCACTGCATTATTAATAATGAACATTATATTTATTCTAATCGCCACAAAGACATTTTACTAAAGAATAAAAGTTTATATCCTCAAGCTTTTATTAATATTGATGGGCTAGCTGGAAGATTAGAATCTAAATGCATTCACTTATCATTAAATAAAACAAATGAAATATTACAATTAGATCAATGGGGAAGAATTTATGTCATGCCAAAACATAAACGCAGTCATTGTAAAGAATAGATTATCAGCATTTAGTCTAATAGAATTGCTATTGTCTCTCTCATTAAGCATATCTCTCCTACTATTAACAGCTAAATCCTATACACAATTTACTCAGAATAATGTTAAACAAAAAGAATTGTTATTTTTACAAAAAGAAGCATACCAAATTATCCATTACTTTCAACAACATATTCAGCATTTAGGTTTTCAAGGAAGCAATAGAGAAAACAGCAATTTTTATTTATTTGAGAAAGAAAATAAACGTTACGCATTAGATAATAAAAGTTGTTTAATATTTTTCTACGACTTAAATAGCGATGGATGCTTAGGTAAAAGAAAAACAAAGAATTCCCTATGCGTAAATAATGAGATAAATAACACTCATGATTTAGCCAAAGAAATATTCGGTTTTAAAATTGAATCTCAAGAAATTTATATTTACGATAAAAATAATTTGACTACTTGTAAAAAGCATGAATGTGAAGGGTTATTAAATGCTTGTCAGGAAAAATGGAAAAAATTTACTTCGATTGAGGATTTTAAAGTAGATAAGCTCTCATTTTCATGGAAAGATCCTGAAAAAATTATGCAGGTAACGTTAAAGCTTATTTCTGTCAAACAGAATAATATTGAATATAGCACAACCAATTATATCTATATTTTAAATTAATCAGACTAATATGACGCAATATAAACTTAACGGAAGCACATTAATTTTCTCACTGATAACCATATCTTTTGTGCTGACCATTATACTTGTAACAAAAGAAAAGTTCATTCAATCAGAAATAAAAACTCAACATTATCAACGGCATTATTTATCCGAAAAACTTTCTATTCTCGAAAAAATCCGCTCAAAAAATAGTAATTGTAATCTAATAAAACCTGAGCAACTTATTCTTGATCGCATAGCAGAAGTAAAAATAGAAACTGAAGAACAAAAATATTCTTTTTACTGTATCAAAAATAGCTTATTTGTAGGAAAAAAACCGACTAAAGAAAAATATATTCATTTTAGCCAACTATCTGATGTATTAGATATTTCTCATGCTGACATAATAGAGATAGAACATTTAAATGAACTACCTAAAAGCTCAGAACAAGATCCTAAAATCGTTTTAGTTATGCGTGATATAGATGAAACGCTTAGCCAAGATTTTTATGGCATAATTATTACCAATCATTACTTCGATATAAAAGGCAATGCTAAATTTTACGGCATATTATATTCATCCTATGATAATAATAGAGAAGAACGAAATATTACTTTCAAAAAGAATGTTGTATTAAATTTAGAAAATAAATATGCTCATTGGCAAGAACTCCCCGATTCAAGGAATATGTTAAATAATGAATAAGTTAATTAAATCAGAATCATTTATTTCAATACTTATTGGCATTGTAATATTTTCACTTATCTTTATTTCTGCTTCACGTTGGGGAAGTCATCAAACCGAAAAAATAAATTATATTTATCAGCAACAGCAAGCCTTACAAATTATCGAAAATCAACTCGCATTAAAATATTCTAAACAAACTTGCGAACAATATGTTCAACAAAATCATTTGAAGTTTAAAATTGAATGCCAAGCAAATAAAATTAGTGTGAGTTTTCCACTAGGTAAAGTCGAAATTACCCCATAGACTTTGCAAAAAAATAGTAAAATCCGACCGCTTGTTTATCCGTAAGGTATCGGCAAAAGTAATTGAATCTCTAAGCTAATTAGTAGAAAATCATCGCCTTATATGAGGTATCAATTATGTTCACGGTTTACCATTCACAAAAGCTATTGTCATTAGCAGAAATGCTAATTCATCTACAAAAAGCCAACCCGAATCCCAATCCGTTCAGCACCGAAACCATACTTGTACAAAGTGTTGGTATGGCACAATGGTTACAAATGCAAATCGCTGATTCCATTGGTGTGGCGGGTAATTATGACTTTTTATTTCCAACCAGCTTTTTATGGCAACAATACCGTGTGCTATTCCCTTCGTTACCGAAAGAAAATATTTTTGAACGTTCTTCGGTAACATGGCGATTAATGCGCCTGATTCCTGCCCATTTGGACACGGCAGAATTCAGCACATTAAAATCATACTTGCAGCAAGATGCACGTCAGTACCAACTTAAACTCTATCAACTTTCGACTAAAATTGCGGATCTATTCGACCAATATTTAGTTTATCGACCTCATTGGCTTGTACATTGGGAAAACAACCAACTTGAAGCGGTTCTTGCTGAAATCATGCATTCCAATGTATTTAAAGTTAAAAATGAACAAGAAATCCTAGCTAACCTACAATGGCAAGCTATCTTATGGAATGCGTTAATTGACGATATTAAATTAGATAGTGATGAAAGCGTCTTTATCACGTCGCATCGTGCTTACTTACAAGATCAGTACTTCCAAAAATTAGATAATTTAACTGCTCAAGAAAAAGAAAAACTTCCACAGAGAATCTTTATTTTCGGTATTTCATCTCTACCGGCAACTCAATTAGCTGTATTAAAAAAGTTAAGTGAACACTGCGATATTCACTTATTTTTCTTAAACCCAAGTCAAGAATATTGGGGCGATAGTGTTGAAGATAGTGCATTAGAAAAATTAGCCTTGAAACAACAGCTATCGGAGACCGATTTAGCCGCTTTACTCGAAAAACAAGGTAATCAATTGCTCACTATGTGGGGAAAACAAGGGCGAGAATTTTTAGCGCAACTAGTAGAGCAAGAGTTCGACTATAGTTTAGAAGTATTTGACCCGTATGTCGGCGAAACCAATCTCATCAAGCTCAAAAATGCCATTTTAGCGTTTAATAATGCACAAACTTTTGAATTAGACGAACAAGACCAATCATTACAATTTCATTCGTGCCATAGCGTAATGCGTGAAGTAGAGGTGTTACATAACTATCTCTTACAATTATTCGAGCAGAATCCGGCATTAACGCCCAAAGATATTATTGTAATGTCTGCGGATATTGATAAATATGCGCCTTATATTAATGCGGTATTTTCTCGCTTTGCTCATAAAGATCCGAGAAGAATTCCTTTTACACTTTCAGATCAAAAAGCGACTGCGGTAGATCCGATTATCAGCAGCTTTTTGAGTCTACTTAATTTAAAAGAAAGTAACTTTAACGCAGAAGTACTATTGGATTTATTAGATGTAAATGCGATCCGAAGCCGTTTTCGCATCCAATCTGATGATATTTATACCCTACGTCATTGGATAAAAGAAGTGGGTATCCGCGCCGGATTAACTATCGAGCAAAACCAATGGCAAAACTATAACTCATGGCAAAACGGTTTAACCCGATTATTGCTCGGCACAAGCCTCAAAGAAGAAAGTGGTATCTGGCAAGAGAGTATCGGATTTAACGAAAGCTATGGTTTAGCTTCCGAGCTTATCGGTTACTTATGCCATTATTTAGAAAAACTTAGTACGTGGCAGAAATTTATCCAAACATCACACAGCATTGGTGTTTGGCAACAAAAGCTAGCTGAGTTAATCAATGAGTTTTATCAAGATGATGGCGAACATTTTGATTCGCTCTCCATGTTACAAACAACGTTACAGAACGTATTAGAAAAAATTGAAAACGCACGCTTTGAAG
Source organism: Actinobacillus suis ATCC 33415 (assembly GCF_000739435.1). Taxonomy (NCBI): domain Bacteria; kingdom Pseudomonadati; phylum Pseudomonadota; class Gammaproteobacteria; order Pasteurellales; family Pasteurellaceae; genus Actinobacillus; species Actinobacillus suis. The sequence goes on from NZ_CP009159.1 coordinate 1,807,150, forward strand.
ATGAAATTGCTATTGAAATTCTCGCCTCGCTACTCCAAGAGAATCTCAACACGCAGCAAAACAGCCTGCAGTTTTTAGCCGGAAAAGTGAATTTCTGTACGTTATTACCAATGCGAGCTATTCCATTTAAAGTGGTTTGTTTGCTCGGTATGAATGAGGCTGATTTTCCTAGACAACATTCGGTAAATAGCTTCGATTTAATGCAATACGCACCAAAAAAAGGGGATCGCGCACGCAGAGACGATGACCGTTACCTATTTTTAGAGGCTTTACTTTCAGCCCAAGAGATTTTCTACGTAAGCTATGTCGGGCAATCGGTAACGGATAATAAAGCACGCTTACCTTCCGTTTTAGTTGCACAATTATTAGATTATATCGGAGAACATTTATCCGAATCGGCTCAACAGACGCTAGCTGAAACAGATATTTTCAGTGGTATGGTGAAACGCCATCCTATGACAGTATTTAGCCCAAGAAACTTCATCTATCCTCACATCTCTTATGATAGAGAATGGCTAAAACTATTTGAACAGAATGCGGTTCAGCCGAATTTCTTAAATGGACAGCTTCAATCGGATAGCCCAACAGAAATTAATTTAAATGAATTAATTAGTTATATTACAAATCCAATTAAATATTTCTTTAACCGCCAATTGGGTATTTATTTTAATTACGATGAAGAAAGTATTGAAGAATCAGAAAAGTTTACTTTGAATGCATTGGATAATTACCAGTTAAGAACCAAATTATTAACAGTTGATGAGGAACAAGCGCAAGCTTTATTTTACCAAGAACAGTTAAAAGGTAACTTGCCTTCAGCCAACTTTGCTAAGCTATCTGAAACCGCGTTGGAAAACTCAATAAAAACTATGAGAAATGAAATATCGCCATACTTAAAACAGAGTGATATTTTAACTGTTGAACAATATTTCCCAATAGGTTCAAATAAAATAAAACTCTATGGAAACATCCAACAATTATTTGACGATGAAATCGTTTTTTGGAAAGTAAGTTCATTAAAAGATAAAGATATTATCCGTTTTTGGATTTATTATTTAGTAACACAAGTGCAAAATAATTCTATTCGTTTGAAATATATTGTGCGTAACGGCGAAGATACTCAAATCTTCCAATTTAATTCGATCACTCAGCAGCAAGTGCAGGAACAATTAGCTATTTATATAGAAGATTACCTTAATAGCTTTCAAGCGCTACGCTGGGGGATTTCTGCCGGTTTAGACGATTATTTTGCCAAAATAGAAGATGTTGAGAATATTGAAGAATATTGTTGTCAGAAAGTTTTTAAATTACTGGAAGACAATTCGTTTGAAGCTAGTTACCTACAGCGAGTTTTAGTACAAAGTTCCAAATTGAATTACAGTGTTATTCATCATACAACAAAACAATGGTTTACTTTAATGCAAGACAGTAAGCCACATAACAATAAAAAGGAGAATTAATGAAAAAAACCTTAATAAGTCGCATGATTCGTCACGCGCTTTACTCTGCGATTGCGCTTAGTGTCAGCGTCACAACCACATTTGCAAATATTCCGCAAAATCCGACCGCTAGTACATCCCAATCGGCTATACAAACGCAAGGTTTTGAGTTTATCAATCAGCAGATCAATAAAAGCCCGAATGATAATGCTATTTATCAGGCTATTCGTTTAAAAAACGATATGACCGTACTGCTAATTTCGGACAACAAAGCGAATAAATCGCTAATGTCATTAGCACTACCTATCGGCTCTATGGAAGATCCCATTCAGCAACAAGGCTTGGCACACTACCTAGAACATATGATCCTCATGGGGTCTAAACAGTTTCCAGAGACTAATAGTCTAGATCGCTTTTTAACGGAAAATGGCGGTTATAACAATGCCTCGACTACGGCAGATCGTACTGCTTATTACTTAGAAGTGAATAATAATGCGTTTGATGAAGCGGTTGCTCGTTTAGCGGACGCTTTTGCACAACCTCTCCTGTCAGAAAGTAATGCCAAACGAGAAGTGAATGCGGTAAATGCCGAAATGGTTCGTGCAAAATCAAGCGATGGTCATTTATTGAATAGCGTCAATTTGGCGACCGCTAACCCTGTACACCCTATTACCAAATTTGCGGTGGGCAATAAGGAAACGCTTTCGGATAAACCAAACAGCAAATTACAAACGGAGTTAGAACAATTTTACCAACGCTACTATTCAGCAAATTTAGTCAAAGCGGTTTTATATTCGAATCAACCTATCGAGCAACTTGCTGCATTAGCTGATCGTACCTTAGGTAAAATGCCAAATAAAAATATTGCTGCCCCGAGTGTAGATGTGCCATTTTTCCGTGCGGAAGATAAAGGTGTCGTTATTCATTACAAACCGGTACAACCGACTAAAATGTTGGCGGTTTCATTTGATGTACCGAATGATGAAGCACAATTTGCCCACAAAACCGGCGATTATTTAGCTTATATTCTTAACAATAATACCGATGGCACTTTATCTGACTACTTAATCAAACAAGGGTTATCAGATAGTGGTATTGCTGCACAAGCAACACCAAATGTCAGCCGTAATCGTGGTACTTTCACCATTTATGTTGCTTTAACCGACAAAGGTTTGACTGAAAAAGATAAGATCATTTCTTTGATTTTTCAGCAAATCGAACAAGTGAAACAAAGCGGTATTCAAGAAAGTTACTTCAATGAAGTTCGAGAAAGCTTAAAGCAGGATTTCCAACATTTACAGGTGGAAAAAAGCGGTACTTATATCGAATCATTAGCTGAGCAAATGTTACATTATCCATTGGAGCATATTTTAGATGCGGGCTTTATTGTTGATACGATGGATAAACAAGCAATCAAAGCCAAACTGGCTGAGATGACATTAGACAATGCCCGTATTTTGCTGGTTGATGAAAAAGCGCATACCGATAAAAAATCGCCTTACTTTGAGGCCAATTATGCAATTGCAAAAATTAGTGACGAACAACGAAAAAAATGGTTGGATTTCAGTCATAACCCGACATTAAAACTACCTGAATTAAATCCTTATTTCGCCACTGATTTTTCTCTGATTCAGCCAATCGGCGATCGCCAAGTGCCTAAAGCGTTGGTAAGTACAGCAGGAAAAGCAATTTATGCCATGCCGAGCCAATATTTTGCCAACGATCCGAAAGCGATTGTATCGATGAGTTTCTCGATCATGCCGAAAACGGATGATTTAAAAGAAGCGGTAAGCGCCACGCTGTTAGGTTATATGAATAGCCTTGCGCAAACGAAATTAGCGTTCCAAACAGCAGTTGCCGGTATGCAAGCAGCGATTACTACTTATCCGAACGGACTTTCGGTTGAAGCGACAGGCTACACACAGCATTTAGCGAAATTAATCCAAGACTCGCTGAATCAATTCAAAACTTTTGAATTAACGGAAGACTTCTTAGCACAAGCCAAACAACGTGCATTCGAAGCACTAGACGGTCAACGCAAAGAAAGTAGCTTAACACAAGCGAACCAAGCTATTGCCAACTTTGCCAGCTACCCTTATTTTGAAGAAGATAAACAACGCAAAGCACTAACCGACACTACTTTGGCAGATGTAAAAGCGATGCGAGATAGATTGTTAACAAAATCAACCGGATTAGGCGTACTGTCAGTGGGCAACCTCAACGATAAACAGGTTGAAGATTTAGTCAGTGACATAAAAGGCATTGTTAAAAGTAGTGAGGTGGAGCGAGGTAAAGCACGTTATTTAGATCTGAATGACAGCAACCGCAAACTCAACTATGTACAAACCGTACCGCATGAGGACAATGCACTAAGCATCACTTATCTTGCAAAAGGCTATGGCGAATTAGAAGGTTCGGCTCGAGCTAATTTATTGCGTGATATTATCGGGCGCTGGTATTTCGATGATTTACGTACCCAAAAACAATTAGGCTACGTGGTCTATGCAACCAATACTAAACTTGGTAAAACTGCCGGTATGCGCTTTATGGTTCAAAGCCCGAATACAACACCGGCAGGCATTATGCAGCATAACCAACGCTTTTTTGCAGAAAGTTTAACAAAATTGACCGCTTTATCAGAGCAGGAATTTGTGAAATATCGTGATAGTTTAATTGAGAAATTACAGCGTAAGCCGGAATCGTTAAACCAAGAGTTTTCACAGTTCACGTTTGACTTTAATCGCCGCAATGACCAGTTCAACCAACGTATGAAAATGATCGAAGCAGTAAAACAGCTTACTCAACAAGATATTGTGGACTTTTATAAACACACGGTGATAGAGCAGCAAGGCTTTTCATTTATCAGCCAAGCGTTAGGCACGAAAGCGAAAGCTGAAGATGCAGTGAAACTAGCGGGCTATGAAAAAGTGGAAAGTATTGAACAAATCCAAAAACAATTCCCGGTGAAATACTATTAAATCACCATCTACAAGCGGTTAAAAAAGACCTAAATTTTACTATTGTAGAAAAACAAAAGGCTTAGCAAATTCGCTAAGCCTTTTTTAATGTTTAGTTTTTACCTAAGTTCGAGAAGAAGTTTTTCACACTATCTAAAAAACCTTCTTGCTGCGGACGATGCTGGCTTTTACCTTCTAAACTTTCTTCCAGTTTACGTAATAAGTCTTTTTGCTCGTCATTTAACGCAACCGGTGTTTCCACCACTACTTTGCAAATTAAATCACCTGCATAACCGCCACGTGGACTTGTTACGCCCTTACCTCTCACTCGGAATAATTTGCCGGTTTGGGTTTCTGCCGGAATTTTCAGTTTTAATTTACCATCAAGCGTTGGTACTTCAATCTCACCTCCTAATGCCGCCATCGTAAAGCTGATTGGTACTTCGCAGTAAAGGTTTGAACCATCACGCTCAAAAATATCGTGCTCACGAACGTGAATCACTACATATAAATCACCTGCCGGCGCACCGTTCTCGCCTGCTGCACCTTCGCCGGATAAACGAAGCTGGTTACCGGTGTCCACACCTGCCGGAATGGTTACCGATAAGTTTTTCGCTTTCTGAACACGCCCGTCACCATGGCAAGATTTGCAAGGTTTTTCGATTTTCTTACCGCTTCCATGACAGCTCGGACAAACCGCTTCCGTCACAAAAAAACCTTGCTGACGGCGGATTCTGCCCGAACCGTGACAGTGCGAACAGGTTTCCACTTTCGAACCTTTTTCCGCACCCGAACCGTGGCAGGCATCACATTCCGCTAATGTTGAGATACGAATATCTTTTTTACAGCCTTTAACCGCTTCTTCTAGTGAGATTTCAATGTCGTAACGTAAATCATCGCCACGAACGACACGATTACGACGTCCACCGCCGCCAAAACCGCCACCGAACATTTCGCTAAAGATGTCTTCAAAGCCACCGAAACCGCCTCCGCCGAAGCCACCGCCAAATCCGCCAGCACCACCGCCTTGTTCAAAAGCAGCATGACCGTATTGATCGTATGCGGCACGTTTTTCAGCATCGCCTAACACTTCATAGGCTTCGTTGATTTCTTTAAATTTTTCTTCTGCGTCTTTACTGCCTTGGTTTTTATCCGGGTGGTGTTTAGATGCTAAACGTTTATAAGCACGTTTAATATCGTTCTCACTCGCCCCTTTCTGTAAGCCAAGGACTTCGTAGTAATCTTTTTTTGCCATAGTGTTTCGTTTGTAAAATTTTACGGAAATTTGACCGCCTGTCATAAACTCCCCTCTTTAGCAAAGAGGGGGGACTTGTTAGATACACCAAAAGGGCGTGTTACCACGCCCTTTGATTTTACGATTTGAGCGTAAAAGATTATTTATTATCTTTCACTTCTTCAAATTCAGCATCCACTACGCCGTCATCTTTTGCAGACTGTTGCGGTTGTTCGCCTGCTTGTGCTTTAGCCTGAGCCGCTTGCATTAAAGGTTCGGATGCTTTAATTAACGCTTCGGTTTTCGCATCGATTTCCGCTTTATCATCGCCTTTCGCCGCTTTTTCTAAGTCTGCGATCGCCGCTTCGATTTTCGCTTTATCGTCTGCATTTAACGCTGAACCTGTTTCTTCGATTTGTTTGCGAGTAGCGTGTGCGATACCGTCTGCTTGGTTACGTGCTTGAACTAACTCTTCGAATTTTTTATCCGCTTCTGCGTTTGCTTCCGCATCACGAACCATTTGTTCGATTTCTTCGTCAGATAAACCTGAAGACGCTTGGATACGAATTTGTTGCTCTTTACCTGTGTTCTTATCTTTCGCAGATACGTTGATTACACCGTTCGCATCGATATCAAAAGTTACTTCGATTTGCGGCATACCACGTGGTGCTGGGTTAATACCTTCAAGGTTGAATTGACCTAAAGATTTGTTCGCAGACGCTTGTTTACGTTCACCTTGTAATACGTGGATTGTTACCGCTGATTGGTTGTCTTCCGCAGTTGAGAACACTTGTGATTTCTTCGTTGGAATCGTAGTGTTTTTCTCGATTAACACCGTCATCACGCCGCCCATGGTTTCGATACCTAAAGATAATGGCGTAACGTCTAATAAAAGAACGTCTTTTACATCACCTTTTAATACACCGCCTTGAACCGCAGCACCGATTGCTACCGCTTCATCTGGGTTCACGTCTTTACGAGCTTCTTTACCGAAGAATTCAGCCACTTTTTGTTGTACTAACGGCATACGTGTTTGACCACCAACGAGGATAATGTCGTTGATTTCATTCACTGATTTACCTGCGTCTTTTAATACGGTTTTAAGTGACTCGATTGAGCTTGCTACTAAATCTTCTACTAAAGCTTCTAATTTCGCACGGGTTACGTTGATCGCTAAGTGTTTAGGACCTGTTGCATCCGCTGTGATATACGGAAGATTTACTTCAGTAGATTGTGCTGAAGAAAGTTCGATTTTCGCTTTTTCCGCCGCTTCTTTCACACGTTGTAATGCCATTGGGTCGTTGCGTAAATCAACACCTTGTTCTTTTTTGAACTCGTCAATGATGTAGTCAATTACACGGTTATCGAAGTCTTCACCACCTAAGTGAGTGTTACCACCAGTTGCTAATACTTCGAATGTTTGTTCACCATCAAAGTTATCGATTTCGATGATTGAGATATCAAATGTACCACCACCTAAGTCGTAAACTGCGATCACTTGGTTTTCTTTAGTTGAACCTAAACCGAACGCTAACGCTGCCGCTGTCGGTTCGTTGATGATACGTTTAACATCTAAACCTGCGATACGACCTGCATCAATTGTCGCTTGACGTTGTGCATCGTTAAAGTATGCCGGTACAGTGATAACCGCTTCAGTTACCGCTTCACCAAGGAAATCTTCCGCTGTTTTTTTCATTTTTTTCAACACTTCTGCTGAAATTTGCGGTGGTGCTAATTTGTCACCTTTTACGTTTACCCACGCATCGCCGTTGTCAGCACGTGTGATTTCGAAAGGCATAATTTTAATATCACGTTGTACTTCTTCACTTTCAAAACGACGACCGATTAAACGTTTGATTGCAAATAATGTATTTTTCGGGTTTGTAATCGCCTGACGTTTTGCCGGTTGACCAACTAACGTTTCGTTATCCGTATAAGCAATGATTGACGGAGTTGTACGTGCACCTTCCGCATTCTCGATTACACGTGCTTTGTCACCGTCCATTACCGCTACACAAGAGTTTGTTGTACCTAAGTCAATACCAATGATTTTACCCATTTTAAAATTCCTCTGAATATAAATTTGTTTGATTACGTTTTCGTAACGTTACCCACAAGATGGTGTTCTTTCACAACTTTTCAAGGCTAAATTTGAAATTTTCTTGCAAGTATTTTTGAAAAAAGAAACGGGACGTTCAACGTTCCCGTTCAGACGAAACAATAAATAGGGATGAAAATGAAATGATCAAGGGCGTAAAATAAATTTTTGTAAGATTTTTGAATAAAACGGACAAAAAAGCCCGTCCATATTGAACGGGCTGGCTTTCCGAGCATTAAAGACCTTTTAATCTTTGGTAAATTTCGGCAAATTTTGACCGCTTGTCTTGGTATTCGGCAAACTTGCTGCGATTCGGTTGGTAAATCGCTTCAAGCGGTAACGGCTGACAGAAATTAGCAATATCTTCATGCGGATTTAAGGCAATCTGTGCCAATTTCGCCGCCCCAAGTGCAGGGCCGACATCGCCACCGGTACGATATTCAAAGGTTCTTCCGGTAATATCCGCCAATAATTGGCGCCAATAAGCACTTTTTGCTCCGCCACCGATCAGAGCGATATTATCCGCCTTCACACCGGTTTCGTGTAACACGTCAATGCCGTCCGCTAATGCAAAACTGACCCCTTCCACCGCAGCTCTTGCCATGGTAATCGGGTTATCGTTATGAGTTAAGCCCCAAAACACGCCTTTGGCATAAGGGTCGTTATGCGGCGTACGTTCGCCGGATAAATAAGGTAGGAAAATCGCATCGCTCGCTTGGCTGCAGTTTTCGACTTGTTGGAATAGCGTTTTAATATCACTAATACCGGTAACTTTTTGGGCAAAATCGACCGCTGATGCGGCACTGAGCATGACCGACATCAAATGCCAGCGATCCGGTAAGGCATGGCAGAAACTGTGTACCGCTTTTTGCGGATTAGCACTAAATTTATCGGTTACAACAAAATACACCCCTGACGTACCGAGCGATAACATCGCTTGTCCGGCTTGGTAAAGCCCGATACCGATTGCACCGGCGGCATTATCGCCCCCCCCGGCAATTACCGGAACGGTATTTAACTTCCAGTTTTTGGCCAATTCGGGGCGTAAGTAACCGGTAATTTGGTTGCCTTCAAACAGTTTAGGCATATTACTAACATCAAGTCCGCACGCATTTAATAACGCCTGATTCCACTCTCTCTTACCGACATCCAGCCACATTGTGCCGGAAGCATCCGACATATCGGAGGCATATTCGCCGGTCATACGTAAACGTAAATAATCTTTCGGCAATAAGACTTTATCCACTTGTTCGGCGATTTGTGGCTGATGTTTATCTACCCATTTTAATTTCGGTGCGGTAAAGCCCGGCATCATCAGATTACCGGTAATTTCACGGCTATTCGGCACTAATGATTCCAATTCGGCACATTCCGCAAAGCTACGCCCGTCATTCCACAAAATTGCCGGACTCAATACTTGATCATGTTTATCCAATAAAGTCGCACCGTGCATTTGGCCGGTTAAGCCGATCGCTTTCACAGCAGTTAAATCTTGCTGTTGTGCCAAAGCGAGCATGGCTAAATTGGTTGCATGCCACCAGTCTTCCGGATTTTGTTCCGACCAAAGCGGATGAGGGCGAGAAATAGGTAAAGATTGATGTGTGGTTGCGATGATTTCTTGAGATTCATTGAGTAAAACGACTTTAACGCCTGATGTGCCTAAATCAATTCCGATATACATAAAGCCTCCTGATACCTTCTTACTCTCTCCCTCTTGCGGGAGAGAGACAGTCGAAGGATTCGTTCAGAATCCGCAGACAGAGAGAGGGGAAAGATATTCATTTCCCCTCTCCCTCCAAAAATCCTACGGATTTTCTCCTCCCTCTCCCGTAAAGGGAGAGGGTAAGTTCTGAATTAACGATAAATATAATTATTCACTAAATTTTCTAAGTATTCTTGCTGACCTGAAACCGGTTTCGGATCAAGTGCTTTGCTTTCAACGATTTTCGCTAAATCTTCAAGGCTTGCTTTACCGGCAAGAATTTGCTGACCTAAATCGCCGTTCCAGCCTGCGTAACGTTGATCAACGATACCTTGTAAGGTTTGGTCTTCAATCATTTTCGTTGCACGTTTTAATGAAAGGGCAAGTACGTCAATCGCACCGATATGGCCGTGGAATAAATCATACGGATCTGTACTTTGACGGCGGATTTTCGCATCAAAGTTGAAGCCACCGGTAGTAAAGCCGCCTGCTTTTAAGATTTCATACATCACAAGCGTATTTTCTTCCACGCTGTTCGGGAATTGGTCTGTATCCCAACCTAATTGTGGATCGCCGCGGTTAGCATCAATCGAACCAAAGATATCTAATGCTGCCGCAGTTGCAATTTCGTGTTGGAAAGTATGACCAGCTAAAGTTGCGTGGTTTGCTTCAATGTTCACTTTGATTTCTTTTTCTAAACCGAATTGTTTTAAGAAGCCGTAAACCGTTGCTACGTCATAGTCATATTGGTGTTTAGTCGGTTCTTGCGGTTTCGGTTCGATTAATAACGTACCGTTAAAGCCGATTTTATGTTTATGTTCCACCACCATTTGCATAAAGCGACCGATTTGTTCACGTTCACGTTTTAAATCGGTATTTAATAAAGTTTCATAACCTTCACGACCGCCCCATAACACATAGTTCTCACCGCCTAAGCGTTTGGTTGCGTTCATCGCATTGAATACTTGCGATGCTGCCCAAGAGAACACTTCAGGATTCGGATTGGTTGATGCGCCGGACATATAACGAGGGTTAGTAAAGCAGTTTGCTGTACCCCATAATAATTTCACGCCGGTTTCCGCTTGTTTTTTCTCAAGAATATCCACCATGGTATGGAAATTATGTACATATTCTTTATATGAATTACCTTCCGGTGCAATGTCTACATCGTGGAAGCAATAGTAAGGAATCCCTAATTTTTGGAAGAATTCAAAGGCAATTTCCGCTTTTTGTTTTGCGCCTTCGAGTAAATCACCTGTTTTTTGCCAACTACGATCTAAAGAACCTACACCGAACATATCATTCCCCGTCCAGCAGAAAGTATGCCAATAACATACTGCTAAACGTAAATGTTCCGCCATGGTTTTGCCTAAAATCACTTCGTTCGGATTGTAATGTTTAAAAGCAAAAGGATTGGTTGAGTTAGCACCTTCATATTTTACTTTTTCAATTTTATCGAAATAGTTAGACATAATTAATTCTCCTATGAATCAATGGATTTTGAAAACGAGAGCATAATGATGAAAATTAAAAAGCGGTTCAATTACGTTATTTTGTTTTGCTATTTTGATAATTGGTTATTGTGGCGGCGATCACAAAAGCGAAAAAACGTAATGACATTATGAAATCTGATAATTGCACCTTATTTGAAATCTAAGCAAACTGCGCACGAAGCAATACCGCTTATTTTTTATGCTTAAACCAATCAGAGGTGTTCTATGAAACTTAAATCTAAGTTATTAGCAGTAGCCGCAGCAACCTTATTAGCTTTAGGTCAAACCGCCATTGCCAAAGATCTAAAAATTGGTATGTCTATTGACGATCTTCGTTTAGAACGTTGGCAAAAAGACCGAGATATCTTTGTAAAAAAAGCGGAATCATTGGGTGCAAAAGTGTTTGTGCAATCCGCAAATGGTGATGCAACCGCACAAATTTCTCAAATTGAGAATATGTTAAATAAAGATATTGATGTATTAGTGATTATTCCGTTTAACGGTGAAGTGCTTTCTAACGTTATTTCCGAAGCGAAAAAAGAAGGCGTAAAAGTATTAGCTTACGACCGCTTAATTAATAATGCGGATATTGATTTCTACGTATCCTTTGATAATGAAAAAGTAGGCGAATTACAAGCACAAAGTATTATTGAGAAAAAACCGGAAGGTAATTATTTCTTAATGGGTGGTTCTCCGGTAGATAACAATGCGAAATTGTTCCGTAAAGGTCAAATGAAAGTTCTACAACCGCATATTGATAGTGGCAAAATCAAAGTAGTGGGAGACCAATGGGTAGATTCATGGCTTGCGGAAAAAGCCTTACAAATTATGGAAAATGCTTTAACTGCTAACAAAAACAACATTGATGCAGTGGTTGCTTCCAACGATGCAACGGCAGGTGGTGCAATCCAAGCACTTAGCGCGCAAGGTCTGGCGGGTAAAGTAGCGATTTCCGGTCAAGATGCAGACATCGCAGGGATCAAACGTATTATTGACGGTTCACAAACAATGACCGTATATAAACCGATTACAAACCTTGCTGATAAAGCTGCAGAACTTTCCGTTGCTTTAGGTAAAGACGAGAAGGTGGAATCAAATTCAACCCTAAATAATGGCGTGAAAGATGTACCGGCTTACTTACTAGAACCAGTAGTTGTGACTAAAGATAATATTGATAGTACTGTAATTAAAGATGGTTTCCACACCAAAGAAGCCGTATATGGCAAATAATTAGCTCGAAAATCCTGTGCGGTAGTCATACCGCACATTTTTTAACTAGAGGAAAGGATTATGGCTCAATTATTAGAAATGAAAAATATTACCAAGCGGTTTGGTGATGTCGTTGCCCTTAACAATATTTCTATCTCATTAGAATCCGGTGAGGTACTTTCTCTCTGTGGTGAAAACGGTTCAGGCAAATCGACCTTAATGAAAGTGTTATGCGGCATTTATCCATATGGTGATTATGAAGGTGAGATTTATTTCTCAGGCGAGAAACTCACCGCAAAAAATATCAAAGATACCGAAGAAAAAGGCATTTCCATTATCCACCAAGAATTGACTCTCGTGAAAAATATGACCGTGCTTGAAAATATGTTTTTAGGCAACGAGATGAAAAACTATGGAATAACAAACGATAATGAAATGTACCTGCGTTGTAAGACCTTACTGGAACAGGTACAACTGAATATCGACCCGAACACCAAAGTTTCCGAGTTAGGTTTAGGTCAACAACAATTAGTTGAAATTGCCAAAGCGTTAAATAAACAAGTGCGCTTATTAATTTTAGACGAACCAACCGCATCTTTAACCGAAACAGAAACAGCAATTCTGCTCAATCTTATCAAGGACTTACAAGTACATAATATTGCGTGCGTCTATATTTCGCACAAACTCAATGAAGTCAAAGCAATTTCAGACAATATCTGTGTGATTCGTGATGGCGAATATATCGGCACTCGCCCAGCAAAAGGTATGAGTGAAGATGACATTATTACCATGATGGTCGGCCGTGAAATTACTTCACTTTATCCACACGAACCGCACGATATTGGTGAGGAAATTTTACGAGTGGAAAATATCACCGCTTGGCATCCAACCAATACACATATAAAACGGGTAGATAATGCTAGTTTTTCACTACGTCGTGGTGAAATCTTAGGTGTTGCCGGCTTAGTCGGTTCAGGCCGAACTGAAATGGCGCAATGTATTTTCGGTTCTTATTTAGGTAAATACCAAGGTGATATTTATGTAGAAGGACAAAAAGTCCAAATCAAAAATTGTGCTCAAGCGATTGAGAAAAATATTGTAATGGTGCCGGAAGATCGTAAAAAACACGGAATTGTGCCAATTATGGGTGTCGGTAAAAACATCACATTAGCCGCATTACCGCAGTTCTGTTTCGGTAAAAAAGTGATTAATGAACCGTTAGAAGAAACCATTATCAACCAATCTATCGCCAAACTTACGGTGAAAACTTCTTCACCAGATCTTGCCATAGGGCGTTTAAGCGGCGGTAACCAACAAAAAGCAATCTTAGCGAAATGCCTGTTGCTCAATCCTAAAATTCTGATTTTAGATGAACCGACCCGAGGCATTGACGTTGGGGCAAAATACGAAATCTACAAACTCATCAACCAACTTGCCCAACAAGGAATGGCAGTGATTGTTATCTCATCAGAATTACCGGAAGTGCTGGGTATCAGTGATCGTGTGCTTGTCATGCACCAAGGCAAAATCAAAGCGGATTTAATCAATCATAATTTAACCCAAGAACAAGTGATGGAAGCCGCCCTCAAGGAGTAACCTATGAACAAGTTAAAATCAATTAATTTACAAGTTTATATTATGTTGATTGCCATTGTCGTGATTATGGCATTCTTCTCTGTTGCCACTGACGGGGCTTATGTAAGTGCGAGAAATATCTCTAATTTACTCCGCCAGACTTCTATCACGGGGATTCTCGCTATCGGTATGGTGTTTGTGATTATCTCGGCAGAAATTGATTTATCAGTCGGTTCGATGATGGGCTTACTCGGCGGCTTTGCCGCAATTACTAATGTTTGGTGGGGCTGGCCGCTTTCCGTCACAATCATTGTTACCCTTGCACTCGGTTTATTATTAGGTGCTTGGAACGGTTGGTGGGTTGCTTACCAAAAAGTACCATCTTTCATTGTCACGCTCGCCGGTATGCTTGCTTTCCGTGGCGTACTTATCGGCTTAACCAACGGTACAACCGTTTCCCCAATCAGCCAAGATATGACTGTAATTGGTCAAGGTTATCTTCCTGATACGGTGGGGATGATTTTAGGCACAATCGGTATGTTCCTATTCATCGCTTGGGGCAGTTACCAACGTAAAGCACGTCAAAATCTTAATTTAAATGTGCCAACTATGGGCAAAGAAACGATGAAATACGGCTTGGTAGCAATTGTAGTACTTGGCGCAATTTATCTACTTAACGACTACCGTGGCGTACCATTCCCAGTATTATTACTCGCTTTACTCACAATTGCCGGTACATTTATCGCACGCAAAACCGCATTCGGTCGCCATATCTATGCGATTGGCGGGAATATTGATGCTGCCCGTTTATCCGGGATTGCGGTTGAGAAAGTGAAATTAATGATTTTTGCAATCAACGGGTTATTAGTCGGTATCGCCGGTTTGATTTTAAGTTCTCGTTTAGGTGCAGGTGCGCCGTCAGCCGGACAAAATGCCGAACTTGATGCAATTGCAGCTTGTGTCATCGGCGGTGCAAGTTTAGCCGGTGGTATCGGCTCTATCTATGGTGTAGTGATCGGTGCTTTCATTATCGCCTTACTCGACAACGGTATGAGTATGTTAGACGTTCCAACTTTCTGGCAATACATTGTAAAAGGCGCCATCTTATTGCTTGCAGTCTGGGCAGATAGTATGAGTAAGAAAAAAGCCTAATTTGGTTACACAACAAGCGGTCAAATTCTTGCAAAATTTTGCAGAAATATGACCGCTTATCATAAACAGTTTTCAAAAAGCATATCTTTTTAAAGAGATATGCTTTTTTTATATCCTATTGATTTACTTATTTTTTTATTGTTTTGTGGCAGAGATCACAAAAGCGAAAAAACGTAATGGCATAAAAAAGAATGATAATTGAAGTACAAATTTTTTTACTTGAAAATAAGCTTGTCAATTTAACCAAAAGGAGTTCATTATGAACATGGCAACTGATAAAAGTAACGAGTTTGCTAAACTCAGCACCTTTGAGCGTATTGCGTATGGTAGCGGTGATTTAGCGCAAAATTTGGTATTTGGTACGGTTGGCGGTTTCTTACTGACTTACCTTACTACGGTAAACGGTATTTCTGCCGCAGCAGGTGCAACAATCTTCTTAATTGTGAAATGGAGTAATGTGTTTTGGGATCCTTGGGTTGGGGCGTTTATTGATAAAAGCAAACCGACCAAACAGGGTAAATATCGTCCTTATTTACTGAAATTCGGCATCCCGCTTGTTATTTTGGCCTCCTTACTTTTCTTACCGCTTGAATCCGTTCGTGGTTCTGTGATTTACGCTTTCCTTTCTTACTTTGCTACCGCAATGATTTATTCTTTTGTGAATATTCCTTATGGTTCGCTTTCCGCTTCTTTAACCCGTGATACGGAAGAAATCGCTAAACTCACCACAACCCGTATGACCATGGCAAATATTGCCAATTTATTGGTTTATACCTTATTCCCTCTTTTTGTCCAATTACTCGCCCCTCATGCGGAACTTAAAAATACCGGCTTTTTCGGTATCGAGTTGCAATTAGGCGATTATATGTCTGCAGCGGCAGGCCCAGCGTGGTTTAAAGTCTATGCGGTTTATATGGTGGTTGGCTTTGCAGCATTAATGTTTTCTTATGCAGGAATCAAAGAACGCATTATTCCAACTGAAGAAGAAACTCAAAAAGTAAAATATTCCGACCTTATCATCGAATTAAAACGTAACCGCCCACTACAAATTCTTGGTCTGTTCTTTTTAATCGGTTTTACCTTTATGTTTTTCGGAAATACCGTATGGCCGTTCTACTTAAAATATAACATTGGTCATTCCGAATGGATTGCTTCTATCGGTTTATTAGGTTCAATTCCGGGTATTTTCCTTGTGTTCCTATGGCCTAAATTACGCCGTAGCATCGGTAAAAAGAATTTCTTCCACTTATTCCTTGGTATTTTCGTATTAGGACAACTTTGCTTATGGGTATGGCAATTTGACGCTTTCAAAGATTCTCCAACCCTTGGTTATATCGGCCGTTTCTTACAACAATGGGGCTTAACTTCTGCGACCGGTTTTATGTGGGCGTTAGTGCCAGAAGTGATTACCTTCGGTGAATTCAAATCGAAAAAACGTGTTGCCGGTATTATCAATGCGTTAATGGGCTTGTTCTTCAAAATCGGCTTGGCGTTAGGCGGTATTATCCCCGGCTACATTAATGCTGTTTATGGTTTTGACGGTTCATTAGCCGTACAAACCGGCGATGCGTTATCCGGTATTAATATTTCGATGATTTGGGCACCGATTGTATTAGCGATTGTCGCGAGTATCGTGATGAGTCGTTACCCGCTCAGTGATACCGATATTGATCACATCAATGAAAAAATTACCTCTTATTCTAAAAAATAATCCGATTTAATAATAGGAGTCTATTATGCAAATTCAAAATCCAATTCTACCGGGCTTTAACCCAGACCCGTCAATTGTGCGAGTAGAAGATACTTATTATATTGCCTCTTCAACTTTTGAATGGTTCCCCGGTGTACGAATTCACGCTTCTAAAGATCTTGTGCACTGGAACTTAATCAAAAATGTGTTGGATACGACAACCTTATTAGATATGAAAGGTAATCCATCTTCGGGGGGGATTTGGGCACCTGATCTTTCCTACGCTGATGGGCAATTCTGGTTAGTTTATACCGATGTGAAAGTGGTGGACGGTGCTTTCAAAGACATGACCAATTACTTAACGACGGCGAAAGATATTCAAGGCCCGTGGTCTGCACCGATTAAACTCAATGGTGTTGGTTTTGATGCCTCACTGTTCCACGATGATGATGGCAAAAAATACCTTGTGCAACAAACTTGGGATCATCGTGAATATCATCATCCGTTTGATGGTATTACCCTGACTGAATTCGATGTTTCAACGATGAAGCTGAAACCGGAAACCCAACGTACTATTTTTGAAGGTACGGAAGTGAAATTGGTTGAAGGTCCGCATATTTATAAAATCAATGGCGAATATTATCTGTTTGCCGCAGAAGGCGGTACGGTCTTTACTCACCAAGAAGTCGTCGCTCGCTCGAAAACGCTTGATGCGCATTCGTTCCAACTTGCGCCAAATACGCCGTTTATTACCAACTTTGATACGCCGAATTCTTATCTACAAAAACAAGGGCATGGATCGTTGGTACAAACACCAAGCGGCGAATGGTATTACTCCTCATTAACTGCACGTCCGTGGAATCATGCGACTGAATCAGCAACTGATCCGCGAGGCTGGTCCACATTAGGACGTGAAACCTCGATTCAAAAAGTTGAATTTGATCAAGACGGCTGGCCTTATATTGTTGGTGGGCACGGCGGGCGTACCTTTGTCGAAGCACCGAAAGATGCGATTTTTACCGAAGCACCGGCAGATCACTCACAACACGATGAATTTGACAGCCCTACACTGGATATGAATTGGAATACCTTACGTGTTCCGTTTAGCCCTCAAATGGGAGAAACCGGTAATGGCGTATTGAAATTAATTGGACGTGGTTCGCTTGCCAATACACACGATTTATCGCTAATCGCTCGCCGTTGGCAGGCCTTCTATTTTGATGCGGAAACGAAAGTGAAATTTACGCCGTTTTCTTATCAATCTATGGCTGGTTTAACCAACTATTACAACCATTCACATTGGTCTTGGATTTTCATCACCAAAAACGACCAAGGTCAGCAAGTGATTGAAGTGGCGGAAAACAAAGGCGGCGCACGTAATGGACAATATACTTCGTATCTGAAAGATAATGCGATTGTGATTCCGGACGGTACGGAATACGTCTGGTTTAAAACCAAAGTACGTAAAGAATCCTATACCTACGAATATTCATTTGATGGCAAACAATGGCATAGCATTCCAGTAGTGTTAGACGCTGCCGTATTATCGGATGATTACGTGTTGCGTAGCTACGGCGGCTTTTTCACCGGGGCTTTTGTCGGCTTAGCTGCGGTTGATTATTCAGGTTATGAATCCACCGCTGAATTTAGTTACTTTGACTATAAAGAACTGGGCGACAAACAACTTGCTGACGGCTCGTTCTCTTGGCAAAAATCCGAAAGCCGTTTCGGCTAGTCTTTTATGCCGCCCAAACGGTGGCTCATCTTCTCAAACCTCGCATTGTAAGATATGCGAGGTTTGCAAAATTTCACTGAAATTTGACCGCTTGTCATTCCTCTTTTGCGTATAAAAATAATTTATCTTATAGTAACACTTCAAAGGAGGGACGAATGTCAGATCAAAACTTCAAAATTGCACTGCTTTTTAATGCAAACAAAATTTATGATCGCCGAGTGATTGAAGGGATCGGGCAGTATATCCAAGCATCGCAATGTACTTGGAATATCTTTATGCAAGATGACTTCACCTATCATAAAAAAGATATTGAAGGCTTATTAATCGACGGGATTATTGCCGATTTTGATGACCCGGAAACCGCCGCATTATTAGGCGAATTAAATATCCCGGTCATTGCAGTTGGCGGCTCATATCAAAATAGCGCTTTTTATCCGAAAGTACCTTATGTTGCAACCGATAATTATGCTTTGGTCGAAATGGCGTTTTTACATTTAAAACAAAAAGGCATTAATCAATTTGCGTTTTATGGCATTCCAAGTGATGAACAAAAACATTGGTCGGTAGAACGTAAAAATGCCTTCTTAGATTTAATGGAAAAATACGAACATCAAGCCAATATTTATTTAGGTCACCAAGTCAATTCGAAAAACTGGCTAGAAGCACAATCCGCTTTAAGCGAATGGTTAGTCTCTTTACCGGCTCAAACCGGCATTATTGCGGTAACCGATGCCAGAGCCAGACATTTATTGCAAGCCTGTGAATATTTAAATATTGCAGTACCGGAACAAGTTTCGGTCATTGGTATTGACAATGAAGAGCTAATTCAGCATCTATCTCGCGTCTCACTTTCGTCTGTGGTACAAGGTACAAAGCAAATCGGTTACCAAGCGGCAAAAATGCTACATCATTTACTTGAAGGTAAAAAATTAGGCCTCTCTCCCGTATTAATTCCGCCGCTACGCGTAGAACAACGCCGTTCCACCGATTTCCACGCATTCCAAGATCCGTTTGTCATTCAAGCAATGCACTATATTCATCATAACGCCTGCAAAGGGATCAAAACCGAACAAGTTCTCGATCATTTAAGAATTTCACGTTCCAATTTGGAACAACGTTTTAAAAACGAATTAAATAAGACTATCCATCAAGTGATTCATGAAGAAAAACTGAATCGTGCAAAATACATGCTACAATTTACTGATATTTCGATCCAAGAAATTTCAGAAATTTGCGGTTATCCTTCTTTACCCTATTTCTATTCGGTATTTAAAAAGGAATATTTAGATACCCCGAAAGCATTTAGACAATCCCATCACAAAATTTTAGTTGAGTAAGGTTATGGCAAAAAAATTTTTATTAAGTCTGGCAACCCTTTCACTTGGGCTAGCCGGTTGTACAACATATCAATCTACCTTAACGGAAGGTGTCGACAACACCGTTGCACCGCAACAAGACTTTTATCGTTTTGTAAATGGTAAATGGCTTGCAAAAGCGCAAATTCCGGCAGACAGAACCTCATGGGGAACGTTAGCGGAATTAAATGAATTGAATGAACAACGTTCGATTAAATTCTTACAAGCGGTCATTTCCGAGCCAAAATTTGCAAATGATGAGAAAGCCCAACGTTTAAAAGCAGTATATGAAACCTATACGGATTTAAATGCGCGTGAACAAGCGGGACTTACTCCGATTGCAAAAGATATTGAGAAAATCAAACAGATCAACACTTTTGCCGATTTAAAACGCTATTTGATTGAAGAAACCAAAGCCGGTAACGAAGTCTTATTCGGTTGGTCGGTGTTCGCTCACTTAAAAAATTCCCGCCAAAACGGTGTCTATTTAAGCAATGTGGATTTAGGTTTAAGTAACGATTATTTCCAAAAAGATACGCCGGAAAACCGCGCCACCTTAAAACTTTATCAAGATTATATCGAACAGGTTTTAGGTTATGCGAACGTAACAAACCCAGCGGCGAAGGCTAAAGCGATTGTTGCTTACGAAAAAGCGATTGCGAAAACATTATTTACCAATGAAGAAGATCGTGACGTCCAAAAACGCTACAACCCAACCAATATGGCACAGCTGAAAAAACTGAGTAAAAACATTGATTTAGCTCAGTATTTGAAAGCGGTTGGCGTGGAAACCAATGAGGTAATTTTATATGAGCCTCGTTATTTCCAAGCGTTGGATCAGCTTATCAATCCGCAAAACTTAGCGGTAATTAAAGACTACTTATTATTCCGTACCTTATCGGATAACGCCCCTTACTTAAACAAAGAAATGGATGATGTTCGTTTTGAGTTCTACGGCAAAAAATTAGTAGGTCAGAAACAGCAACGCCCGTTAGAAAAACGTGCTTTAGCCACGATAAATAGCTGGCTCGGACAAGAATTTGCACAGTTTTATGTGGCGGAATTCTTCCCGCAAGCGGCAAAAAACGATGTACTGGAAATGGCGCAATATTTAGTTAAAGCCTATCATCATCGTATTGATAACTTAGCTTGGATGTCGGCGGAAACCAAACAAAAAGCGAAAGCTAAATTAGATAAGTTTATTGTCGAAGTCGGTTATCCGAACAAATGGCGCGACTACAGTAACTTAACCCTTAAAACCGTGGCGCAAGGTGGTACGCTCTACGCCAATATGCAACAAATTGCCAAATGGAGTTACGACTATAATCTTGCCAAAGTCGGCAAACCGGTTGATTTAAATGAATGGGGAATGTTACCGCAAGTGGTCAACGCTTCCTATAGCCCGTTAATGAACCGTATTGTGTTTCCGGCTGGTATTTTACAAGCGCCGCTTTATAGCCAACAAGCGGATCCGGCGGTTAATTTCGGCGCAATCGGGGCGATTATCGGTCATGAAATCACCCACGGTTTTGACGATAGCGGTTCAAAGTTTGACGGCGAAGGCAATCTAAAAGATTGGTGGACAGCGGACGATCGCAAAAAATTCGAAGCCTTAGCGGATAAATTGGTCGCACAATTCGATCAGTTTGAAGTCGCACCGAAAGTATTTGTCAACGGGCGTTTCACCTTGGGTGAAAATATTGCCGATTTAGGCGGCTTGAGTATCGCTTACGATGCACTGAAACTATACGAACAAGATCACGGCAGCAGCCCGACGATTGAAAACTTTACCAGCGATCAACGTTTCTTTATGAGCTGGACACGTTCGTGGCGTCATAAAGCGACCGTGCAAGCGCTTACTCACCAAGTGAAAAGTGATCCGCACGCACCGGGGCAATTCCGCGCTTATGCGCCGGTACTGAATATCAGCGGCTTCCACCGTGCATTCGGTACTAAAGCCGGCGATAAAATGTATCGCAATGAGGCGGAGCGTATTCGTATCTGGTAATCGCAAGCGGTCGAATTTTGATAAAATTTTGCAAAAAAGCAGCCAAATCCGACCGCTTGTTTTAAGGAACTGTTATGGCATTACAACGTTGCCCAGAGTGTCGACACAAAATTAGCGAGAGTGTTATCACCTGCCCGCATTGCGGCTTTTCATTTAAAGAAGCGGACTTAGCCGTTTATCGTGAAAAATTGGAACAACGCCGCTTACATAATCAAGCGCTCAACCGCCAAAATGCGAAAGTACAGCTGTTTTGGCTATGCGTCTTTGCGGTTGTTATTACGATCGCTTGGTTGATCAATTAAGTGCAGGGCATAACTTATGCCCTGTTTTTCTACTTACGATTTATTCACACTGATACATAGCAAAATCTTTGCTCATATTCCGAAAACGCATAAAAACACCAAATTTTTTCCATACTCACCTGTAATTCATTTATAAACTTTGATCTAATCCCATATTTTAAATTTGATATTCCATTCTGCTCTAAACTATGCCCTGTTAGTATTTTTAAGAATAATAAAATCGCTCTATAAATACGCCATTGAAGTATTTTTTAAACGTGGGGATTTTATATGAGCGTTGAGAATAAAGGCGAATTACCTTTATCCGCTGAAACCATACAAGTTTTGGCAAATTTAGATCACTTACAACTGGCATGGCTATCTGGATACGCTTGGGCGAAGGCGCAAGGCACAAATAGTATTGGTGAGAATTTTGCAAAAAATCCGTCAAATTTGACCGCTTTGGTGCCGGTAGAACCGCTTAAAGTGACGGTACTTTCCGCTTCACAAACCGGTAATGCGAAATCCGTTGCCGATAAACTCGCCGAACGCTTAACCGCTGAAGGGATAAATGTGACTCGCACTTCATTAAAAGATTATAAGGCAAAAAATATTGCCGATGAGCAGATCGTCTTATTAGTTACCTCAACGCAGGGCGAAGGCGAAGCACCGGAAGAAGGCGTAGTGCTGTTAAAGTTACTCAATGGTAAAAAAGCACCGAAATTAGACCGCTTGCAATTTGCCGTATTAGGTTTAGGCGATTCTTCTTATCCGAACTTCTGCCAAGCTGGTAAAGATTTTGATCAGCGTTTTTATGATTTAGGTGCAACGCGTTTATTCGAACGTGTCGATGCAGATTTAGACTTCCAAGCAACCGCCGGTCAATGGATCAATGAGATTGTCGAGATCATTAAAGCCAAAAATAACGAAAGTGCTGCGGTTAATTTAGCGCCAAATTCTTCCCAAACTCCCGCTGCAACTAGTCAATCAAAATACAATAAAGCGAATCCATTTCCGGCAACGCTTATCACCAACCAACGTATCACAGCAAAAGATGCGGAAAAAGATGTACGTCATTTAGAATTTGATTTAAGCGGATCCGATTTGTGCTACCAATCCGGCGATGTTTTGGGTGTTTACTTTGAAAATGACCCAACGTTAGTCAATGAAATCCTAACTGCTCTCAGTTTATCCGCAGAAGAACAAGTGACTCTGCAAGATAAAACACTGCCACTAGCCACCGCTTTACAAACACAATTTGAGCTTACGCAAAACACAGCGGCTTTCGTCAAGAATTATGCAGCGCTCGCTAATCATACAGAACTCAATGCGATTGTAACGGACAACGAGCAATTGCAAAATTTTGTGCAAAATACACCGCTTGTTGATGTTATCAATAGCTATCCGACAACTCTATCGGCAGATCAGTTGCTTGCCTTACTGCGCCCACTAACCCCTCGTTTATATTCGATTGCCTCCGCACAGTCGGAAGTCGGTGAAGAAGTACATCTCAGTGTTGGCGTTGTCCGTTACGACTATAACGGCAAAGCACGTGCCGGCGGTGCTTCCAGTTATCTTGCTGATCGTGTTGAAGAAGACGGGCAAGTACGGATCTTTATTGAACACAATGACAACTTCAAATTGCCGCAAGATTCCTCTAAACCGATCATTATGATTGGTTCCGGTACCGGCATTGCGCCATTCAGATCCTTTGTACAACAACGTGCTGCTGATGAAGCAGAAGGCAAAAACTGGCTGATTTTTGGTAATCAACATTTCGCCTCCGATTTCCTATATCAAACCGAATGGCAACAATTTGCTAAAGACGGCTTCCTACATAAATACAGCTTTGCATGGTCACGAGATCAAGAGCAAAAAATTTATGTACAAGACAAAATCCGTGAAGAAGCCGAGACATTATGGCAATGGCTACAACAAGGTGCTTATCTCTATGTGTGCGGCGATGCTAGCCGTATGGCGAAAGACGTTAATCAAGCCTTATTAGATGTGATTGCACAGCAAGGCAATCTAAATGCGGATGAAGCGGAAGAATATTTAGATCACTTACGTGAAGAAAAACGTTATCAACGTGATGTTTATTAAAAATCAGTGGAATTTAGGAGTGAGAAAATGAGTGATAAAAAAACCAAAGGCTTAGAATGGCAAGAAAAACCGTTATCTGACAATGAGCGTTTAAAAACTGACAGTAATTTCTTACGTGGCACGATTTTAGATGATTTAAAAGACGGCTTAACCGGCGGTTTTAAAGGCGATAATTTCCAACTGATTCGCTTTCACGGGATGTATGAGCAAGATGACCGTGATATTCGTGCCGAGCGTTTAGAAGAAAAACTTGAGCCGTTAAAATTTATGTTACTTCGCTGCCGTTTACCCGGCGGTATTATCAAACCTTATCAATGGATTGAGATTGATAAATTCGCTCGCGAACACACCCGTTACCAATCCATTCGCTTGACCAATCGCCAAACATTCCAATATCACGGCGTACCAAAAGGCAAATTACAACCGATGCACCGTTTGTTACATAGTATCGGTTTGGATTCAATTGCGACCGCTGCCGATATGAATCGTAACGTACTTTGTACTTCAAACCCGATTGAAAGCGAATTACACCAACAAGCTTATGAGTTCGCGAAAAAGATTTCGGAACATCTCTTGCCTCGTTCTCGTGGCTATTTAGATGTTTGGGTCGATGGTAAAAAAGTCGAAAGCTCGGACGATTTACTTAAAATTGAAGATGAACCGATTCTTGGTAAAACTTATCTTCCTCGTAAATTTAAAACCGCTGTTGCTATTCCACCACTTAACGATGTGGATGTGTATGCCAACGATTTGAACTTTATTGCGATTCAAGATGATAACGGGCAATTATGCGGCTTTAACGTATTAGTTGGCGGTGGATTATCCTTCGAACATGGTAACACCAAAACTTACCCGAATGTGGCTTATTCACTCGGCTTTGTACCGTTGGAACACACACTTGCTGCAGCCGAAGGCGTAGTCAAAACTCAACGTGATTTCGGTAACCGTTCCGACCGTAAAAATGCTCGTGTACGTTATACCGTACAAAATATGACGCTTGACGGCTTTAGAGCGGAAGTAGAACGTTGTATGAACATTAAATTCGAACCGACACGTCCGTATGAATTCACTGAACGAGGCGATCGTATCGGCTGGGTTAAAGGTATCGATAATAACTGGCACTTAACCTTATTCATTGAAAGTGGTCGTATTACCGATAAACCTGAAAAACCTTTAATGACAGGCGTGCTAGAACTCGCTAAAGTACATAAAGGTGATTTTCGTATCACAGCTAATCAAAATCTGATTGTGGCGAATGTAGCGGAACAAGATAAAGCACAAATTGAGGCGATTGCTCGCCAATATGGATTAATTCAAGAAATTTCGAAATTGCGTGAAAATGCGATGTCTTGCGTATCCTTGCCGACTTGCCCATTGGCAATGGCGGAAGCAGAACGGGTATTACCGGACTTTATTAGCGAACTCGATAAAGTGCTAAGTAAACACCATATTGCCGATGAAAGCATTATTACTCGTATTACAGGTTGCCCAAATGGCTGCGGGCGAGCAATGCTGGCAGAAATCGGTTTAGTCGGTAAAGCAATTGGACGTTATAACCTACATATCGGCGGCGATCGTGCCGGTTTACGTATTCCTCGCTTATATAAGGAAAATATTACCTTACCGGAAATCGTCAATGAAATTGACCAATTAGTTGCACGCTGGGCAACGGAACGTCAAACCAACGAAGCTTTCGGCGATTTTGTGATTCGCTCTAATATCATTGCCCCGGTTGTCAATGCTCATATTGATTTCTGGGATGCAACGAAAATTATTCCAACAACTATAATCTAAACCTCGTGGTATAACACACCACCTTGCGGTTAATCTGTAAAGTAGGGCAGATTGACCGCTTTTTTTATGCCGTACGATATTGAATTAGTTCGGCCCACTCTAAACGATGGAAAAACCAATAGCGTTGTTCTATATCTAATTGATTTTCACAACCGGCAACCCACGGTTTATAAGCACAATTATAGTGAATAACTAACGGTTGCTGCTCACCAATATCCATAATGTCAGGATACAGTTCAAAATGATTTAATTGCTGTAAGTAATAGTAATTACCAAATTGATAATTATATTTCCGATGTAAAGGTAACCAAGTATGCATAAATAGCATATTTAAAATATCTTGATCGCCTAAATCACCACCTTGACGATTATATTGTTCAATGGTTTCCATCAACTTCTGCTGTAAATCAGGAATTTCTCGCCATCTTTTATTATTAACTAATAACACTCCCGAATTAAAGTAAGGATAGCAGTCCAATATCGAATGCTTAAAATAACGGCTGCTCAGAATATAATCTTCAACAGCACCCAGCATGTAATCGCTAATATCGTGATCATACAGCTCTCTTAAGGAACCGTTTACAATAATATCACTATCTAAATACAGCGCCTTATCCGCATGAATAACTTGTGGAATTAAGCAACGGTAGAAGCTAATCTCACTAACATGCGCAATAGTTTTCAACTGTTGAAAAACATCAGCCTGAACCGATACATTAGTAATGTCACTTTGAAAATAAGCTAAATATTGGTTTAAAGATTTAAACCATTCATTAGAATAATCTTTATTAATTAAATAGAAATGGACATTTGTATCATAAAAACAAATCGACTTAATTAATGTGATCACTTGTTCTGCATATTTGCGATCAGCTGATAGAACAATATGCATCGGCTCGTAAGACATAGGATTCCCGTTAATAAAATAAAGACTAAATAATATGATAGCATGAAATCACATGTCCCGAACAAGCGGTCAAATTTCCCTTATTTTCTGCAAATTGCAGCGGTGGAGGCTATTTGAAGAAGGGAAAAGGGAAAAGAGAAAAGAGAAAGGAGAAGATGAATAAAGATAAAAATGAGGTTGAGACTGAGATTGAGGATGAGGCTGAAGATAAAACAACACCGTTGTCCGTTGTAAAAAAGCAAAAACCCCGTGGTTATCGCTAACCACAGGGTCCCTAAATTCAATCTGGCGATGCCCTACTCTCACATGGGGAAGCCCCACACTACCATCGGCGTTACTGCGTTTTACTTCTGAGTTCGGAATGGAGTCAGGTAGAGCCACAGCACTCTGGTCGCCAGAATATTCTGTTGATGTCTTTTGTCTTCTTTCTTTGTCTTTGTTCTTTCTTCTTAAATTCGAAACAAGCTGCTACTGAGTGTAGTGCTCAAAAACACTTGAGCGTTGTATAGTTAAGCCTCTCGGGCAATTAGTATCTGTTAGCTCAATGGCTCACACCACTTACACACCAGACCTATCTACGTCGTAGTCTCCAACAACCCTTACCGACTTATAGTCGGGGAGAACTCATCTTGAGGCAAGTTTCGTGCTTAGATGCTTTCAGCACTTATCTCTTCCGCATGTAGCTACCCAGCAATGCCTCTGGCGAGACAACTGGAACACCAGTGATGCGTCCACTCCGGTCCTCTCGTACTAGGAGCAGCCCCTCTCAATTCTCCAACGCCCACGGCAGATAGGGACCGAACTGTCTCACGACGTTCTAAACCCAGCTCGCGTACCACTTTAAATGGCGAACAGCCATACCCTTGGGACCTACTTCAGCCCCAGGATGTGATGAGCCGACATCGAGGTGCCAAACACCGCCGTCGATATGAACTCTTGGGCGGTATCAGCCTGTTATCCCCGGAGTACCTTTTATCCGTTGAGCGATGGCCCTTCCATTCAGAACCACCGGATCACTATGACCTGCTTTCGCACCTGCTCGACTTGTCTGTCTCGCAGTTAAGCTTGCTTATACCATTACACTAACCTCACGATGTCCGACCGTGATTAGCAAACCTTCGTGCTCCTCCGTTACTCTTTGGGAGGAGACCGCCCCAGTCAAACTACCCACCAGACACTGTCCGAGACCGCGTTCCGCAATCTTCGTTAGAACATCAAACGTTAAAGGGTGGTATTTCAAGGACGCCTCCAACAACACTGGCGTGTCATCTTCAAAGGCTCCCACCTATCCTACACATCAAAATTCAATGTTCAGTGTCAAGCTATAGTAAAGGTTCACGGGGTCTTTCCGTCTAGCCGCGGGTACACCGCATCTTCACGGCGATTTCAATTTCACTGAGTCTCGGGTGGAGACAGCCTGGCCATCATTATGCCATTCGTGCAGGTCGGAACTTACCCGACAAGGAATTTCGCTACCTTAGGACCGTTATAGTTACGGCCGCCGTTTACTGGGGCTTCGATCAGGAGCTTCTCTTTCGATAACACCATCAATTAACCTTCCAGCACCGGGCAGGCATCACACCCTATACGTCCACTTTCGTGTTTGCAGAGTGCTGTGTTTTTAATAAACAGTTGCAGCCAGCTGGTATCTTCGACCGGTTCAACCTTCGAGAGTAAATCTCTACAATCTACGCCGGCGCACCTTCTCCCGAAGTTACGGTGCTATTTTGCCTAGTTCCTTCACCCGAGTTCTCTCAAGCGCCTGAGTATTCTCTACCTGACCACCTGTGTCGGTTTATAGTACGGTTTAGTATAACCTGAAGCTTAGTGGCTTTTCCTGGAAGCGTGGTATCGGTTACTTCATCTCCGTAGAGACTCGTCATCACTTCTCGGTGTTAACGGAATTCCGGATTTGCCTAAAATTCCCACCTACCGGCTTAAACAGACATCCAACAGTCTGATAACCTAACCTTCTCCGTCCCCACATCGCAGTTATACCAAGTACGGGAATATTAACCCGTTTCCCATCGACTACGCTTTTCAGCCTCGCCTTAGGGGCCGACTCACCCTGCCCCGATTAACGTTGGACAGGAACCCTTGGTCTTCCGGCGAACGAGTTTTTCACTCGTTTTGTCGTTACTTATGTCAGCATTCGCACTTCTGATACGTCCACCAAACTTCTCAATTCAGCTTCATCCGCTTACAGAACGCTCCCCTACCCAACAGTCTTTCGACTGATGCCGCAGCTTCGGTGACTAGTTTTAGCCCCGTTACATCTTCCGCGCAGGCCGACTCGACTAGTGAGCTATTACGCTTTCTTTAAATGGTGGCTGCTTCTAAGCCAACATCCTAGCTGTCTAAGCCTTCCCACTTCGTTTCCCACTTAACTAGTACTTTGGGACCTTAGCTGGCGGTCTGGGTTGTTTCCCTCTCCACGATGGACGTTAGCACCCACCGTGTGTCTCCTGAGTATCACTCTTCGGTATTCGCAGTTTGCATCGGGTTGGTAATCCGGGATGGACCCCTAGCCGAAACAGTGCTCTACCCCCGAAGGTGTCCGCTCAAGGCTCTACCTAAATAGATTTCGGGGAGAACCAGCTATCTCCCGGTTTGATTGGCCTTTCACCCCCAGCCACAAGTCATCCGCTAATTTTTCAACATTAGTCGGTTCGGTCCTCCAATTAGTGTTACCCAATCTTCAACCTGCCCATGGCTAGATCACCGGGTTTCGGGTCTATACCTTGCAACTAAAACGCCCAGTTAAGACTCGGTTTCCCTTCGGCTCCCTTATTCAGTTAACCTCGCTACAAAATATAAGTCGCTGACCCATTATACAAAAGGTACGCAGTCACCCCACAAAGAGGCTCCCACTGCTTGTACGTACACGGTTTCAGGTTCTATTTCACTCCCCTCACTGGGGTTCTTTTCGCCTTTCCTTCACAGTACTGGTTCACTATCGGTCAATCAGGAGTATTTAGCCTTGGAGGATGGTCCCCCCATCTTCAAACAGGATTTCTCGTGTCCCGCCCTACTTGTCGTTAGCTTAGTACCACAATAGACACTTCGAATACGGGACTATCACCCTTTATAGTCGAGCTTCCCAGCTCGTTCTTCTGTGTCTACTGCTATCACTAACAGGCTCTTCCGCTTTCGCTCGCCGCTACTTACAGAATCTCGGTTGATTTCTTTTCCTCGGGGTACTTAGATGTTTCAGTTCTCCCGGTTTGCCTTTACTACCTATGTATTCAGTAGTAAATACTAGATTCTTCATCTAGTGGGTTTCCCCATTCGGAAATCTTGGATTAAACGCTTCTTATCAACTCATCCAAGCTTATCGCAGATTAGCACGTCCTTCTTCGCCTCTGATTGCCAAGGCATCCACCGTGTACGCTTAGTCACTTAACTATACAACCTCAAATGTTTTCAAATCTTATTCAAATCCATTCAATGCTGTATTTTATTCAACTAAACACTTGACTGCTTTTGTTCAGTCAAGATTTTTTTAACTACTCAGACTTTCTTTCGAAAATCTCTCAGTTTTTCAGCTTGTTTCCAATTTTTTAAAGAACAATTTAAGACAATAATTTGACTTATCATCATGACTAAATAAACAAATCTTTTACTTATTCACTTAGTCATGATGATTGGTGGAGATAAGCGGGATCGAACCGCTGACCTCCTGCGTGCAAGGCAGGCGCTCTCCCAGCTGAGCTATATCCCCATACATCATGACTGAACATAATCTCACCTTTCAGTTTTCACTCGTTTAGAGTGGTGGGTCTGAGTGGACTTGAACCACCGACCTCACCCTTATCAGGGGTGCGCTCTAACCACCTGAGCTACAGACCCAAAAGGATGCCGGATTATGTCCGTTTTCGTCTTCTCTTCTATCAAACAATCTGTGTGAACACTTGCAGTCGCTTAATTCTTGGTAAGGAGGTGATCCAACCGCAGGTTCCCCTACGGTTACCTTGTTACGACTTCACCCCAGTCATGAATCATACCGTGGTAAACGCCCCCCCGAAGGTTAAGCTATCTACTTCTGGTACAACCCACTCCCATGGTGTGACGGGCGGTGTGTACAAGGCCCGGGAACGTATTCACCGCAACATTCTGATTTGCGATTACTAGCGATTCCGACTTCATGGAGTCGAGTTGCAGACTCCAATCCGGACTTAGACGTACTTTGTGAGATTTGCTCCATGTCGCCATATTGCTTCCCTCTGTATACGCCATTGTAGCACGTGTGTAGCCCTACTCGTAAGGGCCATGATGACTTGACGTCATCCCCACCTTCCTCCAGTTTATCACTGGCAGTCTCCTTTGAGTTCCCGGCCAAACCGCTGGCAACAAAGGATAAGGGTTGCGCTCGTTGCGGGACTTAACCCAACATTTCACAACACGAGCTGACGACAGCCATGCAGCACCTGTCTCATGGTTCCCGAAGGCACTCTCGTATCTCTACAAGATTCCATGGATGTCAAGAGTAGGTAAGGTTCTTCGCGTTGCATCGAATTAAACCACATGCTCCACCGCTTGTGCGGGCCCCCGTCAATTCATTTGAGTTTTAACCTTGCGGCCGTACTCCCCAGGCGGTCGATTTATCACGTTAGCTTCGGGCACCAGACTTAAAGTCCAATCCCCAAATCGACAGCGTTTACAGCGTGGACTACCAGGGTATCTAATCCTGTTTGCTCCCCACGCTTTCGCACATGAGCGTCAGTACATTCCCAAGGGGCTGCCTTCGCCTTCGGTATTCCTCCACATCTCTACGCATTTCACCGCTACACGTGGAATTCTACCCCTCCCTAAAGTACTCTAGTTGACCAGTATGAAATGCAATTCCCAGGTTAAGCCCGGGGCTTTCACATCTCACTTAATCAACCGCCTGCGTGCCCTTTACGCCCAGTTATTCCGATTAACGCTCGCACCCTCCGTATTACCGCGGCTGCTGGCACGGAGTTAGCCGGTGCTTCTTCTGTAGTTAACGTCAATTACCAAATCTATTAAATTTGATACCTTCCTCGCTACCGAAAGAACTTTACAACCCGAAGGCCTTCTTCATTCACGCGGCATGGCTGCATCAGGGTTCCCCCCATTGTGCAATATTCCCCACTGCTGCCTCCCGTAGGAGTCTGGACCGTGTCTCAGTTCCAGTGTGGCTGGTCATCCTCTCAGACCAGCTAGAGATCGTCGGCTTGGTAGGCCTTTACCCCACCAACTACCTAATCCCACTTGGGCTCATCTCATGGCATGTGGCCTTGCGGTCCCACACTTTAATCCGAAGATATTACGCGGTATTAGCTACAGTTTCCCGTAGTTATCCCCCTCCATGAGCCAGATTCCCAAGCATTACTCACCCGTCCGCCACTCGTCACCCAAGGAGCAAGCTCCTTCGTGCTACCGTTCGACTTGCATGTGTTAAGCCTGCCGCCAGCGTTCAATCTGAGCCATGATCAAACTCTTCAATTCAAAAAGTTTAATCGCTCAATAAACTGCTTAGCTAAAGTTTACATATTACTTCAAAAGTAAAAATGAATTTCTAGTTTAAGCACCTATTAAGACTTCAAAATCAAAAATATTTTTTCAATTAAGTCAATCAACAAGTGCCCACACAGATTGTCTGATAAATTGTTAAAGAACAAAAAGAAACGACGCACTGGCAATCAATTTTAAATCGTTCACAACAGTGCGTCGTTGTGTGAGGTGCATTATAGAGAAATCTAAAATCCTTGCAAGCACTTTTTTCATATTTTTTTATCGAATGTTGCGTTTTTCACCACTTTTATGCAATCGAAAACAATAACACATTGATTTATAAGCAATTTATTTTTACAAAAAATTTAGTAATTCTAACCGCTTGAAGTCCCATTGTTGCATGATTACTTCTCTTTTAGAGAACTCTTCATCCATTTTTGTGCAAAAGGCGATATTTTCCCTGTTTTGTGCTGAATTCTCTTGCGAGAAGTCACTCAATAAATCACTTACCCTATTGGCAATGCCATTGCCCGGATCAATGAAGTACTTCACATTCGGCAGCAATTGCTGTAATTCTTGTTTTACGAGCGGAAAGTGAGTGCAACCTAAAATCACTGTATCAAGTGTTGGATGCGTTTGCCATTCAGTGATCACTTCAGCTAATCGTTCTTGATCGACTTGCCCTGTTCGGATCTTTTCTTCTACAAGCTCAACTAATGCGGTACTCCCGATCTTTTCTACCACACAATCTTTTGCGTACTTTTCAATAAGCTCTGCCACATACGGTCGTTCTACCGTTCCTTTTGTTGCCAGTAATCCGATTATTTTCGTCTCAGAGACCGCTGCTGCAGGTTTGATCGCCGGTACAGTTCCGACAATCGGAAATGCAAATTTTTCTCTTAAAGCAGGTAATACGACTGTACTTGCGGTATTGCAAGCAACCACGACCATATCAAGTGGGTATTTTTCTGCAATTTTTTGCACAATTTTAACCGCTTGTTCAATTAATACATTTTCAGAACGTTCGGAGTAAGGAAAGTAAGCATTATCGAAACAATAAAGATAATGAGCATTCGGTAAAGTTTGGCGAATAGCATCATAAATGGTGAGCCCGCCCATTCCCGAATCATATAAAAGGATTGTTGGTTTCATATTATAGAAAGAAAGAAAATATTGAGTGGAATGCTACTCTCTTATTTTTATTGATTCAAGTCTCTCAAGGTACTGAAGACAAGTTTAACCACTATTGAGATTTTCTTTAATAAGATTGATTAAAAAATAACGACTAGCTAAACTTAAAATATGTCAAACAATAAAAGGAGCAAAGTTATGAAAAAACATTTACTTTTTAGTACGGCTTTGATTGCATTCAGCAATTTCGCTTATGCTGATTCTCACCCACATTGGTCATACGAAGGAAATAGTAGCCCTGCTCATTGGGGGGCAATCGATGAATCCTTTAGATTATGTCAAATCGGTAAAAACCAATCTCCTGTCGATCTTTCTCAATCAATCGCTTCTACCACACAGCATCTCACACTTAGCTCTTCACTTTCTGGTGAATATCAAATAGAAAATAACGGACATACGTTGCAAGCGACGCCAACCCAAGCTGTCAGCCCAATTCAATTAGACGGCAAACAATTTGTGCTTAAACAATTCCATTTCCATACACCAAGTGAGCATACTTTCAGACGTAAACATTTTCCGATTGAAGCGCATTTTGTACACCAATCAGCAAAAGGTGAATTAGCAGTACTGGCGGTGATGTTTAAGCAAGGTAAAGATAATCCTGCATTAACGCCTCTGATTACTAAAATTTTAGCAAAAGGGGAAACGACAAAAAGTGTGTTGAACCCACAACAATTACTACCGCAAAATCAGGAATATTTCCGTTTAAATGGTTCATTAACTACCCCACCGTGTAGTGAAGGAGTAAATTGGGTGGTATTCAAAACGCCACTTGATGCAAGTCAAACGCAAATTGAAGCAATGCAGAAAATTATTGGACAAGAGAATAACCGTCCGGTACAACCAATAAATTCGCGTATCGTGATTGAAGAAAGTAAATAGAA
Organism: Actinobacillus suis ATCC 33415; assembly: GCF_000739435.1. Lineage (NCBI taxonomy): Bacteria > Pseudomonadati > Pseudomonadota > Gammaproteobacteria > Pasteurellales > Pasteurellaceae > Actinobacillus > Actinobacillus suis. The sequence goes on from NZ_CP009159.1 coordinate 1,841,435, forward strand.
AAGAAAGAGGAGCCTATTATCGCTCCTCTATTCTTAAGGAAATAGAAACGCCGGCAGAAACAGTTCTCTAACTTCTAGCGGATAGCCATTCAGCCGGTAACAAGCTCGACGCATATACATTCCGCTTTCATGATCTTGTTGCCAAGCCAATAGGGTACGCTTAGGCTGTTGAGCAAACAGCCATAAACCGATCGGCTGCTCACCGAGTAACGGCACCTCTTGAGCAACATTTTCTATAGTTTCTTTAGGTAATAGCGTTTGAGCAAAAATCCATGGACAATTCGCTTCTTTTAGCAACACTTCTCTATACCAGTAATCTGAATCACTCTGGGCTAAGTTACAAGCGGTCATCTTTTCCGTATTTTTTGCAAGCCACTTTTGCTCGGTAATTTGTACATTAAAGTCTTGAGTAACTTGTAGCAACTTTTGTGTCAGTGAGCCTTGATGCAATAACCAAGCAGACTGTTGTGAAGTTAGCCCTATAGCTTCTTCGCACCAATGGTTTTGCATCAAAATTTTGCGATATTGAGTGAGCATATAAAATAAAAAAGCGGTTAAATTGCAAATTATTTTAGCAATCTAACCGCTTGTTGTGAATCAACCTCAATCAGCTAATATTAGCCTTTAGCAAGTTGACGAGCAGCTTCCACGACAACTGAAACCGCTTTTGCTTCCGTTGCCTGAATGGTTTCTTCATTTGGAATTTCTTGCTGCGTACGATTTACGATTACACCTGAAACCATACCTGCACGCAATCCTAATGCAGAGCACATCGTAAATAAAGTCGCTGATTCCATTTCAAAGTTCATTACATTTAGATCTTGCCATTGTTTTAATGAACCTTGGAAATGGCGATAGATTTTACCGGTAAATGTGTCATAGCGCTCTTGACCTGGATAGAAAGTATCAGATGAAGCAGTAATACCTACATAAGGTGTTACCCCTTCCGCTTTTGCCGCTGCATAGAGTGCATTCGCACATTCAAAATTTGCAACCGCTGGATACTCAAGCGGCGCAAAATGACGACTTGCACCGTCTAAGCGTACCGCACCGGTAGTCACTAGAATATCGCCAACATTGATATGTGGCTGAATTGCCCCTGTTGTACCAATACGTAAGAAGGTACGAACGCCAAGTTGTGCTAACTCTTCCACACAAATTGAAACAGACGGACCACCGATACCAGTTGAACATACAACTACCGGCTCGCCATCAACATAGCCTAACCAAGAGGTAAATTCACGGGTAGAAACTAAGAACTCCGGATTATCCATACGTTTCGCAATACGCTCGCTACGCGCTGGGTCACCTGGGACAATCGCAATTTTCGCACCTTTTAACATTGCTTTGGTTAAACCTAAATGGAATACTTCAGACATATGGTCTCTCCTTTATCTGGACTCTATGAAATTTAAAACTTGCGCTTATTCAAGCACGAAACCTAAAGATAAGCGATTGTTTTTACTAAAAAATTCTCAAATTTGTGAACTGGATCACCCGTAAACGTTTGCGTTGAATAAACACAAGCGGTTCATTTTGCCAAAAAATTTACCAATATTAAGGTTTAATTTCTCGTAAAATCGGATTTTGCATTGAAATTAACGTTTCGGTTGATTGAATTTCATCAATTAACTGAATTTTAGTCGCCAATACTCGGTGTAATTCCTCGATCGTATGTGTCATCACTTTAATAAAAATCGAGTAATTACCTGTGGTATAGTAGGCTTCTACTACCTCTTCAAATTCATTTAACTTAGCAATTACTGTCTCATAATCTTTTGCCGATTTTAAAATAATCCCAATAAAGCAACAAACGTCATAACCCAGTTTGCGTTCATTAATTCGAATTTTCGTCCCCTCAATAATACCGGCTTGTCGCATTTTCTCGACACGCACATGAATAGTACCGGCGCTAACCCCGAAATTCTTTGCCATTTCCGCATAAGGGGTACGGGCATCCGCAACTAATGCTCGTAAAATTTGCTGATCAAGCGGATCAATTTGCTGTTTTGAATGATAATTCGTGTGCAAAATTCACTCCATTTTTCACTTTTATTAAAGAATCCTTAAAATTTACCATAAAAAATTAGATAAAATCTAATGAATTAAGTTTTTTATTTGACAGCTGTTGTATTTTTTATGAATTGTATTAAATTGTGTTCATACCGTTAACCGATACGGTTTATCGCATAAACGATTTTATTTAAGGATAAGCAATGAAAAAGACATTTATTTTACAGCAGCAAGAAATTAGCTTTGTTAAAAACACTTTCACACAATATTTAATTGATAAATTAGGCATCATCGAAGTACAAGGCCCTATTTTGAGCGAAGTGGGCAACGGTATGCAAGATAACCTTTCCGGTATCGAAAAAGCGGTACAAGTAAACGTAAAATGTATCCCTAATGCAAAATTTGAAGTGGTTCATTCATTAGCAAAATGGAAACGTCACACTTTAGCGCGTTTCGGTTTTAAAGAAGCTGAAGGCTTATTTGTACATATGAAAGCATTACGTCCGGATGAAGACTCTCTTGATCCGACACACTCTGTTTATGTAGACCAATGGGACTGGGAAAAAGTGATTCCTGAAGGTCGTCGTAACTTTGACTTCTTGAAAGAAACCGTAAACGAAATCTATAAAGCGATTCGTTTAACTGAATTAGCTGTGGAAGCACGTTTTGATATTCCGTCAATCCTGCCGAAACAAATTACGTTCGTACACAGCGAAGAATTAGTACAACGCTACCCGAACATGACCGGTAAAGAACGTGAAAACGCAATTTGTAAAGAACACGGTGCGGTATTCTTAATCGGTATCGGTGGTAAATTATCAGACGGTAAAGCGCACGATGGTCGTGCACCAGACTATGATGACTGGACCACAGAATCAGAAAAAGGTTACAAAGGTTTAAACGGCGATATTTTAGTGTGGAATGAACAACTAGGTTCAGCATTTGAACTTTCATCAATGGGTATCCGTGTTGATGAAAAAGCGCTTCGTTTACAAGTTGAATTAACCGGTGACCAAGAGCGCTTAGAAATGGATTGGCACAAAGATTTATTAGCAGGTCGCTTACCGCTTTCAATCGGTGGTGGTATCGGTCAATCTCGTATGGCAATGTTCCTTCTTCGTAAAAAACATATCGGTGAAGTGCAATCTAGCGTATGGCCGAAAGAGATGTTAGAAAAATTCGGTAACATTCTATAAGTTACTTTGCACACAAAGGGCTTCCTAATGGAAGCCCTTTTTTATACTTAAGTGCACACAAGCGGCCATATTTGCAAAATTTTTTACAAATACAATCTTATCCATAAAAAAATGCCGAGAGGATCTCGGCAAAATGCTATAACTTAGCAAGGATACACACTATGAAATTGTTATGCTTTAAATAACTGTAAAATTTTATTCCCAAAAAATTTCCATAAAACAATTACGCTCACCATGACACCAATCACTATCGGTCCTAACGTAATGCCTTTAACCGACCAATAATAATGTATTGCGGCGAACACAATTGCTGGATAAGCCAATTGATGCACGCTAAACCATCTTTTACCCAATGCTTGTTTCACAAAAGGTAAAGACGTTATGGTCATAATGAGTAACACTAGAAAAGCAAGTCCACCTAATACTAAATAAGGTCTTACAAATAATTCACTTACGAACAGGGAAAAATCTAATCCAAGTTCTAAAACTAAGTAACTGCATACATGGAGTAATGCCCATGTAAATGCCCATAAACCAAGCGGGCGGCGTAAAATTTGGTATTGGTTTTTATTGAGTACCTGAAGCACTATCCCCAATAAAAATATCACACAAAAAATAATAATTGCGGTATAACCTAAGAAATGAATTAAATCCTTACTCGGATCCGCACCTAACGCTTCACTATCTCCAACCAGTAAAATATAAGACAACCATGCTAAAGGTAGCGCACAGCTAATATGGATAATTCCTCGTAATAACGTCAACATTTAAAAATTCACCTTTAAATCTAATCCTTTATATAAATGGCCAACTTCTTTTTCATAACCGTTAAACATTAATGTCGGTTGACGTTTAACAGCAAGCAAACCACCGCCACCAATCACTCGTTCAGATGCTTGTGACCAACGAGGGTGATCGACATTTGGGTTTACATTGGCATAAAAACCGTATTCATCCGGCGCAAGACTTTCCCATGTCGTTTTCGGACGTGTTTCTGAGAAAGTAATTTTCACAATAGATTTAATACTCTTAAAGCCATATTTCCATGGTACAACTAAACGAATCGGTGCACCGTTTTGAGGTGGTAACATTTTTCCGTATAAGCCAACAGAAAGTAAGCTAAGCGGATTAAGCGCTTCTTCTAAAGTAAGTGCTTCAACATAAGGATAGTCAATACCGCCACCAAAGAATTTATTTTTCTGACCTGGCATTTGCTCCGGATCGTGCAATGTATGGAATATAACAAACTTCGCTTTACTAGTAGGCTTTGCCATTTCAACTAAACGGGCCAATTCAAACCCAATCCATGGTACAACCATTGCCCAAGCTTCTACACAACGGAAACGATAAATACGCTCTTCTAGAGGAAAAGTGTTGAATAATTGTGTATGATTTAGCACGAAAGGATTTTCAACCTCTCCGGTAATCTCCAATTGCCACGGATCTGTTTTAAAATCTTGGGCAAACTTAGCGGGTGAAGCTTTATCTGTACCGAATTCGTAAAAATTGTTATAACCAATAATTTTACTTTCCGGCGTTAAAGCTAAATCGGAAGTCGGTGCAGCTTTAAAATCCAATGCGGCTAATACTTTAGTATCCTGTGCGGCAAAACCCATCTTAGGCAAGCCAGCTGCGGCAAATCCAAGCCCCATTGCCTTAATAATTTGGCGGCGTTGGTTAAAAATTGTTTCAGGTGTTACGTCATAATGGGTTAATTTTTTCATTATTGGCTCCTTTTATGTATAATCCATTCGTCTGAGACGCTATAAATATAATTACATAATTTTTCACTTAATTTACAAAAAGAAACAAAGATGTCACAAATTGAGCAATTGAATTCGATTACGCCGCAAAAAATCGAAGAAATCCGCTTACAAATGATCAAATTCGCAACCTTGCAACTAAAAGATCCCGATCTAGCGGAAGATGTGGTACAAGAAGCGTTAATGAGTGCTTACAAAAGCGCACACTCCTTTCGAGGGCAAGCCGCATTAAAAACATGGATTTTTGCTATATTAAAAAATAAAATTATTGATTTGATTAAATACAGGAAACGAACGGTAAACGTTTCCGAGTTAATGGAAGAAGAAAGCCCTAATCAATTTTTTGACCATACCGGCTATTGGGTGTCAGAAACTTACGAGCCGAAAGAATGGGAAGACGTCAACCAAATTGCTTACAAGAAAGAATTTTGGGCAATCTTCGACATTTGTTTAAATAAATTACCAGCACAGCAAGCTCGTGTTTTTATGATGCGTGAGCATTTGGAAATGAGCAGTGAACAAATCTGTTTAGAATGCGGTATTACTACAGCCAATTTACACGTTATTTTGCATCGCGCAAGGCTACAACTACAAGCTTGCTTAGCAAAAAACTGGTTCGAAGGAGAGAAATAATAATGAATTGTGAGCATGCCTCAGAATTAATTTCACTAAGTTGTGAACAAAAACTCAAAGTTAAAGACAGTGTTCAGCTACAAGTACATTTATGGCTTTGTCCGAAATGTCGTTATTTCAAACAAAATAACGAAAAATTACGTGAAATGCTGAAAGAATACTGCCACTAAACGCAAAAAGAGCAATTGTAATTTAGTGACAAAAAAAGACCGCTTGTCTTAAAACAAGCGGTCTTTTTTCATCTCTTTTCTGCAAATTACGCTTTTACATTTTCTTTCAAGAAAGCTAAAAGTTGATCTTTAGCAATCATTTGTTTCTCACCGGTACGGCGGTTTTTGTATTCAATTTCGCCGTTTGCGAGATTTTTCTCACCGATAACTACCATATGTGGTACACCGATTAATTCCATATCGGCAAACATTACACCCGGGCGCTCTTTACGATCGTCGAAAATCACATCCACACCTTGAGCTTTTAAGCTGCGATACAATTCTTCAGAGAATTGTTGTACGCTTTCCGATTTGTGCATATTCATCGGCACAATTGCTACTGTGAACGGTGCGATTTCGTCTGACGGCCAAATAATACCGCGATCATCGTGGTGCTGTTCGATTGCCGCTGCCACCACACGTGTTACACCGATACCGTAGCAACCCATGGTCATCACAAGCGGTTTACCGTCTTCACCTTGAACGGTCGCTTTCATTGCTTCCGAGTATTTGGTACCAAGTTGGAAAATATGCCCTACTTCAATACCTCGTTTGATTTGTAGCACGCCTTTGCCGTCCGGGCTTGGATCGCCTTCCACCACGTTACGTAAATCCGCCACTTCCGGCATTGCCGCATCACGTTCCCAGTTCACATTGAAATAATGTTTACCATCAATATTTGCGCCACAGCCGAAATCTGACATAACTGCTACAGAACGATCGATAATTGCTGGAACATTCAGATTTACCACGCCAAGTGAACCCACGCCCGCACCGATTTTCGCTTTGATTTCTGATTCATCTGCAAATTCAAGCGGATCAGCCACTAACGGATGTTTTTGTGCTTTGATTTCATTTAATTCGTGGTCACCACGTAACACTAACGCCACAAGCAGTTGTTCTTCGGTTGCGCCTTTTACGATTAAAGTTTTTACCGTTTTTTCAACCGGTAAATTGAATTGCTCAACTAATTCGTTAATCGTTTTCGCATTCGGCGTATCGACTAACTGCATTTCTGCCGTTGGCGCTTGACGCTCACCCACTGCTACCGCTTCCGCTAATTCGATATTCGCTGCGAAATCCGATTCGGTTGAGAATACCACATCGTCTTCACCGCTTGACGCTAACACTTGGAATTCGTGTGAAGCCGAACCACCGATTGAACCGGTATCCGCTTGCACCGCACGGAAATCTAAACCAAGACGAGTGAAAATATTGCTGTACACTTGGTACATCACATCATAAGTTTCTTGTAATGACGCTTTGTCCACGTGGAAAGAATATGCATCTTTCATCACAAATTCACGTGAACGCATCACCCCGAAACGTGGACGCACTTCATCACGGAATTTAGTTTGGATTTGGTATAAATTTAACGGAAGTTGTTTGTAAGACGACACTTCACGGCGAACTAAGTCGGTGATTACTTCTTCGTGAGTCGGGCCTAATACGAAATCACGGCTGCCACGATCAACAAAACGCAGTAATTCCGCACCGTAATCGTTCCAACGACCTGATTCTTGCCATAATTCCGCTGGTTGCACCACAGGCATTAACACCTCGATAGCACCACCTTTATTCATTTCTTCACGAATAATGTTTTCTACTTTTTTCAACACCTTGATCCCGGTCGGCAACCAGTTATATAAACCTGAAGCCATCGGACGAATCATACCGGCACGTAGCATTAATTGATGGCTCACCACCTGTGCATCGTTCGGCGTTTCTTTAAGGGTCGAAAATAAATACTGACTTGTACGCATTGTTATTCCTATTTTTATTTTAAATATCGAAAAATGGGATCTATTTTAAAACAAAAGCGGTCGAATTTTCACAGAATTTTGCAATTTGCAAAAAATTAATGAAAACAGACCGCTTGATTTGTACATAAAAACAGTATTTGTTATATTAGTCCGATTGAAAACAAGCGGTCGGATTTAATCAAAATTTTACTATGAGCGAACAATTACTAGACGGTGTGCCACTTACCGCCCTTTCCGGGGTGGGGGCGGCGATTGCGGAAAAACTTAGCCGAATCGGCATTAATAACGTGCAAGATCTGTTATTTCATTTGCCTTATCGCTATGAAGATCGTACTCGAATTACACCGATTATCGATGTGCGTCCGGAAAGTTTTTCAACTATCGAAGGCATCGTGCAACTTACCGAAGTGCAATTCGGTCGCCGTCCAATTTTATCCACCGTGCTTTCTGACGGCACCAGTAAAATCACGCTGAAATTCTTTAATTTTAATGCGGGAATGAAAAATAGCCTGACTGCCGGTACACGTGTAAAAGCTTTTGGCGAAATCAAACGTGGGCGGTTTATGGCGGAAATTCATCACCCCGAATATCAAATTATTCGCAATAATCAACCGCTTGAACTTGCCGAAACTTTAACGCCGATTTACTCCACTACTGAAGGCTTGAAGCAAAATTCGTTACGTAAACTCACGGAACAAGCGTTAGCGTTATTGGATAAAATCAAAGTTGGTGAGCTGCTGCCGGACGAATACAATCCGCATAAATATAGCCTCAAACAAGCGTTACAATTATTGCATCGCCCGCCACCGAGCGTTTCTGCCGAACAGCTGGAAAAAGGCGATCATCCGGCACAAAAACGGCTGATTTTTGAAGAATTATTGGCACACAACTTAGCAATGCAGCAAGTGCGAGTCGGAGTCAATCAGCTGACTGCTACGCCGCTACGCTATCAAACCGATCTCAAAAGCCGCTTTTTGGCGAGTTTACCGTTTAAACCGACCAATGCACAAAGCCGTGTGACGGAGGATATCGAGCAAGATTTAGCTAAATCCTCACCAATGATGCGTTTAGTGCAAGGTGATGTCGGCTCGGGCAAAACGTTAGTCGCTGCGCTTGCCGCCCTGCTGGCGATTGATAACGGCAAACAAGTAGCATTAATGGCACCGACTGAAATCCTTGCTGAACAGCACGCCAATAACTTTGCCAACTGGCTACGCCCGTTCGGTATTGAAGTCGGCTGGCTTGCCGGTAAAGTCAAAGGCAAAGCTCGCACCGCACAACTGGAAGCGATTAAAAACGGCGAGGTACAGATGATTATCGGCACGCACGCTCTCTTCCAAGAAAGTGTAGAGTTTCATAACCTCGCATTAGTGATTATTGATGAACAACACCGTTTCGGTGTACATCAACGTTTAACCCTACGTGAAAAAGGGGCGAAAGACGGCATTTATCCACATCAGCTGATTATGACCGCCACGCCAATCCCTCGTACCTTAGCGATGACGGTCTATGCCGATCTGGATACCTCTATTATTGACGAGCTGCCACCGGGACGAACACCGATTACCACCGTGGCGATTTCAGAAGACCGCCGTGACGAAATCGTCCGCCGTGTATATGCCGCCTGCAAAAATGAAAAACGCCAAGCCTATTGGGTTTGTACCCTAATTGATGAATCGGAAGTCTTAGAAGCACAAGCGGCAGCGGCAATTGCCGAAGATTTACAACGAGCCTTACCGGATTTACGTATCGGCTTGGTACACGGACGGATGAAACCGCAAGAAAAGCAAGAAATCATGGCGGAATTTAAAGCGGCAAATATTGATTTATTGGTTGCCACCACCGTAATTGAAGTGGGGGTTGATGTGCCGAATGCCAGCCTAATGATTATCGAGAACTCCGAACGTTTAGGGCTGGCTCAACTGCATCAGTTACGAGGACGTGTCGGCCGTGGTGCAACCGCTTCGCATTGCGTGTTACTGTATAAACCGCCACTCGGCAAAATTTCGAGTAAACGCTTACAAGTGTTACGTGACAGCCAAGACGGTTTCTATATTGCCGAAAAAGATTTAGAAATTCGTGGCACCGGTGAAATTCTCGGCACTAAACAAACCGGTATGGCGGAATTTAAAGTGGCGAATTTAATGCGAGATCGCAAAATGATTCCATTGGTACAGAACTATGCCAAGCAAATTATTCAGCAAAATCCACCGCTTGCAGAAGCCCTAATTCGCCGCTGGCTTGGCGAACGTACCGAATATAGTAATGCTTAATCAGCAGGACAAACAGCGCAATGCTAAGCCAATCCGGCTCTGAAAATATTTTGTGATCTTATTCACATTTCTACGGATTGGCTTTTGCAAGCGGCCTATTTTTTAGCTACATTTGCAATTGTTACAACACTTAGGGTGTTACGAGAATTCGGCAAGCCTAAGCAAAATGATTTTCTAATTTCGGTTAGAAAGTTCTTTTGCTTAGGCTTTTTTATTTGCCTGCAGATTTTTATTTTGAAGAGGGCTACATTATGGCAAAAGATTTCAGCAAACTCGCCGGTGAAATCGTGCAATTCGTTGGAGGAGAACAAAATATTCACTCCTTAGTACACTGTGCAACTCGGCTGCGTTTTGTTTTAAAAGACAAAAACAAAGCCGATAAAGAACGCTTAAACCAAACTGCCGGTGTCATCAGCGTGGTGGAAAGCGGGGGGCAATTCCAAGTCGTTATCGGCAACAATGTGCCGAAAGTCTATGCGGAAATTATGTCACAAGCGAATATTCAAGCCGGTGATGATGCGGATTTACCCAAACCGTCTTTAATTAACCGAGCGATTGATTTCCTAGCCGGTTCTTTCACACCGTTGATTGGTGTTATGGCGGGTGCCGGTATTCTAAAAGGGCTGATTGCGATTTTACAAGTTGCCGGCTGGCTTGATCCGGCTTCCGGCACTTTTACCGTCCTAGATGCGGCAGCAAGCGGAACTTTTTATTTCTTACCGGTATTTCTTGCTTTTACCGCAGCTAATAAACTCAAAACCAGTCCTTTTATTGCGGTGGGTGTTGCTGCCGCCTTACTCTACCCAAGTATTGTCGCTATTAGTCAAAGCGGAAAACCGCTGGAATTTCTCGGTTTTCAATTAGCAACGATGAACTATGCTTATAGTGTTATTCCGATTTTACTTGCAGTATGGGCGCAATCTTATATTCAACGTATTTTTGAAAATATCTTCCATGAAGCGGTCCGTAACTTCTTTGCTCCGGCTTGTACGCTATTAGTAGTTGTGCCGTTAACCCTTGCGGTTATCGGGCCTATCGGCGGCGAAGTCGGTAGTACGATTGCCGCTGCTTTAGCTTGGTTATATGAAACCAGCCCGATTGCCACCGGTATTGTGGTTGGCGGATTGTGGCAAGTGTTAGTGATCTTCGGTATTCACTGGAGTATCGTGCCGATTATGATTAACAATATGTCCGTTGTCGGTTTCGATTTAATCGGCCCATTAACCGCTGCTGCCGTACTTGGGCAGGCCGGTGCAACATTTGCCGTATTCCTCAAATCACACAACAAAGATATTAAAGCGATTGCCGGTTCAACGACTTTCAGCGGTGTGTTAGGCATTACCGAACCGCTTATTTACGGTATTACGCTACGTTTTAAAAAGCCCTTTATTTGTGGTGTGATCGGTGGTGCTATCGGTGGTGCAGTCATTGGTTGGGGCGGAACAAAAATGTTTGCTTTTGGTTTCTCAGGCTTATTACTCTACCCTGTCATCATCGGTGAAGGCAGTAATATCGTCACCTATTCTTTAGGGATGGCGGTTGCATTTATCGCTGCCGGTATCCTGACCTATCTGTTCGGTTATAGCGATAAAATGTTACCTGAGCAAGCTTCTGCTACTGAGCCTAAAACTACCCCAAACGCCATAAAAAACGGTGAAGTGTCTACTATCCCACTTAACAAATTCAATCTCGTTAGCCCGCTTGAGGGTAACATCCAAAAATTAACTGAAATTGCCGATCCGATGTTTGCATCCGAAGCCCTTGGTAAAGGAATTGCCATCGAACCAACCAAAGGCGAATTGATTTCGCCGGTTAACGGAACTATCAGCTCCGCCTTCCCAACCAAACACGCTTATAACATTATCTCGGATGACGGCTTGGAAGTATTAATTCATATTGGTATGGATACGGTTCAGCTCAACGGGACACACTTTGAGACTTTTGTCAAAGACGGCGATCGTATCCAAGTCGGACAATTACTGGGTAAATTCGATATTGAGAACATTAAAGCTAAAGGTTATTCGGTCGTTACACCGGTAATCATAGCGAACAGTGATGAGTATCTTGATGTTATCGCAACCAATGAGCCGTATATTTACCAAAATGAACCGCTCATTAAAGTTTTGGAACATAAAGCTCCGTAGGGTTTTACTCATCCATTTTCCCTCACCGACATCGGTGGGGGAAGGTAAACGAACATATAAGAGGAATGAATTATGCGAAAAATTATCTTCCTTGATGTGGATGGCACATTAGTCGATTACCAAAACCGTATTCCCCCATCCGCTATTCATGCTATTCGCCAAGCTCGCCAAAACGGACATTTAGTCTATCTTTGTACCGGTAGAAGCCGAGCGGAAATGCAACCTCAACTTTGGGATATTGGTATAGACGGTATGATTGGCGGTAACGGCAGTTATGTTGAACATCAAAACCAAGTCATCATGCACCAATGTATTGAGCCTGAAATTGCTCGACAAGCGGTAGATTGGCTTCAAGCGAATGCCCTTGAATTCTATTTAGAAAGCAATAACGGCTTATTTGCCAGCCGTTTCTTCCGAGAAGTCGGGACGACTGCTTTCCGGCGCTATATGGCAACCAAAAGTAGCGATCTAACGGAAAACGATCGTATTATCGAGCAAATGTTGGGTGATATGATTTGGGGAGGTGAACTCTATCGAGACGACCTCAACAAAATTAGTTTTGTGCTAAATAGCCTTGCCGATATTGATGCGGCTAAAGCGGCATTTCCACAACTGAAAGTCGGTTCATGGGGCGGTGTCGGTGAAATTCCGTTATTCGGTGATCTTGGTGTACCGAATATCTCTAAAGCACACGCAATTGAAATCTTGCTGAATCATCTCAATGCGGATCGCCACGATACACTCGCCTTCGGTGATGCCAAGATTGACATTCCGATGCTCGAATATTGCGAAATCGGAGTCGCAATGGGTAACGGCGGTAAAGAAATTAAAGCGATTGCCGATTATGTGACCGGCGATGTAGAACAAGACGGCTTATATCAGGCTTTTGTACATTTCGGTTTAATCGCTGAATCATAACAAGCGGTCAAATTCCAACTTTTTTATGCAAATTATCACTTCCAAGGAGGAAATATGCATCTTAAATACCTTTCGTTGGCATTACTTATCGGGACGGCAAGTGCGCAAACCGTCAATTTCAACTTACAAGCAAAAGTCTTCGATTATGGTCAGAATGTGACGGCTATTGAGCTTGAAACTAAACATTTAGCTATTCCGGCTAAAGCACTAAAAACCTCAGATTTCCAAGTACACGCTAAATCTTCGTTACCCATTAATGCGATGGGGAATAAAGTTGCCGGCGAATTTGATACGGAGCGAAAAATTACTAAAGTAACATTGAATAAACAGGGAAATATCGTACTTTCTCTCGAACACGGTAAGGATATTGTCGGCGCTAATACATTGGCTTATATCGCGGGAGATATCGGGCGTAATGTACAACTTGGCTTAGATTATCAAATACGCCAAACCCGAGATTTAGCATTGTTGCCAAAAGATACGACCTACCGCCAACAAGCACTGATTGATCATGAAGTGGCAAAATTCACCGCCTACACATCTCAACAAGGCATTCATTATCAATTATTCCAACCGCAAAATTCTCATGAAAAACGACCGCTTATCATCTGGCTACACGGTAATGGTGAAGGTGGCGTCGGTGCTTATCAAAACAATATTTCAACGCTACTCGCCAACCGTGGCGGAGTTGCATTTGCTAGTGATGAAGCACAAAAGATTTTCGGCGGCGCTTATGTTGTTGTGCCTCAAGTACCGGATACTTGGTATCTCAATTATCAAAAAGACTATATTCACCAAATTAAAGCATTAATTGATGAGGTAAATGCTAACCATCAAATTGACCGAGACCGAATTTATCTGTTTGGTGCTTCTGCCGGCGGTTATATGTCATTGCGTATGTTGCTTGAATATCCTGACTTTTTTGCAGCAACCGTTGCCACTGCACCGGCTTTAGATAAAGCGCCGATTGCAGGCGGCGTACCGACCACCGAACAGGAATTACAACGAATTCAAGGCAAGCCGCTTTGGCTGGTACACGCCGCGAACGACCCAACCATTTCTTACCCGGCAACCAGCAAACGCGTATTCCAAACCCTACGTGATCACGGTGCGATTTTAAGTGTTTATCCGGAAGTTAAAATCGGCAAAACAACTTACAACGGACATTGGTCTTGGATTTACACCTTACGTAATATTCCAAAAACACCACATGGCGAGTCGCTCTTTGAATGGACGGCGAAACAAAAACGCTAGTCGATAATAAATTAATGGAGTCATACCCAAGCGGTCGAGTCTTGTAAAAAAACGACAAAATTCGACCGCTTTTTTTGTGATCACGTTCACATTTCTCAACGCTGCCTTTTGCAAGCGGTGATTTTTTCAGATAAATTTGTATTTATAACACTTAGGGTGTTACGTTAATTCGGCAAGCCTAAGCAAAATGATTTTCGCACTTCCGTGGGAAAGTTTTTTTGCTTAGGCTTTTTTATTGAGTTTTATTGCAATGAGGATCAGAAAATGAGCAATTTAAAACCGTTTCCAGCGAATTTTTTATGGGGTGGCGCAACGGCTGCCAATCAAATTGAAGGTGGCTTTGATGCGGATGGTAAAGGTTTATCCGCTGCGGATATGGTTGCATACGTACCAAAAGAAGAGCGTGGTGCGCACAGTGCTGCGATTGAAGTGACTTCAGAGCGTATCGAATCTATTTTATCCGGCAAATTCCAAGGTCGCTTCCCTAAACGAGACGGCATTGATTTCTATCACAAGTATAAAGACGATATCGCCCTCTTTGCTGAAATGGGCTTTAAATGCTTCCGTATCTCTATTCATTGGGCAAGAATTTTCCCGAACGGTTATGATGAACAGCCGAATGAAGCGGGCCTAAAATACTATGACGATATGTTTGATGAAATGCTCAAACACGGTATTCAACCGATGGTGACCCTTTGTCACTATGAAACTCCATTAGGTTTGGTGCAAAAATATAACGGTTGGCTACATCGTGACGTTATCGGGCATTTCTTACGCTATGCGGAAACCGTGTTTAAGCGTTATAAAGACAAAGTGAAATATTGGTTAACGTTTAATGAAATCAATATGATCACTATGCATAGCCCTTATACCGGTGGCGGCGTGGTTATAGATCGTATTCCCGAAGCGGAACGTGAAAACGCTAAATACCAAGCGCTTCATCATCAATTTGTCGCCAGTGCGCTCGCAACCAAATTACTGCACGAAATCATTCCGGACGGCAAAATGGGCTGTATGCTAGCCCGTTTACATCACTATGCGTTAACCGCCGATCCGAAAGACCAACGTCTGGCACAATGGGGTAATCAGCAAAACTTGTTCTTCACAGATGTTCACGCTCGTGGTGAGTACCCACGTTATATGTTGCGCCACTGGCAAGAAAATAACGTGCACATTCACAAAGAATTCGGAGATGATGCGATTCTGAAACAATATCCGGTCGATTTTATTTCCTTTAGTTACTATATGTCGGTTTGTGTTACTACACACGACGAAGGCGAGAAAGTTGGTGGCAATCTGATTGAAGGCGTGAAAAATCCGTATCTTAACGCCTCCGATTGGGGTTGGCAAATCGATCCGGAAGGGTTACGTATTACATTAAACGATATGTACGATCGTTATCAAAAACCGCTCTTCATTGTCGAAAACGGGCTAGGTGCCTATGACCAAGTTGAAGCGGACGGAAGCATTCATGACCATTATCGCATCGATTATTTACGTGCGCATATCCAACAAATGCAAGAAGCAATTTCAGACGGTGTGGAATTGATCGGTTATTTGGAATGGGGGCCGATTGATTTGGTGAGTATGTCGACTTCCGAAATGTCAAAACGCTACGGATTTATTCATGTCGATTTGGACGACCTTGGCAACGGCACCGGCAAACGTAGCCGTAAAGATTCATTCTACTGGTACAAAAAAGTTATCGCCAGCAACGGAACTGATTTAGCATAAATGAAAATTTTTCATTAAATTAGTAGCAAACAAGCGGTCGTTTTTCTCGTTATTTTTGCAAAAAAATGAGAAAATCAGACCGCTTTTCTGTATAAACCATGCTCAATACCTGCTGCATTCATTACCGATTTTCAGCAACAAAAAACTATAACTATTTGGAGGCGGAATATGCTCAAAATCACCAAAGTATTTAACAATAATGCTGTACTTGCTGAAAATGAACTGCAAACCGAATTGGTTGTGCTTGGAAAAGGGGTCGCTTTTGCTAAAAAGTTGGGAGATTGCGTTGATGCCGATCTGATTGAAAAAACCTTTAGTCTCAATAAAAGTCCGTTTACACCGCACTTGATCGCTCTACTTGAACAAATTCCACCGATTTATTTTCAACTGACCAATCAAATCGTTAACGAAGCGAATAAACAACTCGGCACACCTCTTTCCAACAGCATTTACGTCAGCCTGACCGATCACCTTTTCCATGCGATTGAACGTGCTAAAAATAATCAACAGATCCCAAATGCGCTTACCTACGAAATCCAACGTCTTTATCGTGCGGAATTTGCACTCGGATTATTTGCTATCGCCAAAATTCACGAGCATTTAAAGGTAGAATTAGACGAACATGAGGCCGCTTTTATCGCCCTCCATATTTTTAACGCCCGCACGGATGGTTCAACCATGCATGATACCTACCAAGCTACGCAAATCATCAAAGACATCTTGCGCTTAGTACGCTTACAATTCAATCATCATTTCGATGAAGATAGCTACGATTTCCAGCGTTTTCTTACCCATTTACAACATTTTGCCCAACGTTTTTTCATTTCCGGACAACACTCGACTGGCGATGATGATTTTCTCTATCAACAAACAAAGTTGGCTTATCCTAAAGCGTACCAATGTGTAGAAAAAATTAATCACTATCTCCAACAACATTACCAAAAATCTCTTAATCAAGATGAACAGCTCTATTTAACTATTCATATTCAGCGAGTGGTTAAAAGTAAATAATATCCGCAGTAAGTTCAGCTGTATTTATTGATCGATATCAGTTTTTTGAATTTTTACTCCAAATTAAAACTTTTCAATTAGCAACAATATTTTGTGCACAAAAATTCTTCAAGAAAAAGACTGTGGTCAATTTATCTACAAATTATAGATTTTATCACCATTGCAAACGATTAACTTAATCAGTTTACTGATCTAAATTTTTCCTTATAGATCAACAAGCTCCTTTTTACTTCTCCAATTGATATTTTATTTAGAAAATAAATTATTTTTTCACACCAAAAAACTAATGACTTTTAAAAAAATGCTCCCTAGAATGGAGCCATTCTTCACTTTGTATTTACTTTATTTTAACAACTAAATAACTTTCTAAAGGAAAAATAGCATGCCAAATCGCAACATTATCTGGTTCGAAAATTTACGAATGACCGACGTTGAAATTGTCGGCGGTAAAAATGCCTCATTAGGCGAAATGATTAGTCAACTTACTGAAAAAGGCGTACGTGTGCCAAATGGTTTTGCTACAACTGCCAGCGCATATCGTAAATTTCTCGCCCATAATGGCTTAAATGAACGTATTTCAGCGGCATTAGCGCAATTAGATGTTGAAGACGTGGTTGCCCTTGCCCAAGTGGGTAAAAATATCCGTCAATGGATTTTAGACACACCGTTTCCTGCCGAGCTTGATGCTGAAATCAATCAAGCATGGCAAACCATGGTAAATGAAGCCGGCTCGGATCAAATTTCAGTTGCAGTACGTTCTTCGGCAACTGCGGAAGATTTACCGGATGCTTCATTTGCCGGCCAACAAGAAACTCTCTTGAATATCAATGGGTTAGACAATGTCAAAGAGGCGATGAAACACGTATTTGCTTCACTCTACAATGACCGAGCGATCTCTTACCGTGTACACAAAGGCTTTGCGCATGATGTGGTTGCCCTTTCTGCCGGTGTTCAACGTATGGTGCGTTCGGACAGTGGCGCTGCCGGTGTAATGTTCTCGATTGATACCGAAAGCGGCTTTGAAGATGTGGTCTTTATTACCGCTTCATACGGCTTAGGTGAAACCGTGGTGCAAGGCGCGGTAAACCCAGATGAATTCTATGTGCATAAACCGACACTCAACGCCAATCGCCCAGCTATTTTGCGTAAAACGCTTGGCGCTAAACAAATTAAAATGATTTTCAGCCAACAGGCGCAAGCAGGAAAATCAGTACAAGTTATTGATGTGCCGGCAGCAGAACGCCGCCAATTTGCCATCAGCGATGCGGAGATTACTGAGTTAGCGCAATATGCAGTAATTATTGAACAACATTACGGCCGCACAATGGATATTGAATGGGGTCGTGACGGTATTGACGGTAAGCTCTACATTCTGCAGGCACGTCCGGAAACAGTAAAATCACAAGAAAAAGCACAAGGCAATACCTTACAACGTTATACCCTTTCCGGTGAGCGTAAAGTGCTGATTAAAGGTCGAGCAATCGGACAAAAAATCGGACAAGGTAAAGTGCGTTTAGTGAAAGATGCTTCAGAAATGGATCAAGTCCAAGCCGGTGACGTGTTAGTGGCGGATATTACCGATCCGGATTGGGAACCGGTCATGAAACGTGCTTCGGCAATTATCACCAATCGTGGCGGACGTACTTGCCATGCGGCAATTATTGCGCGTGAATTGGGTATTCCTGCCGTGGTAGGCTGCGGCAATGCCACTGAACTGCTAACAAGCGGTCAAGAAGTAACAGTTTCTTGCGCCGAAGGCGACACCGGTTTAATTTACCAAGGGTTATTAGATGTGAAAGTTGACCACATTGCGCTCGATAATATGCCGCAAGCACCGGTAAAAATTATGATGAATGTTGGCAATCCGGAACTGGCTTTCTCATTTGCTAAATTGCCAAGTGAAGGTATCGGTTTAGCTCGTATGGAATTTATCATCAACCGCCAAATCGGTATTCACCCGCAAGCCCTGATTGAATTTGACCGCTTAGACAGCGATCTGCAAGAAGAAATCAGTGAACGTATTGCTGGCTACGCTTCACCGGTTGAATTTTATGTCGATAAAATTGCTGAAGGTGTGGCAACACTTGCCGCCTCCGTTTACCCACGTAAAGCGATTGTGCGTATGTCCGATTTTAAATCGAATGAATATGCCGGTTTAATCGGCGGTGATTTATACGAACCGCACGAAGAAAACCCGATGATCGGTTTCCGTGGCGCTGCACGCTATGTTTCTGAGGAATTCAGCCAAGCATTCGCTCTTGAATGCCAAGCAATCAAACGTGTACGAGATGAAATGGGACTCACCAATGTTGAAGTGATGATTCCGTTTGTACGTACTCTGCAAGAAGCACGCCAAGTGGTTGAAACCTTAAAAGCTAACGGTTTAGAACGTGGTAAAAACGGCTTACGTCTTATTATGATGTGCGAAGTGCCGAGCAATGCTATTTTAGCCGAACAATTCTTAGCTTATTTTGACGGCTTCTCGATTGGTTCAAACGATATGACCCAGCTCACCTTAGGTGTTGACCGTGATAGCGGTGGCCCGATTGCCGCGACCTTCGACGAACGCAATGAAGCGGTTAAAGCAATGCTTAGTATGGCGATCCAAGCTTGTCGTAAGCAAGGCAAATATGTCGGCATTTGCGGACAAGGCCCGAGCGATCACCCTGATTTCGCGCAGTGGCTGGTTGAAGAAGGCATCGAAACGCTTTCACTCAATCCGGATACCGTGATCGAAACTTGGTTATATTTAGCTGAAAACATCAAACATTAATAAACCAAAAAAGCGGTCTAATTTTGCCCAAATTTTGCAAAAAATCGGCTTTTTTAGACCGCTTGTTCCCTATTCATAAGGACTGATTATGCCAAATGTTCGCTATGCGTTTTTTATTTCCGACCGTACCGGAATCACCGCAGAAAACTTAGGTGACGCCCTGCTTGAGCAGTTTGCCGAAATGCAATTTAAACGCACCACTTGTCCGTTTATCGACACACCGGAAAAAGCCCATAAATTGGTCGCTGAAATTAATACGGTAGCGGAAAAACAACCGCATCCACCGATCTTATTTATGAGCGTAGTCAATGAAGAAATCAGAGAAATTCTCAAAACCAGCAAAGGCGTTTTACTCAACTTTTTTGATACCTTTTTAGCCGTGTTAGAACAGGAATTAGGTATGCACGCCAGCCACGAAGTCGTGAGCCGTGTTCATAATGTCGAAAAATATGACGAACGTATGGAAGCGGTTAATTTTGCCCTTAATCACGATGACGGCGTTTCGGATAAAGATCTCCAACAGGCGGATGTGATCCTACTTGGCGTATCACGCAGTGGCAAAACCCCGACCTGCCTCTATCTTGCGCTACAATACGGCATTCGTGCGGCAAACTATCCACTCACACCGGAAGATCTCGACAGCACAGAACTGCCAAGAATGGTAAAACCTTATCGTCATAAATTATACGGACTGACCATCAAACCCGACCGTTTACACGATATTCGCCAAGAACGCCGCCCGGATTCCACCTACGCAGACCTCAAAACCTGCCGCGCCGAAGTATTGGAAGCCCAAGCAATGTTCCGCCGCTATAATATCCCATACACCAATACCACCCACCAATCCGTAGAAGAACTCGCCGTCTCTATCATGCAAGCCTGCAAATTGAAGCGGAAGTTTTAGGCGTGATAAACAGCCGGTACAAGCGGTCAAATTTGATAAAGTTTTTGCAAATCTAGCCGCTTGCATTGTAAGCAGCAATGAATTTCTGTATAATCTGTCGTCTTTTTATAAACGAAATTCGCAAAAACTCTGGAGTAACAAAATGGCTCGTGTAACCGTACAAGAAGCAGCAGATAGAATCGGCAACCGTTTCGACTTAATTTTGACCGCGGCACGCCGTGCAAGACAATTACAACTTCACGTTCGTGAACCACTTGTGCCTGAAGAAAATGATAAGCCGACGGTTATCGCATTACGTGAAATCGAAAAAGGTTTAATCAATAGTCAGATCATGGATCAATTAGAAAACAATGATGCGATCCAACAAGAAGTTGCTGAACAAGAAGCGATCTCTTTCTTAGCAGATGTTCAAGCTAACGCTTAAGATCAAATTTATTCAATATTTAGATGGATAATTGAAAATAAATAGTAGTACTATCTATTGTCAATTATCCATTTTTTAATTCTATTTTTCTCGAGGTGTACCGTGTATCTTTTTCAACCGTTAGATAGCATTATTCAGGGCTATTTACCTGCTGATAAAATCGAGCTGGTAAAGCGTGCCTTTGTTATTGCGCGTGATGCGCATGAGGGGCAAACTCGCTCAAGCGGAGAGCCTTACATTACTCATCCTGTAGCAGTGGCATCTATTATTGCGGAAATGAAACTCGACCATGAAGCGGTAATGGCGGCATTGTTACACGATGTGATTGAAGATACACCTTACACGGAAGAACAGCTTGCCGCCGAATTTGGCGCAAGTGTTGCGGAAATCGTGCAAGGCGTTTCCAAACTGGATAAATTAAAATTCCGTACTCGCCAAGAAGCGCAAGTTGAGAATTTCCGCAAAATGATTTTGGCGATGACCAAAGACATTCGAGTGGTATTAATCAAACTGGCTGACCGTACCCATAATATGCGTACACTAGGGGCGTTACGTCCGGACAAACGCCGCCGTATTGCGAAAGAAACGCTTGAGATTTACAGTCCGTTAGCACATCGTTTAGGCATTGAGCATCTCAAAAACGAATTGGAAGATCTCTGCTTCCAAGCGATGCACCCTCATCGTTATCGTGTCTTACGTATGGCGATTGATATGGCGCGCGGTACTCGCCAAGACCTTATTTCGACCATTTCTCACGAAATTCAATCACGTTTAGACGAAGCCGGAATAAAAGGCCGTGTTTATGGTAGAGAAAAACACCTCTACTCGCTTTATGAAAAAATGCGTCAACGCGACCAACATTTCCATTCCATTTTAGATATTTATGCGTTTAGAGTGGTGGTGGAAAATGTAGATAATTGCTACCGTGTATTGGGGCAAATGCACTCGCTGTACAAGCCTCGTCCATACAAAATTCGTGACTATATTGCAGTGCCGAAAAGTAACGGTTATCAGTCATTACATACCTCAATGATTGGGCATAAAGGTGTGCCGATTGAAGTACAGATTCGTACTGAAGATATGGATTTAATGGCGGAACTCGGCGTGGCGGCTCATTGGCGTTATACCGAAGATCAAACCACAGCAACCAGCGTACAACAAAAAGCGCAACAATGGCTGCGCAGTATTATCGAGCTGCAACAAAGCGCCGGTAACTCGGATGAATTTATTGAGAACGTTAAATCCGACCTTTTCTCCGATGACATTTATGTGTTCACACCTAAAGGTCGTATTGTAGAATTGCCGGCAAAAGCGACCGCTATCGACTTTGCTTATGCGGTTCACTCGGATATTGGCGACCGTTGCGTCGGCGCAATCGTTGATCGCAACCCGTATCCGATTTCACAGCCGTTGCAATCTGGGCAAACAGTTGAAATTCTGACCGAACAAGGTAAACGTCCAAGCCCGTCTTGGCTGACGTTTGTGGTCAGTGCCAAAGCCCGTTCAAAAATCCGCACTGCACTGAAACATTTAGAAAATGTTGATCAGGTTACGGATGAAGTAGTGAAACCAGAACAGTTGGATGTTGATATCGAATTGGAAATCAAAGACCAGCCGGGTGTGTTGGCAAGTCTAACCAATGCGATCGCTTCAATGAATAGTAATATCGGCACAGTAGAAAGCCGTCCGAACGGCACGGGTAATTACCAAGTGAAAATGCGCATTTCCGTCACGGATAATGCTCATCTTTATGTAGTGATTCAGAAGCTAACTAAAGTAAACGGCGTCATTCGTGTCACAAAAGCCTAATCGTCTCTAAACATAAGCGGTGGATTTTTGTAAATTTTTTACAAAATTTGACCGCTTATTTTCTCGTTAATCCCTCTCAATTCGGCTATAATTGCCCGAATTTTTTATACACATTAAAAAGGAACTCCAATGTTATATCCAAGCGAAGAATTTCTTTATGCACCAGTTACATGGGTAGATCACAGCGAAGGTTACACTGACATTCGTTACCACAAATCAACCGATGGTATTGCAAAAATTACCATCAATCGTCCTGAAGTACGTAACGCATTCCGTCCACAAACGGTTAAAGAAATGATCCACGCTTTCGCCGATGCTCGCTTTGACGAAAAAATCGGTGTAATTGTGCTAACCGGTGAAGGTGAATGCGCATTCTGTGCCGGTGGTGACCAAAAAATTCGTGGTGACTACGGCGGTTATAAAGACGATAGCGGTGTTCATCACTTAAACGTGTTGGAGTTCCAACGTGATATCCGTACTTGCCCGAAACCGGTTGTTGCAATGGTAGCAGGCTATGCGGTAGGTGGCGGTCACGTATTACATATGATGTGTGACTTAACGATCGCAGCCGATAATGCAAAATTCGGTCAAACCGGCCCGAAAGTCGGTTCATTTGACGGCGGCTGGGGCGCAAGCTATATGGCTCGTATCGTAGGTCAGAAGAAAGCACGTGAAATCTGGTTCTTATGTCGTATGTACGATGCGCAAGAAGCATTAAATATGGGCTTAGTGAATACGGTTGTACCTTATGCGGATCTTGAAAAAGAAACCGTACGTTGGTGTCGTGAAATGTTACAAAACAGTCCAATCGCATTACGTTGCTTAAAAGCGGCATTAAATGCGGACTGTGACGGTCAAGCCGGTCTTCAAGAATTAGCAGGCAACGCAACGATGTTGTTCTATATGACGGAAGAAGGTCAAGAAGGTCGTAACGCTTTCAACGAAAAACGTGAACCTGACTTCAGTAAATTTAAACGTAATCCGTAGTTAACTCTACTTTCTCCCCTTGTGGGAGAGAGACAGCTTGTTAAAGCGTTAAGCGAAAACAAGCAGAGAGAGGGGAATTGCAAAATTTTTCGGGAATTTAACCGCATTTCCCTCTCCCTGATTTTCTTCTGAACAAAGAAAAAAACTATCCTCTCTCACAAGAGGGGAAGGTAATAACTTAATCGCCTAACTTAATTGAAAAGGCTCTAACAAGCGGTCTAATTCGCTGACTTTTTTGCAAATAATTTTCTATGTCAAATACCCAAACCGAACCTCAAACGCCAGAACAAGAAGATAAACAGTTAAAGAAAAAACCGTTCTTTATTCCAACTTGCCTTAAGTTAGGTCTTGTCGGTGCTTGCTTTGCCGCATTTTACGGGATTTATCTCGATGGGCGTATTCGGGCCAAAATGGACGGTCAAGTATGGCAATTGCCGGCGGAAGTTTATAGTCGCATTGAAAGTATCAGCGTTGAAGATAAGTTATCACTTGAAGCAACCAAGCAAGCGTTGCTCGATAACGGCTACCGTCAAGTTTCTCAAATTGCCACACCCGGCGATTTTAAAATTGAAAACAATACACTCGTGTTATTACGCCGTGCTTTCCCGTTTCCTGAAACACCGGAAGCACAGCGTGTATTACGTTTACGTTTTGAAAACGATAAGCTGGCGCATATCGAAGATTTAGTGCAGCGCCGATTAATCAATGAGTTTCGACTCGACCCGAAATTAATCGCCATGCTGCATTCGGATAATGACGAAGAACGCCAAGCGTTACGTTTACAACAATATCCGTATTTCTTAATTCAGGCATTAATTCTGACTGAAGATAAACGTTTCTATCAGCATGACGGCATTAGTCCGATGGGTATCGCCCGAGCATTACTGGCAAACTATCAAGCAGGTAGAACGGTACAAGGTGCGAGTACACTTACCCAACAATTAGTCAAAAACTTGTTCTTAACCAGTGAAAAGACCATTGTACGTAAAGTGAATGAAGCGCTGATGTCGCTTATTTTGGATTTCCGCTACGAAAAGAACCGTATCTTAGAAACCTATCTGAATGAAATTTATTTAGGTCAAAACGGAAGTTATCAGGTACACGGATTTGCTTTGGCGAGTCAATTCTATTTCGGTCGCCCAATCCAAGAAATTACTCCGTCACAAATGGCGTTGTTAGTTGGTATGGTGAAAGGCCCTTCCCTCTATAATCCGTGGCGTCATCCGGAAGCAGCGCTGGAGCGCCGCAATGTGGTATTAAAATTATTACTTGAAAATCAAGCGATTACCCAGCCGGAATATGAATTATTAGTGAAACAACCGCTCGGAGTAAAAGAAAAAGGCAGCATTTATCGTCAGCAACCTGCATTTATGCAAGCGCTCAATCTCGATCTGAAAACAGAGTTAGGTGAAAGTAAATATGCGCAACTGTCTGGTGCTAGAATTTTCACAACTTTAGATCGCAAACAACAGCGTTCTGCCGAACAGGCAGTAATTAACGGCTTAGAATCACTAGAAGCTTCGAATAGTAAAATCAAAGACTTACAATCAGCGATTGTGGTTGCCGAATATAAAACCGGTAAGGTTCGTGCGATTGTGGGTGACCGTTTAACTCAATTTGCCGGCTTTAACCGAGCGATTCAGACTAAACGTCAGATCGGTTCATTGGTGAAGCCTTCAATTTATGCGATTGCGCTTTCGGATCCGAATAATTTCCGATTAAATACACCGATTCAGAATAAACCGATTACGATTTATACCAAGGGTTCTCCGCCATGGACGCCAAAAAACTACGACAAAAAATTCAGCGGCTCGGTAATGTTAATGGATGCGTTAGTGCGTTCATTAAATATTCCGACCGTGAATATCGGTATGAAAGTCGGCTTAAAGAAAGTCATTGCGAAGCAAAAAGAAATGGGTTGGGATAAAGCGGATATTCCGGCTTACCCTTCTATGCTGTTAGGTTCGTATTCGATTTCGCCGTATGATGTGACCAAGTCTTATCAGGTCTTAGCAAATAATGGTTTAAAAACACCGTTAACCACGATTGAATCGATTATGTCGCATGATGGCAGCCCACTTTATCAACGTAACGTTGAAGAAGTAAGCCAACAAGTATTAGCGCCGGAAGCTGCGATCCAAACCTTATATGCGATGCAGCAAGTGGTGGAACGTGGTACTGCCCGTAGCTTGCAAAATGACTTTGCACATTTACGCTTAGCTGGTAAAACCGGAACAACCAACAATGCTCGCGATACTTGGTTTGTTGGTGTCGATGGTGAAAACGTGACGACCGTATGGCTAGGTAAGGATAACAATACCGATACCAATTTAACCGGTTCTAGCGGTGCATTGTTTGTTTACAAACAATACCTAGAACGTGCATTGCCTACGGCGTTTAAATTACCGAAGTCAAAAAATTTACAGTGGGTAGGTATTAACAGCTACGGTACGATTAATTGTGATCCGAATCGCCAAATTCCGATGTGGCGGGACCGTGGACAACATTATTGTACCGGCGCAGGCAATATCGTTGAAGCGAGCAAACCGGCCGTATTAGATGCAATTTCACTCAATAAGAGTAAAACAGAAAACACTAAAGCGGATGTAGCGGAAGATCAACAAGCACTCCCAACTGAAGAAATTGCACCGACTGAATAGCAAGCGGTCCAAAAAGACAATTTTTTTACCAATACAAAAGAAAAAATGCATATTCAAGTTATTTTGAATATGCATTTTTACGTTATGTCATGTGAAAAAAATTAACGTTGGCGTGCTTTAAAGCGAGGATTGCTTTTGCAAATCACATAAAGTTTGCCTTTACGACGCACAATTTGGCAATCTGGGTGACGTGTCTTTGCCGTTTTCAATGAGTTTAAAATTTTCATATCTTATCCTTATTTTTTAGCCGCTAAACCAGCCATACCTTTAAAGCGTTCATTAAACTTGCTTGCTCGACCTTCCGTATTCGCCTCGCGACGTTTACCCGTATAAACTGGATGTGACGCAGATGACGTATCCAATGGATAAAACGGATATTCTTTACCATCTTCCCAAACCATGGTTTTATTAGTTGCAGCACAAGAACGAATTACCCAGCCCATTTGTGCCGAGCTATCATAAAACAATACTTCACGATAATTTTCAGGGTGAATCCCTTTTTTCATAATAAAAATCCTCCAGAGGCTTATTTATTCCCATAAATAAAAAGTGGATATATCCTACCTGAGAACTGTTTTTATTTCTATAATTTTTTTATGGATATAATTCTTTTGGTTAATTTTTGTGCTAAATAATAAAAGTGCGACTTAGATCGCCTTTTCTTTTTGTATTTTATGATAGGCTACACACTAAAACTGATTGACTATATTTATAAGGATAAAACATGGCTCAACAACCGTTTTTAATCGCCCCATCTATTTTATCTGCTGATCTCGCACGTTTAGGCGATGATGTTGTAGAAGTATTAAAAGCCGGTGGCGATATTATTCATTTCGATGTAATGGATAACCATTTTGTGCCGAATCTGACGTTTGGTCCGGCAATATGTAAAGCATTACGTGATTATGGTATCACTGCGGAAATTGACGTTCACTTAATGGTAAAACCGGTCGAACGCTTAATTCCGGATTTTGCCAAAGCAGGAGCGAACTATATTACCTTCCATCCGGAAGCAACCGATCATATCGATCGTACTTTGCAAATGATCCGTGATCTCGGCTGTAAATCGGGTTTAGTGTTCAATCCGGCAACACCGCTGAGTTATTTAGATTATGTGATGGATAAAGTGGATATGATTTTGCTGATGGGTGTTAATCCTGGTTTCGGCGGACAAAAATTTATCCCTGCTACCTTAGAAAAGCTACAAGAAGCTCGTCGTCGAATTGATAAAAGCGGCTACCCTATCCGTTTAGAAATTGACGGCGGCGTAAAAATTGAGAACATCGCAGAAATCGCTAAAGCGGGAGCAGACACTTTCGTTGCCGGTTCAGCGATTTTCGATCAACCCGACTACAAAGCGGTTATCGATCAAATGCGTGCCGAATTAGCACAAATTTAAGACGATAAGTGGTTCTATTTTGCAAAAAATTAACGAAAATGAACCGCTTGTGAGTGAGAAAATCACTTACAAACCGTAATACGCTATGGATAAAGCCTATTCATAATGTTAGAATATCGATCGCTTTTTTGTCCGATTACTACGGATAAACAATTTTAATTCTTGTGTGAGAAAATTTAGGCTGGTTTGACCTTGCTTCAAAAGCGTTGAATTTAGCATTTTTTTCTTTACACTATTTAACTCTCGCACTTAGGCGAATTTCACATAGGAAAAACAAAATGAGCATTGAAGAACGCGTAAAAAAAATCATCGTTGATCAATTAGGTGTTAAAGCTGAAGACGTTAAACCAGAAGCTTCATTCATTGAAGATTTAGGTGCAGACTCTTTAGACACTGTTGAATTAGTGATGGCTTTAGAAGAAGAATTCGATATCGAAATTCCAGATGAAGAAGCTGAAAAAATCACAACAGTTCAATCAGCGATTGACTACGTGACAAAAGCTAACGCATAATTTCGAATGAGGCGGTCAAATGACCGCCTTATTTTTTACCTAAATGGCTGCAATTTTTCCGTGCCGTTCAAATAGATTGTTCAAAAATAATCAAAATCGTTTACAAACCATTCAAACAAGATAAATTTGCCAAAAAGCACTTGACCATTTTTTTTAAATCCGTATTATATGCGCCTGTTACGCAACGTTAAGGGTCGTTAGCTCAGTCGGTAGAGCAGCGGACTTTTAATCCGTTGGTCGAAGGTTCGAATCCTTCACGACCCACCATTTAACTTGCAACACCTTCTAAAGGGTCGTTAGCTCAGTCGGTAGAGCAGCGGACTTTTAATCCGTTGGTCGAAGGTTCGAATCCTTCACGACCCACCACTTTAGAACTTTCCAAATCAGTCAAATCTGAAATGGGTCGTTAGCTCAGTCGGTAGAGCAGCGGACTTTTAATCCGTTGGTCGAAGGTTCGAATCCTTCACGACCCACCACTTTTACTTCCTTACAAATTTTCTTGAAAAAATAACCGCTTATTTCGTGTTTATAGTGTAAAATTCACTGCATTTTTACTGAAATTATTCAACACATCATTTACAGCGAACTTATTTAATGATCAAAAAACTTGTTATTTCACTCGGTTTAATCGGCGTTGTCGCTTTAGGCGGCGTATTCTACGGCTACCAAAAACTCAATGATTTAGCCAAACATCCCATCACCGCTAAAGCAGATCAATTCTTTCTGTTAGAAAAAGGCACATCTAGCCAAAAACTGGCGCAATTGCTGGAAGAACAAGGCATCGTTAGTCATGATGATGTAAGCTTACTGCCCTACCTTATGCGCTTTAAACCGGAACTCAGCAAATTCAAAGCAGGGACTTACTCACTTAATGGACTAAATAGCGTTGAAGACTTATTGAAACATTTTAGTTCCGGCAAAGAAGTACAACTTAACGTACAATTTATCGAAGGTAAAACCTTTAAGGTTTGGCGTGAGCAGCTAGCGAAAGCAAGCTATATGCAACATACGTTAACCGGAAAATCCGAAGCGGAAATCGCTCAATTGCTCGGTATTGCCCATGAGAAACTCGAGGGCTGGATTGCACCCGATACTTATAGCTATGTGCCGAATTCAAGCGATTTGGAATTACTTAAACGAGCTTATCAAAAGCAACAAAAAGCATTGGATAACGCTTGGCAAAATCGTGCGGAAAATCTACCGCTTGCAAACCCGTATGAAATGCTGATTTTGGCTTCTATTGTGGAAAAAGAAACCGCAGTTACGAGTGAACGCCCACAAGTAGCATCTGTATTTATCAACCGTCTCAGACTAAAAATGAAACTGCAAACCGACCCGACCGTAATTTACGGTATGGGCGATCGGTATAACGGTAATATTCGTAAAAAAGATTTAGAAGAAGCAACACCTTATAATACTTATGTAATTGACGGCTTACCGCCAACACCAATTGCAATGCCGAGCGAAGCGGCATTAAAAGCGGTTTCACAACCGGATAATACGCCATATCTCTATTTTGTGGCAGACGGCAGCGGCGGACACAAATTTAGTAAAAATCTAGACCAACACAACCAAGCGGTTCGTGACTGGATCAAAATCGAACGAAACAAAAAACTTGAGAAGAAATAAGAAATGCGTGGAAAATTTATTGTTCTTGAAGGTTTAGAAGGTGCAGGCAAAACCACTGCACACCAAGTGATTTTAGCTCAGTTGGAAAAAGCGGGCAAAAACGTGGTACAAACCCGTGAACCCGGCGGTACACCGTTAGCGGAAAAGTTACGCCATTTAATCAAACACGAAACCGAAGAAGCGGTTAGTGACAAAGCCGAATTACTGATGTTATATGCGGCACGTATTCAATTAGTCGAAAACGTGATTAAACCGGCATTGGCAGAAGGCAAATGGGTGCTGGGCGATCGTCACGATATGTCTTCGCAGGCTTATCAAGGCGGTGGACGTCAAATTGATCGCCACTTACTCGAAACTTTAAAAGAAACCGTGCTAGGTAACTTTGAACCGGATTTGACCATTTATCTTGATATCGATCCTGCGGTCGGCTTAGCTCGCGCACGTGGTCGCGGTGAACTGGATCGTATCGAACAGCAAAGCCTCGATTTCTTTTATCGCACACGCCAACGTTATTTGGAACTGACACAAAATAACGAGAAAGCGGTAATTATTAATGCGGAACAATCTATCGAACAAGTTGCCGCTGACATTCAACAAGCGGTCGAAAACTTCTTAAAAATTGCAAAATAAATATGCTATATCCTTGGCTTCAACACACTTATCAACAACTTACAGAATCCTTTTTGCATGGGCGTGGTCATCACGCCCTGTTATTTAAAACCGATTCGGGTTTAGGGACGGAAACGCTTATTCGTCATTTTGCGCATTGGCTACTTTGCCAAAATCCGCACAGGGAACAAGCTTGCCAACAGTGTAAAAGTTGTTTATTGACTGCTGCCGGAAACCACCCTGATTTCCATATTTTAGAGCCGATTGACGGTAAAGATATCGGTATTGATCAAGTGCGTGAAGCCAATGCCAAATTGCAAAACTTCTCGCAACAAGGTGGCAATGCGGTGGTATATATTCGTGGTGCGGAACGTTTAACCGAAGCAAGCAGCAATGCACTCTTAAAAACGCTTGAAGAACCACATAACAGCGTTTATTTTCTGCTTGAAGCACCACTACAAGGTGCAATGCTCCCGACCATTCAAAGTCGCTGCCAAACGTGGTTAATTCATCCGCCGGAAATGGATATTGCGTTAGATTGGTTGCAAGCAAACTGTAGCGGTGTTGATTTTTCCTCTTGTGAAATTGCGATGCGTTTATGTCATCAACGCCCGCTGATTTGCAAAACTTTTTTAGAAAACGACCGCTTGCAAGCCCGCAAAACCTTTTTACAAACTTTTTGGCGTTTCTTTAAAAGCCGAGATGTATTGCTCCTCTTCACCGCATTTGATAAAGAAAAGGAACTGGTATTGCAGCAATTAGAATGGTTGGATAGCTTTTTTGCCGATGCGTTAAAAGCCAAAATGGATATTGCAATCGGTTGGACAAATCCGGACTTACAAGCCGGTATTCTGCCGTTTAGCCAACAACTCTCCGCCCAAGCGCTGCTAAAAGGTCACCAAATTCTGCAACAAACCCGCCAAGACTTACAGCAAGTAAATGCGATGAATTTGGAATTGATGTTACTTAACTACCTGACAAAGCTAGCGCTAGAGACGTTTGAATAAATAAAATAGCATGTCTACCCACAACCTTGTAATTTTTACGTAGCCATACTGTAGAGAATACACGAAACTTCACTCTCCAATAAACATCATTTAACTGTCAGATAATAAGCAGAATACCTGTCAGATAACAAAGAGAGCATTTTAATATTGCATATCAGCCACATGAAGAATTATTATATGAGCTTAGGCTTTAATAAAGCTCGAATCCTAAGCCAGGAAATATAGAAAGTACATTAAATATAATTTAGTATTGTATTAATAGAGGATAAAGCCACAAACTGGCAAGCAAGAATTGGTTTTACTTTTTAACCTCACTAAAAGGAGACAACTATGAAACATAGCAAATTCAAATTATTTAAATATTATTTAATTAGCTTTCCTTTTATTACTTTTGCAAGTAATGTTAATGGAGCCGAAATTGGATTGGGAGGAGCCCGTGAGAGTAGTATTTACTATTCTAAACATAAAGTAGCAACAAATCCCTTTTTAGCACTTGATCTTTCTTTAGGTAATTTTTATATGAGAGGGACTGCAGGAATTAGCGAAATAGGATATGAACAATCTTTCACTGACAATTTCAGCGTATCACTGTTTGTTAACCCATTTGATGGTTTTTCAATTAAAGGAAAAGACTTGTTACCTGGATATCAAAGTATTCAAACTCGCAAAACTCAATTTGCCTTTGGTTGGGGATTAAATTATAATTTGGGAGGTTTATTCGGCTTAAATGATACTTTTATATCCTTGGAAGGAAAAAGCGGAAAACGTGGTGCGAGTAGTAATGTCAGCTTACTTAAATCGTTTAATATGACGAAAAATTGGAAAGTTTCACCATATATTGGCTCAAGTTATTATTCATCTAAATATACAGATTATTACTTTGGTATTAAACAATCCGAATTAGGTAATAAAATTACATCCGTATATAAACCTAAAGCAGCTTATGCAACACACATAGGTATTAATACTGATTATGCTTTCACGAACAATCTTGGCATGGGTTTATCTGTCGGTTGGAATAAATATTCTAAAGAAATTAAGCAATCTCCTATCATAAAACGAGACTCTCAATTTACTTCATCTCTTAGCCTTTATTATAAGTTCTAAAATAGAATATTCTAGGGAGAATACTCATTCTTTATCTTTATAAAGTTAATTGTTTCTCCCTGTTTCTATATTATTTAGTTACTTGTTCAAAAGCTACATTGGTTATTTTGTCATTTTATAAAAGATAATAAGGTGGTTATTTTGAAAATTAAGAAATATATTAAATATACCCTATTTACTTTCCTTTTAGGCATATCATATTTATATTTTGGGGGCGAAAACGAAAATTATCAAGAGATTATTTTTCACGTCGAACGAGGAAATATTCAAAAAACAGTTATTGCTAGCGGCACATTGCAAGCGACTGAACAAGTAGATATTGGTGCACAAGTATCTGGGCAGATTAAGCATATTTTAGTACAAGAAGGACAGAAGGTTAAAAAAGGTGAGCTATTAGCTGTAATTGATCCACGTCTGGCTGAAACGGAATTAAAACTAGCAAAAGCTGAGCTAGCAAATGCTTCTGCTAATTTGGATACAAAAAAAATTAATCTTAAGCAACTGCAATCAGATTGGGAACGTCATCAACGTTTGATACGAACCAATGCGACAAGCCAAAAGGAAACAGAAGAAGCAAAAAGTAGATTAAATACGGCCAAAGCAGAACTTCAAATTGCGCAAAATAATCTAGATATCGCTAAAATCAGAGTGGAAAAAGCTGAAACCGAACTAGGATATACAGAAATTCGTTCTCCACTTGATGCAACAGTAATTTCAGTATTTGCGCAAAATGGTCAAACTTTAGTCACCACCCAACAAGTACCAGTGCTGATGAAATTAGCTAATATTGATACTATGAAAGTCAACACCAAAATTTCGGAAGCAGATGTAATTCATATACAAGCTGGTGCTCCAACTTCCTTTACGCTATTGGGAGAGAGTGATTCCCAATTTCACGGGCAACTTGATATGGTAAAACTGGCTCCCGTTCATATTACAGACACTACAGAAAATACAAACAATGCAATTTATTATTATGCTACTTTCAAAGTGCCTAATCCTGATCATAGACTGCGTATTTCTATGACTGCCGCTGTAACGATTATGTTAGATAAACGTGAAAATGTGTTGAATATTCCTTTATCAGCCCTAGGGGAAATGATTGTGCCGGAGCAATATTATGTCACGGTCTTGCGTAAACATGGCCAAAAAGAGCAAGTTGTAGTGAGAACAGGACTGAAAGACGGAGCGAAAGTAGAAATTATCGAAGGGTTAGTAGAAGGCGATAAAGTCCTACTGCCCGTTAGTACAACTCCTGCATCTAACGATGCCGAAATTTATAGCATAGGATTATAATGAAACAACCATTAATTGAATTAAAAAATATTGAGCGTCGTTATCGCAATGGCAATACCGAAACAACAGTATTGAAATCAGTTAATTTAAAAGTATATGCGGGCGAAATGATTGCTATTGTCGGAGCTTCTGGCTCTGGCAAATCAACTTTAATGAATATCTTAGGTGCATTGGATATAGCAGATTGTGGTGAATATTGGTTTCGAGGGCGAAATATCGCCTCTTTGAGCAATGATGAGTTAGCAGAGTTACGTTGTAGTCATTTCGGTTTTGTTTTTCAGCGTTATCACTTGTTGCCACATCTAAGCGCAATCGGAAATGTAGAAGTTCCTGCTATTTATTCGGCAACAGATAAATATAGAAGAACTGAACGAGCGAAGGAGCTGCTATGTCGATTAGGGTTGGAAAAACAACTGGAAAATAAACCTTCTCAACTTTCTGGCGGGCAGCAGCAACGAGTTAGTATTGCTCGAGCATTGATGAATGGAGGAGAGATAATCTTAGCTGATGAGCCTACGGGAGCATTAGATAGCCAAAGCAGCCAAGAAGTATTGAATGTGTTGAAAGAATTAAATGCGCAAGGACACACAATTATCCTAATTACTCATGATATGAATATTGCGCAAAATGCTAACAGAATTATCAAAATCAAAGATGGCGAAATTATTGCAGATAATAGTTCATACTGCAAGAATAGCCTCTCCCCCTCAACAAAGCAGGAAAGGCAAAGTCTAAACTGCTTGATGTCGCTACGAGGCTATAAAGAATCTTTTGTGATGGCATTCAGTATGATGCGTGCTCATAAAATTAGGACGTTTTTGACTATGTTAGGTATAATTATTGGCATTGCTGCTGTCGTATGTGTAGTAGCATTAGGAGAAGGAACCAAACATAAAGTCTTGAATGAATTTAGCTCTTTAGGTAGCAACACAATAGATATTTTTCCTGGTAAAAATTGGGGAGATACCGAAGCATATAAAATTCAAACGTTAAATAGCAATGACGTAAATTTATTACGCCAACAACCCTATGTGAAAGGTGCGACTCCGAACTTATCGTTAGAATTGCCAATCCGTTTCTTAAATAAAACTGCCAATGCAACGATAAATGGTGTTAGCCAAGATTTCTTTATGTTAAAAAACTACAAATTACTAAGTGGCAGATTTTTTAACCAACAAGATGTAGATACTTATCAAGCTGTTGGCATAATTGATAAAAAATCACGAGATGTAATCTTCGGCACAAAAATTGCAGAAAGCAATATAGTTTTTATCGGTGATGTACCTATTTCGATTATCGGTGTTGTTGAGTCCGCCTCCCAAACAACTGAAGGGCAACGAACCACTATTTGGTTACCGTACAACACTATGGCTGCTCGCTTACGTAACCAACCCTATTTTCAACAAATTACAGTGCAGTTACGAGAAAATTTTGTACCAGCAGCAGCCGATAAGGCTATTGTGGATTTATTGGCAGCAAAGCATGGCAGAAAGGATTTTTTTACTTTCAGTAGTAGCAAGTTCTTGCAATCCTTAAATCGCACTACACAAGCCCTAACTTTAATGATTTCATCTATCGCTTTTATTTCGCTGGTAGTTGGAGGTATAGGAGTTATGAATATTATGTTAGTTTCAGTGATTGAACGAACCAAAGAAATCGGTATCCGCATCGCAGTAGGCGCCAAAGAAAAAGATATACTACATCAGTTTCTAATTGAATCGGCGACAGTTAGTCTGATCGGCGGCATTATTGGTATATTGTTATCATTGTTGTTTGGCTTAGTTTTTTCTTTATTAACAGATAGTATCAAAATGCAATTCACCTTTTCCTCTTTCTTTATTGCATTTTTATGTTCATCCTTAATCGGCATTATCTTTGGCTATTTTCCTGCCCGAAATGCAGCTCGTTTAAAACCAATAGAAGCATTATCAAGAGAATAAAAAGGCATAATAAACCAAAAGATTGGGGATAGTGGACAAAATTGAGTCTAATTTCCCCATGATATAGCCATAATGGACATTTTTGAGTCTGTTATGGCTTTATTTTTAACTTCGCTGGCAAATAAAATCCTTTATAAACACCATCTTATGTTCATCAGTCAATCCTTGGTGAGGAGCTAATTTTGCTTTCATCAGCTTAAAAAATGACTCGACTAAATTCGTCGTATGTGCAATATGCAGTTCAGGATAATCTTGATAGGTAAATAAATAATTTATGCTACGTTTTAGACTCCAATAGGCACTTCTTAATCGTTTGTGTTTAAACCGTTTTGCATTATGCTCCGAGCGTTCGTTAAAGTAAGTTTTATACTCATTCAGCCATTGCAGTAATGCTTGATTAAGCGTCTCTTTTGTATAAGATTTAAGTGAATAGTATAGCTCCAATAACGCTTTCCCAGCCGGAAATTTGGGGGATTTCGTTAAATAAAATATCCCTCTCCCAACTTGATGAAAATGACACATCTGAGTTGGAATATCAGGATATGCATTGAGTAATCCTCTCCTACCATCGCAGGTAATCGATTGAATCTTAATGCCTTTTTCCATTAATTCTGATATAGCTTCGAAATAATACTGATTTTTCTCAGCGGGAATAAAACGAAAGTAGACCGGTTTGGAAGAGAGTGAATCCACTAAAACCAATACGGCAAAACGCTGTTTAAAATGTGTGGTATCCATCACGATGTTAATGGTTTCGGGTAAAGGTTTTTGCTCAGCTTTGATGGATTTTTGAAGATGTCTTCTGATGGTTCTTTCAGAACATTGATATTCAATAGTAAGCTGCCGAATGGTTTGTTTTAGCGAGGTATACTTAAACCAGATTTCTTGTGAATTAAGTCGCTTGGATGCAACAAAATTACGATGGCAATCAAGACATTTATAGCGTTGAACACCATTAATTTTGCCATATTTTTTGAGGTTAAAAGATGAGCAGAAAATACAATTTTTTAGTCATTTTTATAAAAAGTGGGTTAAAACCTTATAGTCAACGCCTTTAATATTATGTGTTGAATATAAATATTTAAACTTAATTATCAACACCTCCTTTTTTCACCAGGATTTTAGTATCATAGTATTGATTGACAGCCTCTACTTATCATTAAATAGTAAAAGCCGAAAGGATCATTTATTACAAAAAATGATAAATTGCTTAAGGGAAAAAAGTCATATTATTCAATCAATTACCTAGCCGGCATGATTTGCTGAAAGATTTAATGAATACCCCACGTAAATGAGTCAATCTCATTTAATCGCAAGCATTATGAGATCAAGAAAAAAATGTCAATCTCATATAGGAAGGAAATTAAAGCCAATTCGTATTCGTTATTAGATCAAGTATTTTTAAATGAGCGTTCAGAGAAACCGAATGAGAGCAGTTATTTTCCTTATAAACATCATAATGTTAGAAGTACCTATACAGGTATAAAACGTTATATGAGTTATGTTTTTATGTATGGAGAAATACCCCGAATTAAATATTGAAAAGACAACAAATAAGATAGGAGGGTAAATTAAAAAAAGAACCACAAGATGAATTATAGCAACATAGTAGTTTAACAAAAATAAAGCTAACTTTTATGTCTACTATGCTACATTTGCCTTTTAGAGATAAATTTCTTTTCTATATATCTCTGAATATTCAAATCATTACATAATAGCTCGCAAATATTATATGTAGGAAAAACATTGAAAGACTTATTTATTATCGACTCACATTGTCATTTAGATGCTTTAGATTATGAAACTCGCCATAAAAACGTGGACGAAGTGATCGAAAACGCTAAAGCACGCGGTGTTCATCACTTTATTTCGATTTGTACCACGCTTGGGCGTTTTGAGGCGATGAAAGCCTTAACTGCGCATCGTGATGATGTCTCGCTTTCTTGTGGCGTTCACCCGTTGAATGTCGAAGAAGAGCCATTTGATTACGACAAATTACTTGCCTTTGCACAAGATGAAAAAGTGGTGGCGATTGGTGAAACCGGCCTAGATTACCACTACACGCCGGAAACTAAAGCGTTACAACAATCGCTGTTTTCACAACAAATTGAAATTGCTAATAAAGTGCATAAACCGTTAATTATCCACACCCGCTCGGCTCGCCAAGACACGATGGATATGCTGATTGCAGGCAAAGCGGAGAATTGCGGCGGTGTATTACACTGCTTTACCGAAGATTGGGATATGGCAAAACGTGCGTTGGATATCGGTTTCTATATCTCGATTTCGGGGATTATCACGTTCCGTAATGCAGAAGAATTGCGTGATGTGGTACGTAAAGTACCACTTGATCGTTTATTGGTTGAAACCGATTCGCCTTATCTTGCGCCGATTCCGTACCGCGGTAAGCCGAATCAGCCGGCCTATGTGCGTGAAACTTGTGAATATCTTGCCGCACTAAAAGGCGTTTCGACTGAAGAATTAGCTCGCATTACCACCGAAAATGTGCAAAACTTATTCAAGATTAAACTCTAATCTATCAAGTTAAAGGTTAAATAAAGGAACCCGAATGAAAGCGATTTTAAAATATTTTCTGATTCTCGTCTCACTCTCATTTTTTATTGTGTTGGGTGGTGCAGTCAATTATGCAATGCCAAGCTATGAAACCACCACGGTAACCGGTATGGAAGTACGCCGTATGGATAAAGACGGCATCATCAGTAAGGCAAATCCGGCAGACGGTGAAGTGCGTGATGTGTATTTCTTATTTACCGAGAATCCGGAAACCAAAAAAGTGATGGTATATCGTAACGAAGATACCGGTTGGGGCTTACCGCCTTATTTCAAATTCGGCTCTGCCGACATTCAGGCTAAAGCACAAGCGTATGCAAATGAAAAACAACTGGTGCAAATTAAATATTACGGCTGGCGTATTAACTTCTTAAACGAGTTTAGAAACATTGTGTCAATCAAACCGTTAGCCGAAGGCGAAAGCAGTTCAATGCCGATTTTCAGTTATATTCTCTACGGCGTATTAGCACTGCTCTTCTTCCTTTCCATTCAGTTTATTCGTGGCATCTTCCGTAGCGAATAACCTATTCCAAGCGGTTCAATTTTGCTAGAATTTTGCAAATTGAACCGTTTTTTATTGCGAGCGAAATGATTTATTTTATTGCAGACCTACACCTCAACGAGGCACAGCCTCAGATCACCGAACACTTTTTGCAATTTATGCAACAAAAAGCACCGCTTGCGGAAAGTGTGTATATCTTAGGTGATTTCTTTGATTTTTGGATTGGTGATGATGAACAATCCGAGCTTATCGACCAAGTGAAAAACGCCCTAAAAACCCTCACTACAAGCGGTGTAAAATGTTATTTTATTTGCGGAAACCGTGATTTCTTATTAGGCAAACGCTTTGCGCAAGAAACCGGTATTGAAATTCTGCCTGATTATCATCTGTTAGATTTATACGGTCATAAAACGCTGCTTTGCCACGGCGATACACTTTGCATTGACGATGTGAAATACCAACAATTCCGCCGTAAAGTCCATCAAAAATGGCTGCAGTGGTTATTTTTACGTTTACCGCTCTCATTACGCATCCGTATTGCTCAGAAAATTCGGGCCAAAAGCAAACAAGATAAACAATCTAAATCCGCCGATATTATGGATGTGAATCCGGCATTTACTGCAGAAACGGTAAAACGCTTTGGCACAACTTATCTGATTCATGGTCACACTCACCGCCAAGCGGTACATTCCGAAGCGGAATTTACCCGTATTGTCCTCGGTGACTGGAAAGCGGATTATGCTTCCGTTTTAAAATTTGATGAACAGGGATTTGAGTTTGTATGATAGATGTGATTATTCCTTGCTATAACGCAGAACAAACGTTGGTGCGAGCGGTACAAAGTGCGCTAAACCAGCCGGAATTAGGCACGTTATGGCTAATTGACGATGCCTCAACCGATAACACGCTAGCACTGGCTCAACATCTACAAGCGCAAGTACCACATAAAATTCGTGTCGAACCAATGCCGAAAAACGGCGGTGTTGCCAAAGCACGCAATTGGGGCGCATTACAAAGCGAAGCCGACTTTATCGCTTTTTTAGATGCGGATGATGCCTACGAAGATCATGCGTTACAAATTGCCGAAGGCATTTTCACTTTCCGACCAGAGATCAGTGTGGTACGTCTTGCACTAAAACCGGTGGATATGCCTGAACGTTATAGCAACCACCCGAATTTTGAATATGCTTGGCAACATATGCGAATGACCTGTGGTGGGAATACCGTGTTTCGCCGTTCATTTTTTCTCGCTTGCGGCGGCTTTCCGCAACATCAGCTATTTAGAGAATTGGGTGGTGAGGACGGCGCTTTAGGTATTGCCACTACGCAAATTAGTGCAGTTGCTACGGCATTTAATGATGCCGGAGTGTTACATTATTGTCGTGACGGCATGCACGCCGAACGTTTATTAGACGCTATCTTATTTAATAAAACGCCCCCAGGGGTAACAGCAGAAAAAATGGCTGAAGCACAAGCGGTAACAGATAAAATTTGTGAACAAATCACACAGCTTAAAACATGTCTTGAAACCAAAAAGCTTGGGATAAAACCATTAAATATTCAATGGAATTAGTTGAAAATTAGCGAAAATAGGTCTAGTATTTGCATTTGAGATTAATTATCAAATGTAATAACTATGAGACTATTTTACATCGCTATCGGTTTTTTATGTATTGGACTTGGGATTTTAGGTGCAATGTTACCAGGCTTACCAACCACGCCTTTTTTGTTACTTGCGCTTTTCTGCTTTAGTAAAAGCTCGCCTCAGTTACAACAATGGTTTACACGCACTAAAATCTATCAAAAATATTTAAAAGATTATGATGAAAAACGTGCGATGACGATGAAACAAAAAGTTACCATCTTAATGATTTCAGCCCCATTCTGTCTGTTCTCATTTTTCGTATTACCGAATATTTGGGGCAAACTGGCATTAGTTGCCGTGGTTATTTGCCAGTATTGGTATTTCTTGTGCAAAATGGAAACATTACCTGCCGAAACTCAAACACGTTCAAACGCTTAACTATTCCTCTTCTTTTTTGCGTCTCGCTCTCGGGTGAGCCGCATCATAAATTTGTGCAAGATGTTGGAAATCTAAACTAGTATAGATTTGAGTAGTTGATAAACTACTATGCCCCAATAATTCTTGTACCGCACGCAAATCACCGCTTGCTTCCAACATATGAGTGGCAAATGAATGGCGTAATTTATGCGGATGTAAATGCGTTTCTAGCCCCTGCTTTTTGCCCCATTTCTGCATCGCAAGTTGAATCGAACGGTGTGATAATCTTCCACCCCGTTTATTTAAAAACACCGCATTATCCTGCGGATTAAAATCATTGCGTACTCCAAGCCAAGCCTGCAATGCTTGTAAAGCTTTCGTACCGATCGGCAAAATACGTTCTTTATTACCTTTACCCAACACTTTCACTTCACGCGTAGCTAAATCCATATCACCGAGATCCAAACCTTGTAATTCAGATAAACGTAATCCGGAACTATACATTAATTCCATCATTGCCAAATCACGTAGTTCGAGCGGTTCGCTTGCTTCCGTATTCAATAATTGCCCGACTTGTTCCGCATCAATATTTTTCGGTAGATGCTTGCCAACTTTCGGCGATTTAATGCCTAATGCAGGATTCACCATCATTTGTTCTTGTTGAACTAAATAGTTAAACCACTGACGCAACGCCACCAAACGCAAACCGATACTTTTAGCACTCAGCCCTTGCTTATGGCTTTGAGTGAGCATCCAACGCACGGCAGCTGAATTAACCTCTTGCCAAGCACTGATCCCCGCCTGACTAAACATTTCGCTAACAGCCAATAGTTGACGTTGATAATTGCTTAGAGTATGCGGGCTGGCTTGCTTTTCAATACGCAAGTAATCCCAATACGGTTTAGTTTGCAGATAAAGGGGGTTTTGTGAATTTAGCATAATGGTAAAACGTAGAAAGGACTGAATGGAGGAGAAAAACAAGCGGTCAAATTTGCAAAATTTTTTACAAATATCACCGCTTGTTCCAATTAAGCTAGTTTAAGTTGACCGATACGTACACCAACATTACCTAACGCAACAGGGCTTAAATAGTCGCCCAAAAATTCAAAAAGTTCGTTTACATCGGTAAAGCTACGTTGAATTTTGACATCTTCCTCGACTTTACGTGTAAACTCATAACGAATGTTGTCACCATCAATTTTCACTTCTAAGGTAATGAACACCGTTTCAAAAAAATGGTTTACATTACCTTCTTCACCCGGATCACTGACACGTACGTTCCAATGGTTACTAAATAAAATTTCGGTTGTTACTGACATTTTGTTACCTCTTTTTGCCGATATGTTGTGTTAGATAAATCACCTCGAACAAAATAATAAATGCTCAAAGGCGATCTTGTTTTATATTTATCTATCTAGCATAGCGATTATAAATCAAACTATCTAGCATAATTTTTTATTAACGCTTACGAGCCAAAATATAAAATGGCTGATAAGTCAGAGATACGCAGCCTTCTTGGCTAAATTGGAGTTTATATTGACGTATAAACTCCCGATAAAAATCTTCGGTCCATTGCGCTGTTTTTAATGGCGAAATACTCGTACAATCCAAATGTGTAATCACCTCTTCCGGCGATTCAAATAAAAAACATAAACCGTCTTGTTGAATGCTGATAATTTCAAAATCCGTCTCAAGTTGGTTTATCCAGTCTAATAGTGAAGGGTAACAGACTCCCTCTCCTACAAGCGCTCGAATTTCTCGGAAATGTTGCGGATTCACACTATTAAACAGTAAATAGCCGCCTCGTTTTAATTTTGCTTTGGCACACTGCACAAATGTTTGAGTACAAGGTAAATGCTCAACCACAGACGCAGCGGCTAACAAATCATAACCATCACCCAGTGGCGTATTTAAGCAATCACCAAACACAAATTCACTTTTCATCAGCGTAAAATTGCGTTGTAATTTCTCGACCAAATAAGGCTGACACTCTTCGTATAAATCATTTAACACTAGATGTTCAGCACTAAAATCTGCTAAAAATTCTGCGGTAAAGAGTCCTGTACCACAACCAATCTCAAGCACCTTATTAAAATGTTTCGGTGCATTTATTTTTAATAACTCGATCAGTTTTTTATTTATCGTTCTTTGTGCAACTGCATAGGACTCATAATTTTTTATCATGCATGCCGCTGCCTTATCCACCGTCGGATAATTTCCCATCATTAATTTCTCCTTTTATAAATGTGGTAAAACCTAATACATACTTTATAGCTACGAATGTCTCTTTATGTGCTATTTTTATTTTGACACTCGAAAAAAAGCCCTATACCAAAGCATAGGGCTTAGAGTGCAATAATTATTGTAACAATGAAATATCTGCTACTTGCAAGAACAGCCCTTGTAATGTATTTAAAATCGCTAAACGATTTTGACGTAACGCAGGGTCTTCTGCATTTACCATTACATTATCAAAGAAACTATCCACCGGCTGACGTAAGCTTGCTAACTTATCTAACACCGCCGTATATTCGCCTTTTGCAATC
This sequence comes from Actinobacillus suis ATCC 33415, assembly GCF_000739435.1. NCBI lineage: Bacteria > Pseudomonadati > Pseudomonadota > Gammaproteobacteria > Pasteurellales > Pasteurellaceae > Actinobacillus > Actinobacillus suis. The sequence continues at coordinate 1,885,023 of NZ_CP009159.1, forward strand.
AGCGGCTGCACTTCCGTTCTCAATCCAAGTACCGCTTCCGCAAGTGCTTTCTCTGCCGGCTCAACACAAGCGGTCGGATTTACCTCACCGATTGCAACATCTGCTTTCGCTAAAATATTGCTTACACGTTTATTTGCTGCCGCTAACGCTTCTGCTGAATCTAAAGTGCGGAAGTGCGATACCGCACGCACACGAGCATCAAAGTCCGCTGGGCGAGTTGGACGGCGAGCCAATACCGCTTGGATTACGTCCACCGCAATGCCTTCATCTTGATACCACGCACGGAAACGACCGAGCATAAAGTCCACTACATCTTCAACTACATTTGCATTGGTCAATTTATCACCGAATAATGCAGCCGATTTACGCACTAAATCTTCTAAATCAAGCGGTAAATTTTTCTCCACGATAATACGGAGCGAACCTAATGCCGCACGACGTAGTGCGAATGGGTCAGCGCTGCCTTTTGGTGCTTGACCGATACCGAAAATCCCTGTGAGCGTATCGAATTTGTCCGCTAATGCTACTGAACAAGCGACTAATGATTTCGGTAATTCATCGCCTGCAAAACGTGGCATATACTGCTCGTTTAACGCTACCGCTACTTCTTCATCTTCACCATCGTGACGTGCGTAGTGCATACCCATCACGCCTTGTGTATCGGTAAACTCAAACACCATATTGGTCATTAAGTCGCACTTAGAAAGTAAGCCCGCACGCTCTGCTTTCACTTTGTCTGCACCGATTTGCGCTGCGATTTCGCCCGCTAACGCTTCGATACGAGCGGTTTTATCACGTAACGTACCTAATTGTTGTTGGAACAACACGGTTTCAAGGCGTGGTAAACGGTCCTCTAAACGCTGTTTTAAGTCGGTTTTGAAGAAGAATTCCGCATCGGTTAAACGTGGACGAACCACTTTTTCATTACCTTCGATAATCGCAGTTGGATCTTCTGGGTTGATGTTTGAAACAAAGATAAAGTGCGGTAATAATTTGCCATCTTTATCATAGATCGGGAAGTATTTTTGGTCGCCTTTCATTGTATAAACCAAGGCTTCCGCAGGCACAGCAAGGAAACGCTCTTCAAATTTTGCGGTTAATACGTTCGGGAACTCAACCAATGAAGTCACTTCATCTAATAAGTCTTCTTCGATGTCTGCTACGCCACCTAAAGCGGTCGCTTTTTCTTGCGATTTTGCAAGAATCAACGCTTTACGCTCGTTGAAATCTGCAACCACCATTCCTTTTTCACGTAATGCAGTAAGGTATTCATCTGCGTGTGAAATAGTAAATTCACGTTCTCCTAAGAAACGGTGTCCACGTACCACGTTAGCGATTTTTACACCTAAAATTTCGCCTTCGATTAACTCGCTACCAAAGAATAAGGTAACCGTATGCACAGGGCGCACGAATTGCTCGGTTTTATCGCCCCAACGCATCATTTTCGGAATTGGTAAATTCGCTAAAGAACGAGAAATAATGTCCACCAATAAATTCTTAGTCGGCTGACCTTCAATCACCGCACGGTGAACTAACCATTCGCCTTTGTCGGTCGCCAAACGTTCCGCCTGTTCCACAGAAATGCCACAGCCTCTTGCCCAGCCTTCCGCCGCTTTGGTCGGATTGCCGTTCGCATCAAATGCCGCTGAAACTGCTGGGCCACGTTTTTCAATCTCTTTGCTTGGTTGAGCCGTCGCTAAACCTAACACTTTCACCGCCAAACGGCGTGGTGCTGCGAACCATTCCACTTTCTCGAATGATAAACCCGCTTGGTTTAACTCGTTTTCTACATTCTCCGCAAATGCGGTCGCTAATTTTTTGAGTGCCTTCGGTGGCAACTCTTCAGTGCCGATCTCGGCGAGGAAGTTTTGTGTTGTCATTTACGCGTATCTCTTAAAATTTTATGGGATTAACCAATCTCTATCAGGACGAGCTAACTGTCGTGCATTGTTATATGCCATATCTAGAGTTAAACAAGTGGCAGCTCTATAAGTAGCTTGATTGGAGCTTTCTACTACGATTGCTAAATCTGCTATTCCTGGTTTAGAAAGACATAAAGGTAATAATAATTGCACTTTATTTCTATAAAAATGGGGAATCGCTGTTTTATAATTACGTCTAACTCTTTCTTTTGCGTTATCAATAGCCCCTTTTAAAACAATTTGTAAAGTGTAGTCAGGCATTGAATAATAAGGTTCAGGGAAACGCTCTTTATTATCAGCAATAATATGTTCGATGTTAACAATTAACTCTTTTTTACAATCAAATACCAAATCAGAGGGATTATCAAAATAATGAGCCATATCAGGAAGAAGTGTAAATTTTTGCATTTCAAATTCCCCTTTTCTTTTCCAGCCATTAAAATACCAAGGGCTTAATTTATTTCCATTTTTAGGAGTGTTTCTATTAGTACTACAAAAAGCAAAAATAGGCTCTTGATTTGAAGTAACTAACCCAGTATTAAATGTCAAATATTGCCCATCAATAGAAATTTCCAATTTCCCTTCTTGAGCCAATTTTGTATATGTATATTGGATGTAATTATACAAAACTGGTAATTTTCTACTTGATTGAGTATTTTTGTAGTCCCAATCTTCATATTCCGCTAAAGTAGATAAATCTGTTAGTGATTTATCAATATCAGGAAAAAAGATTAAATCGTACAATTCATCGGGCCAAGTATTAGATGTCATAAATATTCCTCAAAAGTATTAATATTAAGTAATTGGCTTATGAAAACAATAATCTTGTTTTTTCTATCTGTGCTTTCAACTCAAACTCAGTCGGCAAATAAGGCAGATATTTCGCACTAAAAATTTGTTTGCGATCGGCTAATACCGAGTATTTTGCCACCGCCTCACTTTGTTCGCTACATAGCACTAAGCCAATAGTTGGATTGTCGTCTTCACCTTTAAATTGCTCATCATACAACCGCACATAGGTATCCATTTGCCCTATATCTTGATGTTTGAGCTTGCCGATTTTTAAGTCAATCAACAAAAAGCATTTGAGCTTGAAATTGTAAAATACTAAGTCGATATAAAAATCTTCATCATCAAATCGTAAACGTTTTTGGCGTTCAACAAAGGCAAACCCTTTACCAAGTTCTAACAAAAACTGTTGAAGGTTGCTGATTATCGCCTGCTCCATATCAGTTTCTTGATAGGTTTTATCCTGTAAATTCAAGAAATCTAAAATATATGGATCACGCAAGTAATCTTGGATAGTTTCTTTTAACGATTCAGTTTTCTCTGTTGCTTCTTGCTCAACAAGGGCTTTATTTTGACTTGCCAATAAGCGTTCGTAGTACAGCACAGAAATTTGGCGGTCTAAGGCACGAGCAGACCAGTTATTTTCTATCGCTTCTTTGATATACCAATCTCGAGCCTGTGGATTTTCTATCCGCATAAGTGAGCGGTAATGCGTCCAACTTAATTCGGTACGCAGTGCGTTCCGAATTGGAAATGTTAGGTAGAAAGAACGCATATTTCGTAAATTACGAACATCAAACCCTTTGCCATACATCGCTGTCAAACGTTCCGAAACATTCTGCAAAATCGCTTTGCCGTACTTCGCTCGTTCTTCGCCTTGCTGTTCATCTTCAACCAGTAACCGCCCAATTTCCCAATAACTCTGTACCATTGCTGTATTAACTGTTTGGCGAACTTGGCTTTTTGCCTGTTCGATAATTTGGGCAATGTTTTGAATTAAGTTGTCATTCGCTGTGATTTGCTTACTCATTCGTTTGCTCCACACACTTCCACTTAATCATCATCAGGCAACTGCCCCACATGGGCTTGCCACTCACAAGCGGTTATTTTTAAATCGGTAAACACCGCTTTAAATGAGGAATCTTCAGGGCTACATGCATAAACACCGAAGTGGATTTTCCCTGTGGCATTTGCCATATGGCAAATTCGCATTTGGCTGAAATTCATGCCGTCTGGCGAACATTCAATACGAAAATCTTGTCCCCTACGGCTAAGGCGATACCACATTGCTTTTACACTTGCGGGAATTTCTGTGGTTGCCCAATCGGAATAACCTTGATTGGTTACCACCGAACCTAAATGCTGAAAATCGCCATTTTCATATTCCACCGAGGCTTTGAGCCAATTTTCGCTATCGAGATACATCACCACACCGCATTGGTCAAAGCGGTGTTGGCTACCTGAAAAATCCGTTTTTACCACAAAAGAAAAGTACTGCTCTTCCGTGTCGATTTGTAGCATTGGGGCATTATCATTTTTGAAATGATAATAAGTTTTCTGCCACAAATCGGTGTGCGGTTCAGTGGTGATTTCGATTTTTTCTTCGGTAATGAAATAAGATTTCGGTTCATTCCACCACTTAAATCGACAATTCTTAAATTGCATTTTTAGGCTCATTTGCAAAATCTCCGAGAAATTTCACCGCTTGTAACGGTGCGTTAGCAACGCACCCTACATTTATTTTTTACAACCTGGAAAACCCAACGCCTCACGGCTTGCATAATACGCTTCTGCTACACCTTTAGTTAAGGTGCGAATGCGTAAGATATAACGTTGGCGTTCGGTTACCGAAATCGCTTTGCGAGCGTCTAGCATATTGAAGCTGTGTGCCGCTTTTAAAATGCGTTCGTAAGCTGGTAACGGTAGTGGTTTTTCTAATGCTAATAATTCAGTCGCTTCTTTTTCGTATTGCTCAAACGCTTTGAAGAGGAAATCCACATCTGCGTATTCAAAGTTGTAGGTTGATTGCTCCACTTCATTTTGGTGGAATACATCGCCATAGGTTGTTTTGCCTAATGGACCGTCTGACCACACGAGATCGTACACGCTGTCCACGCCTTGAATGTACATTGCTAAACGCTCCAAGCCGTAAGTGACTTCACCGGTTACTGGTTTACACTCTAAACCGCCCACTTGTTGGAAGTAAGTGAATTGGGTTACTTCCATACCGTTTAACCACACTTCCCAGCCTAAGCCCCACGCACCTAAGGTTGGGTTTTCCCAGTTGTCTTCCACGAAACGAATATCGTGTTGAGTCGGGTCGAAACCTAACATTTTAAGTGAGCCTAAATAGAGTTCTTGAATGTTATCCGGAGACGGTTTGATCACCACTTGGAATTGGTAGTAGTGTTGTAAACGGTTTGGGTTTTCGCCATAGCGACCGTCAGTCGGGCGGCGAGATGGTTGAACGTAAGCGAACGCCATTGGCTCAGGGCCTAAAGCACGGAGTGCGGTCATCGGGTGAGATGTACCTGCGCCCACTTCCATATCAAACGGCTGAACAATGGTGCAACCTACGTTTGCCCAATAATCTTGTAGGGCTAAAATCATACCTTGGAATGTTTTTACATTAAATTTTGTTGTCATTTTGCTATTCCTAAAAAATTCGTTCAAAAATACTGGTTATTATAGCCTGTAAGCGGTCGAATTTTGGAAATTTTTTGCAAATTTCTTTCCGAATAATAATAGTTATTATTTTATGACTTATATCAACATAGCCTTAGCCCTATTTTTGCTAGAATAGTTGAATAATTAAACATTATCCTCCGAGGTTTTCTATGAAATCTGTTTGGCTGCTTGGCGTAAGTTTGCTGACATTCTGTTCTGCAAGTTTCGCCCAAAATTCCACCGCTTACACACCCTCCGAATTAGCCCTTTTCGCTGACGAATCACTCAAGCAATCCATTGGACAGCTTGAAGCCGGTGTGCCGATTAAACTATTGCAATCCAAACAAGATTCCTCACAAATTGAGTTGGAAATGTGGCGTAAAACCAAAGGTTTCGGGCGCATTTGGTACAACCAATTTTCCAAACAAATTACCGATGCGGTAATGGATAAAGACTTTATGCAAAATAACCCTACGTTTGAAGTGCTTGAGAAGAAAGAAGATCCACTTACCGGTTTAGTGTGGCAGAAAATCAAATTACAAGCGTGGGTAAAAAATTCTAAATTTACCGATAGCCTGACTGATTTTTGGGCGAATGCGGAGCAAACCTTTAAGACCGAATGTAGCGTTTGCCACAAACAACGTGATACCAAAATGCACGATGCGAATGAATGGGTTGCCGTATTTAATGGTATGGTTGGCTTTACCGATATGGACGAGCCGACCCGTAAACAAGTGCTACGTTATTTGCAAATGCACGCCTCAGACAGCCAACCGAAAGCTGCTAAATAAGGAGTTTGTATGTCATCATCACTTTCAACTTCACGCCGTCAATTCTTAAAAAATATGTCGCTGATGGCGGCTTCTATGGCAATGCCGAATTTCCTTGTGCCAAGAGCAAATGCTGAGGCTGCACAAGCGGTCGAAAACGGTTGGAAAATTACCGGTGCGCAATGGGGCGCGGTACGAGCAAAAATTGAAAACGGTCGCATTGCCGAAATTAAGCCATTCGAGTTAGACAAACACCCGACCGAAATGATTAACGGTATTAAAGACTTGGTATACGGCGAAGCACGTATTCGTTATCCAATGGTGCGCTTGGATTGGCTCAAAAACCGTCACAACAGCAACAGAACACAACGTGGCGATAACCGTTTCGTACGTGTCAGTTGGGACGAAGCACTTGACCTGTTCTATGAAGAACTTGAGCGTATTCAGCAAAATTACGGCCCTTGGGCATTACATACCGCCAATGTCGGCTGGCGTTCTTCCGGTCAATTCCATAGCTGCGGTAACCATATGATCCGTGCCATTGCGATGCATGGCTCGAGTGTTGGCACGGTCGGTGATTACTCCACCGGTGCGGGACAAACCATTTTGCCTTATGTGCTAGGCTCAACCGAAGTGTATTCACAAGGGACATCGTGGGAAGTCATTCTTAAAGAAACCGAGAACTTAATTTTCTGGGCAAGCGATCCGGTCAAAAACTTACAAGTCGGCTGGAACTGCGAAACCCACGAATCTTACGGCTACTTAGAACAGCTTAAACAGAAAGTGGCGGAACAAAAAATCAATGTCATTAGCATTGATCCGGTGAAAAGCAAAACGCAAAACTTCCTTGGTTGTAAACAGCTTTATATCAATCCGCAAGCGGACGTGCCGTTTATGTTGGCGATTGCTCACACCTTGTATCGTGAGAATTTATACGATAAAGCGTTTATTGATATGTACACACTCGGTTTTGAGCAATTTGTGCCTTACTTACTCGGCGAAACCGAAGACAAAATTGAGAAAACTGCCGAATGGGCGGCACCGATTTGCGGTATTGAAGCGGAAGAAATCCGCAAATTTGCCCGTATGTTAGCCGGCAAACGTACCCAGTTGATTTTCGGTTGGGCGATTCAGCGCCAACAACACGGCGAACAGCCTTATTGGATGGGTGCGGTTTTAGCCGCAATGCTCGGACAAATCGGGCTTGCCGGCGGTGGTATCAGTTATGCACACCATTACAGTTCTATCGGTGTATCCAGTTCCGGTGCGGCAATGCCGGGTTCCTTCCCATCTAATTTGGACGAAGGGCAAACCGCTAAATATACTAATAAAGATTACCAAGGTTATAGTGAGGTGATTCCGGTTGCTCGTACTACCGATTCTTTACTTCACTCAGGCGAAACCATTGATTACAACGGCAGAAAAATTACCTATGCGCCGTATAAAATGGCGATTTTCTCCGGTTGTAACCAATGGAGCCGCCAATCCGATTTGAATAAGATGAAACGCGCCTTCCAAAAATTGGAAACCGTAGTGTCGATTAACTATAGCTGGACGGCAACTTGTCGTTTCTCCGATATTGTTTTACCGGCTTGTACGCCGTTTGAACGTAACGATATTGATGCCTACGGTTCTTATAGCAACCGAGGCGTTTTGGCGATGCAAAAATTGGTTGAGCCGTTATATGAATCCCGCCCTGATTTTGAAATTTTCAAAGACTTATGTCGCCGATTCGGCAAAGAAAAAGAATATTGCCGAGGCATGGACGAAATGGCGTGGTTAGAACGTTTATACAAAGATTGTCGCAATGAAAACCGTGGCAAATTTGCTATGCCGTCTTTCGCTGAATTTTGGCAAAAAGGTTATGTGCTGTTCCCAGAGGGCAAACCTTGGGTACGTCACGCCGATTTCCGTGAAGATCCGGAATTACACGCACTCGGCACACCTTCCGGCTTTATCGAAATCTTTAGCCGTAAAATTGCGAGTTTCGGCTATACCGACTGTAAAGGTCACCCGATGTGGTTTGAAAAAGCGGAACGTTCGCACGGTGGGCCGAAATCGGATAAATATCCGTTCTGGCTACAATCCGTGCATCCGGATAAACGCTTACATTCACAATTGTGTGAAGCCAAATCGTTACGTGAAACCTACAGCGTGCAAGGGCGAGAACCATTTTATATGAATCCGCAAGACGCAGAAAAATTAGGCATTAAAGACGGCGATTTAGTGCGTGTCTATAACGAACGCGGGCAAGTATTGGTTGGTGCGGTATTATCCGATAACTTCCCGAGTGGTGTCGTACGTTTACAAGAAGGAGCGTGGTTCTCACCGCTTGATGAAAGCGTGGGAGCGATTGATACTTACGGCTGCCCGAATACGCTAACACTGGATATTGGCGCTTCAAGCTTATCGCAAGCGACTTCTGTCAGTACCTGTTTAGTGAATGTGGAAAAATGGCAAGGCGATGCACCGGCAGCGAACGGTTTCAGCGGCCCGACAGAGGTAGCTCGTTAATGGCAACGCAATTACTCAGTTCGGAAGAACGACTATTTTGTTACCGTTGGTTCCATTCGTTACTTGCCAAAGAGCTATCGGAACCGCAGCTACACGCATTACAAGCGGGTCAATTTGCCTCATTTTTTGCATTTCTTGCCGAGCTTGGTTTTCAACCACAAGTTACCGACTTGCAAAATGAATTGGCAAAATTGACCGCTTACGATTCACCTCGCTTAGAACTGGCGGCGGATTTTGCGCAATGCTTTTTATTGGAGGGCAAATTAAGTGCGCTTCCGTACGCCTCTTACTATTTGGATGAACGAGATCTCAGTGAGAATCTTGCGGTAATGGATCAATGGCTAACGAAATTTCAGCTTAAAATCAATCGGTTACATAATGAACCGAGCGATCACCTCTGTATTTATTTAGAAGTGTTGATCAAACTGATTGAAACGAAACAGCCTAGCCAAATTCAGCAACAATTTATCCGACAACAATTACTCGGCTGGCTACCGCAATGGGCGGAGAAAACCGCCCAAATTCAGAGTAGTACCGTGTTTTATCAAGTAATTAGCAATTTGTTACTTGGTTTTCTACAACAAGATATTGCTTAACCACAAAGCTTAACGGGCGCTGATTTGGCGTCCGTTAAGCGGTCAAATTTCTATTGTTTTTTGCATAAGTAGCTGTGCAAATCGTACCGCTGCTTGCGAATCCGTATGTAGGTACAACGCCGGTTCGATCAATTCCAATTCATTCAGCAAAAATCGATCACCAATAATCGTACCGTCCACCCGTGCATAGCTTGGCATTTCAGGCAATCTCATCAAAACATCTCGTGCTTGTCGAACAATATTTTGTGGAGGAACTACCGGTAAGATTGCTACGCCGTAAGCTGAATTTGCCCGCCATTCGCCTTTGGGCGGTTGGCGTCTTACCGCATGGCTAAATTCACCGGCAAAGAAAATCAAACTGGTTTCGCCATTCTCCGCCACTTCCTTAATATAGGGTTGTAACACGATTTGTTGTCCTAAATAGGGGCTAAAATCCGGGATCGGTTGATCCGCTTGCCATTTGATGACCGCATTACCACTCTGTCCGATCGCCGGTTTGCTCACCACAGCTTGTCCGTTTTGGTGGTACGGCTGACAAGCGGTCTGAATTTGGTCGAGATCCGCCAATAATAGTTGGCTTGGAATCACATCTACACCCATTTGTTGTAAATCCAGTAAATAGCTTTTGTGCATATTCCAATCCATTAACTGAACGGGATTTGCAAATTTTTGCCCGAATTCGACCGCTTGTTGCAGCCATTGGCGGAAGCATTCCGGCTGTTGGGCGTAGTCCCACGCACAAAGCGGTAAAATAACATCAGCTTGCGGCTGATTTTGCCAGCAATCCACTTTGACTTGCAGTCCGTTAGCTTGTAATAAGCGAATCAGCGGTTGTAAATTATCAGGAAGATTGGGGTAAGTTTGGCAGGTAGTAATGGCTATCGAATGTGACATAATCGGCTCAAAAAAGGCAAGTGAGCCAAAGCCCACTTGCCATTAAATTGAATGGTTATTTTAACTTAATAAAAAATGTGCCTTGTGGTACAACTGGCAAATATTGGCGGTGGAAATCCAAATAGGTTTTCTCCGGATCAATATCTTTAAACTGTTCCGGGTAAAGCGTTTTTGCCATAAATTGTGCGCTGGCTAAGTCGGTAATCGAGCGAGATGCTGTGTGATAAATGCCGTACACATTGCCTTTTTTCACCGCCGGTACGTTCGACCAACCGGCACGCTGAGTAAAACCGGCAAGACGTTTTTGTGCATCCGCTTCACTGATATTAATCCCCATCGCCATAATTTCGGCATTTTTATCAGTACCCATTTCCGTACCGGAAATAATCACCACCTCCGGATTAGACGCTAAGAATTGCTCCGGATTAATCGGTCCCCAGTTTTCAATAAACGGTGCGGCAATATTGTCACCTCCGACTGTATTCGCAATCGCTCCCCACATATTTTTACCGAAAGTGAAGCTATATTCCGCCGGACCTTTGTTGCCAAATTCAACGTAAATTTTTGGTGGTTTTTGACCGCTTGCCGCCACACGTTTTTGAATCTCTTTGATACCTTGTTCATATTCGCTGGCGATCTGATTTGCACGTGTTTCTGTGCCGGCTAGTTGTCCGAAAAGTTGGATACTTTTCGTATGTTTCTCTACGGTTTGCGCATTGAAATCCACCACAACAATCGGAATACCCGCCTGTTCGATACGAGGAATATCAGCGGCGATCGTTTGATATTGCCAATCGGCTAACACCAATACATCCGGTTTTAACGCTAAGGTTTTTTCCAACGAGAACGTTCCGGTATTGATATTACCGATATCCGCCATTTCCGCTAAATTCGGTAACGCTTTACTAAATAAAGCCCAGCTACCGGGGTTAAATTTTTCCCAAAACTCACGTGAAATGCCGACAACATTTTTAAAATTCTCCGAACCGGTTGCAGCAATATAATCCGGATAATAAAAACCAAGCACAATACGTTTCGCCGGTACATCAACTTTCACTTGGCGCTCCAATACGTCTTGTAACACTTTTACTTCCGCTTGCACCGAAACGCCGGCAAATAGTAATGTGCTTGCAATAAGATGTTTAAAATACTGCTTTTTCATTGTCATCCTTATTTCACTTGCTCGAGATATTCGAATAAACGGCCTTTATGCTCTGTGGTACGCTTTTCAATTTTTTCAACTTCTTTGGTCGCATTTTCTAAATTAGTCGGTTTGCCTACTTGGATAATACCGCTCATATTCATCATACGATGTGGAGGGCAAACATATACGTAAACCCCTTCGTGAGTAAGCGTTAAGCTAAATTGTTCATCTTCTTTCGAGAGGAATTTCTCTGCGCCTTCCGGTACCGCTTTACTTTGTACCCAATGCCCTTTATTCGTCGGCACGAAAGTCACCGTATCACCGACTTCCGCTTTCACAAAACCCGGTTCAAACACCATACCGCCGTCTTTACCGTTATCTAACATTTTAACTTCGTGATCTGCAGCCAACACAGCGCCTGAAAAAGCGAGTAAGGTTGCTAATAATACTTTTTTCATTTTTTACTCCTAATGCGCATGACGTAACGGACGAATCACCGGTTGTCCGGTACTGTCATATAAAATTTCAATCTCAACGTTATACAACTGACGAATAAGATCAGCCTGTAACACTTGTTTTGCGTCACCGAAAGCTTGTAATTTACCGTTACCCAATAAAATCACCTGATCAGAAAATTGAGCGGCAAGGCTCAGGTCATGCAATACCATGATCGTAATCAGATTATTTTGTTGCGTATATTGGCAAACGTGTTCCAATAAATTGATTTGGTGGTGCATATCCAACGCACTGACCGGTTCATCCAATAATAAGATTTCCGGCTGACGCAATAATACTTGGGCAAACATTACCATTTGTCGTTGTCCGCCACTGAGCTGCATGACATCTTGGTGAGCAAGATGTGCAATACCGAGTTTCTGCATAATGGTGGCGACTTCGGTCAACAACTCGTCACTCACGTGCATATTTAATGCTTCCATTCTGCCGAGTAAAATCACTTCTAATGCGGTCAACGATGCGTCAACTTGTGTATCTTGCGGCATATAGCCGATACGTTTACGCCATGCCGAAATAGCTCGTTTATTCAGTATCTGATCCGCATAATGAATTTGCCCTTTACAACCGATTTCACCAAAAATCGTTTTTAATAGTGAGGATTTGCCCGCCCCGTTTGGACCTAATACCGTATAGACTTTACCCCTTTCGAGCGATAAATCTAATTGGTCGGCAATAACAAGCGAGCCTCGCTTAATATGTACATTTGCAAGTTTTAACATAAATTCTACCGCTTGTTATCTCTTAGTAAGCACAATCCAAAAGAAGAAAGGCACGCCAACAAATGAGGTAATAATCCCCACCGGAAACAATGCGCCGGGTACAATCACTTTGGATAATACCGATGCAACCGATAAAAATGCTGCGCCGATAAGCATTGCACCGGGTAGGAAAAAGCGTTGATCTTCGCCCAATAACATCCGCGCCACGTGCGGTGCGACCAAACCGATAAAACCGATAATCCCAACAAAGCTAATTGCAGTGGCAGTCATAATTGCCACTAAAACTAACGTTTTTAAACGCAAGCGTTGCAGATTTATCCCTAGGCTCAGTGCTCGTGCCTCACCTAAACGTAAAGCGGTCAATTTCCATAAATCTTTTGCCAGTAAGCTAACGCACACAATGGTAACCACAGTTGCAATCGAGAGGTTTTCCCAAGTCGCTTTGGTTAAACTACCGAATAACCAAAACAGAATTTGTTGCGAAATTTCCGGAGCCGCAATAAATTGAATCAACGATAGCAGTGATTGGAATAAAAACAATAACGCAATACCGACTAATACCAACATCGCCGAACTAAAACGGCGCATTGAAGCAAACACAAACAAAATACCGGATGCCAACATGGTCATCACAAAGGCACCTAATGGCACGGCAAACGCCGAAGGCAAGCCGAAACCGCCAAACGCAATTACTGTTGAAGCGCCTAAACCGGCCGCTGCGGCTAAACCTAAGGTATAAGGGCTTGCCATCGGGTTATTCAACAAGGTTTGAATCTCCGCACCGCCAACGCCTAATGCCGCCCCAACGACCAACGCCATTAATGCCATGGGTAAACGTAAGTCATAAACGATAACGTTCGTGGTGGTTTCTACATCTTCAAAACGTAATAACGCTTTTACCACTTCATCCAATGGCAACATCGAAGGACCGGTTACAATATCAAATACCAAACCGATTAAACTGATTGCAAGGAAAGTAAGAACGATAAACCAACGCTTGCGTTCCAGCTTGCGTTGGTTTTGAACGATCTTTTCAATCGTTATCTGACTCATGACTATTTACTCTCTGGATAGAGGTAGAAAGTCCCTTGCGGCACGATAGGTAAGTTTTTACGGTAAAACTCTTGATAAGTTTTAGTCGGGTCTAAATCTTTGAATAGTTCCGGATAAATTGCTTTCGCCACAAATTGAATTGAAGCACTATCGGAAAGTGTACGAGAATTAGCATGATATACACCGTATAAACGCTGATTTTTAATTGCCGGCAATTCAGACCAACCTGGGCGTTTTGCAAAGCCGGCTAAGCGTTTTTGCGCTTCTTGTTTATCAATATTAAAGCCTGCCACCATTGCTTCAGGATTTTTCTTCAACTCGGTTTCGCGTCCGGAAATAATCACTACATCCGGTTTAGCCGCTACCACTAATTCAGGATTAATCGGGCTGTAAAATTCCACCGCATTTTTTGCAATATTTTCCGCACCGACTAAATCAATCATTGCGCCCCACATACTTTTACCGAACGTAAAACTATGCTCCGCCGGCCCTTTATTACCGAATTCAACATACACTTTCGGTTTCGGTAAATTTGCCTTCGCTACACGCTCTTGAATATCTTTCACAATCGCTTTGTATTCATCATTTAACTGTTTTGCTTTAGCTTCTTGCCCAGTTAATTGACCGATAATCTCGGTAGATTTAACGTGTTTATCAACCGTTTGTGCTAAATAGTCCACCACTACGACCGGAATTCCTGCCGTTTCTAACGGTTCTAAATCAGAATCTAACGCTTTAAATTGCCAATCCGCCATCAGCACGAAATCCGGTTTAAGCGCTAAAATTTTCTCGATCGAGAAAGTCCCGACTTCCACTTCACCGATATCTTCCAACTGATTTAGTTTCGGTACCGCTTTGCTAAATTCCGCCCAACTTGCCGGCGCCCAATCAGACCAAACCGCTTTAGAAAAGCCAACCACATTATCTAACGCCTTTTCACCACCGACCGCCATATAATCTTGATAGTTAAATGCGAGTACCACTCGTTTAGCCGGCAACTCAACCGTCACTTTACGCTCAAGTATATCGGTAATTTCAGTTGGCTTCGCATTAGCCAATCCGGATAATGCAGATAATGTTGCCAATGCAACTGCTGTTAATTTTATTGCTCGTAACATAAACACACACCTTATAAATAAAAAATTAAACTAAATCATTCTTTCTATATTTATTTTAATATATTTCCACCAAATGAAAATCATTACTAATTGTCTTTAATCAAATTTTGTGAGCTTTATCACAAAAGTAAAACATTTTCCTCACTAATTAGCTGACATAGTGCAAGAAATTCAAACATTTATCAGGTAGAATAGTTTCAATCAAAGAGAAAAGACATGAGGAGCATCTATGAACATTCCATTCTGCTTACCTGAAAATATTAGCCCGGAAACTTTCTTACGTGATTATTGGCAAAAACGACCGCTGTTAATCCGTAACGGCTTACCACAAATTGTCGGATTATTCGAGCCGGAAGATATTATGGAGTTAGCGTTAGAAGAGGAAATCACTGCTCGCTTAATCAAATGTGAAAATGAGCAATGGTCGGTAAAAACCAGCCCATTTACGGAAAGTGATTTACAAGATCTGCCGGCTCAATTCTCTGTAATGGTACAAAACTTGGAACAATGGTCACCGGAACTTGGTGCATTGTGGCAAGCGTTTAGCTTCTTACCGCAATGGCAACGTGACGACATTATGGTCTCTTGTTCGCCTAAAGGCGGTACGGTCGGTAAGCATTATGATGAATACGATGTTTTTCTCGTGCAAGGTTACGGTCAGCGCCGTTGGCAACTCGGAAAATGGTGCGATCCATCTACAGAATTTAAACCGAACCAACCTATCCGTATTTTCGATGATATGGGCGAATTAGTGTTAGATGAAGTGATGAATCCGGGTGATGTACTTTATGTACCTTCTCGTATGGCTCACTATGGCGTATCCGAAACCGAAGGGCTAACATTCTCATTCGGCTTACGCTACCCGAATGCAGCGGATTTACTCGAGAACTTCTGCAAAACCTTAGAACACCATTCGGAAGTGATTGCCGGTTCGGAATTTAATATCCCGTTCCGCCTTGCACCACATGAACAACCAAATGCATTACTTGATCCGAAAATGGTAAAAGTACTAAAACATCAATTAATCGACTTATTACAAAACTCTGATCAATTTGATGAAATCTTTACTCACAGTGTTGCTACTGCGGTAAGTTCTCGTCGTTACGATTTACTACAAACGGATAACGAATACTATCCAGATGAAGTACAAGGTATTTTGGAAGAAGGCGGCTGGATTCAACAAGACGCGAATGTCAAAATGCTTTATACCGAAAATCCGCAACGTATTTATGTAAACGGTGAGTGGATTGACGAGCTAAATGAAGCAGAACAAAATCTATTAATTCGTATTGCCAACGGTGATGCAATCTCTTGGAACAAGCTAGCGTCAAAAGTGAAAAACCAAGAAGAGCTTGAGTTATTATTAGATACTATTTGTGATTGGCTCGATAGCGGTTGGGTAATTTTAGAAGAATCGGAATAAACCATTCATTTCATTTTTAGTAATCAGTAAAGGCGGGTAGATACCTGCCTTTATTTTTACAAGCGGTCTGATTTCCACAAACTTTTGCAAAAGATTAGCTAAAATTGACCGCTTGTTGCATTACGTACATAAAAGAAAAGGCTTGGGTCTCCCCCAAGCCTTTTTATCTTTCGCATTAAGCGTGTGCGAATTATTCGCCAAGACGCTCTTTGATACGTGCAGATTTACCTGAACGCTCACGTAAGTAGTAAAGTTTAGCTTTACGTACCGCACCTTTACGTTTAACAGAGATGCTGTCAATTACTGGTGAGTGAGTTTGGAATACACGTTCAACGCCTACGCCGTTTGATACTTTACGTAGAGTGAATGCAGAGTGCAAGCCACGGTTACGAATTGCAATAACCACGCCTTCGAACGCTTGCAAACGTCTTTTACTACCTTCTACTACCCATACCTTAACTTCTAATGTGTCACCTGGACGGAAGCTAGGTACGTTTTGTTTTAACTGTTCTTGTTCGATTTGTTTGATGATGTTACTCATTTTAAAAACCTTCTAAATCCTAGAATTAACTGATTTTGTGTTGTTTCTTAATTTTAGCCAACAACACGCGTTGTTCGTCAGTCAGAGCTAGGCTATCCAATAGCTCAGGGCGTCTTAACCACGTACGTTCAAGCGATTGTTCTAATCGCCATTTACGAATATTTTCGTGGTGACCCGACATCAGCACTTCAGGAACAGGAATACCGTCTAACATTTCCGGACGAGTGTAATGCGGACAATCCAATAAACCTGTCGCAAATGAATCTTCATCTGCAGAGGCCTGTTTGCCTAACACTCCGGGTACAAATCTCGCAACAGCGTCAATTAACGTCATTGCAGGCAATTCGCCCCCTGTAAGCACATAATCACCAATTGACCATTCTTCATCAACTTCAGTTTGAATCAATCGTTCATCAACCCCTTCATATCGTCCACAAATTAAAATTAGTTTCTGATTTGAAGCCAGTGTTTTCACACCTTGTTGATCCAGCTTACGCCCTTGTGGTGAGAGATAAATAACTTTTGCCTCTACACCGTCTTCTGCTTTTGCTGCTTGCTTCGCTGCATGAATCGCATCACGCAAAGGTTGCACCATCATTAACATTCCAGGTCCACCGCCATAAGGGCGGTCATCAACCGTTTTATGTTTATCAAAAGTGAAATCACGAGGATTCCAACATTGAAGTTGCAGAAGTTCTTGTTTTACCGCACGTCCTGTCACCCCAAAATCGGTAATTGCTTTAAACATTTCAGGGAACAGTGAAATGATACCAATCCACATAATTTATCCTCAAATGTCCTTACTACTTAAAGCCAAAGCGCACCGCATACCTGAGGTTAGAAACCAGCGTCCCAATCCACCGTAATTGTTTTGGTGGCGAGATCTACTCTTTTAACTACTTGTTCATATAAGAACGGAATTAATCGTTCTTGCTTACCGAAAGCATCTTTACTGTTAGCACGCACAACCAATACATCATTTGAACCTGTTTCCATTAATTCAGTCACAACGCCCATGGTATAGCCTTCGAGATTTACCACTTGGCAGCCGATTAAATCGTGCCAATAATAATCCCCTTCTTCCAATTCAGGAAACACAGATAAATCCACACCGATTTCGGCATTCGTTAGTAACTGCGCGCTTTCACGGTCGTCAGTACCTTTTAATTTCACAATCAAATCATTGCTGTGGTAACGCCAACTTTCTAATTCGATTGGTTGCCATTGTCCCTTAATTTTTAAGAACCAAGGCTGATAATCGAAGATACTTTCAGTTTCTTCAGTTGATGAATAGAGGCGTAACCAGCCACGAATCCCATAGGTTGACCCCAGTTTTCCGACAACTTCAATTTTTTGTTCGCTCATGCTACTCACCTACTTTGCAAAATTTTTAATAAATTAAGCCGCTTTACGAGCTTCTTTCACTAAAGATGCAACACGATCTGAAAGCTCAGCACCTTTAGCAACCCAAGCATCAACTTTAGCCACGTCTAAACGTAAACGTTCAGCTTGGCCTGCAGCTAATGGATTGAAGAAACCGATACGCTCGATGAAACGACCGTCACGTGGTGAACGGCTGTCTGCTACCACGATTTGATAGAATGGGCGTTTTTTAGCTCCGCCACGAGTTAAACGAATGGTTACCATAACCTTCCTCTAAAAATGTTGATAGTAAAAAAGAAAACCCTCGTTCGAGGTGAGGGTACTGATATGCTTTAATCATCTAAAAAAGATAGAAAAAGCGGATAGATTATACCGATTTTCCACTAAATTACAAGAAAAGATCTTTGCTACGATAAAGCAAATCGGTAAGAAAAAGTTTAAAAGTATTAGAAAAAAACAAAGCCCGAGATAACTCGGGCTTTTCAAATTAAGCTATTTAGCTATTATTCCGCAGCTGCTTCAGCAACTTCTGGACGGTCAACTAACTCAATGTAAGCCATTGGTGCGTTGTCGCCTGCACGGAAACCACATTTTAAGATACGAGTATAACCACCCGCACGTTGTGCAAAACGTGGACCTAATTCATTGAATAATTTAGCAACTGTTTCTACGTTGCGAGTACGAGCAAAAGCTAAGCGGCGATTTGCAACGCTATCTTCTTTTGCTAAAGTAATTAATGGTTCAACTACACGACGTAACTCTTTAGCTTTAGGTAAAGTTGTTTTAATGATCTCGTGACCGATTAAAGAACTTGCCATATTACGGAACATCGCTTGGCGATGGCTGCTGTTACGGTTTAATTGACGTCCACTCTTACGATGGCGCATAACCTATTCCTTCTTAGAAAATCTAATACCTAAAATTAGTCTTCAGCAATACTTGCTGGAGGCCAATTCTCAAGGCGCATACCCAGTGATAAGCCACGAGAAGCAAGCACATCCTTAATCTCAGTAAGTGATTTCTTACCAAGGTTAGGGGTTTTTAATAACTCAACTTCTGTACGTTGTACTAAATCACCGATATAGTGAATTGTCTCTGCTTTCAAACAGTTAGCAGAACGAACCGTCAACTCTAAGTCATCTACTGGACGAAGTAAAATCGGATCAAATTCCGGTTTCTCTTCTTTAACTTCAGGCTGACGAACATCACGTAAATCAACGAATGCATCTAGCTGTTCTGCTAAAATCGTTGCAGCGCGACGAATGGCTTCTTCTGGATCGATTGTGCCATTAGTTTCCATCTCAATGATAAGTTTATCTAAGTCTGTACGTTGTTCTACACGAGCAGCTTCAACATTATAAGCAATGCGATCTACTGGGCTAAAACGAGCGTCAACTAATAAACGACCGATTGGACGATCTTCATCTTGAGAATGTACACGAGCTGATGCTGGCACATAACCACGACCGCGTTGAACACGGATACGCATATTGATTGATGCGTTTTTATCTGTCAAATGACAAATAACGTGATTTGGATTTACAATTTCTACGTCACCATCGTGCGTAATGTCGGCTGCAGTCACAGGGCCAATTCCAGACTTATTAAGTGTCAGGATGATATCATCTTTATTTGACACTTTTACCGCTAGACCTTTAAGGTTTAACAATACTTCAAGAATATCTTCTTGTACGCCTTCTTTGCTGCTGTATTCATGTAATACACCATCAATTTCAACTTCTGTTACTGCACAGCCTGGCATAGACGAAAGTAAAATGCGACGAAGTGCGTTACCTAATGTATGGCCAAAACCACGTTCTAACGGCTCTAAGGTCACTTTTGCGTGAGTTGAACTAATTTGTTCAATGTTCACTAAGTGCGGCTTTAAAAATTCTGTCACAGAACCCTGCATTTTATCCTCTCTTTGTTTTTAAGCTTTATTTACTAATTTAATAATGTAATTTTAAAAAATTAACTATTATTTAGAGTAAAGCTCAACGATCAGATGTTCGTTAATATCTGCTGATAAGTCAGAGCGTTCAGGAGTACGTTTAAATACACCTTCCATCTTAGTTGCATCAACTTCTAACCAAGTTGGTTTTTCACGTTGAGTTGCTAATTCTAATGATGCTTTGATACGTGCTTGTTTTTTAGATTTCTCACGAACAGCAACTACATCATCAACAGAAACTTGATAAGAAGGAATATTCACTACACGACCGTTTACTACGATAGATTTGTGGCTTACAAGCTGACGTGCTTCAGCACGAGTTGCAGCAAAACCCATACGGTAAACTACGTTGTCTAAACGACCTTCTAATAATACTAATAAGTTCTCACCGGTATTACCTTTTAAGCGGTTTGCTTCTGTATAGTAATTACGGAATTGACGTTCTAAGATACCATAGATACGGCGAACTTTTTGTTTTTCACGTAACTGACTACCGTAGTCAGATAAACGTGGCTTGCGTGCACCGTGTTGACCTGGTGCTACATCAAGACGATTTCTACATTTTGATTCAATCGCACGAACGCCTGATTTAAGGAATAAATCAGTACCTTCACGACGGCTTAGCTTGAGCTTAGGACCCAAATATCTTGCCATTTTCTTTCTCCAATTATTCTAACGTCAATTAAACGCGACGTTTTTTCGGTGGACGACAACCGTTATGAGGAATCGGAGTCACATCAGTAATGTTCGTGATACGGAAACCTGCTGCATTTAATGCACGGATTGTTGATTCACGACCTGGACCCGGACCTTTAACCATAACTTCCAAGTTCTTTAAGCCGAATTCTTTAACAGCTTCAGCACAACGTTCTGCAGCAACTTGTGCAGCAAACGGAGTTGATTTACGAGAACCACGGAAACCTGAACCACCTGCAGTTGCCCATGCTAGAGCGTTACCTTGACGGTCAGTAATAGTCACGATTGTGTTATTGAAAGATGCGTGGATATGAGCTACGCCATCTGCAATCTGTTTTTTAACGCGCTTACGTGCGCGAACTGGTGTTTTAGCCATTATTTATCTACTCCGATTATTTTTTGATCGGTTTGCGTGGACCCTTACGAGTACGCGCATTAGTCTTAGTACGTTGACCACGTACTGGTAAACTACGACGATGACGTAAACCACGGTAGCAACCTAAGTCTAAAAGACGTTTGATGCTTAATGTTACTTCACGACGTAAATCACCTTCGACAGTAAATTTACCAACTTCTTCACGCAGTTTTTCAATCTGCTCTTCAGACAATTCTCTGATCTTTACATCTTCAGCAATACCCGTTGCTGCACAGATAGCTTTAGCACGAGTTTTACCGATACCGTAAATTGCAGTTAATGCGATTACAGTGTGTTTTTGATCAGGAATGTTAATGCCTGCAATACGGGCCACTATGCACTCCTATTATTTAAGTTTATTGATATGCTGATCTTGAAAAGCCCGTTTCAGGATACTCAAACAGCATATCAGGACGAATGAGCTGAGCAGTATACCTGCTCAGCGGGTTCTTTGCAAGAAAGAATACTAATTAACCTTGACGTTGTTTGTGTTTAGGATCGCTACAAATTACGCGAACAACACCTTCACGTTTAACAACTTTACAGTTACGGCATAATTTCTTAACTGAAGCACGAACTTTCATTGCTTATCCTTTTTGATCTAAGGGACTACTGCCCTAAGCCTTTCAAATTGGCTTTCTTCAACACAGAGTCATATTGTAATGACATTAAATGACTTTGAACCTGTGCGATGAAATCCATAATAACTACCACTACGATTAACAGTGAAGTACCGCCTAATTGGAATGGTACTTTCCATAAAGATGTAATGATATAAGGAACCAAACAAACAAAAGTAATATACAACGCACCGATTAAGGTTAAGCGTGTCATCACTTTATCAATATAACGTGATGTTTGTTCGCCTGGTCGATAACCTGGTACAAACGCACCTGATTTCTTCAAATTATCCGCTGTATCACGAGGATTATATTGCATTCCCGTATAGAAGAATGCAAAGAAGATTACTGCCATTGTGAATAACACAATATATAACGGTTGTCCTGGCTGTAATAATTGTGATAAGTCAAATAACCATTCAAGTCCTTCGCTTTGACCAAACCACTGCGTAATACTCGCAGGGAATAAGATGATACTTGACGCGAAGATTGCAGGAATTACACCTGCCATATTAACTTTTAATGGTAAATGAGAAGATCTAGCTGGCGCCATCATTCTGCCTTGCTGGCGACTTGCATAATTTACCACAATTCTTCTTTGTCCGCGTTCAACAAAGACAACAAAATATGTTACCGCAAATGCGATTACAGCTACTAATAAAAGAACAAGTGGAGAAATTTCGCCTTGACGAGCTTGCTCAATTGTTTGCCCAATTGTCGCCGGTAAATCCGCAACAATACCTGCAAAGATAATCAAAGAGATACCGTTACCGATACCACGCTCAGTGATTTGCTCACCTAACCACATTAGGAACATTGTTCCCGTAACTAGGCTGATTACAGAAGTTACATAGAATAAGATACTTGGATTAGGAACTAATCCTTGCAACATATTCGGTAGGGCAATGGAAATACCAATAGACTGAATAAATGCTAATAACAAAGTAGCATAGCGAGTATATTTACTAATTTTTCGACGTCCCGCTTCACCTTCTTTTTTTAGCTCAGCTAAAGGAGGATGAATCGCTGTCAATAATTGAACAATAATTGACGCCGAAATATAAGGCATAATACCTAACGCAAATATAGACGCTCGGCTTAAAGCACCACCAGAGAACATATTAAACATATCAATGATGGTGCCTTGCTGTTGTCGAACTAATTCGGATAATACAGAAGCATCAATGCCAGGAACAGGTATAAAAGAACCGATACGGAAAACGATTAACGCACCTAAAACAAATAATAATCTTGATTTAAGCTCGCCAGTCCCTTTTTGTGTACTACCTTGGTACCCTGGTTGCTTTGCCATCTATTATTCCTCGATAGAACCGCCAGCAGCTTCGATAGCAGCTTTAGCACCTTTAGTTACACGTAAACCTTTAACTATAACCGCTTTTTCAATTTTACCTGCTAAAATTACTTTTGCAGATAAAATATCTTTAGTGATTACGTTAGCAGCTTTAAGAGCTTCTAAAGTTACTTCGTTACCATCTACTTTAGCTAAGTCGTTTAAACGAATTTCAGCTACGTGGAATGATTTTAATGAAGTAAAACCAAATTTTGGTAAACGACGGTATAAAGGCATTTGACCACCCTCGAAACCACGACGAACGCCGCTGCCTGTACGAGATTTTTGACCTTTATGACCACGACCACCAGTTTTACCTAAACCAGAACCGATACCACGACCTAAACGTTTAGCACTGTGCTTAGCACCTTCAGCTGGAGAAAGAGAATTTAAACGCATTCTATTATTCCTCCACTTTAACCATATATGACACTTGATTAATCATACCACGAACTGCCGGAGTATCGATTAATTCAACTGTATGACGAATATGACGAAGACCTAAGCCTTTTAACGTTGCTTTATGTTTCGGTAAACGAGCGATAGAGCTACGAGTTTGAGTTACTTTAATTGTTTTTGCCATATTCAATTACCCCAAAATTTCTTCAACAGTTTTACCACGTTTAGCGGCAACCATTTCAGGTGATTTCATATTTGCAAGTGCATCAATTGTTGCACGAACAACGTTGATTGGGTTGGTTGAACCGTATGCTTTAGAAAGAACGTTGTGAACGCCTGCTACTTCTAACACAGCACGCATTGCACCACCAGCGATGATACCAGTACCTTCGCTAGCTGGCTGCATGAATACACGTGAACCAGTGTGTGAACCTTTAACAGGGTGTTGTAATGTGCCTTCGTTTAAAGCTACGTTAATCATATTGCGACGAGCTTTTTCCATCGCTTTTTGGATCGCTGCTGGAACTTCACGTGCTTTACCGTAACCAAAACCAACACGACCGTTACCATCGCCTACTACTGTTAAAGCAGTGAAGCTCATGATACGACCACCTTTTACGGTTTTTGATACACGGTTAACCGCGATTAGCTTTTCCTGCAGTTCACCAGCTTGTTTTTCGATGTTTGACATCTCAAATTCCTCTATTAGAACTGTAGACCAGCTTCACGAGCAGCGTCTGCTAATACTTGCACACGACCGTGGTATTTGAAACCTGAACGATCAAATGCAACTGCTTGAATACCTTTAGCTAAAGCACGCTCTGCAACTAATTTACCAACTACTGCAGCTGCGTCTTTATTACCAGTGTATTTAACTTGCTCTTTAATTACTTTCTCAACAGTTGAAGCTGCTGCTAGTACTTCTGAGCCATTAGGTGCAATAACCTGCGCATAAATATGGCGAGGTGTGCGATGCACAACCAAACGGGTTGCACCTTGCTCTCTCATTAAATGACGTGCACGGCTTGCACGACGGATACGAGCTACTTTCTTATCCATAGTGTTACCTTACTTTACTTTTTCTTCGCTTCTTTTGTACGAACTACTTCATCAGAGTAACGTACACCTTTGCCTTTATAAGGCTCTGGACGGCGATATGCACGAATATCAGCTGCTACTTGGCCGATTAACTGTTTGTCTGCACTCTTAAGAACGATTTCTGTTTGAGATGGACATTCACCAGTTACGCCAGCTGGCAACGTATGTTCAATTGGGTGTGAATAGCCTAAACTTAAAGCAACTACGTTACCTTTCATTTGTGCTCTATAACCAACACCTACTAATTGCAATTTCTTAGTAAAGCCTTCAGTAACACCGATAACCATAGCATTAACAAGTGCACGAGCAGTACCTGCTTGAGCATCTGCATTTGCAACACCAGCACGTGGTGCGAAAGTTAATGCGTTAGCATCTTGATTTACTTCAACTGCATTATGAATTTCACGAGATAACTCGCCGTTTTTACCTTTAACTGTTAATAGCTGACCGTTGAGTTTTACTTCAACACCGGCAGGAATATTAACAGGTGCTTTTGCAACACGAGACATTCTTCCTACCTCTCTATTATGCTACGTAACAGATAATTTCACCGCCGAGGCCCGCTTGACGCGCTGCACGGTCGGTCATTACACCTTTAGATGTAGAAACAACTGCGATACCTAAACCACCCATAACTTTTGGTAATTCGTCTTTACGTTTGTAAATACGAAGACCTGGACGGCTTACGCGTTGGATACTTTCTACAACTGGTTTATTTTGGAAATATTTTAAAGTGATTTCCAATTCAGGTTTTGAACCTTCAACAATTTTGAAGCTCTCAACATAACCTTCTTCAGCTAAAACGCTTGCAATAGCAACTTTTAACTTAGATGAAGGCATACTGATTGCAACTTTATTCGCAGCTTGACCGTTACGAATACGGGTCAGCATATCTGCGATTGGATCTTGCATGCTCATGTATTTACTCCCATGATTCCAAATTAAAAGAGGTTATTACCAGCTTGCTTTCTTAAGGCCTGGAATTTCACCGCGCATTGCAGCTTCACGTACCTTAATACGGCTTAAACCAAACTTACGAAGTACACCGTGTGGACGACCAGTTTGGCGGCAACGGTTACGCTGACGGCTAGGACTTGAATCGCGTGGAAGTGTTTGTAATTTTAACACTGCTGCCCAACGATCTTCGTCTGAAGAATTTACATCAGAGATGATTTTCTTTAACTCTTCACGTTTAGCGTAGAATTTATCAGCTAATTTAGCACGTTTAACATCACGTGCAATCATTGATTGTTTTGCCACGATAACCTACCTTATTTACGGAATGGGAAATTGAAAGCAGCTAATAAAGCTTGACCTTCTTCATCACTTTTCGCAGTTGTGGTGATAGTAATATCTAAACCACGTACACGATCTACTTTATCATAGTCGATTTCTGGGAAAATGATTTGTTCACGAACACCCATACTGTAATTACCACGACCGTCGAATGACTTCGCATTTAAACCGCGGAAGTCACGGATACGTGGAACAGCGATAGTAATCAATCTTTCAAAGAATTCCCACATACGTTCGCCACGTAGGGTTACTTTGCATCCGATTGGATATCCCTGACGGATTTTAAAGCCTGCAACAGATTTGCGTGCTTTAGTAATTAAAGGTTTCTGACCGCTAATTGCTGTTAGATCCGCTACTGCGTTATCTAAAAGTTTTTTATCGGTCAATGCTTCACCCACACCCATATTCAGGGTAATCTTTTCGATTCGTGGGACTTGCATGACAGATGAGTAGTTGAATTTAGCTTTTAATTCATTAACTACTTGATCTCTGTAGTAATCATGCAGTTTCGCCATCGCATTACTCCAGTTAATTAAATAATTTCATTATTAGATTTGAAGAAACGTACTTTTTTACCATCTTCGAATCTAAAACCTACACGGTCAGCTTTATTTGTTTTCGGGTTGAAAATTGCAACGTTTGATGCATCAATCGCAGCTTCTTTCTTCACTAAGCCACCAGCTTTACCTAAAGCAGGAACTGGTTTTTCATGTTTAGTGATGATTTTAACACCTTCAACAATCACTTTACCGTTTGGTAACACTTGAGTTACCTTACCACGTTTGCCCTTATCTTTACCGGTAAGAACAATTACTTCATCATTTTGACGGATTTTAGCAGCCATTACATTCCCCTTACAGTACTTCTGGAGCTAATGAAATGATCTTCATAAACTTCTCAGAACGAAGTTCACGAGTCACAGGTCCAAAAATACGAGTACCGATTGGTTGCTCAGTGTTATTGTTTAAAATTACACAAGCGTTACCATCGAAACGAATAACTGAGCCATCTGGGCGACGAACACCCTTCTTGGTGCGCACAACAACTGCTTTTAACACATCACCTTTTTTAACTTTACCGCGTGGAATTGCTTCTTTTACAGTAACTTTGATAATGTCGCCAATTGCAGCGTAACGACGGTGCGATCCACCTAGAACCTTGATACACATTACGCTACGAGCCCCTGAGTTATCAGCAACATCCAGCATAGTCTGTTCTTGGATCATATTAGTGCTCCGTTAAATTAAAAAAAACCCTTTCGGGACGAAAATCTACTTGCCCTATGCAAGTAGGTGGCGAATTATACCTCAATAACTCACCCGAAATCAAATAAAATTTACGGGCAAGCGGTAATATTTCCCTCAAAAATTGCAAATAAAAAAGCCCTAATCGCTTATAGCTTTAGGGCTTAAAATTTGCAAAAAACAAGCGGTATTAAACCGCTTGTTTTTAAATAGATTCGTAGATTAAGCTACTGCTTTTTCTACAACACGAACTAAAGTATGTGATTTAGTTTTTGAAACAGGACGACATTCCTTAATTTCTACTACATCACCTAATTTAGCTTCGTTATTTTCATCGTGTACGTGTAATTTAGTAGTACGACGAATGAATTTACCGTATAAAGGGTGTTTCACTGTACGTTCGATAGCAATAACAAATGATTTGTCCATTTTATCGCTAACTACTTTACCTTGTACTGTACGAATTTTATCAGTCATTACTCACCCGCCTTTTCGGTTAATACAGTTTTAACTTGTGCAATACTACGACGCACTTGTTTTAACTGATGGGTTTGTTGAAGCTGACCGGTGGCTGCTTGCATACGCAATTTGAATTGCTCACCTAAAAGGTTGATTAATTCAGCATTCAGCTCTTCAACATTTTTGTTACGTAGTTCTTGAGCTTTCATTACATCACCGTCTTAGTTACAAATGTGGTTTTAAACGGAAGTTTCGCTGCCGCTAACGCAAATGCGTGACGTGCGATTTCTTCAGAAACACCATCCATTTCATATAAAACTTTACCCGGTTGGATTAAAGCTACCCAGTACTCAACGTTACCTTTACCTTTACCCATACGGACTTCTAATGGTTTTTCAGTAATTGGTTTATCTGGGAACACACGGATCCAGATTTTACCTTGACGTTTTACCGCACGAGTCATCGCACGACGAGCAGCTTCGATTTGACGAGCTGTTAAACGACCACGGCCAATTGCTTTTAAACCGAATGTGCCGAAGCTCACTTCTGTACCGCCCGCGATACCACGGTTACGGCCTTTGTGTACTTTACGGAATTTTGTGCGTTTTGGTTGTAACATTCAGTGATTCTCCTTATTTACGACCTTTGCGAGCTGGCTTTTTAGGCTGTGCCGCTGGTTGTTGTTCTGATTCAATCACTGCAGCCATACCACCAAGAATTTCACCTTTGAAGATCCACACTTTAACGCCGATTACGCCGTAAGTTGTGTGAGCTTCTGCAGTGTTATAATCGATGTCTGCACGAAGAGTATGTAATGGCACACGGCCTTCACGATACCATTCTGAGCGAGCAATTTCTGCACCACCTAAACGACCGCTAACTTCAACTTTGATACCTTTAGCACCTAAACGCATTGCGTTTTGTACTGCACGTTTCATTGCACGACGGAACATTACACGACGTTCAAGTTGAGAAGCGATGCTATCAGCAACTAATTTTGCATCTAGCTCTGGTTTTTTCACTTCAGCAATGTTGATTTGAGCAGGAACGCCAGCAATTTGAGATACTGCGTTACGTAATTTTTCAACATCTTCGCCTTTTTTACCGATAACGATACCAGGACGCGCTGTGTGGATAGTTACACGAATGCTTTTCGCAGGACGTTCAATAGTGATACGTGATACTGAAGCGTTCGCTAACTCTTTATTTAAGAATTTACGTACTTTGAAATCGCCTTCTAAGTTATCAGCGAAATCTTGTGTATTCGCGAACCAAGTAGAGTTCCATGGTTTAACAATACCAAGGCGAATACCATTAGGATGTACTTTCTGACCCATTTGTTATTCTCCTACCGATTAACGATCTGACACAACCACTGTAATGTGGCTTGTACGTTTTAAGATACGATCTGCACGACCTTTTGCACGTGGCATTACACGTTTCATGCTTGGACCTTCATCTACGAAGATTTTAGCAACTTTAAGATCGTCTACATCTGCACCATCATTGTGCTCTGCGTTCGCAATAGCTGATTCTAATACTTTCTTAACTAAAGCAGCTGCTTTTTTGTTAGTGAAAGTTAAAATTTCTAATGCTTGCGCAACTTTTTTACCGCGAATTAAGTCAGCAACTAAGCGAGCTTTTTGTGCAGAGGTACGAGCGTAACGATGTTTAGCAATAGTTTCCATCTTTTACCTCTTATTTCTTAGCTTTCTTATCTGCGGCATGACCGCGGTATGTACGAGTCGGTGCAAATTCACCTAATTTATGACCGATCATTTCGTCTGATACATAAACTGGAACATGCTGACGACCATTATGGACTGCGATGGTCAAACCAATCATTGATGGAATGATCATTGAACGACGGGACCAAGTTTTAATTGGTTTTTTATCCCCGCTTTCCACCGCCTTCTCTACCTTCTTCAACAAGTGTAGGTCAAGGAAAGGACCTTTCTTGAGGGAACGTGGCATTGGACTATCCTATATTAATGAATAAAATTATTTGCCACGACGACGTACGATGTATTTATCAGTACGTTTGTTGTGACGAGTTTTCTTACCTTTGGTTTGAACGCCCCAAGGTGTAACAGGGTGTTTACCGAAGTTACGACCCTCACCACCACCGTGTGGGTGGTCTACCGGGTTCATCGCAGTACCACGAACTGTAGGGCGAACGCCTCTCCAGCGGTTAGCACCTGCTTTACCAAGAACGCGAAGCATATGCTCTGAGTTACCTACTTCACCGATGGTTGCAGTACACTCAGCTAATACTTTACGCATTTCGCCTGAACGAAGACGTAAAGTTACATAGTTACCTTCACGAGCGATAATTTGTACGTAAGCACCAGCAGAACGTGCAATTTGACCACCTTTACCAGGTTTTAATTCCACGTTATGAACTGTAGTACCTACTGGGATATTACGCATTGGTAACGCATTACCAGCTTTAATTGGAGCTGAAGCACCCGCTTGAATCGTATCACCAACAGATAAACCTTTTGGTGCTAAGATATAACGGCGTTCACCATCTTTATAAAGCACTAATGCAATGTTCGCAGAACGGTTTGGATCGTATTCTAAACGCTCAACTACTGCAGGGATATCTAACTTATTACGTTTGAAATCCACTAAACGGTAGTGTT
Organism: Actinobacillus suis ATCC 33415; assembly: GCF_000739435.1. NCBI lineage: Bacteria > Pseudomonadati > Pseudomonadota > Gammaproteobacteria > Pasteurellales > Pasteurellaceae > Actinobacillus > Actinobacillus suis. The sequence continues at coordinate 1,915,246 of NZ_CP009159.1, forward strand.
GTTTATGACCGCCACCAATGTGACGAGTTGTGATACGACCTAAATTGTTACGACCACCAGTTTTAGATTTGCTATCTAATAAAGGTGCATAAGGTTTACCCTTATGTAATTCTGCGTTAACAACTTTAACTACGTGACGACGACCAGCGGAGGTCGGCTTACATTTAACGATAGCCATTTATAAATTCTCCTCCGTAATTACTCTGCCGCACCTTCAACGAAGTCAAGTGATTGACCTTCTTGAAGAGTAACATAAGCTTTTTTCCAGTCACTACGACGACCTGATTTAGCACCGTGACGTTTAGTTTTACCTTTAACAACAACAGTACGTACAGAATCCACTTTCACTTCAAATAATTGTTCAACTGCGTTAGCAATTTCAACTTTGTTAGCATCTAATGCTACTTTGAAAACGATAGTGTTGCCTTTTTCAGCATTATTCGTCGCTTTTTCAGAGATATGTGGTGCTTTAAGCACTTTTAGCAAACGTTCTTGTTGAATCATGCTAACATCTCCTCAATTTGTTTTACCGCATCAGCTGTGATAACCACTTTATCGAAAGCGATTAAACTTACTGGATCGATACCTTGAACATCACGAACATCTACTTTGTATAAGTTACGTGCTGCTAAGAATAGATTCTCATCTAAGTTTGCAGTAATGATTAAAGCGTCGTTTAACGCTAAATCTTTTAATTTTTGTACTAATACTTTAGTTTTTGGTGCTTCGATTTCGAATTTCTCAACAACCACTAAACGTTCTTGACGAACTAATTCAGAAAGGATGCTTTTGATTGCACCACGGTACATTTTTTTGTTCACTTTTTGGCTGTGATCTTGTGGTTTCGCAGCGAATGTGATACCACCTGAACGCCAGATTGGTGATTTGATATCACCTGAACGTGCGCGACCTGTACCTTTTTGACGCCAAGGTTTTTTACCTGAACCAGACACTTCAGCACGAGTTTTTTGAGCACGTGAACCTTGACGAGCACCTGCTGCATATGCAACAACTACTTGGTGGATTAACGCTTCGTTAAACTCACGTCCGAAGGTAGTTTCAGAAACAGTTAGTGCGTTTGCACCTACAACTTGTAATTCCATCTCTATCTCCTAGACTTATGCTTTAACTGCTGGTTTTACGATAACATCACTATTAGTTGCGCCTGGAACAGCACCTTTAACTAATAATAATTTACGCTCAGCATCTACACGAACAACTTCAAGTGATTGAACGGTTACACGCTCAGCACCTAAGTGTCCTGCCATTTTTTTACCTTTAAACACACGACCTGGAGTTTGGTTTTGACCAATAGAACCAAGTACACGATGTGATAAAGAGTTACCGTGGGTAGCATCTTGAGTACGGAAGTTCCAGCGTTTAACACCGCCAGCAAAACCTTTACCTTTAGAAGTACCAGTAACATCTACTTTTTTAACATCTGTGAAGATGTCAACATTGATTTCTTGACCTAAAGTGAATTCTTCACCTTCAGTACGAAATTCCCATAAACCGCGACCAGCTTCAACACCTGCTTTCACGAAATGGCCTGCTTCTGGCTTAGTTACACGACTAGCTTTTTTAGTACCAGTAGTAACTTGAATTGCAGAATAGCCATCGTTTTCAAGGGTTTTAACTTGAGTAACACGGTTGGCTTCGATTTCGATAACGGTAACTGGAATTGACACGCCGTCTTCAGTGAAAACGCGGGTCATACCAACTTTACGACCGACTAAACCAATCATTGTAATAACCTCTTAAAATTCCCAATTAACCTAGACTAATCTGAACGTCAACGCCAGCAGCTAGATCTAAACGCATTAATGCATCAACAGTTTTTTCTGTTGGTTCAACAATATCAACTAAACGTTTGTGAGTACGGATTTCATATTGGTCACGTGCATCTTTGTTCACGTGTGGAGAAATCAATACAGTAAAACGTTCTTTACGAGTTGGTAAAGGAATTGGACCACGAACTTGTGCACCAGTACGTTTAGCTGTTTCTACGATCTCCGCAGTAGATTGATCAATTAAACGATGATCAAATGCTTTTAAGCGGATACGGATTCTTTGGTTCTGCATTAGACCAGAGCTCCAATTAAAATTTAGCTAATAAAAAAACCGAACTACCACTTAAACCATATAGAATAAGGGAGCGCAGTTATACCTGTATAGTTTCCAAATCGGAAACATTGTATGTACTACAATATCTGTAGTACCGCTTAATAAATGATTACATTAAGCGACTTTAAAATCTTCGTATCTACATCGTAAATACGATGAGTATCAAAGTGCGCGTATATTACACTACTTCTCTGGTAAGCGCAAGAACAATGTGCATCGAAATAAACCATTAATAAAATATGGTTTTTAAATCACAAATCATTGACATTACTTAATTTATTTTACATTATTATACAGCCTCTTAATAGCTTATAGCTATAAGTAAGTGGCCCATAATGAATATAAAGTTACAAAAGTAAATCATCAAAAGGAGCTCGTATGAAATACACAACAAAGGAGTTAGAAAGACTTAAAGCGCTATTGTCCCCTCTCGGGGAGGTGACCTTTAAGCCTTATTTTTCATTCTTAGGTATCTTTAAAAACGATACCATGTTTGCCCTCTACAAAGATCAACATTTATATGTACGCAAATCAGCCCAATATTTAGAAGAAATAACTCAAACAATATCGATTCATTTTCTGGTTGATCGTCATATCAACTGTCGTTCCAAAATATTTTATCTTCTTCCTTCCTCAATTCTTAACAACCTACAAACTTACTCTCACTGGATCACTTCAGCCATTCACGAATATCAACAATCTAAAGCAAAAATTGAAAATCAAAATCAAAACAAAATTCGTATGTTACCAAACTTAAATATCAGTATTGAGAGATTATTGGCTAAAGTCGGTATTTATACAGTAACAGATTTAAAAGCGACAGGTGCTATTAACGTTTTTGTACGTTTAATCCAGCAAGGTTTGGAAGCAACCGCATTGTTATTATTTAAACTATATAGTGCGATTCAATATAAATATATTTATATGCTGACAGAACAAGAAAAACAGAATTTATTAATTGAAGCCGACAATGCGCTTTATCAAGCAGGATTACGGAAAAGATTCATGCTGTGCGTAAAATAAAGTCAGACATAAAAAAACCGACCATTTGGTCGGTTCTTTTATACAAAAAGCAATTACGCTAATTTTTTGATTTGAGCTGCTAATTTTGCTTTGTGGTTAGCTGCTTTGTTAGCGTGGATTAAGCCTTTAGATGCCATACGATCCACTACTTTTTGCATTTCAACGAAAGCTGCTTGTGAAGCTGCTTTATCGCCTGCTGCTACTGCTGCGTATACTTTCTTGATGAATGTACGCATCATTGAGCGTTGGCTTGCGTTGTGTTGGCGGCGTTTTTCAGATTGAACCGCACGTTTTTTTGCTGACTTGATATTAGCCAAGGTCAAACTCCTAAAATATCTGTGTAAAAATTAAAAAACATAAACTTTGGTTTATGTTTAGCTATCGATAGTTTAAATTCATTTTCAACGAGACACGTGCTTGAAAATAACACCGTTTTACTGATAGAAAACGATAGGCGGAGATTTTATCAGTTTTTTTCTGATTTTCCTACAACAAACTGATAAAATTCCATTCAATTTATATGAAGATCTTCATGCAAGCGGTCGGATCCTCGCAATTTTTTGCAAAAAATCACCTAAAAATGACCGCTTATGGAGAAAAAGTGAACTATTCCTCTATTATTTCTATGTTCTATCTCTAACAGGCATATGTGGTTCTTCACTTTTTTGTATTAACCTTTGTTAAACTAACTTTTTCTTTCCTATTTATAGTAAGCGATATTCTATGAGCAAAAAACTTCTTAAATCGGGCATATTAGTAAGTAGTATGACTCTCATTTCTCGCATCTTAGGTTTAGTACGAGACGTAGTTATCGCCGGATTACTCGGTGCCGGAGCGATGTCAGATGTATTCCTATTTGCTAATCGTATTCCGAACTTTTTACGCCGCCTATTTGCGGAAGGCGCCTTTTCAAAGGCATTCGTGCCGGTACTTGCCGAATATAACGCCGATAACGATTTGGATAAAACCCGTGAATTTGTCGCAAAAGTATCGGGTACATTAGGCGGTTTAGTCACCATTGTGACTTTGGTGGCAATGATTGGCTCACCGGTAGTTGCAGCATTATTCGGTACCGGTTGGTTTATGGATTGGGTCAATGACGGCCCTGACGCACAAAAATTCACCCAAGCTTCATTACTGCTGAAAATCACTTTTCCTTATTTATGGTTTATTACCTTCGTGGCACTGTCCGGTGCAGTATTAAATACCATTGGTAAGTTTGGGGTAATGGCGTTTTCGCCGGTATTACTGAATATTGCGATGATCAGTATGGCGTTATTCGGTGCAGATTACTTCGAACAACCCGATGTTGCCTTAGCTTGGGGGATCTTTCTCGGCGGCTTGCTGCAATTCTTATTCCAAATCCCATTTATGAAAAAAGAAGGTTTACTGGTTAAACCGAAATGGGCGTGGAAAGATGAAGGGGTCACCAAAGTCCGCAACTTAATGATTCCGGCATTGTTTGGGGTTTCCGTTACCCAACTCAACCTGTTAATCAACCAAATTATTGCCAGTTTCTTGGTCACCGGTTCAATTACATGGCTCTATTATTCCGACCGCTTAATCGAGTTTCCGCTCGGGCTATTCGGTATAGCGATTTCAACGGTAGTATTACCGAGTTTATCTCGTATTGCGAAGAAAAAAGAAATTGACGACGCACAGCGTGCGGTCGAATTCCAAGGCACGATGGACTGGGGTGTGAGAATGGTGCTATTACTCGGCATTCCGGCAATGATTGGTATCGCAGTATTAGCACAGCCGCTAATGATGACTATCTTTATGCGAGGCAAATTCGGTTTATCGGATGTGGTAGCCACCTCTCATGCATTATGGATTATGTGCCTAGGCTTAAACAGTTATATGTTAATCAGTATTTTGGCAAACGGCTTCTATGCCCGCCAAAATACCAAAACACCAGTCAAAATCGGCATTATTGCCACCATTTGTAATATCTGTTTCGGTGTGTTAGCCATTCCATTCGGCTATCTAGGCTTGGCAATGGCATCGGCACTGTCAGCGGCAGTGAATGCTTCGTTACTTTATCGTGGTCTTGCTAAAGAAGGAGCTTATCGTATTACCGGAAAAACTGCGCTCTTTGTATTAAAAGTCGCTATTTCGGCTTGCTTAATGGGGGCATTGGTTGCTTATTTCTCACCAAGTTTGGAAGGTTGGTATGCGATGACAACTTGGATGAAGGTGTATTGGCTGGCTTGGTTAATTGTCCTAGCAGCGATTGTTTATTTTAGTGCATTATTTGTACTTGGGATTCGTAAGCGAGATTTCAGAGCTTAATAAATATAGAAGGTAAATAATATGGATATGCAAAATATTATTTTATGGCGTAGGTTCTTTTCTGGACTCGCTTATACCGCAATGCAGAGCGTATTTTTTATTTATCTGACAAAATATAAAGGGTTTGATACAACACAGATTGCCAGTGCATTCTCGTTATTGGTGTTTGCCAGCCAAGCTTTCTCCTTATTTGCCGGCTCATGGGGAGATCGCTTCGGGCGAATGCCGATAATGTTGTTCGGATGCTTGCTCGATTCGTTAGCTTATATATTGTTACTTACCACTGATCATTATGCTCTACTCTTGCTGGCAACATTCTGCTTTGGTTTAGGTAGCACACTGTTTAGTACTAATGCCAGAGCATTTTTACTCTCCTCTGCCGAGGATAATTATGCGTCTAAAACCAAAGCGCAAGGAAAGTTTCTCAAAATCTCCAGTATGGCGTCTATGGTTGCACCATTAGTTTCCATTCCTTTTATTCATTATCAAAAAGCGGAATGGTTGATTTGGTGTAGCTGTGCAATTGAAGTCACGATGTTACTTTTTATGTGGCGGACAATGCCGAGAAGAAAATGCAACTTCCGTTTTACCCCTTTCCGCTTCGCACAATTTAAAGAAGTGATTAACAAGCGGTTTATTTTCGTGCATTTATTGCTATTTATTCCGCTCGGTATGGGCTCGGCATTTTATGTGATTTTCCCTTACATTTTTACCGAGCTGTTGGATCAGCAAGAATTAGTGCCGATTGCATTTTTTATCAATAATCTGATCGCAGTGCTGCTGCAAGCACAGTTCTCTCGCAAGGTAAATTTCGGCGTAGTGAAACTGAATTATATCGCACCGCTGCTTATCGCATTACTGATTGTGCCATGGTTTTATGCGCTGGAATATATTTCAGAAGTGACTGCTTTTTTATACCTGATTATCTTTTCGCTAGTCAGTTTATTTGCCAATACCGCATTAGCGAATATGTTGGTTAAACTGGATAAAGGTGAAAACCAAGGATTAATGTTCGGTTTATCTAAGCTCATTTTGGCAATTACGACTGCCGGGGTAATGAATATACTGCCTTATATATTCCTCGTGTAACAAGCGGTCGTTTTTGGGTAAAAATTTGCAAAACTTTGGCGAAATTAGACCGCTTGTAAAAAGTGCTAAAAAGCAAAAAGGCTTAACTTACATCGCATAAAAGCATTAAGTTAAGCCTTTTTAATTGAATTTGGCGGAAGTGAATGGGAGTCGAACCCACCCAAGAACGCTGGCGTCCTCAACAGGATTTGAAGTCCTGTCGCCTCACCGGAGACGACTCACTTCCATGGAAAAAGTAGCGGTATTCTACTTTATTTATTAAAATTGTTCAAAATCCTCCTATTCTTTTTTGATTATGCAAGCATTATTTCGACTCATTCCCTCAATGGATAAATTGATAAAAAGCCCGCAAGGTACTGATTTAATTCATCAATTTGGGCATCACGCCTTCGTCACACAGGCGAGATCCTTTATTGAAGAAGCACGACAGCAAATTGTCAAAAACCAAATGTTGCCAGCTTTTCTACAAGACGAGTCTGCGCTGTTTGCGCTGATTGAAGCGAATTTACAAGCTATGCGCCAGCCGCAAATCAAAAAAGTATTCAATCTGACCGGTACGGTGCTGCATACCAATTTAGGCAGAGGATTATGGTCGGAATCTGCTATTACTGCGGCAACCGATGCAATGCGTCATAACGTTGCCTTAGAATTCGATATTGAGCAAGGTCAGCGTTCCCATCGAGATAATGCTGTTTCCGCCTTAATTTCACAACTCACCGGTGCTGAAGCCGCTTGCGTTGTGAATAATAATGCGGCAGCGGTGTTACTCATGCTCGCTACATTTGCCCAGGGCAAAGAAGTGATTGTATCACGGGGAGAATTGGTGGAAATCGGCGGTGCATTCCGCATTCCGGATATTATGCAACAAGCCGGGTGCAAACTAGTGGAAGTCGGTACGACTAACCGTACTCATTTAAGAGATTATCGCAATGCGATTACTGAAAATACCGCCTTGTTAATGAAAGTACACACCAGTAACTATCAGATTCAAGGATTCACAAGCAGCGTCTCCGAAGAAGAATTAGTCGAACTGGGTAAAGCATTTAATTTACCGGTTATCAGTGATTTAGGCAGCGGCTCATTAACCGATATGACGCTGCTTCACTTACCTGCAGAGCCGATGGTGCAACAAAAAGTGGCTGCCGGCGTTGATTTAGTGTCGTTTTCCGGTGATAAGTTACTGGGCGGCCCTCAAGCCGGTATTATTGTCGGCAAACAAGCTCAAATCGCCGCATTACAAGCGCACCCGCTCAAACGCGTGCTACGTTGCGATAAAGTGATCTTATCGGCACTGGAAGCCACATTGCGCCACTATTTATTTCCAGAAAAATTAGCGGATGAATTACCTACGTTACATTTGCTCACGCAGCCGCTTTATGTATTAAAAGTTAAGGCGGAACAATTAAAACAAGCGCTAAGTAAGTATTTGACCTCGAATTTTAACGTGCAAATTGAGGAGAGTGTCGCCCAAATCGGCAGCGGCGCACTTCCGACCGAAACCTTACCTTCAATCGCTCTCACGATTAGCGCCGATAAACAAAGCGACTTATTAGCATTAGAGCAACGCTTTAAAGCCTTTAGTTGCCCAATTATTGGGCGTTTTGCACAGCAGAAGTTTTGGTTAGATTTGAGATCGGTTACGCAGTTTGAGCAATTAATTACCATGTTGGAGAAAGAATGATTATTGTCACGGCAGGCCATGTCGATCATGGCAAAAGTGCCCTTTTGCATGCTATCACCGGCACTCACACCGCCCATTTACCGGAAGAAAAAAAGCGTGGCTTAACCATTGATTTAGGCTACGCTTATTTGCCGATACACACAGATTCAAACCAAACCGATACGCTTGGTTTTATTGACGTGCCGGGTCACCAAAAATTTTTATCGAATATGTTGGCAGGATTAGGCGGTGTAGAACATGCTCTGTTAGTCGTTTCGGCGGAAGAAGGGATTAAACCGCAAACGCTTGAACATTTTGAAATTCTTAACTTGCTGAATTTCAAGCATATTATGGTGGTATTAACCAAAGCGGATAAGGTTGAACCGGCGCAAATTGATCTGCTTATTTCGCAGATCAAGCAACAATTACCTTCGCTCAATAGCGCACCTTTTTTTGTGACTTCTTGTATAACAGGTGCCGGCATTGCCGAATTAAAAGCATATTTAATTGCGCAAAACCGACAAGTGACGAATAACCAGCCGTTTCGTTATGTTATCGACCGTGTGTTCCACATTAAAGGCGCCGGGCAGGTAGTGACCGGTACGGCAGTTGCCGGTAAAGTTGTTGTTGGTGATGAAATCTATTTGTCCGATGGAACAAAAGTACGAGTTAAAGCGATTCACGCACAAAATCATCCGTCAGAATCTGGCGTTGCCGGACAGCGTTTAGCGCTGAACCTCGCTAATGTGGATAAACAAAAAATCGCCCGAGGTCACTGTCTCACTGAGTTAGCACCAACATTTGCAACCGACCGTATTACGGTAAAACTGAGCGCTGCACAGCCATTAAAAGAAACGTCAGTGGTGCATATTTACCATTTTGCCTCGCATATCACTGGCAAATTAAGCTTACTCAATGCGAAACAAGCGGTCAAAAATACCGAATATTTTGCAGAAGTACTATTAGATGAGCCGTTACACATTGCATTCAATGATAAACTGATTATACGTAATGGTGATGACAGCCAAACCGTTGCCGGCGCACAGGTATTAGAAATTCACTCACCGAAACGCCATAAACGTAGCGAAGCTCGTTTAGCTTATTTAACCGCTTTGGCACAAGCCGGTAATCATGCACAACGTATCGCGCTTTATCTGCAACACAATGTTCTTGCGCTGGAACGTTTATTATGGGACGAACAATTATTTGCGACAGAGATTGCCAGACTTGGTTTTGATACGAATGCCGAATGGCTTTATAGCTCGACTTTCAAACAAACAGCTCAACAAAAAGTGTTAACTAAACTAGCGGAATATCATTCGCTCCATCAAGATCAATTAGGCGTAGCGAAAGCCCGCCTACGTAGAATGGCATTATTGGAATTGCCTGAAAAGCTCGGATTGGCATTTATTGATGATCTGTTAACCACACAACTATTAGCCCAAACACGTGGCTGGTTGCATCTGCCCGATCATCGCATTGAGTTTAATCCGCAAGAATTGCAAATTTGGCAACAAATTCGACCGCTTTTCGAAGCAACCAACCAAGCATTATGGGTACGAGATATTGCAAATCAATTGGCAATTGATGAAACCGAAATGCGAAATTTATTATATAAAGCAGGGAAATTAGGCTATTTAATCCCTATTGTGAAAGACCGTTTCTTATTAAATGAACAAATTGAAGCCTTTGCGCAATTGATTCGAGACTTTATTCTCCAACACGGCGAAATCTCGGTAAATCAACTACGAGACGAACTTCAATACGGACGCAAGCTCACCGTACAATTAATTGAATATTTTGACCGCTCCGGCTTTTTACGCCGTAAAGGCAATGTACATTTATTAAGAGACCACGACATTTTTTAATATGAAAAACAAAAAACAAAATACACGTGCGATTGCCGCACAAATTATCTTACAAGTTTTAGAGCAGGGGAAATCACTTTCCAGCCTACTGCCGGAAGCACAAACCCAACTTGATCCGAAAGATGTTCCCTTAGTGCAAGAAATCACGTTTGGGATTTGTCGTGTATTACCACGTTTGGAACTAGTGATTAAACAGTTAGTCGCAAAGCCGCTTAAAGGCAAAACTCGCTTAGTCCACTGCTTATTACTGGTAGGGCTATATCAATTACTCTATATGCGAGTGCCTGCACACGCTGCGGTAGATGAAGTGGTTAACGCTACTAAAGTGCTAAAACTGGATAGCTTCAGAGCGCTAACCAACGGGGTATTGCGTCGCTTCTTACGTGAACAAGCACAGATTTTAGCAGTTGCCGATAAACATTGGCAGACGCTACATCCGGACTGGTTTGTGAATCGCATCAAAAAAGTGTACCCGCACTGGCGCGAGATTGTGGAAGCGAATAATCAGCGCCCACCAATGTGGATTCGAGCAAATCAGCAACATATTAAAGCACAAGACTATGCGGTATTACTCGGTGAATTAGTTGTAAAAAATTCTGAAAATTCGACCGCTTGTGTGCCGGATTGCGCCATTTTGCTTGAGAATCCGGTACCGGTGGCTAAACTTATGCATTTCGAGCAAGGTTGGGCGACCGTGCAAGATGCGCATGCACAATGGTCTGCCGAATTACTCGGTGCAAAAAACGGCGAATTAGTGCTGGACGCTTGTGCCGCACCCGGTGGCAAAACCACCCATATTTTAGAAAAAGCACCGCAAGCACAAGTGATTGCATTAGACATTGAAGAAAACCGTCTCAAACGTGTGCGAGAAAACTTAGCACGTTTAGGGCAAACCGCTAAGGTAATTTGCGGAGATGCTTCAAAGCCGCAAGAATGGCTTGAACCGGATGTGATGTTTGATCGTATCCTACTAGATGCGCCTTGCTCGGCAACCGGTGTAATTCGCCGCCACCCGGATATTAAATGGCTGCGTAAAGAACAAGATATTGCCGAACTTGCCGAATTGCAAAGCAAAATCCTACATGCATTATGGCAAAGGCTCAAACCAAACGGCGTTTTATTATATGCAACCTGCTCTATTCTGCCTGAAGAAAACGAACAACAAATCAACCGCTTTGTCGCCCAGCAAACGGATGCCAAACTGGTAGAAATGGATTTTAACGGTGAAAAAACAGCAATGAAGCAATTCTTCCCTCAGGAAAAAGGCGGAGACGGGTTCTTCTATGCAAAGTTGGTAAAAACTGAATGAAAATAATTATTTTAGGAGCCGGTCAAGTCGGCTCCACTCTCGCAGAAAATCTGGTAAGTGAAGATAACGACATTACCTTAATCGATGACGATCAGGGGCGTTTAAACACGTTACAAGATAAACACGATTTACAAGTATTAAAGGGGAACGGTGCATCGCCGCAAGTATTACGAGATGCGGGTGCCAGTGATGCAGACTTAATTGTCGCAGTAACCGAAAGCGATGAAACCAATATGATTGCGTGCCAAATCGCTCATACATTGTTTCATATTCCAACCAAAATCGCCCGTATTCGTAATTCCGATTACGTACGAGAAAAGGAAAAGCTCTTTACCGATAGTGCGTTGCCAATCGATCATATTATTGCGCCGGAAGTATTGGTAAAAAAAGAAATTCTGCGCCTAATTGATTATCCGGGTGCGTTGCAAGTGGCACATTTTGCCAATGAGCTTGTCAGCCTCGTCAGTGTGAAAGCTTATTATGGTGGCCCGTTAGTCGGCTACCCGATTTCGGCATTACGTGACCATTTGCCTTATATCGAAGCACGTATTGTCTCGATTTTCCGCCAAGACCGTGCCATCATTCCGCAAGGCTCAACCATTATCGAAGCCGGCGATGAAGTATTCTTTATCTGCGCAACCCATAATATCAAAGCGGTTATGAGTGAGTTACAACGCTTGGACAGACCGCATAAGCGAGTGATGATTGTCGGTGGCGGCAGTATTGGTACCGGTCTGGCAAAAGATCTCGAAGAACAATGCAGCGTTAAAATGATTGAACGAGATCCTCGTAAGGCGGAGAAGCTTGCTGAAAAATTAGAAAAAGCGTTAGTGTTGTGCGGTGATGCATCCGACCAAGAGTTACTGTTTGAAGAACATATCGAAAATATTGATTTATTCCTCGCACTCACCAGCGATGATGAAGCCAATATTATGTCGGCGTTATTAGCAAAACGACTTGGTGCGAAAAAAGCGATTGTTCTGGTACAGAAAATGGCTTACTTACACTTAATTCAAGGCGGAACCATTGATATTGCTCTATCACCTAAACAGGCAACCATTTCCGCCCTCTCCAGCCATGTTCGCAAAGGTGATATTGTGCAGGTCGCTTCATTAAAACAAGGGCAGGCGGAATGTATCGAAGCCATTGCGCATGGTGATGCGGAATCGTCTAAAGTTGTCGGACGTACCGTACGAGAATTGAAACTGCCGCAAGGTGCGATTGTCGGCGCTATTGTGCGAAATGAAGAAATTATCATCGCCCATAAATCAACCCAAATTGAAGAAAACGACAGAGTGATTGTATTTGTGAACGACAAGAAACAAGTCAGCGAGATTGAAAAACTCTTCCAATTAAGCACTTTCTTCTTATAAATTGTAATAAATAAAAGCCATAGTGAAAAATCGTTACTATGGCTATTTTTTTAGCTAATTCGGTAAATTCTGATCCATATCACAAAATAATAAAAAAAGTAGAACGGAATGTTTTGAGCCGGTTTCTTTCTTCTTTTGCCAGTGCTACTATCCTACCTAGAAATTATTAGATACCCAAATTAAACATTTACATTATCCACAGGAGAACACAAATGGAATATCGTATTGAGAAAGATACAATGGGCAAAGTTCAAGTACCTGCTAATCGTTATTGGGCGGCGCAAACCGAGCGCTCTCGTAATAACTTCAAAATTGGCCCGGAAGCATCGATGCCCGCTGAAATCATCGAAGCGTTCGCTTACTTGAAAAAAGCCGCAGCCTTTGCAAATACCGATTTAGGCGTGCTTCCTGCTGAAAAACGTGACCTAATTGCAACCGCTTGCGATGAAATTCTTGATCATAAACTAGACGGCGAATTCCCATTAGTGATTTGGCAAACCGGTTCAGGTACACAGTCAAATATGAACCTCAATGAAGTTATCGCTAACCGTGCCCACGTAATTAATGGCGGCAAATTAGGTGAAAAATCAATTATTCATCCGAATGATGATGTAAACAAATCACAATCTTCAAACGATACCTACCCGACAGCAATGCACATTGCGGCATACAAAAAAGTGGTAGAACACACCTTACCTTGTGTAAAACGCTTACAAAAAACCTTTGCAGAAAAAGCGGAAGCATTCAAAGACGTGGTAAAAATCGGTCGTACTCACTTAATGGACGCAACGCCGTTAACATTAGGTCAAGAGTTCTCTGCATACGCGGCACAATTGGCATTCGGTATTAAAGCGTTGGAAAATACTTTACCGCACTTATCTGAATTAGCATTAGGCGGTACAGCGGTAGGTACCGGTTTAAATACACCGAAAGGTTATGATGTAACAGTAGCGAACTATATCGCTAAGTTCACCGGTTTACCGTTTATCACTGCGCAAAATAAATTCGAAGCGCTTGCAACACACGATGCAATCGTAGAAACCCACGGTGCATTAAAACAAATTGCAGTATCACTTTATAAAATTGCTAACGACATTCGTTTACTTGCTTCAGGCCCTCGTTCAGGTATCGGTGAAATCTTAATTCCTGAAAATGAGCCGGGTTCATCAATCATGCCGGGTAAAGTAAACCCAACACAGTGTGAAGCAATGACCATGGTTGCGGCACAAGTATTAGGTAACGATACAACCATTTCATTTGCTGGTACGCAAGGTCATTTCCAATTGAATGTATTCAAACCGGTTATGGCGGCAAACTTCTTACAATCAGCGCAATTATTAGGTGATGTTTGCGTATCATTCGACGAACACTGTGCAACCGGTATTGAGCCAAACTTCCCACGCATTAAGCAACAACTTGAGCAATCATTAATGTTGGTAACCGCATTAAACACACATATCGGTTATGAAAATGCAGCGAAAATTGCGAAAACCGCACACAAAAACGGCACAACCTTAAAAGAAGAAGCGATTAACTTAGGTTTAGTAACTGCTGAACAATTCGATGAATGGGTTCGTCCGGAAGATATGGTAGGCAGCTTAAAATAAGCTGTTAGCTGACAGATAAAAGAAGGGCTATCGTTTGATAGCCCTTTTTACTGTTTACAAGCGGTCTAATTTTCTGCTTTTTTTGCAAATAATCTGATAAAAATGACCGCTTATTTCTTCACGCCGGTAATACGGCACCACTCTTCTTTTTCTACTACCGGATCAAGATTGAAGTCCGGCGCATAGGCTTCGCAGACCGATTCCGCTTGCGTTGCTAAAATACCGGATAAACCTAAATCACCTTGTGGTTTCACCAAAGTAATAATATTTGGTGCAAGCTCTTTCAACGGGCCGGCAAGAATATTCGCTACCACCACATCGGCTTGTAGATCTTGCGGTTGATCTTTCGCTAAGAATAACTGTAAACGATCCGCCACACCGTTTGCTTCCGCATTATTGGTAGAAGCTAAAATCGCCTGCGGGTCGATATCAATCCCGATCGCTTGCTTTGCACCGAGTTTAAGTGCCGCAATCGCTAAAATACCTGAACCACAACCAAAATCGATCACCGTTTTACCAGCTAAATCTAAGCTATCCAACCATTGCAAACAAAGTGCGGTTGTCGGGTGCGTACCGGTACCGAAAGCAAGCCCTGGATCAAGCATCACGTTCACCGCATTCGGATCCGGTACTTCACGCCAACTTGGGCAAATCCATAAGCGTTTACCGAATTGCATCGGGTGGAAGTTATCCATCCATTCACGCTCCCAGTCTTTATCTTCGATTTGCTCGATCTTATGTGCAAAATCCGCTTCGACTAAACGGCTGGCAATTAATGCTTCAACAATCGCTTTCATATCGGTTTCCGCATCAAATAAACCCACTACATCCGTGTTACCCCATAAACGGGTTTCACCCGGTAACGGCTCAAAAATCGGTGTATCCTGACTGTCCATAAAAGTTACCGACACCGCCCCGATTTCTTCTAAAAAATCACTGATTTGCTCAGCCTGTTTATCCGTACTATTTAAACGAATTTGTACCCATGCCATATTATTTTTTCCTTGTTTTTATCCACTTTCCTCAAACGAAAACCGATAATTTGTAAAATATCAGTCAAAAATGACTGCTTGTTTAGAGTTTTAACATTAAAACCATCTCATCAATGGGTGAACATGAAAAACCATACTTTAAATAAAATTGTTTTGCTTGCGGGTTTAACGCATGAACAAGCAATGCTTTTACCCCGATTTGGTTCGCCACCGTCTTCGACTTTAAGACCGCATCTTTTAACATTGATACGCCTAACTGCTTACCCTGTGCTGAGCAATCGACCGCTAATCTACCTAAAATAATCACGGGAATCGGATCGGGCATATTACGTCTTAATGCGCCTGCAACAAACTGACGACTCACCGAACCGGCAGATAAACAATAAAATCCCATCACCTGTTTATTCTCATCACACACAACAAAAGTTTTACTGGCATTATTTTGCTGATTTTTCAATGCAGTACGTTGTAGCCATTGGTCTAGTACGACCTCACCGCATTGAAAATGTTGCACAATATGTTGCTCGGAAAGCAGTTCCGGTGCGTGCATTTTCTACTCCCACACCGCTTTGGTATTTAACAGTTTATCTAACCCCGGATTATCTGCTGTTGGTTGTTCTAGCAATCGGTTAAATTGCTCAAAAGTCTGCTCATTTAATTGGAAAACAGTGCGATCTAAAATCACATTTTGGGCAGCTTGGCATGCGGTTTCTAACATAAAGTCAGAACGTGTCTTACCTAAAATACTTGCCGCATAATCAATTAAATCACGCTGATCAGGCATCGCTCGTAAATTAATTGGCGCAGTTCTCATGCTTCCTCCACTTCCACAGATACACAATAGATATACATCTTAAAAGATTTAACGAAGTAAGGCAATCACAATCGCTTTAGTATAAAAAACAGCAAGATCGTTGAATCTTGCTGCCTTTATTTACCCTCGTCCACCAACCGTAATCTTATCTAACTTCACGGTCGGTTGGCCTACACCGACCGGTACGGATTGCCCTTCTTTACCGCAAGTGCCGATACCTGGGTCGAGCTCCATTTTCTTACCGACCATAGAAACCTGCTGCATAGCATCAATACCGCTGCCGATTAAGGTTGCACCGGTAACCGGTTTAGTGATTTTACCTTTTTCGATTAAATAAGCTTCTGCAGTTGAGAACACAAATTTACCCGAAGTAATATCCACCTGACCGCCGCTGAAATGCGGTGCGTAAATACCGTAATCAACTGATTCAATCATTTCTTCAAAGCTGTGCGAGCCTTCTGTGAGATAGGTATTGGTCATACGGGGCATTGGTAAGTGTGCATACGACTCACGGCGGCCATTGCCAGTTGGAGCAACTCCCATTAAACGGGCGTTAAGTTTATCTTGGATATAGCCTTTTAAAATCCCGTTTTCAATCAATACGTTACGTTGCGAAGGAACTCCCTCGTCATCCACCGTAATCGAACCTCGAACATCCGGTACCGTACCGTCATCAATGATCGTACAAAGTGGCGAAGTTACTAGTTCGCCAATTTTGCCGGTAAATAGCGAAGATTCTTTACGGTTAAAATCGCCCTCTAAACCGTGCCCAACCGCTTCATGTAATAAAATACCTGGCCAACCCGCACCCAATACAATCGGCATCGTGCCGGCTGGTGCCGGCATTGCGCCTAAATTGACTAATGCCATACGTACCGCTTCTTTCGCCAGATAAACCGCTCGAGTGTCACCGGTCATTTCCCCGTTAACCACTTGCGGTTCAAAGAACCAGTTTAAGCCGAAACGTCCACCGGCACCGGCAGAACCTCGCTCACGTTTACCATTTTCTTCTACCAATACCGAAACCGATAAACGTACCAACGGGCGAATATCCGCCGCAAGCGTGCCGTCTGTTGCCGCTACCAACATTTCTTCATAGACCGCTGAAAGCCCCGCATTGACTTGAATCACACGAGGGTCTTCCGCACGTGCAACTTTATCGACTAAATGGAGTAGCTCAACTTTTTGCTCACGGCTTAACGTATCTAACGGATTGACCGACGCATAACGTTTGATCGCATTCGTTTGTTTGAAACTTTTTACCGATAATTGACCGCTTGCATTAGTAATCGAGCGAGCTGCGGTCGCACATTGTTCAAGCTGGCTCAAGCCGATTTGGTCTGCATACGCAAAGCCGGTTTTCTCGCCCGATACTGCACGCACACCGAAACCACGGTCAATATAAAAACCGCCCTCTTTGATAATCGAATCTTCTAACGACCAACTCTCGTCTTGGCTTAATTGAAAATAGAGATCCGCATAATCAATTTGGCGATTCGCAAAATGATCAAGCACTTTACTCAAGTGCGATAACTCAAGCCCACTTGGCGCAAGCAAGCTTTCTGAAACTTGATTTAACATTGTTTTTCTCTTCTTAATAAAATTCTTTAAATTTTAACATATTAAAACCGGCTCTCACTGCTCTTTTTCAAAAACAGTCGCTGAATAATGATAGAATGAGGAAAATGACCGACACAGATAAGGCGCAATATGTTACTGGATACACTTCAAACACAGTTTAGGCACTATTTCCCGACTCAGCGGGATTTTGTGCTTGGCTTAAGCGGTGGTATTGATTCGATTGTGTTATTGCACCTGTTAGCCGAATTACAGCTCAACCTAAGAGCGGTACATATTCACCATGGGCTTAGCCCGAATGCCGACAGTTGGGCAGCTTTTTGTGAACAAGTTTGCAAGCGGTTAAAAATCCCATTTATTTTGCAAAAAGTTACGGTGGATCGCAGTGAAGGTATCGAAGCCGGCGCCAGAGCGGCACGTTATCAGGCAATCGGTGAAATCATTCTGCCTAACGAAGTGTTAGTGACCGCTCATCATCTTGATGATCAAGCGGAAACCTTCCTGCTTGCCCTAAAACGTGGCAGTGGAACCAAAGGGCTATCGGCGATGCAAGCGGTCGGATTTTGGCAAAATTTTACCATTTTTAGACCGCTTCTTAATGTGAGCAAAACGCAAATCGAACAATATGCACACCAAAAACAATTCACTTGGATTGAGGACGAAAGTAATCACGACAGCCATTACGATCGCAACTTTTTACGCAATGAGGTGTTACCGATCGTGAATCAACGTTGGCAGCATTTCAGTCAAATGGTGGCTCGTTCTGCACAGCATTGTGCCGAACAACAAATGCTATTGGAAGAATTGCTTGCTCAAGAATTACAACGCTATGCGGATTTTTCGGAAAAGCGTTTAAATATCGAAGCGTTTCCACAATTTTCTTTGGCAAAACAGCAACAATTGATACGTTTATGGCTGGAAAAATGTGGCGCACAAATGCCAAGTACGGCACAGCTGATGCAAGTGATTCAGCAAACAATTTATGCGGATGCCGATAAAAACCCACAGCTTAAATTAGCCGATTTTTGGCTACGCCGTTATCAACATCATCTCTATTTAACCGGTGAATTGCTTGAACCGGATGATTTTTGCCAGCCGCTCTTTGCCCAACAATCGTTAACGCTACCGGACGGAATCGGTGAGCTACAACATTTAGGCGAAAGCATTATTTACAAAAAATCAGGTAAAATTGACCGCTTGTTATTACCGGAAGCGTTAGTAAATGCTCCGTTGCAAATAAAGTTGGCGCATCAAGGTAAAGTCAAACAGTATGGCAAGCCAATGCGAGAAGAAATGAAAAAATGCTACCAACAAGCGCAAGTGCCGGTCTGGTTACGTAAACGCACACCACTTATTTTTTGGGATGATCAGTTAATTTTTGTTTGTGCCTAGCGTCGGCCACACAAAAAAGCCCACGTTTTGCTGCGTGGGCTTTTTGTCGATAAGCGGTCATTTTGGCTAAATTTTTTGCAAATTCTACCGCTTGTGAAGATTACGCTAAAACCGCTAATGCCGCTTCGTAATTCGGTTCAGTTTTAATTTCTGCCACTAATTCGCTATGTAATACACGATTATTTTCATCTAATACAATCACCGAACGTGATGTTAAACCGGCTAATGGTGAGTTTTGAATATCGACACCAAGTTGTTGATGTACTGCTTTATGACGGAAGGTTGAAAGCGTTTGTACATTTTCAATGCCCTCTGCACCACAAAAACGCGCTTGTGCAAAAGGTAAATCTGCAGAAATACATAAAACGACCGTATTTGTTAAATCCGCTGCTTTTTGGTTAAACATACGTACTGAGGTTGCGCATATACCGGTATCAATACTTGGGAAAATATTTAACACTTTGCGTTTACCGGCAAAATCTGTCAAAGAAACATTCTCTAAACTATTATTCACTAATGTAAAATTTTCAACGGTTTCGCCCGCTTGTGGAAAGTTACCCTCTACATCAATCGGGTTACCCATTAATGTTACCTTGCTCATATCAAACTCCTATCATTGGTTAAAAGCCAACCTAATATAGCGACTTTTAATTACCGTTTAAACCTTTTAATAAAATAAGTAAATTTTGTTATACTGCTTGCAATTAAATGTTGATTTTTTGAAGGGCTTACTATGCTAAAACTCGCTCGTATTCTTGCGGTCGCCGTGACTGCGATTCTTATTTCTATCATTGGTACAGTGTACGCTTTTATTCGTTTCCGTCACCCTAGCACGGTCGGCATCGTAGCTAGAATGTATGCCTCAATGCACAAACTGGTCGGCTTGAAAGTGATTTATCGTCCACGTCCGGAATTTTCTCAACCGGCAATCTATATCGCTAACCATCAAAATAACTACGATATGCTTACCATTGCCGGTATTGTGCCGCCTCGCACCGTTACGATCGGTAAAAAAAGCCTGATTTGGATTCCTTTTTTCGGTTTGGTGTATTGGGCGACTGGCAATATTTTTATTAATCGAGAAAAACGTAGTAGCGCAATTAGCACGATGAATAAAGTGGGTGAAATTATTCGTGAGCGTCAAATTTCTATTTGGATGTTCCCGGAAGGCACTCGTAGCCGAGGCCGTGGCTTATTACCTTTCAAGACCGGCGCATTTCATACTGCAATCGCAGCAGGCGTACCGATTGTGCCAATTGTGTGTTCTTCGCTACATAATAAGGTTGATCTCAATCGTTGGGATAATGGCACGGTCATCTGCGAAAGCTTAGAGCCGATTGATACGAGCGGTTACAACCGTGACAATATCAAAGAATTGATTGAAAAATGCCATAGCATTATGGCAGCCAAAATTGCTGACTTAGATGCTGAAATTGCAGCGTTAGATGCCAAGAAATAAGCACATAATGAAACAAAATCTGACTCGAAGACAACTACTGAAACGCTCCGCATTAGCCGGAGCGATGCTTTCTGCACCCAACACACTTTTTGCCGCAGAACGCCAGCCATTACGCATTCCACCGATTATTGAAGTGGGACGAGGTCGCCCTGTTCGTTTGGATTTACGTCCGGCACAAACACAATTTAATAAAGGAAAATTGGTGGATGTTTGGGGCGTTAATGGGCAATACCTTGCGCCGACCGTCCGAGTAAAATCGGATAATTTCGTCAAATTAACTTATGTGAATAATCTACCACAGCCGGTATCCATCAATATTCAGGGGCTATTAGCACCGACTGAAATGATTGGTTCGGCACACCGTAAATTAGCGCCGAAAAGCAGTTGGTCACCGATTCTTTCCGTCCATCAACCCGCTTGTACCTGCTGGTATCACGCTGACACTATGCTAAATTCTGCGTTTCAGCTGTATAGAGGTTTAGCCGGACTTTGGATCATTGAAGATACCAATAGCAAAACGGCATCGCTACCCAATAAATACGGGGTGAACGATATTCCGCTAGTCTTGCAAGACCAGCATATTAATAAAGACGGCATTCAGCTGCTCGATTTAAATCAGAAGCAATTCTTTGGCAAACGTTTATTTGTTAACGGACAAGAATCGGCTTATCACAACGTGGCACGAGGCTGGGTACGTTTACGTATTGTTAATGCGTCTTTATCACGAGCTTATGAGCTACGTTTAGATAATGATAAACCTTTACACGTGATTGCCACCGGCATGGGAATGCTTGCCGAGCCGGTAGAAATGCCTAGCGTCACGCTTGCTCCTTCCGCTCGTATTGAAGTGTTAGTCGACCTCAATGACGGCAAAATCGTCTCACTAATAAGCGGTCAAAAACGGGATATTTTTTACAAAGCGAAAAGCCTATTCGCCGATAATAACGATTTAGTGGACAATGTCATTTTAGAATTGCGCCCCGAAGGTATGGCATCGGTATTCACCACCAAACCTTCATTACCGGTTTTCGATTTAGATTCGTTCCAACTGAAAATCACTCAGGAACGCCGTATCGCATTACGCCCGTTAGATCGTTTAATCAACCAACAGCGGTTTGATCCTAAACGTATTGATTTTACGGTTAAACAAGGCAGTGTGGAACGCTGGTACATTACCAGCAACGAAGCGGTCGGTTTTACCCTACAAGGTGCAAAATTTATTGTCGAAACCAGAGATCGTAAACGTGAACCGCATAAACAACTAGCGTGGCAAGATACCGTATGGGTAGAAAAAGACCAAGAAGTCACCTTGCTGGTTCGCTTTGACCATCTCGCTTCCGCCCAGTTACCGTTCACCTTTGGCGTTTCTGACTTTATGTTAAGAGACCGAGGAGCGATGGGACAATTTATCGTTGAGGAATAAGCGGTCGGATCTGTTACGAAAATTGCAAATTTTTTGCAAAAAAACACCGCTTTTCTGCCTATTTTCCTTCTATCACTGATAGAATAGATAGAATTTTCTGCAAAACAGGATTGAAAGAATGAGCCAAGAATATTTAGATTTTGAATTACCGATTGCCGAGCTTGAAGCTAAGATTGAATCGCTTCGTGCTGTGAGCGCGCAAGACGGTAAAATTGATTTAGATGATGAAATTAAACGCCTACAAAAGAAAAGCGAAGAGCTGACGAAGAAAACCTTTGCGAACTTAGATGCATGGCAAGTATCACGTATGGCACGCCACCCGAATCGTCCATATACTTTAGATTATATCGAACATATTTTCACCGAATTTGACGAATTAGCCGGTGACCGTGCTTTTGCTGACGACAAAGCAATTGTCGGTGGTATTGCTCGTTTAGAAGGTCGTCCGGTCATGGTTATTGGTCATCAAAAAGGCCGCACAACCAAAGAAAAAGTAAAACGTAACTTTGGTATGCCGGCACCTGAAGGCTACCGTAAAGCCTTACGTTTAATGGAAATGGCAGAGCGTTTTAATATGCCGATTATTACCTTTATCGACACACCGGGCGCATATCCTGGTATCGGTGCGGAAGAACGTGGTCAGGCGGAAGC
This sequence comes from Actinobacillus suis ATCC 33415, assembly GCF_000739435.1. Taxonomy (NCBI): domain Bacteria; kingdom Pseudomonadati; phylum Pseudomonadota; class Gammaproteobacteria; order Pasteurellales; family Pasteurellaceae; genus Actinobacillus; species Actinobacillus suis. The sequence continues at coordinate 1,937,900 of NZ_CP009159.1, forward strand.
TATCGCACGCAACCTACGTGAAATGGCGCAATTAAAAGTGCCGGTTATCTGTACGGTAATCGGTGAAGGCGGTTCAGGCGGTGCATTAGCGATCGGCGTAGGTGATAAAGTAAATATGTTGCAATATTCAACTTACTCGGTTATTTCACCGGAAGGTTGTGCTTCGATTCTGTGGAAAAGCGCAGAAAAAGCGTCAACCGCCGCAGAAGTTATGGGCTTAACCGCACAACGTTTAAAAGAGTTAAACTTAATTGACGGCATTGTTGCTGAGCCATTAGGTGGTGCACATCGTGATGTTGCCCAAATGGCACAAAACCTTAAAGAACGTATTTTAGCGGACTTAGCTGACCTTTCACCGTTAAGCACAGAAGATTTATTAGATCGTCGTTACCAACGCTTAATGAGCTACGGATACGTTTAAGCGAAAACAAGCGGTCGGATTTTGGCAAAATTTTGCGGAAATCTTACCGCTTTTTTATGCGCAAAAAAATAGACAATAAACTAAAAGTTAGAAATTTGAGTGAAGAATAAATTTGAAGAAATAAAAGGAAATAAATAAGAATGGTGCCGACTACCGGAATCGAACTGGTGACCTACTGATTACAAGTCAGTTGCTCTACCTACTGAGCTAAGTCGGCATACTTCGTTGGAAGAGCCGTTATTATAGGTATTTTTACTATACATGCAAGTTTATTTCGTCCAAATTATCCACAATTGAACATAAAAAAGGAATCAAAAGAATGAAAAATATCCTCTCTATTCAATCCCATGTTGTATACGGTTATGCAGGAAATAAATCCGCAACTTTCCCAATGCAATTACTCGGTGTGGATGTATGGGCATTGAATACGGTGCAATTTTCAAACCATACGCAATACGGTAAATGGAAAGGTATGGTGATTCCAAAAGAACAAATCGGCGAAATCGTACAAGGTATTGCTGAGATTGATGCACTTAAACATTGCGATGCAGTGTTATCCGGTTATATCGGTTCGGCAGAACAGGTGGAAGAGATTGTTAAAGCCTATCAAGCGGTTAAATTACAGAATAAAAATGCAATTTACCTGTGTGATCCGGTGATGGGCCATCCGGATAAAGGCTGTATCGTGGCGGACGGAGTCAAAGAAGGCTTAATTAATATCGCCATGGCGCACGCAGACATTATTACACCAAATTTGGTCGAGCTTCGAGAACTAAGCGGTTTAACCGTTGAAAACTTTGAGCAAGCGATCGAAGCGGTTAAAGTTATTTTAAGCAAAGGCCCGAAAAAAGTCTTAGTCAAACATTTAAGTAAAGTAGGCAAACAAGCGGATAAATTTGAGATGCTTTTTGCAACGGCTGAAGGTATTTGGCATATTAGCCGCCCACTCTATCAATTTGACAAAGAACCTGTTGGCGTAGGCGATTTAACTGCCGGACTCTTCTTAGCAAATTTATTGAATGGTAAGTCAGACTTAGAGGCATTCGAACACACGGCAAACGCAGTAAATGATGTGATGGAAATCACCGCAAATTCGGGTGTATATGAGTTACAAATTATTGCCGCAAGAGAACGCATTGTGAATCCAATTAGCACATGTAAAGCGGTTAAAATCGCCTAATATTGCCACAAAAAAGCCGACCAATCGTCGGCTTTTTTTATGAGGACAAACTACAATAATACACCTGTTCTTGGCTAACAAGCTGCATTTCTAACATCGCCTGAGCAAGCGCATACTGTTTTATGTAGCCATCGGAAAGCTGGCGTTCTTGCTCATCGGTTGAGGTCAAAAAGAATAATTTCGCTAACTTACTTTGCTCACTATTTACATGAATTGTGCTAGCAAAACCGCCGATTTTCTGCGGACTAAAGCCTAATAAGGTTAATATTTCAAACGGAATATTTTCCGGTAAAAATATCACATTAGGATAATACTCTCGTAATGCCTGATTAATTTCCGGACTATTCGGATGGCCTTTAAACACAAATAAATAAGGCTCGCCAATAAACAGTTGGCTATTGGGATCCAAATGTTCACGAATCAGTATCGCATGAATATTGGCTAAGCGCTGTTTATCTTCAAAGCTAATATTAAAAAATGTCGTACCGCTGAAAAAATAAACCGGTTGAGCAGTTAACTTTTGCATCAATGATTCTAATTCGGTATCAATCTTTAATATTTGCTTTAACCATAACAAATCTTCGCTCGATAAATATTGATATGCGGAAAGATTGAGTAATTGATAATGCCCTAATTCAGCCTTTAACGGTTGTAACTTTTCATCTAATAAAAAATGGTCAGAAAGCAAATAATAGTGCGTTTCAAGCACAGCATTCCAAACATAGCGAATCAAATCAATTTGTGAAAATGATCCTTCCCCATTCTCAAATAAAGAAACTAAAGAGGCTTTTGTTGCTGCTAAATCTTGTACCAATGAAGAAGATTTCTGTAACTGATACTGTTTCATCACCCCTTCCGAGCCGTCATCATATAAATGTAAAACGATCTTACTGATTTTTTCCTTATACTGTGTATAAGTCGGCGATAAATTCAGAAACATCTCAAAACTATGAAACAAATTTAAATGCAAATGTAATTCGAATTGTTTACCTTCTTGAGACAAAATCGTTTGTAATTGTTCAAGTAACGGCTCCACATTATGTTCAACATTACGAGAAAATTGAATGATGCCTTCATATTGTTCGATAAGCGTTTGTGGCATTTCAAAACGTGCTAATGAAAATAGACGTAATCTTTGATCATCATGCTTGTGTTTAAGAAAATGCAAAAAGTAACTTAAACTGGGAATGGTTGCAAAATCAATATAGATATCGACTGCCTGTAGTTGGGGGGTTCTTTCCATAACTTTTTATTTTAAACAATAATTTAATCAGGCAATCTAGCTATAGCGAGGTCAAATTATTTATAGATTATTTGTGAATCGGAGAACAAATACTTCTATGTTCTGCTTATTTGCATAAAGCGCGCTGAATTATACTCTGTGATTCAAATAGATACAAAACAAAAAAGGCGTGTCTTTCGACACGCCTTCTCTAGCATTTCGCTCTCAAATATTAAGTCTAATACCTAATTATTTGATGATTTTCGCTACAACACCTGCACCTACTGTACGGCCACCTTCACGAATCGCAAAACGTAAACCTTCGTCCATCGCGATTGGGTGAATTAAGCTAACAGTCATTTTGATGTTGTCGCCTGGCATTACCATCTCTACGCCTTCAGGTAATTCGATTGTACCTGTTACGTCTGTTGTACGGAAGTAGAACTGTGGACGGTAACCTTTGAAGAATGGAGTATGACGACCACCTTCTTCTTTTGATAATACGTAAACTTCTGATTCGAAGTCTGTGTGTGGTGTGATTGTACCTGGTTTCGCTAATACTTGACCACGTTCGATTTCTTCACGTTTTGTACCACGTAATAATGCACCAACGTTTTCACCCGCACGACCTTCGTCTAATAATTTACGGAACATCTCAACACCAGTTACTGTTGTTTTTGTAGTTTCTTTGATACCTACGATTTCAACTTCTTCACCTGATTTGATGATACCGCGCTCTACACGACCTGTTACTACTGTACCACGACCTGAGATTGAGAATACGTCTTCGATTGGTAATAAGAATGGTTTATCAATCGCACGCTCTGGCTCTGGAATGTATGTATCTAAGTGGTTCGCTAACTCAAGAATTTTTTCTTCCCACTCTGCTACGCCGTTTAACGCTTGTAACGCTGAACCACGTACGATTGGTGTATCATCACCTGGGAAGTCGTATTGAGAAAGAAGTTCACGAACTTCCATTTCTACTAATTCTAATAACTCTTCGTCATCTACCATGTCGCATTTGTTTAAGAATACGATGATGTATGGTACACCTACTTGGCGACCTAATAAGATGTGCTCACGAGTTTGTGGCATTGGACCGTCTGTCGCTGCTACTACTAAGATTGCACCGTCCATTTGCGCCGCACCAGTAATCATGTTTTTAACATAGTCCGCGTGTCCCGGGCAGTCTACGTGTGCGTAGTGACGTGTTTCTGTATCGTACTCAACGTGTGAAGTGTTGATGGTGATACCACGCGCTTTTTCTTCCGGCGCGTTATCGATTTGGTCGAATGCACGAGCTGCACCACCGAAGTGTTTCGCTAATACAGTTGTGATCGCTGCTGTTAAAGTTGTTTTACCATGGTCAACGTGGCCGATTGTACCCACGTTAACGTGCGGTTTTGTACGTTCAAATTTTTCTTTAGACATTTTTAAAAGCCTCTTAAACAAACACGGTTACAAATGGTACATAACCACATTAACCAAATGTAGAAATTGTTACTAAGATTTAAAACACTGAAAAGAAGATTTTAGAAGAGTAGTGGTGCTGATAGGCGGATTTGAACCGCCGACCTCACCCTTACCAAGGGTGCGCTCTACCAACTGAGCTATATCAGCGCTTGGAGCGGGCAGCGGGAATCGAACCCGCATCATTAGCTTGGAAGGCTAAGGTAATAGCCATTATACGATGCCCGCTGTTCTAAATTCGTCTGTCCGATGTCATATGCGATTCAATTAAGTAAGAAATGGTGGAGGGAGAAGGATTCGAACCTTCGAAGGCTGAGCCAACAGATTTACAGTCTGCCCCCTTTGGCCGCTCGGGAATCCCTCCACGATAATTGAATACTTAATCACGATTTGCAATAATGGTGCCGACTACCGGAATCGAACTGGTGACCTACTGATTACAAGTCAGTTGCTCTACCTACTGAGCTAAGTCGGCGTTGCGTTGTCGTAAGCAAGTGAGGTGCATTATAGGGAAATTTTGAAACTGTGCAAGCATTTTTTCAAAAAAAATTGAAAAACCTGTTTTTTCGCTTGTTTAATACGCAAAACGTCTGTTTTTTGTATGTTTTACGTGATTTTAACGAGATAAAACGCCCTATTTTTAGATTTATATTGTATATTTGTGACTGCGCATTCCATTGGAAATGCAATCTGCACTACCTGAAAACTAGAGAATTTGGCTATGAGCCTGCAAAAATCAAACAAAATTACTCCTTTTTTAACTTTTGATCGCCAAAAATGGGCTGAATTGCGTAAATCAGTGCCATTAAAACTCACAGAACAAGATTTGAAACCGCTACTCGGCTTTAATGAAGATCTTTCATTAGAAGAAGTGAGTACGATTTATTTACCTTTGGCACGTTTGATCAACTATTACATTGAAGAAAACCTTAAGCGTCAGACCGTATTACACCGTTTTTTAGGTGTTGCGGCACCAAAAGTCCCTTACATTATTAGTATTGCCGGCAGTGTTTCCGTTGGTAAAAGTACTTCAGCACGTATTTTACAAGCCTTGCTTTCGCAATGGCCGGAAGAACGTAAAGTCGATTTAATTACCACGGACGGTTTTCTATATCCGTTAAAAACGTTGGAAGAAAAAAACCTATTAAAGAAAAAAGGTTTTCCGGAATCATACGACATTCATCGTTTAATCGGCTTTGTATCAGACATCAAGTCAGGTAAGCGCCATGTGCAGGCACCGATTTACTCGCATTTAACTTACGACATTATTCCGGACCAATATAATGTGGTTGATCAACCGGATATTGTGATCTTAGAAGGATTGAATGTGTTACAAAGCGGTATGAACTACCCTTCCAGCCCGCATAACGTCTTTGTGTCGGATTTTGTCGATTTTTCCATTTATGTCGATGCGGATGAAGATTTGCTAAAAGAATGGTATGTACATCGTTTCTTAAAATTCCGCCGTAGTGCGTTTTCTGATCCGAATGCTTACTTCCACCATTATTCTAAACTTTCAGAGCAAGAAGCCATTCAAACCGCTTCTACCATTTGGGACGAAATTAACGGCTTAAATCTGAAACAGAATATCTTACCGAGTCGTGAACGTGCGAATTTAATTTTGGTAAAAGGTGAAGATCACGCCATTCAAACCGTTAAGTTGAGAAAATAACAGACAGGCGCTAGAGATAGTGCCTTTTTTATAGGTAAAATTTAGCAAAAATTTAACCGCTTAGATAAAACGCAAAATACAGCGAATTAGTAGGCGATTAATACACAAATTTTTGTTAAGCTAACGTTCTATTTGCAAAATTTTAAACAAAACAGACCGCTTGTTATGAATAAGAAACTTTTACTTCCTCTCATCATTTTTTTAGCTTTAACCGTTACCTTTATGGTACAGCTTTCCCGTAATGCTCAAGGCGATGATCCGAAAAAGCTCGAATCCGCATTAGTGGGTAAAACCATTCCAAATTTCCAATTAGAGTCCGTTTTAGATGAGAAACAGCTACTTGATCAAAATGTCGTAAAAACAGGCAAACCTCGTTTATTAACCGTTTGGGCGACCTGGTGTCCAACCTGCTATGCCGAACACGAATACTTAACCCTACTGGCAAAACAAGGTGTGGAAATTGTCGGTGTGGACTACAAAGACGAACGCTCAAAAGCAATGAAATTCCTAGCGAATTATGGCAATCCTTACAAAGCGAATATTTATGACCCGAAAGGTTCTCTCGGCTTAGACCTCGGCGTATATGGTGCACCGGAAACTTTTATTATTGACGGTAAAGGCGTTATCCACTACCGCCACGCCGGTGATGTAAATGATCAAGTATGGAATGAAGTATTAAAGCCGATTTATGAAAAACTTAAGCAACAATAATATGAAAAAACTCCTCCCAATTTTTTTAATGGCAAGTGCCATAGCGACTGCCGCGCCGGTTGAATTCAACCAATTCGATAATCCGCAGCAAGAGTCGGATTACCGTGCATTAATTCAAGAATTACGTTGTCCGCAATGTCAAAACAATAATATTGCCGATTCAAATGCAACGATTGCGACCGATATGCGTGCCAAAACGTTGGAATTGTTGAAACAAGGCAAAAATAAAGATGAAGTCGTGGATTATATGATTGAGCGCTATGGCAATTTTGTCACTTATAATCCACCGATAACACCGGCTACCGTATTACTTTGGGCATTACCCATCGCATTACTGTTATTCGGTTTTGCGTTGATTTGGAGACGCAAATCGAAGCAAAAACAAGCGGTCGAATTTAACCCAAATTCTGCAGATTCAACGCTTGATCAAGCACGTTTAAAACAAATTCTTAACGAGAAGGACAACTAATGAACTTTTGGATTATTGTAGTGGCAATGACCGTGGTTATCTGCTTAATTGCGTTTTATCCTTTGCTTACCAAGCAAACCAAACGCCAAAGCTTAAAACGAGATAACTTGAATAAAGCTTTTTACTTTGACCGCTTAAAAGAAGTTGAACGTGAGGCGAATGAAGGGATAATTGACGACCCTGAAAAAACTAAATTAGAGCTTCAACAAAGTTTATTAGACGATATTCCCGAACAAGCGGAAGCAGTACCGACTAAACAAAGTCATATCGGTAAAATTTGGTTTGCAGTGTTACTGATCGCAGTTGGGATTATCAGTACCAGTGCTTATGTCAGCGTTGGTTCATGGCAAGCCGGTACCATGATTGATATGACCCATAAAAAATTAGAATATTTTTATGAGCGTATCAAAGATGAAGACACTAATCCGTTGTCTGAGCAAGAGTTAAACCAATTTGCCATGGCGTTACGTGTCGAATTACAAAATAAACCAAATGACGCCAAAGGTTGGTTTATGTTAGGTCAAATCGGCATGGCGAAAGATGACGGTCAATTGGCGCTAGAGAGCTATGAAAAAGCGAGCAAATTAGACCCGAAAAATCTGCAATATAAAGGCAGTTATGCACAGATACTGATGTTCTCGCAAGATCAGGCGGATAAAGCCAAAGGTAAAGAAGTGCTAAAAGAAATTTTACGCCAAGATCACACCAATTTAGATGCACTGAGCCTACTCGCTTTCAGTTCTTTTGAAGAAGAAGACTACAAAATGGCGGCAATGACTTGGGGTATGATGTTAAAACTGATTCCTGAAGGCGAGCCACGCCGTGCTACGGTTGAAAAAAGTATCAATATGGCAATGTCGATGCTGAAAGAACAAGAAAGCAAACAACCGGCAAAAGCGGAAGAGAAAAAATAATCACGTTTTAGTGAATTTATAACTGATTTGGGCGGGTTTCATACCCGCCCTAAAATTGCAAAAGGATAAATAATGTTAAGTAAAGAGACATTAAAAATCGGTTTGGTTTCTGTTTCAGACCGTGCTTCTAGCGGTGTTTACCAAGACCAAGGCATTCCTGAATTACAAACGTGGTTGGAATCCGCATTGACTGCCCCGTTTGAAGTTGAAACACGTTTAATTCCGGACGAACAAGCTGTCATTGAGCAAACTCTAATTGAATTGGTGGATACACACCATTGCCATTTAGTATTAACCACCGGCGGTACCGGACCGGCAAAACGAGATGTTACGCCGGATGCGACCCTTGCGGTGGCACATCGTGAAATGCCGGGCTTTGGCGAGCAAATGCGTCAAGTGAGCCTACATTTCGTACCGACCGCAATTCTTTCTCGCCAAGTTGGTGTTATTCGTCACGACTCGCTGATTTTAAATTTACCGGGGCAGCCGAAAGCGATTAAAGAGACGCTAGAAGGCGTTAAAGACGTACAAGGTAACACGCTAGTACGAGGCATTTTTAGTGCCGTGCCGTACTGTCTGCAATTATTGAGCGAAATTTATATCGACACTCACCCTGAAATCTGCGAAAGTTTCCGTCCGAAATCAGCGAGAAGATAATCTTTAAAAACCACGGAACACATTCGTAACTCGGAGAACTAAACAAGCGGTTAAATTTACTGAGAATTTTACATTCCGAGTAATCTGCGTTTTTCGTGGTGATTTAAAATAGGAACTTATTATGAAAAAAATCGAAGCAATTATTAAACCATTCAAACTGGATGATGTGCGAGAAGCGTTAACCGATGCGGGTATTACCGGCATGACCGCCACCGAAGCGAAAGGCTTTGGTCGTCAAAAAGGTCACACCGAGCTTTATCGCGGTGCAGAATATGCGATTGATTTTCTGCCGAAAATTAAATTGGAAATCGTGGTAGCGGATGACCAAGTGGACGCTTGTATCGAAGCAATTATCGATACCGCACAAACAGGTAAGATCGGTGACGGCAAAATCTTTATCTATGATGTCGAGCGAGTGATTCGTATCCGTACCGGTGAAGAAAACGAAGACGCCCTTTAACCGTCTTTAGCGATATTATCCCCCTGTGAGAGGGGTAATAACCAACTAGACATACTATTCACATTCAAATAGGAAAACTATGAAACAAACCGGAATCAAATGGTTGTGGCTAAGTTTAGCGACTATTATTATTGATCTATGGACCAAATACATTGTGGTACAACGCTTTGAGTTATATGAAAGCGTAAACGTACTACCGATTTTCAATTTAACCTACGTACGCAACTACGGTGCGGCATTCAGCTTTTTGGCTGATCACGGAGGTTGGCAGAAATATTTCTTCTTAGGATTAGCCATTGTTATTTCACTGGGTTTAATCGTAATGCTGTGGCGTAATCAAGCGGTCAAAAAATTGGAAAATTCTGCGTATGCACTGATTATCGGCGGTGCTATCGGTAATGCGATTGACCGTGCTTATAATGGCTATGTGGTTGATTTCTTTGATTTTTATTGGGATATCTATCATTATCCCGTGTTTAATGTGGCGGACATTGCCATTGTAGTGGGTGCGGGATTGCTCATCTTGGAAGCATTCCTCGACAAAAAGAAAAAGAGTGATTAAATGAATATTTTATTAGCAAACCCAAGAGGTTTCTGTGCCGGTGTAGATCGAGCAATTTCGATTGTAGAACTCGCTCTCGAAATTCACGGCGCACCGATTTATGTACGTCACGAAGTAGTACATAACCGTTTTGTGGTGGACGGCTTAAAAGCCAAAGGTGCGGTGTTTGTCGAAGAGTTGGACGAAGTGCCGGACGATGCGATTGTGATTTTCTCGGCACACGGCGTATCGCAAGCGGTTCGCCAAGAAGCGAAACGCCGCGGCTTAAAAGTATTTGATGCAACTTGCCCATTAGTTACTAAAGTGCATATGCAAGTGGCACGTGCCAGCAAAAAAGGCACCAAAGCGATTTTAATCGGACATGAAGGTCATCCGGAAGTGATCGGCACGATGGGACAATATGATAACCAAGACGCCGGTATTTTCTTAGTGGAATCGGTTGAAGATATTGCCAGACTGCCGGTTAGCAACCAAGACGAGCTGACTTTTATGACGCAAACCACGCTTTCGATTGACGACACCAGCGATGTGATTGAAGCGTTAAAAGAGAAATATCCGGCAATTCAAGGTCCGCGCAAAAACGATATTTGTTATGCAACAACCAATCGCCAACAAGCGGTACAAGAATTGGCGAAACAATCACAATTGGTATTAGTGGTCGGCTCTAAAAATTCTTCAAACTCAAATCGTTTAGCCGAACTGGCTTCACGTATGGGTGTGCCATCTAAATTGATTGACGGTCCACAAGATATTGATCCAAGCTGGTTAAATGGTGTGGAAACCATCGGTATTACCGCCGGCGCATCAGCACCGGAAGTTTTAGTACAATCGGTAGTGGAACACTTAAAAACCTTAGGTGTAACCGGTGTGAGCAACTTAGAAGGTTGTGAAGAAAATATGGTGTTTGAAGTGCCGAAAGAACTACGTATTCATGAGGTGAAATAATGGCTGAATTAAATCGTTTTAAAATTGAGTGGGAATGCCGCCGTGGTATGCGCGAATTAGACAAAATGATTATGCCTTTTTACAAAGCGCATTTTGATGATTTAAGCGAAGTACAGCAGCAAACTTTTGTGGCAATGCTCAAATATACCGATCCGGAATTATTCCGCTGGTTTATGCACCAAGCCCCTGCGCCAACGCAAGAAATGACCGATTTAATCGAATTGATTCGTTCTAAAATCGAGCGTTAATTTACCCTATTACAAGCGGTTGTTTTTGGTAAAAAATTTGCTAGAAACGACCGCTTATTTTTTTGGAAAGCAACTATACCAATGAGCCGTTTAGAACGAATCTTTCACGCTGTTTTGTTTGAACTCTTCGCCATTTTGTTTACTGTTATCGGTATGAGCCTGTTTACTTCGCATCATACCGGTTTACTGACCGGTACGATTGTCTCAATCTCAATTGTGGCGATGTTATGGAATATGCTGTTTAACACGGTTTTCGATCGTATCTTTACCGCCCCTCGAGAAACTCGTACAGTCGGATTACGCATTTTTCACACCTTAGCTTTTGAAGGTGGTTTACTACTCTTCACCATTCCGTTGGTGGCATATATACTCGATGTTGATTGGTGGACGGTGTTTATTATGGATATCGGCATGACGCTTTTTGTGATTGTGTATGCCTTCTTCTTTAATCTTAGTTACGACCATCTGCGTATTTGGTGGCTTAAACGTTCAACCCCATAAAACAACACAGGCACGAGTGACAGTCCTCGTACCAACAGGGCTTAACCCTATAAAACAAGCGGTCAAATTTGCAGAAAATTTTGCAAATTTGACCGCTTATCGGTTTACTTAATCGTCATCATGATGACGGCGATGTTTTTTATAATGTCCACGATGGTGACCGTAGTCTCGATGACCTACTTTATGTTTATGATGCTTTTTATAACGATGTGCATGCGATCGTCTTTCATGATATCGTTCTGAACGATAGCGCTCATCACGTTCTCTTTCGATTTTATGCGCATTCCATTGGCTTCCAACCACACCGCCTAGCGCTGCACCAGCAACTGTTGAAGTGATATCTTGCCCCGCCACTGCACCGGCAACACCACCTAGCACCGCCCCCACAGCAGTATCATGTTGTGAACGACTTAACGCATGTGCGGTTACCGATGTCGATAATAAGGCGATCATTAAGCCTTTGATCATTACTGATTTCATAAATTACCTCGAATTTTTCGATTCTAAATCTGTAAAAAATAAAAATAATAAGCATAGCGAATCAATTTGTGAGGCATATTTTCAATATTGGTCTTAAGCTCGTCAAGCCTAGAAAAGCCAACTGAAACAATAAGATAGATTTGTAACAGCACTAAAAAATTTTTGAACTTTTCGTTTTTGTACTATCCATGTGCAATTAGGGGCATTTTTTTGTAAAGCTGAGAACTTCATCTTTTGATTTGCCTCTAACACAGGCAAGATAAGGAACTGATAATCATATGAAAAAAACCGTGAATTGCGTAGTGAAGGAAAGTATCACTGAAGCACTATTACGTTTAATGCAAAAGAAAAATTTCTACACTATCAGCATTACCGAACTAACTAATTTAGCAGGCGTCAGCCGCATTTCGTTTTATCGCAACTTTGAATCAAAAGAAGATGTGCTGATTAAACATATGTACGAACGCTCTGTTGCCACCTTTACTGATTTAAATGCAACCAATGTTCGAGAGCGTTTAATCGGTTTATTTAAAGTAACTGATGAATTAGGCGATATTTTGGATCTGCTCTATTCACAAAACCTCTCACACCTCTTTTTACAATATTTTGCCCACACAATTGGCGCCAAGCCGGAACAAACAAATCTGGAAGCATTTCAAAATTCAATGATGATGGGAATCTGCTTCGGTGCGTTAGATGAATGGGTTAAAAGAGGCAGAAACGAAAGTCCCGAGCAAATGGTTGAACTTCTACAAGATGTGGTCAAACGTTGCCTTGCTGACTAAATACTTACCAAAAATTTACTGATATTCTCATTTGTCTCACTCGCACCAAATTAGTGGATATTCAATAGAATTTTTTTGACTTTAAATTACAAAACTTGACTTTTCTGAAAAATCAAGTACATTCTCATATTTCTGCGACCTAGATCGAAAAAGCAATGATTGCGAAATGCAATATCAACCATTATTCGCTATGGTTATGCTTTACATAAACAACTTGCCATCCATGGATTGGTCGCAGCATAACAACGAGGTCCAAAATGAAAGAAACAAATCTGGATGTAGTACTTGAACAACGTTCTCCCGAAGATAAAAAACTTAAGCTCCGCCAAACCTTAGCGGAAGTGAATGTCGAGCTCAAATTGAGCCATTTGCGTGAAGAACTGCACATTACTCAACAAGAACTCGCCCACAAACTCAATATAAGCCAACCGTCTGTCGTAGCACTGGAAAAACGAGGTAATGATATCAAGTTATCCTCCATTCAGCGTTACATTGATGCAATCGGTGGCAAAATCCATTTAGCAGTTTCCCTGCCTACAGGTAAATCCGTGATTTACCGCCTCTAAGAATAAAATTTTCTCGTTAACCAAGCGGTTTAATTTCACTTACATTTGCAAAAATTGAGTGAAATTAAACCGCTTACTTTTTTGCTTTCCTTCTCAATCGCTCCAGCTCTTATATCAACATTATTTATATTGCATATAACAAATAATGATTGGATTTTATATCTAGAGATGATTAGGATCTAAACGATTTGTCGAATTATGATAACGATAAAGTTATCGCTATCACAAAACTTATTAGAAGGAAGTTTTATGTTTAATATTCAAAAAGAAAATGTGTTAGAAGCTTTCAAATACCGTCGTGCAACACGTAACTATGACGCTTCTAAAAAAATCAGCGATGAAGATTTTGCATATATTTTAGAATTAGCGCGTCTTTCACCAAGTTCTGTCGGCTCTGAGCCGTGGAAATTTGTAGTGATTCAAAACCAAGAATTACGTAACAAATTAAAACCGGTTGCATGGGGTATGGTGGCACAAATGGACGCAGCAAGCCATTTAGTGGTGTTACTTGCTAAGAAAAATGCAAGTCACGATAGCGAATACTTCAAAAAAGCACTTGAACAACGTGGTTTAACCGCTGAAGAAATGGAAAAAACGTTAGCGTTATATAAACAATTCCACGAGCAAGACATCAAAATCGCAGGTGATGAGCGTGCATTATTCGACTGGTGTTCAAAACAAACCTACATCGCATTAGGTAATATGATGAGCGGTGCGGCGATGATTGGTATCGACAGCTGCCCAATCGAAGGTTTCAACTATGATGCGGTTAACCAAATTCTTGCTGAAGCCGGTGCATTCGATCCGAATGAATACGGCGTTTCTGTAATGGCAACTTTCGGTTATCGTGCCGGTGACATCACACCAAAATCACGTAAACCAATCAGTGAAATTGTAAGCTGGATTAAATAATCACAAGCGGTGTAAAAAAGCCTAATTTTTACACCGCCTTTTTATTGGTACTCTAAACGCAAAAAAGGAACACACTATGACATTCAAAGTAAAAGGCTTTGCTGCCTTAGACCCGAAATCTCCTCTCGTTCCACACACATTTGAACGCCGTGACGTACGTGCGGACGATGTGGAAATTGATATTCTTTACTGCGGCGTATGCCACTCAGATTTACATCAAGCACGTAATGACTGGGGATTTGCCACTTATCCTGTCGTACCGGGTCATGAAATTATTGGTCGTGTTAGCCGTGTAGGTGACAAAGTCAGTAAATTTAAAGTAGGCGATTTAGTAGGAGTAGGTTGTATCGTAGATAGCTGCCGCCATTGCCACCCTTGTGAACAAGGCTTAGAGCAATACTGCGATCATACTGCAGTACAAACCTATTGCGATACAGACCGTTTTGGCGACAATATGCCGACCTTCGGTGGTTACAGCGAAAAAATCGTGGTAACCGAAAACTTCGTGTTAAGCGTACCGGAAAATTTAGATACTAAAGCGGTTGCCCCATTACTTTGCGCAGGTATCACTACTTGGTCACCATTACGTCATTGGAACGTAGGTAAAGGCTCAAAAGTGGCTGTTGTCGGTTTAGGTGGTTTAGGTCATATGGCAATCAAACTGGCACACGCATTAGGTGCAGAAGTGACGTTATTTACACGCTCACCGGGTAAAGAGGAAGACGCTCACCGTTTAGGCGCAAGTCGTGTGGTGATATCAACTGATGAAGAACAAATGAAATCTGTTGCGAACACCTTCGATGTCATTATTGATACCGTACCTTATACACACGACCTCAAACCTTACGTACCAACACTTGCAATCAGCGGCACGCTTGTATTAGTAGGTTTAATCGGCGATCTTGATCCAAGCATCACGACCGTACCACTCGTATTAGGCAGACGCTCAATCGCAGGTTCAATGATTGGCGGTATTAAAGAAACCCAAGAAATGTTAGATTTCTGCGGCGAGCACAATATCGTACCGGACGTAGAAATGATCAACATTCAAGACATCAACCACGCCTACGAACGTATGCTCAAATCCGACGTGAAATATCGCTTTGTAATTGATATGCAATCGTTGAAGGCGTAATTTATAAGAGGTCGTAAATGGTGAAAAATTTACGACCGCTTGTTTTAAATGTTAAAATACAAACTTCCAACGCGAAATAAGATATAAAATTGGGCATTTTGCTATTTTTTCAGTCGTAATAATGCCTTATTTCATTAACTAAACGAATCAAACGATCTTCACGTAACGCTTTATTTTTTAATTCGCATTCCCAAATAATAATAACGTGAAATCCAGAATTCTCAAGTAATCGAATATTTTTAGCGTCTCGTTCTTTATTTCTGGCAATTTTATCTTTCCAAAATTCAGTACGACTAGTCGGTAAACCGCCTTTAGCACAAGTATGGCCGTGCCAAAAGCAACCATGTACGAAAATTGCCGTTTTATATTTCGGTAAGAGAATATCGGGTACTCCCGCATATCGTTTATCGTTTTTCCGATAACGAAAACCCATTGAAAATAAAAACGTTCTAACAATTATCTCGGGTTTAGTATTTTTACTTTTAACCCTAGACATTATTTCAGAACGTTTTTGAGGAGAGAAAATATCGGTCATTTATTTTTTAAGTCTTCATATTTGTCAATAAACTCATTATGATACATTTTTGCATTTGCAAGTAATTCGGAATATGTTTTTACATATACATTTCCATCATTTCTATACGAACGAGCTTTTCTTTCTACCGATTTATCTTGGACCAATCTTTCTCCAATTAAATAACAACATACTTTCGTACCTGTTTCATTCCCTAAATGATCTTCAATAAATGTTACATAATCAAGGGCTTGATCCAGTTCTTTATCACTCAATTTACTTTTAGGACGCTTTAATTCGATAATGAAAACACTGTCAGCAAATCTTTGACATAAAAAATCAATTCTACGATCATCAATACTTAAGGTGTCATCAGGATATTTTTCCCGTAATAGCGTTGAAAAAGTAACTTCATCCCTAAAAGACATAATCCTTGGGTCTAACAACCAAGGAAACTGTTTTAGAAAATTATGAAGAGTTGGTACTTCTCTTGCATTATTTTGAATATAGTTTTCAAATTTATTAATCGTTTCTAATCTAACTTTTGCAAGTTTATAAAATTCTCTGGCTTCAATAAGTTGCCATTCTTTCATTAAAGCAACCAATTTTTCCGGTTCTTGGAAATCATCATTAGCAATATCATGAGCAAGCTCTTTGAAGGATTCAAATTGATAAGAATCTTGTACAAATTGCACTAAACTTCTGGCTTTATCTGGTTCTAATCCTTCTGCATTAACGATCTGCTTCATTATCTTTTTAGCTAATACCCGCTCATGTTTAGGCAAAGTTGCATACCATTCTTCAAAATTAATACCGAGATCTCGTTCAATTTTTTCTTGTTTATCTTGTTCTCGTTTACTTTTTTGAAAGTTATATAATTTTTTAATCATTATTTGAAGAACTTCTTCAAGTCTTTTCGTTTCATCCAACTCCCAATTTAATGAACCTCTATCCGTCGAAATTACATCCCCTGGAAAATCTTCGATAAAATCAACATTTAACCAACCAGTAATATAAGAATAACCGAAACTGGTTGCAGACAATCCGTAAAATGAATATTTGTTTACTAATTTTCCTCGAGAAAATAAAGCTACGCCTCGCATTTTTTCAGGAATAGTCTCTCTACCGCCGGCAATTAACTTACCCGTTATTTTTTCCAGATAATTTTCACAAGTTTTTTCTTCATCACTATTTAGCTTTAATTCATTCCAAGGACTTTCCCAAGTAACTAACGTATCTATTCCCTCATAACGTAAATCATTAGTAACAGGAAAAGGAGATTTCTTATTATCATCGTTATGATAAATAAACACATTAAAATCTTCCTCATTAAATACTTGAAAATATGCGGAGAGAGAGTGAGCTAAATCCTTTGCGTCAAACTTAGACTTTCGTTTAATTTTCATTAACTTAATAATCGTACCGGATTCTTTATCTACAGACTTCTTATGATCTAAGATTTTTGGATGATACGTTCCTTTTTCACTCTCTTGATTTTGCATTTCCTCCCAATCTAATAAAAAAGTTGTTTGCTTATAATTTTGAATTGTTGAAATTGTAATTTCATTAGCAATGCCAAAAAACGCTAATTTTCCAATCCCTTTTTTCCCTATAACATCCCTTTTACCGTTTTTACTTTTTTCCGATTTTTCTTCCTTTCTTCGATTACGACCAATGACTAAAAACTTTTGATTAATTTCTTCAAAACTCATCCCATGTCCGTTATCTTCAATGATAATTGACTTTTCATCACTTTTATCATTTAAGAAAATATTAACATCTTCTGCTTCAGCATCATAAGAATTAGATACAAGCTCAGCAACGACAGGTGGTAAAGTAGAATACATTTGTATACCTAAATGCGTAATTACATTAGGATCAAATTTCATTTCTAAAATATCATTAGTTGATGTCATTTTATATCTCCATATATTTCTTTGAATTATTCACAATCGCTTTACCGATTTGTTCAGCATATTTAGGCGGAACGGCATTACCGATTAATCGCGCTATAGCCTCCCTTCCGTTCGCCTTAAACACATAATCTTTAGGAAAGGATTGTAAAGTAGCTCCTTCACGTAAAGACAAGGCCCGATCTTCTTCCGGATGAGCAAAACGCCCGTTGGAAATACTGAAAAATTTTGTTGTAATCGTAGGCGAAGGCTGATCCCACCATAAACGACCGAATGTATCTTTAAAGTAGTTATCTTTTCCAATAAAGCATTTAAGTTGTAAGTCAGGTCTATTAGCGAAAGCTAGGCGAGTACCGCCATCTTTAGGCACTAAACTCAAACGCTGCATATTAATTTCGGATAATCCTGCGCAACTATGTAGATATTCGCTTACATCTTGGTGACCTGCTGGTATTTTAGGAAATCCGTTTTTTTCACCCAATACGTCTCGAACCGTTAGTACTTTGTCTTTTAATTCTAAAGGCTCTAATTTATCTTGCGTTACTCGATTTGCAATTAAAGTGAAACGTTTACGACTTTGCGGAACACCGTAGTTCTTTGTGTTGTGTATTCCGAAATGAACCGTATACCCCAATTCTTCCAATCTTCGTACAAAAATATCCAGACCGCTTTCTTCTTGACGAGTGAAAATCCCCGGGACATTTTCTACAACAACATATCCTGGAACAAAATATTCTACGAATCGTTGGAATTCGGACAGTAGGCTTTTAGATTTTTCCGATTTTTCTTTACTGGTTCGAATAACACTCCAATATTGACAAGGGCTACAACCGACTAAAATCAAATTATCGTCTTTTCGAGAAATATCTAGAGTCTTTTCTAATTCTTTTTCCGTTAATTCAAAAACGTTTGCATGAATAAAGGAAGCTCCTTTTATATTTGTCTCGTAAGTTTCTTTACAATTTATTTCGTAATCGATCCCTGCAAGTATTCGAATACCCGCTTCTTGTAGACCGTAACTCATTCCCCCGCCACCACAGAAAAAATCAACGGCTTTCAATTGTTTCATCATATTTTCAACCATCTTAAACTCTATATTTCAACTGTATAACATCACTATTTATTTTTTAGGAAATGATAACCGTATATCCTGTAATAAGGAAGCTATTCTAGACAACCAGCAAGATTCTTTTCTCATTACTTGTTAAAAAATTACAACTGTTTTCTTCCTAAACAACTTTAAAGCCATTAAACAAAATTCAGTTATCCTAAAATTTCGAATAAATGTTAATACGCTCAAACCAACCGCACTTTCTCCAGTGCGGTTTTTATCTCTCTTCGTCCAATTTCTTTATTCTGCTAACTAAGCTATGATGCACTGATGATAAATAGTTATAGCGAGCCACAATGAACTTTCTTGCCCACAGTATGATTTCCTTTGAATTAGACAAAATAATGCCGAATAGCCGTACTTTATTTGGTAATTTTGCCGGCGATTTTTATAAGGGACGAATCGAGAATTTAGCGGTGGCAAGCCATATTCAAAACGGGGTAAGACTACACCGCTTGATCGACAGCACGACAGATCGGCGAGAAAACTTCCTCAATCCGTTACTTGCCGAAGAATTGGGGCGATTTAAAGGGATTGTGTCGGATATTGTGATTGACCACTTTCTCGCGAAAAATTTTAACCGCTTGTTTGGACAAGAACTGGCACAAGTTGAAACCGACATTTTGGATAACATTATTCAACATCAACCTATTTTCCCACAGGGTTTCTCTTCGCTATTTAATTGGTTGGCACAGAACCGAGCCTTGTCTCACTACACTGACGTTGATTTTTTAACTGACCGAGTATTTACAGGAATGGCGCAACGTATCACACGTGGCGAGATACTACGCTCCGCAGGAGATGTGCTGAAAAAGCACTATGTAGAACTGGAGATATTAGCGATACAAGAATTTAGCTACACCAAACAGGAAAGTCTGCGTAAATATTTAGCGTTGTTGAACCAGTAAACAGCAAACAAGCGGTTAAAATTCACAAATTTTTTGCAAAATTTAACCGCTTGTTATTAATGCTCCTTACACGCCCATTCCGTAACAATTAGTTTCATCACGGCGATGCGGTTCAGTTCGTTTTCCTCAAACTGCCAATCGGATTTGCCGGTGTAATGTTCCATTAAATATTGCAGAATCGTGACTTTTTCCGAACGTTCTTCAATCAGAGAAATTTCGCCCTTGCCGATAATACTTTGATAGCGGAAAGAATAATGGCAAGCAATCTCTGCCGTCACCAGTTCGTGTTTACGATCCATTTGAAAGCCCACAATCTTTTGTTGTTTGATTAAATCGATCTTCTTACCTTTTTGATGACCGTGAAAATAAAGCTCTAAGCGATCATCAAATTGCTTGAAGGCGAAGTTGAGCGGCAGAATGTAAACCCCTTGTTCTTCTTGAAAACCCAATCGACATACATCGCACTGGCGCATAATCTCAAGCATTTGTTCATAATCATTCACCGCTCGGTCTTTACGTCGGATTTTGTTGTGCTGCATATTTTTCCTGTAATGTTTAAGTTTGATATTGCAAAACAAGCGGTCAAAATTCGCAAACTTTTTGCAAAATTTAACCGCTTGTAAATATTACTCTCTCGCTAAAATTTTCTGAATTTCCGCCATAATTTCTTGGTCTTGTTCGAGAGCGATACGATACATTTCTTCGTTTTTGAAACGCTCGATTTTCGGGTCATACACTTCTGACATAAGCTTCACACTATGGCGATCTTTGCCGAAGTACATATTGCCGATTTCATGCACTTTATCCGCATCCAGCCCGAGTTCGCGTAACGCTTGTTTGCCGGTACGCAATGCACCGTCAAAGGTCTCTCGCACTTCAATATCCGCACCGGATTGTACCAACTCGTAAACGTGATAACGGTCGTAAGCACGTGCGATGATTTTAATATGTGGGTTCACGCTGCGTGCGTATTTCACAATTTCTAACGTTTGTTTCGGATTATCAATCGCCACAATTAGCATTTGTGCGGTTTGAATACCCGCCGCTTTAAGTAAATCAGGGTGAGCACCATTACCGTAATAACTTTTTACACCACGTTTTTTCATTCCTGCGATAAGTTTCGGATTCAGCTCGATAATGGTCGGGTGATAGCCTGTCATTTGCAATAAATGATTGACCACTTGTCCGAAACGACCTAAGCCGACCAAGATAATCGGGTTCTGTTCTTCAATATGATCATGCGGTTTGATTTCGTCAATTTTTTGCAAGCGAGGCACGATAAATTTCTGGCTCACAATAATCATTAACGGCGTGAAGACCATCGATAGCACCACAATTGCCGTCATATTGGCGTGTACCGTGTCATCAATTACTTTTTGGGCGTGCGCTGCTGCAAACAACACAAACGCAAATTCACCACCCTGCGCCATTACGATTGCACGGTCGTGTGCGTCTAAATTGTTACTGCCGGAAAGGCGAGCGACTAAGAAAATCACCCCACCTTTAATCAACATCATTAATGCCACACCCGATAAAATCAGCCCTAAGTTGTCCCACACGACATTTAAGTCGAGCGACATCCCGACCGCAAGGAAAAATAAACCGAGCAATAAGCCTTTGAATGGGTCGATATCCACTTCTAATTGATGACGGAAGCTAGATGTGGAAAGCAATACGCCGGCAGCAAATGCCCCCATTGCCGCTGAAAGGCCACTCACTTCCATTAATAGCGCTGAGCCAAGCACCACGAAAAGTGCTACGGCGGTCATCATTTCTCGGATTTTGGTACGTGCCAGCATTTTAAAGAATGGATTTAGCACCTTGGTTCCGATAATAAATAAGAAAACCATCGCAAACACGGCAATCGAAATTTTTTGCCAAATCGGCGTGCTAGCGCTTTCTGTTGAATGAATTGGCGAGAGAAAAGCGACAACCGCCAATAACGGTACAATCAACATATCTTCGAATAACAGGATGGAGACCATTTTACGACCACGTTCAGAGGTCATTTCGCCTCGTTCACTTAACACTTGCATCACAATCGCCGTGGAAGTCAACACGAAACCTGCCGCACTGACAAATGCCACCTGCCATGAATAGCCGAATGCCATCACTAAACCGGTGAGCGCAATCGCCGCACCAACCACCTGAAAGCTACCCAAGCCGAAAATATATTTGCGTAAGCCCCACAAATGCGCTGGCTGCATTTCCAATCCGACTAAAAACAGGAACATTACCACACCGAGTTCGGCAATGTGCAAAATGGTATGCGGATCGGAAAATAAGCCCAAACCGAACGGACCAATCGCTAGTCCCCCCGCTAAATAACCTAATACCGAACCTAAACCGATACGCTTAAAAATCGGCACGGCAATAATTGCCGCACCCAATAACGCCACCACACTTGTTAATTGACTTGCTCCTTCTGCTGCCATAAAACCTCCAAACTCAGAGACAAAAAAACAAGAATAAAAATAACATAAAATATATAAATGTTTGATAAGAATTGAAAAGTTAAAAAAATTCTAATTTTCCAAACTGCTAATAAAGTCATAAAACAAGCGGTCGAATTTCGATAAAAATTTGCAAAAGTTTTACCAAATTCGACCGCTTGTGCTTAGAAACTTATCGGAGACTACGCCGCTAAATACTCACGTAAAGCGGCTATTGATCGCTGGGCGTCCGCAACGCCCAGATCATACATTTGCTGTAATTTATGAGGATCTTTTTCCAAACGACTTAACGGAACGGTTTGTGACGGACGAATCACAAAAATTTGTTGCGCTTGGTTTAGCTGAATAATGCGTTCTACCGTTTGATTGTAATCTTGATAACGCTGTTGCCAGCGCTCAATTAAGTGAGGATAACCACGATAAACCCACTTAAACAATGCCATTGAACTAGGCTTTTTGCGATATTCCAACGGGCGAGTTAAAACCAATACGATTTTGTCGTAGCCCAAATCAAGGCACTTCTGTAACGGAATACTATCGGCGATTCCGCCGTCCAAATATTTTTTGCCGTTAATTTCGACAAACTGAGACACAAACGGCATAGCTGAAGTGGCACGAAACAACGCCATTTCCTTAAACACGTCTTGCACCTTAAAATATTCCGGTTCACCGGTTTCCACATTGGTAAGCGTAACCCAAAAGTCCATTTGCGATTGGGCAAAAGTGGCTTGGTCAAACGGATCATGAATAGTCGGCAATTCATAGAAAGCAAAATCATGATTAATCAGATTACCGGTGGTAAACCAGCTTTTCAGACTTAAAAAGCGCTTATCATTCATATATTTTTTGTTGTAGCGTAATACTCGCCCACGCTGTTTAGACGGCAGATTCACCCCGAATAATGCCCCTGCGGATACGGTAACGGCTCCATCAAATTCAAGTTGTTCATCCAGAAATACATCTAATACGCCGGCGGTAAACATTCCTCGCATCGCACCGCCTTCCAGCACTAATCCTACTTTCATCTACTTCTCCTCATTTGCTTAATTATTATAGGCAATAAAAAGATTAGGCTCTATATTGATACTATAAACGAAGTAAAATTCCACAAACACCTTATGGATTTAAGTTATTTACTTCATTTTTTTGGATTTGTGAAAATGATCACAGTATTTTTTTCTGAGATTTTGTATGCTTCGCCCAACTACTTTAACCGTAGCTCATCATAATACTTTTATACCAGAGGGTAACTCTATGAAAAAAACCGTATTAAGCACCTTAGCATTAGCCATTGCATTAGGCGCAGGTATTAGTACCGCACAAGCAGAAACACGTATCGGTGTGACCATCTACAAATATGACGATAACTTTATGGCGTTAATGCGTAAAGAAATCGATAAAGAAGCGAACCAATTAAAAGATGTGAAGTTATTAATGAATGACTCACAAAACACCCAATCCATTCAAAACGACCAAGTTGACGTATTGCTTTCTAAAGGCGTAAAAGCATTAGCCATCAACTTGGTTGACCCTTCAGCGTCAAAAACCATTATTGATAAAGCGAAAAGTGAAGATTTACCAATCGTGTTCTTCAATAAAGACCCGGGTGCAAAAGCCGTAGCAAGCTATGACAAAGCTTATTACGTGGGTACTGATCCGAAAGAATCCGGTTTAATCCAAGGTGATTTAATTGCAAAACAATGGAAAGCAAATCCGGCATTCGACCTAAATAAAGACGGTAAAGTGCAATACGCTTTATTAAAAGGTGAACCGGGTCACCCTGATGCGGAAGCACGTACTAAATACGTGGTGGAAGGCTTAGCCGCACAAGGAATCCAAAGCGAACAAATCTTTATGGATGCGGCATTGTGGGATGCGGCACAAGCAAAAGATAAAGTGGACGCTTGGTTATCCAGCGGTAAGGCGAAAGATATTGAAGTGATTATCTCGAATAACGACGGTATGGCGTTAGGCGCATTAGAAGCTACTAAAGCGCACGGTCGTAAATTACCGATCTTTGGTGTGGACGCATTACCTGAAGCATTACAATTAATCAAAAAAGGCGAATTAGCCGGTACGGTGCTTAACGATGCTGCCGGTCAAGGCAAAGCCGTAGTGCAATTAGCGGCAAATCTTGCAGAAGGTAAAGCGGCAGGTGAAGGCACCAGCTGGAAAATTGAGGAACGTGTTGTACGTATTCCTTATGTTGGCGTAGATAAAGATAATTTAGATAAATTTTTAAAATAAGTGAAGTTGTTTAGGCACGGGTGGATCACTCGTGCCTATTTTTTAGGGAGTGAGATATGACAAGTGAAGTACTGCTCACAATGACAAATGTTAGTAAGTCTTTCCCCGGCGTAAAAGCGTTGGATAAAGCTAACTTAACCGTAAAATCCCATAGCGTACACGCCTTAATGGGCGAAAACGGCGCGGGTAAATCCACCCTGCTCAAATGCTTATTCGGGATTTATGCCAAAGATGAAGGCGAAATTTTATTTTTAGGCAAACCGGTAAATTTTAAAACCTCAAAAGAGGCACTCGAAAACGGGATTTCAATGGTTCACCAAGAATTGAATCTCGTAAAACAAGTGAGCGTCATGGATAACCTTTGGCTTGGGCGTTATCCGCTAAAAGGACCGTTTGTCGATCACGATAAAATGTACCGTGATACCAAAGCAATTTTTGATGAATTAGATATTGATGTCGATCCGCGCGATAAAGTGGCGAAATTGTCTGTATCACAAATGCAGATGATTGAAATCGCTAAAGCCTTCTCCTACAACGCTAAAATTGTGATTATGGATGAGCCGACTTCTTCGCTTTCTGAAAAAGAAGTTGAACATCTATTTAAAATCATCCAAAAATTAAAAGATCGTGGCTGCGGCATTATTTATATCTCGCACAAAATGGATGAAATCTTCAAAATTTGTGACGAAATTACTATCTTGCGTGACGGAAAATGGGTAAACACCGTTGCGATTAAAGATACCTCAATGGAACAAATCGTTTCAATGATGGTAGGTCGTGAACTGACTCAACGTTTCCCGGAAAAAACTAATACACCGAAAGAAACCGTACTCGTGGTAGAACATTTAACCGCCAAAAATCAGCCGTCTATTCAAGATGTGAGTTTTGAACTACGGAAGGGTGAAGTGTTAGGGATTGCCGGTTTGGTCGGCGCAAAACGGACTGATATTGTCGAAACTATTTTTGGGGTGCGTGAAAAAGCCGGCGGAACTATTACCTTAAATGGTAAAGCGGTAAACAACCGTAATGCATTTGAAGCAATCAATAACGGTTTTGCGCTGGTTACCGAAGAACGCCGCTCAACCGGTATTTATGCAAATCTCAGCATCGAATTTAACTCTTTGATTTCAAATATGAAATCTTACTTAG
The DNA here is from genome assembly GCF_000739435.1 of Actinobacillus suis ATCC 33415. Classification (NCBI taxonomy): domain Bacteria; kingdom Pseudomonadati; phylum Pseudomonadota; class Gammaproteobacteria; order Pasteurellales; family Pasteurellaceae; genus Actinobacillus; species Actinobacillus suis. The sequence goes on from NZ_CP009159.1 coordinate 1,963,508, forward strand.
GTAAATTAGGTTTACTCAGCAATAAAAAAATGAAAAGCGATACCCAATGGGTGATTGATGCGATGAACGTTAAAACACCGTCCCATCAAACCAGTATCGGTTCACTTTCCGGCGGTAACCAACAAAAAGTGATTATCGGCCGGTGGTTGTTAACCCAACCGGAAATTTTAATGTTGGACGAACCGACCCGAGGCATTGATATCGGGGCGAAATTCGAGATTTACCAATTAATTCTCGATTTAGCCAATAAAGATAAGGGAATCATTATGATTTCATCTGAAATGCCGGAACTATTAGGGGTCACCGACCGAATTTTAGTCATGAGTAACGGGAAAGTGGCGGGCATCGTGGAAACCGCTAAAACCTCTCAAGAAGAAATCTTGCAGCTCGCTGCAAAATATTTATAAAAGCAAGGAGTGATGTATGTCCGCTTTAAAACAGAATCGCACCATGGATTTTTTTAAACAAAATGCGATTTATTTTGTGTTATTAATTTTGTTAATTGTCATTATTGCACAAGACCCAAGTTTCTTAAGTTTACGTAACTTCAGTAACATCTTATCGCAATCTTCCGTGCGTTTAATTATTGCGTTAGGGGTTGCCGGTTTAATTGTGACGCAAGGTACAGACTTATCCGCCGGTCGTCAGGTGGGACTGGCTGCGGTGATTACCGCAACCTTAATGCAATCGATGGAAAATATGAACCGAGTATTCCCCGATTTAGCTGAAATTCCGATTCCGGTTGTGATCCTTGCCGTATGTGCTATCGGCGCGGTTATCGGTTTATTAAATGGTTTTGTTATTGCTTATCTTAACGTAACGCCATTTATCGCCACCATGGGTACGATGATCATCGTTTACGGTATCAACTCACTTTATTATGATGCGGTAGGCGGTTCACCAATTGCCGGTTTTAGCGATAGTTTCTCCTCTTTTGCGCAAGGCTTCTTCCGCTTCGGTGATTTTAAACTTTCGTATATCACAATTTATGCGGTAATCGCTACGTTAATTATGTGGACGCTTTGGAATAAAACCCGCTTCGGTAAAAACATTTTTGCGATCGGCGGTAACCCGGAAGCAGCTCGAGTTTCAGGGGTAAACGTACCGCTTAACTTGATGGGTATTTATATGTTATCCGGCGTGTTCTACGCATTCGGCGGTATGTTAGAAGCCGGTCGTATCGGCTCGGCAACCAATAACCTCGGCTTTATGTATGAAATGGATGCGATCGCAGCTTGTGTGGTAGGTGGCGTTTCATTTGCCGGTGGTGTCGGCACCATTATCGGCGTGGTGACTGGGGTAATTATCTTTACCGTTATCAACTACGGTTTAACCTACATCGGTGTAAACCCATACTGGCAATACATTATTAAAGGCGGCATTATCGTGCTTGCGGTAGCGATTGACTCACTCAAATACGCGAAGAAAAAATAAAGATTGTCCTTGTCCAAGCGGTGCTTTTTGCAAGATTTTTTGCAAATCGTACCGCTTTTTTATTGCCTAAAGCGGTTAACTAATAGACCGCTTATCTACGTATAGCACATTACTCTAAAGTAATTGCGTCTTTGATTTTTTTCAGTGCCGCATTTTCTAATTGGCGTACACGTTCGGCTGAAATGCCGTATTTATCCGCCAGATCTTGTAAAGTGGCTTTGTCTTCATCCAACCAACGGGTTTTAATAATATCTTGGCTACGTTCATCCAAGGTCGCCAGCGCATAAGCCAATTGTGCAGTCGCTTCGCCCGTATGCTCTTCGTCTTCCAGTTCATCGGCAAAGTTTGAGCTATTGTCTTCAATATACATTGAAGGCGCATAAGCCTCGTCATCATCTTCACCGGCAGGCAAATCAAAACCTAAGTCTTGACCGGTCATACGAGATTCCATTTCTCGTACTTCTTCAACCGAAACACCTAAATCCTCCGCCACTTTTTTGATTTCTTCTTCATTAAACCAAGCGAGACGATTTTTGTTTTTGCGTAGATTAAAGAATAACTTACGTTGTGCTTTGGTGGTCGCCACTTTCACGATACGCCAATTTTTTAACACGTATTCGTGAATTTCCGCTTTCACCCAATGTACTGCAAAAGAGACTAAACGCACACCGACATTCGGATCAAAACGTTTTACCGCTTTCATCAAGCCAATATTCCCTTCTTGAATCAAATCGGCAAGCGGCAGCCCGTAACCCAAATAACCGCGCGCAATATGAATCACGAAGCGCATATGCGAAAGAATAAGTTGTTTTGCCGCCTCTAAATCTTCATCATAATAATAACGTTCAGCCAGCTCTTTTTCTTGTTCGGCACTGAGAATCGGGTATTGATTTGCCATACGAATATAGCTGTCGAGATTCCCTTGCGGAACCGGCATTCCACCTTGCACTAAAGCAGGGTGCATCGCCTCACTCGGCTCGTTTTCTAGCACTTCTACTTCATCCGGCTCAATAATTTCTGCATCTTCTATCTCGTGTTCGTCAAATTTTCTCATCTTATTTCTCATTGGCTAGTCATGACCCGTACATTATAACAGCGTTAGAATGATCCGGCGTGGATTTCTTACGAAAGCATTGGACGACAATAAAAAAGCGGAGTTCCCGCCTGAGAAATCCGCTTTTTAAGTATATGAATTTATTTAAGCTTTAATGGTTTTTTCTTCATGTTTTGCTAACACTAAATAACCCACCGCAGAAAACACGGAAAGCGCAGCAATTACTACATAAGACCAGAACCAACCGAAGTTATCCGCCATAATCGGCATAATCCAGTTTGCGCCCATATTACCGAGTAAATAGGCTGTCACACCAACAAAGCCGATCGCCGTACCGGCAACATTTAACGGCACAAAATTGATGGTGAGAATATTCACTATTAATTGCGGACCGTAAATCAACGCTCCCAAAATACCGCAAATCACCAACAATAACGGATAATTCGGCGTACCGCTTGCGGCAACATATTCATAAGCGAAAACAATACCCGCCATAATAAATAAGCCGATTGCCCCCATTTTTGCCATTTTATTCGGATATTTAACCGCTAGCCACGCAAACACCAATGACCCCGGAATCGCCACCCATTCTAAAACAGAAATCGCCATATGCGATTCGGCATCGCCCATTTTCGCCACTTCATGCAAATAAATCGGCATCCAGTCTTCTACGCCGAAACGAATAAAATAGAGCGCCACATTTACCGCCGCCACCAGCAATAATGCCGGATTTAAAAACACATATTTCCAAATTAATTGCCAATAGCTCAGACTATTCTTTTCTTCTTCGGTTGCCACATTGGATTCGCCCGCTTCACCATACATAGTACGTAACGAATCTAACCCCTCACCTTCAGGTGTGTCTCCACCGAATTTCCAACAAAACAGTGCAAAACATAGCACTAAAACAGCAGGCACTAAGAACGCCATTAACACATTACCGCTGGAAGGCACAATAAAGCCCATGGTGGTCATGGTTGCAATCATCATCGGTAACAATGCAGACCCCATATTTTGCGAAATATTCCAACCGGCAATTGCCGCGCCACGGGTTTTGTTCGGATAGTAATTGGCAATCATACTTTGCGATGCCGGCGCTAATGCCCCTTGCACCACACCGCATAACACCAATAACACCGCAAGCGTAATAATTGAGGTATGGTAGAAACCGATCGTAATACAAATTACCGCACTTGCCGCCAAGCAAATAGCGAATAACTTACGCAAACTCACACGGTCGCCCAATGCCCCCATATAAAATTTTGCCAAGCCATAGGAAATGGTCAGACAGGACAGTAACATCGCAATATCCGCTTTTTCCCAGCCGTTGGTCACCATAATGGACTTCGACATAAGTTTAAAATTATTACGCACTAAATACGCACAGACATAGCCGAGAAATGCCACAATAAAAATCATTTTTTGGCGTTTAAGAAAAGTAGCGAACTTTTCCGGCTCTTTTTGTTGGTATGCGAAAGTCATAATGACTCCTTATCAAAAGAAAAATGATTAACTGCGCGAAATTACAATAAATCGGAGTCTATTTGTCAAAATAAAAAAGTGAAATATTCGAACTACTCCGCAAATTAATTTACCAAGCGGTCGAATTTGCAAAACTTTTTGCAAAATCAACCGCTTTCCATTAGAATTGCAAGACTTTTGGGGCTGATTCTGGATTCGACGGGATTAGCGAAGTCCAAGGTGCACGTCGAGGTGCGGTAGGCCTCGTAAACAAACCGCAAAAAAATAGTCGCAAACGACGAACAATACGCTTTAGCAGCTTAATAACCTGCTCATAGCCTTATCGCCTCAGCTTCCGCTCGTAAGACGAGGGCAACGATAAGTCACCCAAAACGAGATCGTGTGGACGCCGCCGTTTGAGGATCGAAACACTAAATTGAATCAAACTAGCTTATTTCTTGCGTGTCTGTCCGCTGGAGATAAGTGAAACTAAAGACCAGACTAAACGTGTAGTGCTGAAGATGGAGTAATTTCGGACGGGGGTTCAAATCCCCCCAGCTCCACCAAAACACAGTTCGATAGAGTTCTATCAAATACGAAAAAGCCTTGAAAATAAACGTTTTCAAGGCTTTTTTGTTCCTATGTAGTCCAATGTAAAACAATCACATCCAACAAATTAAGTACCTAACTGGTATAATGGCATTATCGTTAGGTACTTAAACGTAAATGTTAAGTACCTAGCCTCTCGTAAATACTTGTGATAGGAGCATTTATGGCAAAAGTTAAACCTTACAAAACAGGGGGGCCCTTTTTTACATTTATTTTGATATATAACTCAATTTGATAGTATTTATATATGTTAAGGGGTTATCCTAGATAACTAGGGGACATTCGAATTCAGTCAGAATAACCCCTATGAGAAACAGCCGTTTAAGCCACTATAAACAAAATAAACTCATTGAACTATTTGTTGCAGACGTTACAGCACGGACAGCGTAAAGGTAAAATCTAAATTTTCATTATATGCACCTAATAAAAAATTTTTTGCAAAACGACTACACTTTTACCCTTTCAGTACCTCTACTAACGCCTTAAACAGAGGTGTGTTTTGACGGCGGTTTGGATAGTAAAGATGATAGCCTTCATAACTCATTGCGTAGTCATTTAAAACCTCTACTACTTCCCCACGTTCTAGCTCTTTTGCCATTCGATCTTTAGGCATTAAAGCTAAACCTAAATGGGAAAGACAGGCTTTTTTCACCAGAAAATTATTATTAACGACCAATCTTCCCGAAGGGGTAAATTTAATCACCTCTTTTGTTTTAGGAGAACGAAATTCCCAGACAAACACGCCTTCAGAAGTCGGCATACGTACACATAAACATTTATGTTTGACTAAATCGCTGATTGTTTGAGGCGTACCATGTTTCTCTAAATATTGTGGGGTCGCCATTAGTGCCATTTGCATATCATCGGAAATCCGCACCGCGATCATATCTTGATCCACTTCTTTACCTAAACGAATTCCCGCATCAAACCGCCCAGCAACAATATCGGTAAATTTCATATCGCTCGTTAGTTCTAATTTAACTTCGGGATATTTTTCCATAAAAACCAACAATTTATCCCAAATGGCATACATAAAAGAATGATCTGCGCCGTTAATACGTAGCGTGCCGTTTAAAGTATCTCGAAAGGTGCTTAATGCATTCACATTGTCTTCAATACTTTCAAATAGCGGATAAAGTCGTTTAAAAAGCTGTTCTCCCGCTTCAGTCGTTGCAACACTTCTCGTGGTTCGATTAAACAGTTTAATTTTGAGCTGTTCTTCCAATTTACGCATTGAGTGGCTTAACGCCGATGTGGAAACGCCCAAACGTGCCGCCGCTTTGGTAAAACTGCCTGTTTGCGCTACGATAATAAAACTACGCAATTCGTTCATATTGTCAATCATCTCAAAATTCCTTGATTGTTGAATTTTGTTCAAAAGCGTATCAAATTATCCCCTACTAATCAAAACAATCTTGCTCATCTATAATGCACTCATTCAAATCAAACAGGAGTAAAAAAATGAAATCAGTGAAATTAAACAACGGAATTGAAATGCCAATGGTTGGCTTTGGTGTGTTCCAAGTGAGCGATGAAGACACTGAAAAAGCGGTTTTGGCAGCGTTAAAAGCAGGCTATCGTTTATTAGATACAGCAGCGGTTTATGGCAACGAGGCAGGCGTTGGGCGTGCAATCAAAGCAAGCGGTATTCCACGGGAAGAAATTTTCGTTACGACAAAATTATGGATTCAGCGTGAAAACGGCTACGAAAATACCAAAAAAGCGTTGGAAGATTCACTAAACCGCTTAGGTTTGGATTATGTGGATTTATATTTAATGCACCAACCGTTTGGCGATGTACACGAGCAATGGCGTGCGATGGAAGATTTATATAAAGCTGGCAAAGCCCGTGCGATTGGCGTGAGCAACTTCCATATGGATCGCTTAATGGATTTAATCACTTGCCACGACATTGTGCCTGCGGTAAACCAAATCGAAACGCACCCATTCTATCAACGTGATGCGGAAATCGCTTTCCATAAAGAACTCGGCATCGTGCAACAAGCGTGGGCACCGCTTGCAGAAGGTAAATTTGAGATTTTCAGCAACCCGATTTTAACCCAAATTGCCCAAAAACACGGCAAATCGGTGGCACAAGTGGTCTTGCGTTGGCTCAATCAACGTGGCGTGGCAATTATTCCGAAATCGGTCAAAGTAGAACGAATGATTGAAAACCGTGCGATTTTTGATTTTACCCTTGATGAACAAGATTTAGCCCAAATCGCCACACTCAACCGTGATGAAATCATCTTCAATCATCGTGATCCGAAAATGGTGAAATGGTTGGCGGAACACCGCGGATAATAGGCAAGCGGTCGGTTTATGAAAAAACATTGCAAAAACCGACCGCACTTTTCCCCCAAAGGAGCAAATAATGAAACCAACAAAATCTAAACTTTTTCCACTTTTATTACTTTCAGCCTCTATTTCAATGACGACAATGAGCTACGCCGAAACGCAAGTTCAGGCAGGCAATAATATTGCGGTGGTGCAAACTCAAGCAGGTGCAGTGCAAGGTTATGTGCAAAATAGCGTGGTAACTTATAAAGGCGTGCCTTATGCCACCGCCGAGCGTTTTATGCCGCCGCAAAAAGTGGCGAACTGGCAAGGGGAAAAATTAGCCTTAACTTATGGTGAAGTCTGTCCGCAAGTGCCGATGGGCGGACGTTCGTTCTTCTTCACAGGCCCTGAAATGACGGAAGGCGAAAGCTGCTTAAATCTTAATGTTTGGTCGCCTTCGGTGTCAGACGGCAAAAAGCGGGCGGTGATGGTGTGGATCCACGGTGGTGGTTTTCAGTCGGGTGCATCTAACGATTTAAACAGCTATGACGGTGCAAACTTAGCACGCACAGGCGATGTGGTGGTCGTGTCGGTCAATCATCGTTTGAACGCTATGGGCTTTTTGGACTTGTCCGCTTATGGTGAGCAATATAAAAACTCGGCGAACTTGGGAATGCAAGATTTAGTCGCATCACTTGAATGGGTTAAAGAAAATATCGCTCAATTTGGCGGCGATCCGAATAATGTTACGATTTTCGGCGAAAGCGGTGGCGGTGCGAAAGTATTGACTTTAATGGCAATGCCGTCTGTAAAAGGTTTGTTTCATAAAGCTGTTGTACAAAGCGGTGCAGTGGAAAAAATGGGAATGACATTAACCTCCCAAAAAGTAAGTCGCCGTGTAGCGGAACTTACACTAGCAAATTTAGGCGTAAAATCAACCGCACTTGATAAGCTCAATAAGTTTACACCAGCGCAAATTAATGAAGCGGCAACCAAAGCTAATTTACAAACCGCAAAAGAGTTAGGTTTAACCGATTTATACAACCGAAATACAGCTTTATCTTGGGCGCCAACGCTTGACGGTAGCATTATTCCACAACAACCTGTAGGCGAAAAATACCCTGAAATCGCCAAAGATATTCCGTTGCTGATCGGTTCAAATTTAACGGAATGGGAAAGTTTTCCACTGCAAATGGATTTGCAAAATTCACAAAAAAGCAACCGCTTTACTTGGACTGAAAGTGAAACAATGGATCGCTTAAAAGCCAAATATGGCAACAAAACCGATGAAATCGTGGCGGCGTTCCGTGCGGCTTATCCAAACCGAATGATTGCTGATGCTTTATATGTGGACAGTTTCCTGCGTACGCCAGCCTTAAAAACCGCACGCTTAAAAGCGGATCAACAAGGTGCGCCTGTGTATAACTATATTTTCAGTTGGGATACGCCAGTGTTTAACAGTGTGCCGATGAGTTATCACACCTCCGAAATCGCTTTTGTGTTCAATAACATAGAGCGTATGGCACAGGCGACAGGTGGTGGCAAAGATGCTCAAGCCCTTGCCGATAAAATGAGCCGTGCGTGGACAAACTTCGCTAAAACAGGCAACCCAAACGCCGAAGGTTTACCGCAATGGGACGCTTACACTCGTGAAAATGGCAAGGTGATGATTTTTGATAATCAGCCTGAAGTGAAACAACATCACGATGAAAAATTGCAACGCTTATTAGCCCCGAATTATAACTTTTAAGGAATAATCCAATGAAAAAATCTGCAAAATTATCCTTAATTTTGACCGCTTGTGCGATGGCGGTGCAAAGTTTCGCCGCTCCGCTTTCCATTGAACAGCAAGGCAGTTTTGCCGTGGGTGGCACGGTGAAAACCAGTAGCGGCACTTATCAACCGCTGCCTGAAATCGCCAAAGGCAAAGAAAGCAATAACTTTATGGACGTATTTAGTGCGTCCATTCAGGCAGGCGGACAAACATTGCACGGCGACCACGCTAGCGTGTTCTACCAAATTCCAACCAATCCACGCTCTTATCCGTTGGTGTTTTTACACGGCGCAGGGCAATCTATGCGGACTTGGCAGACCACACCGGACGGTCGAGAAGGTTTCCAAAATATCTTTTTACGCAAAAACTACCCTGTTTATTTAGTGGATCAACCACGCCGTGGCTGGTCGGGACGTAGCACGGTGGACGCAGAAATCAAAGCTACACCGGACGATCAATTCTGGTTTGCCCAATTCCGTATCGGCACTTACCCGAATTTCAATCAAGACGTTGCGTTCCCACAAGACGAACAGTCGCTTAACCAATTTTTCCGCCAAATGACCCCAAACACAGGCGCATTTGACGCAAAAGTCATCAGCGACAGCCTAGATCAACTGTTTAACCGCATTGGCAACGGCGTTTTGGTTACCCACTCGCAAGGAGGTATTGTCGGCTGGTTAGTCGGTATGCAAAGTGATAAAGTCAAAGGCATTGTGGCGTATGAACCGGGCAACTTCCCATTCCCTGAAGGAGAAGTGCCACCGACCATTACCAGTAAATTCGGCGACATCAAACCTGCGGTCGCCAGCCAAGCGGACTTTGAAAAACTGACCCAAATGCCGATTGTGATCTACTTCGGCGATTTCATCAGCGACAACTCCTCCAACAACCAAGGCGAAGACCAATGGCGCATCCGCCTAAGCCTCGCCAAACAATGGGCTGAAGTCGTGAACAAACACGGTGGTAAAGTAGAAGTGATCGAACTGCCGAAAGTCGGTATCAAAGGCAACACCCATTTCCCTATGTCTGATACTAATAATGCACAAGTAGCAGAGCATTTGGCGGAGTGGTTGAAGGAGAAGGGATTGGATAAGTAAGGATTTGATGCCATCTGGAGTACGCCACTTGGATTAAAAAATAGAGCAATTATTGGAATACCAAGAAGGAAAGTATTATGAAATTAGGTATTGTTGGTACAGGTATGATTGTGCAAGATTTAATGCATATTCGTTCACATCTTCCTATCAAAAAATGGGCTATTTATGGTCGAAATCAAGAAAAAACATTGGAATTAGCACAAAAATATCAAATTTCTGATTATTTTTTTGATTATGCAGAGATGCTGCAGTCTGATATGGATACGTTATACATCGCTCTGCCTAATCATCTGCACTTTAGCTTTGCAAAACAAGCACTTAAAGCAGGTAAACACATTATTTTAGAAAAACCAGTGACATCAAATTATCAAGAATTTCAGCAATTAAGAGCATTAGCTAAGGCTCAAGATAAAATTTTAATCGAAGCGGTTACGGTGCATTATTTGCCTGCTTATCTCAAAATTAAACAGCAACTCTCAGCATTAGGTAAAATCAAAATTGTGAGTTTAAATTATAGCCAATACTCTTCCCGATATGACCGCTTTAAAATGGGGGAAATTCTTCCTGCTTTTGCCCCTGAGAAATCAGGTGGGGCATTGATGGACTTAAATGTCTATAACTTGCATTTTACAGTGGGTTTATTTGGTAAACCACAATCTTGTTTTTATGCTGCAAATATTGAACGCAATATCGATACCAGCGGCATTATGTTGTTAGATTATCCAACATTTAAGGTTGTTTGTATTGGCGCTAAAGATTGTAATGCACCAGTGATGTTATCTATTCAAGGCGATCAGGGTTGTATTACCGTCCCGATGCCGGCAAATGCGATGAACTACTTTGAGTTTGTGGATAACCGAGGGCAAAAGCAGGCATTTCAATTTGAGCAACAACATAGAATGTTTTATGAATTTCAACAGTTTATACAGATAATTGATCATCAAGATAGAAAAGTGGCAGAACAAATGCTTGATGTCAGTGAAGCGGTCTGTCAGCTAATGGAGCAAGCAAGAAAACAGCAAGGGATCATATTTGGCTGTGAGAAAAAAGATCATTTCTAATGATAACAAGGGGGGGAATATAAGCCCCCCTTTACACGTTATTTTTTGAAAATTATTCAATAATCTAAGCTTATACTATTTATCCAAATACATAGAAACCTCTCCGCACTTTGTTGAATTTAATTCAATACCCTATTCACTTTTCCCTATCTAATCAAAACAATCTTTTTTCTCTATACTGCCCTCATTCAATCAATACGAGGAAATCCCAATGAAAAAATCATTTAAGAAAACCCTACTTTCAGGTTTATTTATCTCAACATTATTTTTAGGAGCAAACGCGATGGCAGCAGATTACAAACAAAATCCCTTTACTTTAACCTATGACGGAGCGATTACGGAAAACGTGCAAGGCAAAGTGAATATTCAACCTGTGAAATATCAACTCAACGGTTTGACCATTGCAGCAAATGTTTATACCCCAGCGAATTTTGACTCAAGCAAAAAATATCCGGCAATCGTAGTGGCGCACCCGAACGGTGGCGTGAAAGAGCAAGTGGCGGGCTTGTATGCGCAGAAATTGGCGGAACAAGGTTATGTGACCATTGCCTTTGATGCGGCATATCAAGGCGGTAGTGGTGGCGAGCCGCGTTATGTGGATAAACCGGCTAACCGCATTGAAGATATTCGTGGTGCAGCGGATTTTATCAGCCAATTTAAAGGGGTAGATGCAAACCGTATCGGCTTGCTAGGTATTTGCGGTGGCGGTGGTTACTCTATTAAAGCCGCGGAAACCGACAAACGCTTTCAATCGGTGGCAACTATTTCCTTGTTTAACAGCGGAGATGCGCGTCGCAACGGTTTTATGCGCTCGCAAACCAACAACATTCAAGAACGTTTGAAACAGGCATCAGATGCCCGTGCGCAAGAGGCGGCTGGCGGTGAAATTCTTTATACACCAGCTTTTGCCGCAGGAATGACACCTGAACAAGTAGCGGCGTTGCCTTATGATCTGTATCGTCGTATCGTCAAGGTTATGAATATTACGCGCAAACCCACGCCCACCCGAATTCGCAAACCAATTTTACCGTGAGCAGTTTGTTGGATTTGATGGTGTTTGATGTGAATACTAATGTGGAACTTATCAATCAACCGTTGTTGATGATCGCAGGTGAAAAAGCGGACAGTTTGTATATGACTGAAGAAGTGTTTGCCAACGCCAAAGGCACGCAAAATAAAGAGTTGTTTATCGTGCCGAATGCGAAACATATTGAAACCTACTGGAAACCTGAATATGTGAAACAAATCAGCGAAAAACTGACAGGTTTCTTTGGTAAGAATTTATAGTTGTAAAATTTATAATTGTAGGGGCGAAACATCTTTCGCCCCAATTTCCCGATTGTTTCAGGGCGAAAAATATTTCGCCCCTACAGAGAACACTCTATGAAAAAAACGTTGTTATTTTCCACCGCACTTGCTTTCGCCACGTCATCGGCTTTTGCGGAACAAACCATTACGCCTTATACGCAACATCAATGGACGGTCGCACCGAGCGAGCATTTTTCAGGGGCAGCACGTTTTACTCGGCTGCCTGAAATCCCGAACAGCCCTGACGGTTCGGCGATTGTGGAATTTCAGGCAGGTGCTATTACCGATTGGCACAGCCATTCGCAAGGGCAATACTTAATTGTTACCGAAGGCGAAGGACGCACGCAGGAATGGGGCAAGCCGATCCAAATCATCAAAAAAGGCGATGTAATTTGGTGTCCGCCGAACGTGAAACATTGGCACGGTGCGAGTGAGTACAGCAAAATGTCGCATATCGCCATCAGCCCGAACGCCAAAGAAAATAAAGCCACTTGGTTAGAAAAAGTGGAACTGCCGAAAACCGATCCCAAAGCCGATTTGCAAAAAATCAGCCAAAACACACCGCTTGCAAATAAGCAACTTGCCATTGTGCCGATTGCGTTCCATTCCGCCCGAGGCGATTTAGATCATCTAAAACCAGCCATTGAACAAGGCTTGGCAAGCGGTTTAACGGTGAATGAATTACGTGAGATTTTCGCTCATCAATACGCCTATGCAGGCTTTCCGCGTGCTTTAAACGGCTTACTGACCTTACAAAACGTACTGAAAGAACGCGGCGAAAAAGGTATTCAAGATCCACAAGGTAATCCGCCAACGCAAGCCGAACCGACCGATTATTACGCCTTAGGTACGCACACGCTCAACACCCTAAGCGGTCGGGATAATTCCGCTGTGTTGTGGAATTTTGACGGTGTAGATTACGCCCTAAAAGCCCATTTATTCGGCTATTTGTTCAGCCGTGATAATTTGAATCCCGTAAACCGTGAATTGGTTACGGTCAGCACCCTTGCCAGCCTTGAAACCGTGCAGAATCAACTGCGCTCGCATTTAGGCATTTTGAAAAATCTAGGCTTAAATGAAACAGAATTAAAACGAGTGATGGATAAAATCCGCCAACAAAACCCAACAGCTGCGGATAGGGGGGAGAGCGTGTTGAAAGACGTGTTTAAGGTGCAATAATGCGTAGGGGCTAATCACATTAGCCCCAAAACAATCATAGGAACATCAGGGCGAATGTAATTCTCCCCTACAAATGGATTTTAAATTTTGTGTAGTTTACAAAGTGCGGTCAAAACCACCGCACTTTTTTATTCCCCACAGCTCATTATTGAATTTCATTCAATACCCCATTCATTTTTCCCTATCTAATCAACACAATCTTTCCGACCTATAATGTTTTCAACTTAATTTAATCGGAGAAAAACAATGATTTCGTTAGTTGCTGCGCCTGTTGGCGTGTTGGTGGGAATGGGGATTGCGTTGCAGACGGGGATAAATTCGGTGTTGCGTAAAAATGTTGTGTCGCCATTGTTGTCGTCTTTTGTATCTTTTGGCTTTGGCTCTATCTTATTGATTTTGCTGATTTTTGTGCAAAATGAACCGCTTGCGGTTTCAACAGAAACATTAAGCCAATCGCCTTGGTGGATTTGGTTAGGTGGTTTGTTGGCGATGTTCGGGCTGACGGTCAATATCTTGATTTTCCCTCGTTTGGGCAGTGTGCAAACAGCGATTATGCCGATTTTAGGGCAAGTCATCACGGGCACGTTGATTGACACATTCGGCTGGTTTTCGGCACCACAATATGATTTTACCCTATTGCGCTTAGTCGGCTTAGCGGCAGTAATGGTGGGCATTGGCGTGGCGATTGTACTGCCTTCGCTCAAACAACGCAGCCTGAAAAACCGTGCAGAAAGTTCATTGTTGGTTTGGCAAATTCTCGGCATCAGCGGCGGCGTGGCATCAGGCATTACGCCTGCGGTCAATGCTGCCTTACGCCAGACTTTACATTCCACCAGCTTTGCGGTCTTCGTTCCCTTTGCTATCGGTACGCTGTTATTGGCTTTGGTGATTTGTTGCAAAGAACCAACCGCTTGGCGATATCTCAAAAATGCGCTGAAACAACCGCAACCTTGGTGGCAATGGTTCGGTGGTTTGCTCGGGGCGATTTATATCGGCGGTATTGTGCTGATCGTGCCACAAATCGGCACAGGCGGTGCGATTGTAACTTCGTTATTTGGCTTGTTAGTCGGCAGCTTGTTGATTGACCAATTCGGCTTGCTCGGCGCAACCAAAAAACCGATTAACGCCTTACAAATCATAGGCTTGCTGGTGTTATTGGCGGGTGTAGTGATTATTCAAATAAGTAAATAAGGAAAGCAAAATGCAAAAAATAAACAAAATTTTAGTGGTTGGCGCCACAGGCAGTATTGGGCAATATGTCGTAACTGAAGCCCTAAATAAAGGTTATCAAGTTCGTGCGTTGGTACGTAATCCAAACAAAGTTCAGTTTGATAAGAGAGTTGACGTTTTTATCGGCGATTTAACCCAACCTGATACGTTAAAAGGTATTTCAGATGGCATTGATGGCATTATTTTCACCCAAGGCAATTATGCTGATCCTGAAAATGTGGATTATCAAGGGGTAAAAACCATTGTGAATTCCCTCAACGGTCGCTATACCAAACTAGTACTGATGAGTACGATTTACAGTATTCTAGTCGTGAATGAACTCCGTTTTGACAATGGTTGTGCTTGGAAACGCCGTACTGAACGCTTAATTCGAGCTTCTCATCAACCTTATACTATTATTCGCCCTAGCTGGTTTGACTGCAATGAAGCAGATGAACAACAGCTCTTTATCACGCAAGGCAAAACAAATTACTCCCTGACCGCAAGCGATGGTGGTATTTCTCGTGTACAACTAGCAGAAACCTTAGTCCAGGCTTTAACGGTTCCCGAGGCAGAACATAAAACCATTGAATTATTTGCCGAAAAAGGCGAGCGGACAATGGGTTTTAATCGTTTGTTTGCGACAGCGATTGCAGATGAACCAACAGAAAATTTTGACGGAATTAAAGACCCGAATAATCGCCCTTTTAATCTAGAGCCTGCTAATGTGGTACAAGATTTACAAAGTCTAGCAAAAATAAAGCGCGCTTAGAGGGATAAAAAATGAAATATTTATTACTCATTGGAGGACTTTTAATGCAGCCCCTTTCTGCTCAACCATTTACCCAAAACAGTAGCGTAAACGATATTCTTACCCAACCAACATTTCAAGGGTTTGCTGAGCGTCTGCTGCCTTGGGATGACAAAAGTAATGAGCCAAATTTACAACTAAACCAAATTGAACAGTTAATGCCTTATCATAGCCATATTTCGCCACAGGTAGTGACGACAACGCTAAATAAAATGCTCCAGCGAGCAGAACAAGGCGATACCATTTTTTACGAAATTTATAGCGAAGTGGAAAAACGCCAAGATCCAAGCAAGCAACATACAGGCATATTTGTATTTAAAGGCAAACCGAATGCGCCCTTTGCGATGATTGCCCCAGGCGGTGGCTTTGCTTACGTTGGATCACTGCATGAGGGCTTTCCGATTGCGCAATCTATTGCCGAACAAGGCTATAACGCATTTGTCGTGAAATATAGAGCGGGCATGGGTGGACAAATCGCCACCGAAGATATGGCTCAAGCGGTCGAATTCGTGCAAAAAAATGCAAAAAGGTTACAAGTCGACCCTAACGGCTATTCCGTATGGGGCGCCTCCGCCGGGGCAAGAATGGCAGCCTATATCGGCTCATACGGCACTCAGGCTTTTGGCACAACACAAAACTCCAAGCCCAACAGTGTGATTATGCTCTACACAGGACACAACGATTACAACCGCCAAGGCGAACCAGCAACCTTTGTTGCTATCGGCGAACAAGACGGCATCGCATCACCAAATGTGATGAAACGCCGTCTTGAAAAACTCAACGAAATGGGCGTGCCAACAGAATTTCATCTTTATAAAAATCTTGGGCGCGGTTTCGCATTAGGCACGGGAACAACAGCAGAAGGCTGGGAAAAACAGGCTGTTAAATTTTGGCAACAGCAACGTTAATATATTTACAAACGGTCGGATAAGTAAACATTTTTACAAATTCCACCGCACTTTCATTGAATTTTATTCATAAGCCTATTTAATTTTTCCCATCTAATCAGTTAAATCCCTTTTTCTTATAATAATCTCCATTCAATCATTACGAGGAAAAATAGATGAAATTAAAAAAGACATTACTTCTTAGTGCGATTTTATCCACGACCACAACATTATCTGCTCAAGCCAAAAACTTGATTATCTACTTCTCTCAACCTGAAAACTACACAGCCGATCAATTAGTGGACGGTGTCTCAGGGGCGAGTAAGCTGATTAAAAACGGCGAAATGCTGGGCGCAAATGAATATTTGGCGAAAGAAATTCAGAAAAACACAGGCGCGGAATTATTCCGTTTGGAAACGGTGCAAAGCTATCCGGCCACTCATCAGCCGTTGCTAGATTTTGCGCAAAATGAACAGCGTCAAAATATCAAGCCAGCGTTGAAATCGCTGCCTAATTTAGCGGACGTGGACACGGTATTTTTGGTCTATCCGATTTGGTGGTATCAAATGCCGATGCCGCTTTATTCTTTGCTTGAACAAGTGGATTTTAGCGGAAAAAATATCGTGCCTGTGGTCGGTCACGGCGGTAGTCGCTTGGGCGGAACGGATAAAGTTATTCAGCAACTTCAACCCCAAGCCAAAGTGAAGAAAAGTTTTGAGGCGTATTTACATAAAACGGTCAGAGCAGAGCCTGAAGTAGAAAAACGGTTGGCGAAGTTCTTAACTGAAAATGGTTATAACAAATAATTTGTAGGGACACACTGAGTGTGTCCATCTTGTTATATTGCCTTTTACGGACACACGCCGTGTGTCCCTACATTGATTATTATGAAGAAAAAATATCTCTTCCAACTCGCTCAAGATTTGGTTCTCACGGCAATTTTGCTTTCGCTTTTTGGTTATCATCTTTATGAAGAAATCACGCACGAATGGCTCGGTTTAGTCTTTTTTGCCTTGATTATCTCACATCTTTCGCTGAATATCTGGTGGCTCAAAAAGCTATTTTCAGGCAGCTATAACGGATATCGCATTTTGCAAAGTGCGGTTAATTTGGCAACGTTTTTGTTATTTTTAACCGCTTGTATCAGTGGCATTATGCTTTCTAAACATCTGTTTGCAGAAATGCCGTTCCACTCTACCACCGATTTTATGCGAAAAATTCATATGACCAGCACTCATTGGCTGCAAATTTTCGCAGGCGTCCATTTGGGGTTACATTGGAAAGCGATTGCGAATTTATTAGCAAACGGCTACCGTTTAGATCTTGAACATTGGCTCGCTCGTTGGCTTATTCCTGCTTGCTGGTTGATTATCGCTACTTGTGGCATTTTCATTTTTGTACAACGAGAGTTGTTGCCCTATTTATTGCTGAAAGTGGATTTTGCCTATTTCAATTATGATGAACCACAAGCGGTCTTTTATTTTGACTTTTTTGCGATTTTAATTGCGGTGGCTTACAGCACAAGATTTTTGGTTTGGTTAATTTTATTTAGGCAAAACAATGCAACAAGTTAAAACTATCAACAGTATTTTATTACTCATTATTTTATCGGCATTGATGGCATTTACTTCGCTTTCAACGGATATTTATCTGCCTGCGATGCCACAAATGACCCAAGATTTAGGCGGTCAAGCAGAATTAACGGTTACGGGATTTTTGATTGGCTTTGCTTTAGCACAGTTGCTTTGGGGCCCGATTAGCGACCGTATCGGACGTAAAATACCGCTTTATATGGGTATGGTTTTATTTGTGATTGGCTCGGTAGGCTGTGCGATGTCGGAGACAATTGGGCAAATTGTTTTTTGGCGTGTATTTCAGGCATTCGGTGCTTGTACTGCACCGATGTTGGCTCGCGCAATGGTGCGTGATTTGTTTGACAAAACACGCGCCGTGCAATTGATGTTCACACTGATGATTATTATGGTGGCAGCGCCGATTGCAGGGCCTTTGATTGGTGGACAACTGCTCAAAGTCAGCTCGTGGCATACAATTTTTTATTTGTTGGCAGCCATTGGGACGCTTATCCGCAAATTGAACTGATTTTACTGACGGATGACAGTATCGCAGATTTAATGGATGGTTCAATTGATATTGCTATACGTGCTGCCGAACCAGCCCCTAATAGCCAATTGATCGTCCGTTACCTTACTCAATGGCGACTTTGTCTATGTGCTTCCCCCGCATATTTAGCTGAAAATCCTATTCGTACGCCAACGGATTTATTAGCACAAAAATGGCTGAAATATAACGATAGCGTATTTAATAATGCTTTTAGCAATCTAAATTTGGGGCAATTTCGTAGCAGTAAAATTCTACACTGCCCAACGATTCTTGCAGCGAGAACCTTGGCTATTTCAGGCTTCGGACTCACCTTCCAACTTGAAGGTGAAATTGCCTCAGCAATTAAAAAAGAAGAATTGGAAATAGTACTGCCGCATATTCAAATGCCGTACTACAATCTATATGCCGTCACTGCTCATCGTAAGCAATCCGCCAAAATGGAATGTGTTTTGAAATTATTAAAAGAAAGTTTTTAACAAAAAATAGTCCAAATACTCCAGCAAATCTCACAAAAAAACCCTAGCTCTTTCGAGCTGGGGCTTTTTGTTTATATAAGATTTAATGTTATAACTTACTCAAATCCACTAACGCATCACGGGTGATGTCGCTGATTTTTTGGTTGCTGGTAAGGGTCATGGCAACGTGCATTTCTTTCTTGAAGATATCTAACATATTTTCTACACCGGCTTTGCCTGCTGCGCCAAGAGCGTAAACAAACGCACGTCCAAGCATCGTAGCATCCGCACCTAATGCGAGCATACGTACAATATCTAAGCCGTTACGAATACCTGAATCAGCAAGAATTTTAATATCGCCTTTCACCGCATCAGCAATTGAAGGTAATGCTTTTGCTGTAGATAATGTACCGTCTAGCTGGCGACCACCGTGATTTGAAACCACAATACCATCCGCACCGAAACGTACCGCATCTTTCGCATCTTCCGGATCTAAAATGCCTTTGATCACCATTGGACCATCCCAGAAATCACGAATCCATTCCAGATCTTTCCACGAAATTGACGGGTCGAAGTTCTCGCCTAACCACACGACGTAATCATCTAAACCTACCGCTTTACCGGTATAAGCTGAAACGTTACCAAGTGAATGTGGTTTTCCTCTAAGACCAACATCCCACGCCCAGAACGGATGCGTTACCGCTTGTAATGCACGGCGAATTTCTTTGTAATCGCCACTCATACCCGAATGACGGTCACGATAACGAGCACCTGGTGTCGGCATATCCACGGTAAAGACTAAGGTTGAACAACCTGCCGCTTTGGCACGTTCTAACACGTGTTTCATAAAACCGCGGTCTTTTAACACATAAAGTTGGAACCACATTGGACGTTTAATTGCGGCGGTCACTTCTTCAATCGGACAAATTGATACCGTAGAAAGCGTGAACGGAATGCCTTTATTTTCCGCTGCCTGTGCCGCCTGTACTTCACCACGGCGAGCATACATACCACAAGCACCTACCGGTGCAAGCACCGCCGGCATTGCCAGCTTTTCACCAAATAATTCAATTTCGGTATCAAGCTTCGACATATCTTTTAACACACGTTGACGTAATGCTAGATCGGCAAGATCAGTCACATTGCGCTCTAGGGTACGCTCAGCAAACGAACCGCCGTCCGCATAATGAAACATAAACGGAGGAACTCGACGGCGTGCTGCTTCACGATAATCATTGGCTGATGAAATAATCATTTTTACCTCTTTATTCTAAATATTATGGCCTTAATTAAAATGCGAATGGTTAACATTTAGATTCTAGATCAAAAATGTTAGAGAAGATATAAAATGATGTGAATTTTTTGTAAAAATGCGCCGAAGATCACACAAATTCTCGAAATGCGTTGGAAAGTAGGGAAAAAAAGCGGTCAATTTTGGTGATTTTTTTGCAAATTGCAAAAGTCACACAAAAATTGACCGCTTATCCGTTAATTGAGGGTGAGTTTCAGACTTGAGGCAAAGCGTGCTTTAAGCTGTGTATAAAGTTCCGGCTCATTGCGTAACGCTTTATTGAAAGAAGGCATCATTTGTTCAAGTTTAGTCTGCCATTCTGGCAACTCATCAACAAAGCAGCGACAAATCACATCTAACATTGCTTTTACCGAAGTGGAGGCGCCCGGAGATGCGCCAAGCAGCACCGCAAGCGAACCGTCTTGAGCGTGAATCACTTCCGTACCGAAACGCATATCGTTTTGACGAATCACCTGTACCCGCTGACCGGCAACTAACAAATCCCAATCTTCACTTTTCGCATTCGGCATAAACTCTCGTAACTCCGCCATACGTTGTTCTTTGGTTAACATCGCTTGTTTCACCAAATAATTGGCTAGTGGTAAGTTTTTAACGCCGGCAACCATCACCGAGCTAAAATTCGCCGGACGAATAGAGGTAATTAAGTCGAAATGGCTGCCTTGTTTTAAGAATTTAGTCGTAAAACCGGCAAAAGGCCCGAACAATAATGTTTGCTTACCATTGATAAAACGGCTATCTAAGTGAGGCACGGACATTGGCGGCGCCCCTACTTTCGCTTTGCCATACACTTTAGCCTGATGCTGGGCAATCACTTGCGGATTGTTACACACCATAAATAAACCGCTAACCGGAAAGCCGCCAATACTTTTCGCCTCGGCAATGCCGGATTTCTGTAACAAATGCAAACTACCGCCACCACAGCCGATAAACACAAATTTACTACGATGTTTACGTAGCTGATTTGAAGCGTCAATCACGGAAATTTCCCATTCGCCATTCGGTAAGCGGACCAAATCTGAGACTTGATGATTTAAGTTTAGCTCCGCACCTTGCGAAGCTAAATAAGCGAATAGTTTACGAGTTAATGCCCCGAAATTGACATCGGTGCCTCCCGCCATATAACTGGCGGCAACCGGCTGGTTAGTGGGACGATCCGCCATCATCAACGGCATCCATTGTGCTAATTGCTCCGGCGCTTGGCTAAATTGCATCTCGGCAAAAAAATGATGTTGGGTTAATGCTTGATAGCGTTTTTTCAGAAACGCAACATCCGCCTCGCCCTGCACGAAACTGATATGTGGAATCGGCTGAATAAATTGCTGCGGCTGACTAATTTTTCCCGTTTCAACCAAGTAACTCCAAAGCTGTAACGACAACTGGAAATCTTCGAAAATTTTCAACGCGCGTTCGGTTTCAATTTCACCATTCGCTTGCTGTGCGGTGTAATTCAGCTCGCATAATGCTGCATGACCGGTGCCTGCATTGTGCCATTCATTTGAGCTTTCTAAGCCTACTGCCGATAATTTTTCAAAGACACTGATGGTCTTGTGAGGTGCAAGTTCTTTTAACAACGTACCTAAGGTTCCGCTCATAATCCCAGCCCCAATTAAAGTGACATCCGAAAACGAGGAAACGGCAGAAGGCGAGTTACTCATAACATTCCTTTATTAAATTATTGTTAAGTTTTTGTGAAATTATACCGTGAAATAGGTATCAAAAATGTGAGCCAGATCACATTTTTATAAACTCTATGTAGAAATGAGGCAAAATAAAAGCGGTCTCTTTCGTGCAAAATTTTGCACAAAAATGACCGCTTATAAAGGGTTAATACGTTATAGATCGTCAATCAAGCTATTCGCCTTTTTCGGTTGATAGCGTAGATTTAATTGTGCCGGTACGCTAGTCTGCCCTTGTGGGGTTTGCACTTTCGCCGCCGGAATGAAGATCAAGCGGATGCTGTCGTCATCAAACACCATAAACCATTTTTGATCGGTTGGTAACACTTGCCCTAATTTGATATTGCCGGAAATTTGTGTTGGTTCACCGTATTTCTGACGTAAGCCTTGGCTGACACGATCTCGTTCATGCGCCGCCAGCACTAGATTGATTAATTCTAACTTCTGATCGGCAAAACGAATAATGGCTTTTATCGGCTGTTCGGCAAACTTAAACTGATTACAGCGCCAAACATTATTCGCTTCAAGTTCTTCCCACACGCTCTGACATAATTTGCTCTTACGCACTTCATCAATTGAACTGCCAAATTTTAGATCTTTATAGCCTTCTGCCGCCAAAACATTTAAAGAGAATAGGCTGATTAATAACATTAGATATTTTTTCATTGGAATCCTCAGTAAGCGGTCAAATTTGCAAAAAATTTTACAAAATCAACCGCTTGTCTATTAGGGCTATACCCTATTTACATTCAAAGCTGGTAGCTTTGTTTTCGTCTCCGCCAATATAAGTCGCAATTTTCGGATATGGACACAGCGGCATTTCTTTCGCTTTATTTGACATCTCAGGTCCAGCTTTTGCAAGAATAAAATCAGGCGCTTTGCCCTCATCCGTCCATTGCTCTAACGCCGTAAGCGGGTCGAAATTCTCCGTTGCCGGCCCCATACCGCAATGGTTCATACCCGGCACCATAAACACCCGAGCAAAACCTTGTACGTCTTGCATATTTGCCTGCAATTGGTTATACCAATCACGTAAATCATGTGCGGAGAATACCGGGTCAGACACGCCTTCAAAGATAATCATCTTGCCGCCTTTCGCTTGGAAGTAAGATAAATCCGTTTCATCGGCATCATGTACCCCTGCGATTTCAGCTGTTTTGGCAACATCTTTATCAAAATCGAATGTGAGCGTATCAAACATCGGATTATGCGGTGTCATAAAATATTGCGCTAAACTTTGTACGCCCATCATAAAATTGATGGCATTCGGTTCAGCCGTTTGCGAAGAACCGTGTTTCCACACTCGCCAGCCATTGGTATTAAGCCCTGCGTCATAAGGCCAAGAAGCATATACGTTTTCACCACGGCTATTTTGCGCACCACCAAAAATCGCATTTAATAATGCTACCTTTTGCTCTGCTCGTTCGCCTAATTCTGCTGTTACCATTTCCGGTTTAAAGTCGCACTGTTCCCAAGCGTTAATGATGCCGTCCGCTAAGCCGTCTTTGGCATCACACTGTTTCAATACGCCTTTTACCACCACATCTAAATCCGCTTGCGTCAGCGCATTGGCAACAATTTTTTCGCCTTTTTCATTGGTTGGGGCATATTTCAAGAAATGTTGGTTATCCCACGCTTCCGCCACAGCAGCTCTCGATAAACGAAAACCCGGGTTGCCGGCTACCACACCGTCAAACTCTTGCGGATAACGCATCGCCGCTTGCATCGCCTCTCGTCCGCCATTCGAACAGCCCATGAAGAAGCTCTTGCTCGGCTTTGTTTGATACATTTGTTCGATCAGTTGTTTAGCGACTACAGTTACCTTACCGGTGGAAGCCAACGCATAGTTAAAACGAGCCAATTGATCTTCAGAAAATGAGATATCTCGTGAACCACCACCGTGACCGCTATCGGTACTCACCACCGCATAACCACGAGAAAGAGCCGGTAAAGCATCCGAACCACGTACCGGTGTTTTACCAATTGCAGGGGAAACGATGCCATTTGTGCCGCCACCGCCTTGAAATAAGAATTTTTTATTCCATTGTTCCGGTAAGCGGAGTTGGAAACTAATCGCATACGGTTTGCCGTTTACCCCGATGCGTTTTTCGATTTCACCGGTGACAATACAATGCGCACCAGCGGTAACCGGCTTAGCACTCGCACCACTCATCGCCGCATTCTTATCTTGGGGTAATTCACCGGCTGGCAACCATTCTGCTTTGATAATCTGCGTATCGTAAATCTTCGCTTCTTTTAATGCAGCACATTGCTGTGCAGCGGACGAAGGAGTAGGAGTCGTAGCATATGCCATTTGACTTATGCCGATCAGCGCTATCGCACTGGAAATTGCCGTGAGTTTGAGCATAGGTTCACTTCCTTATCATCATGTCATCAAAATAATTGCCGTCTAATAATACCGGCCTTTAAAAGCGTTAATTGCCGCCAGTCCGAAGAAAAGACCAAATAAGAAATCGCCAAAACCATAGCTGGCAAAAAAGCAAAACATCAGCATAGATTGTCCGGCAAGTGCATCTAATTTTTCGGGCTGAGTTGCCAGCCAATATGCCCAAGCGGCGGCATACAACATTTTTTCCAAACAAAAAATTAATACTAAGTGAGGCGTTAGCCAAAAGCGACGAGCGACCGACCAATAAGCCAAGCCCCATAAAATAATCGCAATTTGACCAAGCCAAGAGAAAACGATCGGATCATTTTCCATTAAGGTGGGATTGGTGAAAAACTGAGTAAAACCTAAAATACCGACAAGATTATATAACCCTGCCAAAATAAAGCCCTGAATCGCAGACTGTTTACTTAACACGAAAACTCTCCATAAATAAATCTATTCCGCATACCCCTATATGGCAAACTAAGGATATGCAAGTTCGCATTCTAAGACTATTTTGCGAAATTTCATACAATCTATGGTGCATTGTTATACGAATATGTAATAAAAAAGCGGTCCGATTTGCAAAAAATTCGACAACTCGGACCGCTTGTTGACGGTTAGTGCTGCTGTGAATAGAAATGTTCTTTATTCACCAGTGCCTGAAGTTGAGGTAACAGCTGCACAATCAAACGCAATTGTTGTGTTAACACCAAGGCTAATCTGTCTTCTCCGGCTTGATTTGCAATTTCAAATTGATTTAACGCCTGATCTATGTCCGCTAGCTGTTGCTCAATATGCGCACCGCTAGCTTTCGCATAAGTCATTTCATCTAAAACCTTCACGACTTTTTTACCTTGGCTAAAGAAAATGGCGGAAAAATCAATATGATGATTCAGTTCATGACTTTCTACCCGATAAGCACCCAATGCGGAAATATAACCCAACAACGTATAAGTTACCCCCAATAGGGTCGGGGCAAAATGCAGCGCATTTTGATATTTTTGCGGCTCGCTGTGCATATTTGAAATCACCGCACTCAACGCTGAAATATGATTATGTACGTCTCGGCGTGCCACTCGATAGCCAAGCTGATCGTTATAACCGAATTGCAGCTGCGCCAAAATATGGCGTAAATATTGCCCGCTTGCTTTCAGCGTATTCTGTAGATTTTGATGTAAATTTAAATATTTCCAGTCCGGATAAATAAACGAAACCGCCAACCACGCAATTGCCGTGCCTAATAGTGTATCGAACAAGCGAGGCAATAACGCATTTTGTGCGCCTAAGCCCGCCACATCTAGGCTCACAAACACCAACAGCGTAATAAAAAAGGTGGAAGAGCCGTAATTGCTTACCCTAAAAAAGTAATACAAACTGCCGGTTAAGGTAATTAGCCCTAATTGTGCTTCCAAACTCGGTGAAAAATATTGGAAACAATAGCCGACAACCACCCCGAGCATTGTTCCAATCACTCGCTGAATTAAACGTTTTTTGGTGGCGGAATAATTCGGCTGACAAACAAAAATCGCAGTCAGCAAAATCCAGTAGCCTTTGTTATCTAAGCCGGATAAAAACACCAGTAAACTACAAGCGAATACCACTAACGATAAACGTAACGCATGACGAAATAGCTGTGAAGAAAGCGTACATTGGCTGCGAATTGCCGAAAACATATTGCGTAAACCTGAGACATTTTCCGCCGTTAAGCGGGCGGATTTGGCAAAATCTTTGCGTAAATTATCTACTGATGTCTGTTGCTCAATTTGGCTTAATTGCCCTTCAATATTGCGTAAGTTCTCGGCAATTGATAGCCAACGATGCGCACTATGTAGCCCTCTTGCCTGATGATAATTCAATGAATTCAACAAACCTTGTAGCGCTTTCTCGCCCCGCACACTGTGTTGATAGCTCTCTCGATGACGCAGCGCTGAAGCGATTCGTTGGCAAGCTATCGCCTGAAGTTCCATCACTCGCTGAAACCGGAACATTAAATCGCTATTGCTGAGTTGTTGAAAAAGTTCATGGTATTGATAATGACTGGAACTTGCGCGTTCTAAAATATCTTGTGCAGTAAAGTAATAGCGCAATAAACGGCGGGTGCGAACATGGCGATGTTGCCCTTGTAAACGATAAAACAGTGAAACTCGAGTTTGGTCGAAAGCCGCCATCACTTGCTGATTTGCCTTTGCCAACGCCAATTGCTTAGCCGGCAAATCATCATCGTCCGGATCAAAATATTCTGATTTTGCCTGTAAATAAGCGGCTAACGCATCATACGCTTTCGCTAAGTTTTCCTGCACCAAACGATTCGGAAAACATAAATGCACGACAATACTGACCAGCCCATATAACAGCGCACCGGCTAAAATCATTAACGGACTGCCGTACCAACTATCGTCTGCGCTGTAGGTTAGGCAAGTATAAACCGACACAATTAACGTGCCGAAAGCAATCGTACTATAACGCTGCCCAATCGCCCCCAACATCACTAATGCAAAAGTACTAACCATTGCCACCGGCAAAAACAACCAACCTACACTGAGCGACCACTGCGCACTCAAAGTGGATAACGAAAAAGCGACTAAACTCAGCGCTAAATTCT
Source organism: Actinobacillus suis ATCC 33415 (assembly GCF_000739435.1). Lineage (NCBI taxonomy): Bacteria > Pseudomonadati > Pseudomonadota > Gammaproteobacteria > Pasteurellales > Pasteurellaceae > Actinobacillus > Actinobacillus suis. The sequence continues at coordinate 1,990,230 of NZ_CP009159.1, forward strand.
TTACTCTGCCGGTTAAACTGCTATCTAAATCTACTAAACCGCCGGCAATTACCCCCAGCACCAATGGCATAGCAAGATGTGACATCTGTAATTGCCACACCACAACCGAAACAAGGTTTATCGCAATAAAGATAGGGAACGTTTTAATAATATTTTCCGACAACCAGTCGGTTTGAATCTTTTTGAATAGGCTTTTCATAGGCTACAAGCGGTCGAATTTATGCAAAAGTTTGCAAATTTTAAAGCAAATTCAACCGCTTGCAAAAGAGAATGGCGAGATATTTCTTTGTGCATTACCTAAGCGGTGAAGATTTTAAAAATTTGCGCAAATAATCACGCCTTTTGCATTGACTAACGGAGGATAATGGCTAGAATCAGATAAATCACTCTTAATATAAAGGACCCATCCTAATGAACTTATACAACATCAAACATCCCGAAGAACAAGTTAATTTTGCACAAGGCGTGCGCCAAGGTTTAGGTAAAGATCAGGGCTTATTTTTCCCTGAAGTGTTACCAAAATTTGACGATATCGAGGCGTTACTCGATTTACCTTTAGTTGAGCGCAGTCAAAAAATTCTTACGGCACTGATTGGTGAAGAGCTTCCGCAAGAAACGGTAAATGCGATGGTAAAAAATGCGTTTACCTTCCCGGCACCGCTCACAAAAGTGAATGACGACATTTATGCACTTGAGCTGTTCCACGGCCCGACATTGGCGTTTAAAGACTTCGGCGGTCGTTTTATGGCACAAGCACTGGCAAGCGTGCGTGGTGACGGCAAAATTACCATTTTAACCGCAACCTCAGGCGACACCGGCGCAGCAGTTGCACACGCATTCTACGGTTTAGAAAATATCAATGTGGTGATCCTTTATCCAAAAGGCAAAATCAGCCCGTTACAAGAAAAATTATTCTGTACCTTAGGTGGTAACATTCGTACCGTTGCGATCGAATCGGACTTTGACGCTTGCCAAGCGTTAGTAAAACAAGCGTTTGACGATGCCGAATTACGTCAAGCGATCGGCTTAAACTCAGCAAACTCAATCAATATCAGCCGTTTATTAGCGCAAGTTTGTTATTATTTTGAAGCGGTAGCGCAATTACCGAAAGAAAAACGTTCAGATGTTGTGGTTTCTGTGCCAAGCGGTAACTTCGGTAACTTAACAGCAGGTTTAATCGCAAAAACCTTAGGTTTACCAATCAAACGTTTTATCGCATCAACTAATGCGAACGACACCGTGCCACGTTATTTAAAATCAGGCAAATGGGAACCGAATGCGACGGTTGCGACCCTGTCAAATGCAATGGACGTAAGCCGCCCGAACAACTGGCCACGAGTGGAAGAATTATTTAAACGCAACGGCTGGGCGCTAACCGATTTAGGTTCGGCGGCATTAAACGATGCGGAAACCGAAGCGGCATTAAAAACACAATATGCGGAAGGTTACTTATGCGAACCGCACGGTGCAATCGCTTACCAAGTGTTAAAAGATCAGCTTCAAGCAGGTGAAACCGGTATTTTCCTCTGCACCGCTCACCCAGCAAAATTCAAAGAATCGGTAGAGCGCATTTTAGAGATCGAATTACCACTACCGGAAGCGTTAGATAAACACAATAAAATGGAATTGTTATCTGACACCATGCCGGCAGATTTCGCAAAATTACGTGAATATTTATTAGCAGGTAACTAATCTATTTAGCTTAAACAAGCGGTAAGTTTCTGAATGAATTTTGTCATTCAGACTTACCGTTTTTTTATGGAGAAAATATGAATAAGTGGTTCAAAAATCTAATCTCATATAGTGAATTTCATTGTAATAAAATGCCAAACTGGTTAAAGGTTATTTTTGCTGCAATGATTTCAGGAGCAATTCTATTAAACCCAAAATCTTTTGTAGAATTATTAGATTTAAATTTTGAGGACGTTAAAACACTTAATAGCTTTTGGACAATATTTACTTTAATTGCTTCTGCACCAGTCGCTTTTATTATTTGGCATTTTCGAGATCAAAATATATCTCAACAAATTGAAAATGCTCGTAAGGATACTAACTTAAAAGAATTTCAGAAATTAGAGAATCCTGACTGGTTAATTACGTTTGAGTAAAAAGATCTTTATTATCAAGAGTATTATGATAGCCCCCACATCCCGACGGATGTTGATAATTAATTGAAATATAAAAGCCTCCCACTGAAGTGGGAGTAAGATACATAAAGAGCCACAGCGTGGCTCAACAGGCTCGAAGAGCCCCCTAACCACGTACGGCTCGTGCGTGGTTATATGCTCAGCTAGAGCTGAAATGAAAACCACAAGCGGTCAATTCTTCAATAACACAAGCAAAAATAAAGGCACTCGACAGAGTCGAGCGCCATCAGAAAAAGAGCTTCTCAGCTCAATCAACATTTAGCTAATCGCTTGATTTCGTCTGTTTTGCAATACAAACACTAAAACGAGTAACAACGCACAAGCTAATGAGATAATGAATAACGTGCTGAAGAAACCGTTCCATTTGAATTGTTCGATAATCAATGATAACGGTAAACCGGCAATTGCCGCACCAATATAGGCAAATAAACTCACAAAACCAGTTGATGCGCCAGATGCATATTTATGTGAGTTTTCCGCTGCCGCCATCGCAATTAAGAATTGTGGTCCAAAGATAAAAAAGCCCATCAAGAAAAATAAACTCGACATAATGAATTTATCATCACTTGGAATCAACCATAACCCCAAAGCCACCGAAATAATTCCTAACACATAAATAATGTTCATTTGTGTGCGGTTACCTTTAAAGAACTTATCGGAACCCCAACCGGCAAATAATGCCCCTAAAAAGCCCCCGATTTCAAAGAATGCGATAACCGTATTCGCTTGCAATAAATCATAATGATGGGTCTCGGTTAAATATAAATTACCCCAGTCATTAATACCGGTTCTGACGATATAAACCAAACCATAAGAAATCGCCAACGCCCAAATGATTTTATTTTTAAAGACGTATTGTTTGAGAATTTCCCATGTGGTTAAGCCTAAGCCGTCACTTTCATGTTTTTGTTCCGCAATATCATTACGCCACTCCCCTACGGTCGGCAGCCCCATTGAAGCTGGTCTGTCTCGCAATAAAACACACAAACCAATCCCGACAACAACCGCAATCACACCAGGAATAATCATTCCGTAACGCCAGCCCCAGGCTAAAGTTGCCGCCCCTGCGAGTAACGGAATCACCGCTCCGCCTAAATTATGCGACGTATTCCAAATCGCCCACCATAAACCACGCTCATTACGAGAATACCAAGTATTTAAAATTTTTGAGCATGGCGGCCAGCCCCAGCCTTGGAAGAACGCATTAATCATCCACAACGTAACGAACATAAAAATGGAAGAACTCATCCCAAAGAAGATATTCACCAAGCCGGTTGCCATTAAGCCTAATCCCATAAAATATCTCGGATTAGAACGATCTCCGATGACACCGGATAAAAACTTAGATACACCGTAGGTCAAATAAAACGCCGTCCCCATCATACCGATATCCGCTTTTTGCAGCCCCAAATCAGTCAACATTGCCGGCATCACAAAATTAAAACCTTTACGGGTAAAATAGAAAACTGCATAACCGACATAACTGACCAACATCAACTGTATCCGCCAATAACGATAGGTTTTATCGATCTCCTCTTTTGTTTTGGTCACAGGAAGATCCGGCGCTTCTTTAAAAATATTCATTTGATACTCCCAATCAGAAAATTTACTCATCCGACCGGACTATATATGAAAATTCACGCTAAAAAAGTGACCGCTATCACATTTTAATAATGTGCGAGAACAGTATTTACAGCTATTTGATTTCGCTAAAGGTTTTCACCAAGAGCCACAGCGTGGATTAGGAAATTCCACTGTGACTAGAGCAAAAACAGCAAGCGGTCACATTCCCCTAATATTTTGTAAATTTTTAGGAAAATTTGACCGCTTGTTTTGACATTACACGATAGCGCCCATCTCCCGACAGGTGCCGGTAATTATTTTAGAAAGGAATCCATCAAGTCTTTTGAAATCGGCATAAGACCTAGCTTTAGCCCCATCGGTTTAAAAACCTGATTAATCGTTTCTATACTATAGTTTCCTTTATCATTTTCGATATTAGAAAGAGTTTGCCGAGAAACTTTCGCTAATTTCAGATAATCTTGCTGGTTTATTCCCAATGCTTCCACTCTTAATCGACGCAGTGCTTGCCCTTGGCTAATCTCACCTTTTAAGAGCTGTACTATAATCGTTTCACGGATTAATTGTCGTTCAATGCCATTCACTTTAGAGCGCGTCGGTGAGGCATTTTTATGTTGAATCGTCATACCAGCCCCCAACGTTGTAACTTCTCAGGTAAGTAATCAAAACCAATGGCGGGAAAATCTAAAATGCTTTTCGGAACACCTCGCTTCGTAAGTCTAGATTTTAAATCTACTAATTGGGTCGCAAGCATTCTTAATTCTCTTAACAATATATCTGGTTCAATAAGGTCAGATAAACTGTCAGCTATTTTATCAAAGCGATATTCTCCGGCGAACTCTTGAGAGTTATCTCCATTTTTAGCCCAAGTGGTCGTTCTGATAATGCCTTCCGGATCTGCCCGCATCGGAGCAAAATCATAGATAGGGGATAGCCAAATACGATTATCATCACGTAAAAATGCAGTATTTCTGCCATGATTATCACTATTTCCAAAAGCAATATTCAACAAATCCCTTTTTACCCATTCAATAACAAAATGCCGGTTATCAAAATCATTAGAAAATTGCGAAGCTGAAATAACATTGAGTAAGTTGCGAATAGTCTGCTCATGATCAAGATTTCCACCATATTTTTGCAACATAGAATAAACCGATTCCATAGCATATCGCTCCCATTTTCCATCTTTGAACTTCATATCGAATCTAGGTAGCCATAAAGACGGATAACGTTCCCCTTCTTCTAATTTCATTAGATCAGTATCTATAGTTGAAAACCCTAATGCACGCAGCTCATGATAATAATGATATTCAGCTCTTAAAATATCACAGTCCAACTCTGAATAATTCCCACGAGGATATTTCACTAAATAAGCCGTATCGCAATCTAAACCTAATTGCAAATTATCAATCCAAACTTGTTTATCTTGGCGTTTAAGTAATAACTTTGGTGCTTCTCCCCCAGCCCCGGTCGCTCCGCCTACAATAGCTCCTGTCTGATTTGCATATTCTAAAAAATCACTCTGCCTGTTTTGTACCACATTTAATGGAAAATAACGCTCACTTTGTATTTCTGGCACAGCCTCTTTAACTCGAACATTGCCGATAGGGGATATTGCGCCATTTTTTAGTAATAAGTAATTTTGATGAGAAATAGATAGGTGCTTGATATCAAGAGCTTCCAGCCAATAACGCCGACTCGCTCCGGCAGGAATAATATCGGCAAGTGTAGTCATCAGCTTATCAGCATGATCAATAAACACATTTACAGGATAATTAATTGATATGGATCTGGCATTCGCTTGCCCAAAAAAATCGACGGCATAGTCCGTTAAATATTCCATGCTCTCTAATTCATACTGAGCATTGAAATAAAGCTCCGCCATATCTCGCCATAAATTATCAACATAGGTCTGCAATGTTAGTTTTTTAATTTTGATTGATATATCACTCATAACTTCACCTTTTTGGCTTATTTTGTATGATATATTATACAAAATAAACTTATGGAACAAGCTATAATCTAAGAGAAACAAGCTGCTTGCGGTTACATATTACTAAGTTCTAAGGATAGGAAACACAAAAAATACAGTTCCACAGCGTGGCTCAACAGGCTCGAAGAGCCCCCTAACCACATACGGCTCGTGCGTGGTTATATGCCCGGGGCTGGAGTAAAAACAACAAACAGTCAAATCCCCCTAATATTTTGTAAATTTTAAGGAAATTTGACCGCTTGTTTGCGACAAAAATATCATTTTGATATACTTTGTCCAACATACTTGCTATGCCTATGACTGAGTTTTCTTAGTTACGCACAAATTTGCAGGTTTTTTTTACACGGAAGATAGAAAATGGGGCAATTTAATAAACCTGCAAAATCCAATCAAGAGCTTATACAACAATGGAAAACAAGAGGTTTGATTGTACCTGATGAAGCTCGTGCGGAACGTTATTTGGAACATATTAGCTATTATCGTTTTTCCGCTTATACCATTCCTTTTCAACAACTCAACAATCCAAATCATCACTTCAAGCCAAATACTACATTTGACGATATTCTTAATCTATACATCTTTGACCGTGAATTACGTTTGCTTGTATTAGATGCGATTGAACGTATTTAAGTCTCTGTCCGTACACAAATCAGCAATGTAATGGGAACACAAGCTCAAAATCCTTTTTGGTATATGCAAGAAAGCTATTTCAAAAAGGATTTCAATATTTATCGCTTACTCGCTCAGCTTGAAAAACAACTGGCTGAAGAACAGCAACGCTTAGAGCGTGATGAAAAACATATTCAGAAACGCTACAAAAATAATAATATCGATGAACAAGAAAGAGATCGCTTATTAAATAATGTTCGTAAAGAAAATTTCTTACGCCACTATCTCACTCAGTACAATACACCGAAATTATTACCCTCGTGGATGATGATTGAAATGCTAACTTGGGGCGAACTTAGTCATTTATATGCGGGGCTATCAGAAAAACATCAAAAACCGATTGCCAAAAATTTAGGCGTACAAGCGCCTATTTTAGAATCTTGGTTAAAAGTTTTAAATGATGTTCGCAATATCTGTGCTCATCACAGCCGATTATGGAATAGAGAATTTGGGCGCATTATTAAAACCCCAACGAGTCAAAATACCCAATGGCTTTTATCAGCCATTAGCTTAAATAATACTCATATTAACGCAGAAAAACGCCTTTATCCGATTTTAGTCGCAATTCAAGTACTACTTTATACCATCAGCCCAAATTCAACATGGGCAAAACGCTTGAAGGAATTGTTAGATAGTTATCCTGACATTCAGAAAGAATATATGGGTATTCCACAAAATTGGGAATTAGATAGCTTTTGGGATAAGGCTTTGAGATAAAAAATGAGCCACAACGTGGCTCAACAGGCTCGAAGAGCCTCCTAACCACGTACGGCTCGTACGTGGTAGTGAATAACAACAAGCGGTCAAATTCCCTTAAAAACTTACAAAATATTTAGGAAATTTAACCGCTTGTTGTACTTAGAATAGTAAAACTCATTTCTGTTCAGTTCCGCTAGAGCTACTATTTTTGTGCTCAATTCGTATTAAAAATCGTTTCGCTGAATTGAAATGAATATTGACTAACCTAAAGTATAAGTCATTTATCAGGTAAAAATATTTTAGATTTAAATTTCTAAGCATTTTTTGAGCTTGAATATATGTTTCATAATGTCTTTTATACAAATCCCTCTGTAATTTATACTCGGAGATAAGATTAATATCTTTAATATTCAAAAGTTTATCTAATTCATTATCATCATACCTATATTTGTTTTTAGGTATTTCAAAGTCTTCTAATAATGTTAAATATCCTGATTTCTGCAATATATCAGAGAAACATTGATCGAATTCTCTATTGTTTATAAGAAATGATTCTACATCCTGCAGAGTCAAAAATTCAGCATTTGCTAACTTGGAACACTCATCAATTAAAAAGTTTGTACTTTTCTTTTGAACTTCTAAAAAATTTTCACTTTTTGCAAACTCAATTTCTTCTTGTGTTGCTAAATTTATACAATCATTTACACATTCAAGCTCTTGACTATTTTCAAGATCAGCGGGTGTACAAATTTCAGCCTCCTGAACTAAATTTATTCCCGCATCTTTAAATGCTAAAGCTACTAACTTTGAACAAAATTGTTTACGATCATCATCAGTAATAAAAGAAATCTTAGTTCCAATTGCCAATAATGTAGAATATGGTGTTCCAATTTTACTCCTTACACTAGAAACTATCCTATCAATATAAGGAGTAATATCTTTTTTATACCTTAATACTTTAACATCACTAGGTTGTTTATATAGCGTCCTCTTTATATTATTGGAATGAACGCCATCAGACAACGCTTCAATACAAGAACCTTGACTCCAACAAATTTTAGCATGTGAGTATTGGCTGTTTGTTGCAAGTTTTATACCATTCGAATACCATGAATCCCCAGATTCTAATATAATATCCCCTTTTTTCAGTTTAGCAATGTCCAAGATATATAGCTTTTCATCTTCTTTAAATGTTATTTTTTGTTTTACCATAAATATATTTTCATTCCCTTATGAGGCTTTTACTTATTCTAATAAAAACATGAGATAAATATTAACAAAATGTAAAAAGTAAATACTATTAAATACAGAATCAAATAAGGACAACAAAAAGACAACCACCTTCCAGCAGTTGCCTTTTCTTTTATTAACTTACGCTTGGCTATTTAAGTGCCACTCTCGCATTTCTAAACAATCTCATCCACGCCCCATCTTCGGTCCAGTCTTCTGGATGCCATGAGTTGCTGACTGCGCGGTAAACACGTTCCGGGTGTGGCATCATGATAGCTACACGTCCGTCTGTGTTTGAGATTGCGGTGATGCCGTTTACCGAGCCGTTCGGGTTAGCCGGGTAAACTTCGGTCGGTTGTAAGTTGTTATCGATATATTGTGCGATCACAAGTTTCTGTTCGGTTAAGCCGGCAAGTTGTTGTGCCGATTTGAATTCTACTTGACCTTCACCGTGTGAAACGGCAATCGGCATATGTGAACCCGCCATACCTTGGAACCAATGGCTGTTGGTTTCGTTGATTTTCACTAAACCAACACGTGCTTCAAAGCGTTCCGACTTGTTACGCACGAAACGAGGCCAGTTTTCTGTACCTGGGATAATTTCCGCAAGGTTTGAAACCATTTGGCAACCGTTACACACACCTAATGCAAGCGTATTCGGGTTGGCAAAGAATTGGCTGAACTGTTCACGCAACATTGGGTTGAATAAAATTGATTTCGCCCAACCACCGCCTGCACCGAGTACGTCACCGTAAGAGAAACCGCCACACGCCACTAACGCATTGAAATCTTTAAGGTTTCTTCTACCCGCCATTAAGTCTGACATATGTACGTCAATCGCATTAAAGCCGGCACGGTCGAATGCCGCCGCCATTTCGTAATGACTATTTACGCCCTGTTCACGCAAGATAGCAATAGTCGGTTTCACACCTTTATTGATAAACGGTGCGGTAATATCTTCGTTAACATCATAGGTTAAGAAGGTTGATAAACCTTTGTTGTTCGGGTCTTTTTTGGTTTCAAACTCTTGATCCGCACATTCCGGATTATCACGTAAACGTTGCATTTGGTGGGTTAATTCTGCCCAAATTCCACGTAATTCCGAACGTTTTTCGTTAAGAAGTTTGAGGCTGCCACGGCTAATCACAAAACGATCGTCTTCGTGTACCGTACCTAAATCTTTGGTTAAGCCCAATAAGTTATGTGCATTTAACACTTCACGTACACGCGCTAAATCCGCATCTTTTACTTGAATAACCGCACCAAGTTCTTCGTTGAACAATACTGCTAAATCATCATCACCTAACGCTGAAATATCAATCTCTACGCCACAGTTGCCGGCAAACGCCATTTCCGCAAGCGTGGTAATTAAACCACCGTCTGAACGGTCGTGGTAAGCAAGCAATTTGTCTTCCGCCACTAAAGTCTGCATTGCATTAAAGAAGTTTTTGAGGCTGTCTACATTCACAACGTCCGCCGGTTTGTCACCGAGTTGTTTGTAAACTTGCGCTAATGCGGTTGCACCTAAACGGTTTTTACCTTCACCCAAGTCGATTAATAATAGGCTTGATAAGCCTTTATCGGTACGTAATTGTGGGGTAACGGTTTTACGCACATCTTCCACACGAGCGAATGCCGAAATCACTAATGAAAGTGGTGCAGTTACCGATTTTTGCTCGCCATTTTCTTCCCACGTAGTGCGCATTGACATTGAGTCTTTACCTACCGGAATCGTAATGCCTAACGCCGGGCAAAGTTCTTCACCAACTGCTTTTACCGCTTCATAAAGACCGGCATCTTCACCTTCGTGACCTGCTGCCGACATCCAGTTTGCCGAAAGTTTAATACGTTTTAATTCACCGATATTGGTCGCCGCGATATTGGTGATCGATTCTGCCACTGCAAGGCGTGCAGACGCACCGAAATCTAATAAAGCAACCGGCGCACGTTCGCCCATCGACATTGCTTCACCGTGGTAGCTGTCTAAACTTGCCGTAGTTACCGCACAGTCCGCTACCGGAATTTGCCACGGGCCAACCATCTGATCTCGTGCCACCATACCGGTTACCGAACGGTCACCAATGGTAATTAAGAAGGTTTTTTCTGCGACAACCGGTAAACGTAACACACGATGTAGTGCTTCTTTTAATTGGATTTGTTGGCTATCAAGCGGTTGATTTTCAACCGTTTTTGACGAAACATCACGGTGCATTTTCGGCGTTTTACCGAGTAATACGTTCATTGGTAAATCAATCGGGTTATTGTCGAAATGATCGTCCTTAAGCGTTAAATGTTTCTCTTCAGTCGCTTCACCGATCACTGCAAACGGCGCACGTTCACGCTCACATAATTCGGTAAATAATGCTAATTTTTCCGGCGCAACCGCTAATACATAACGTTCTTGTGATTCGTTACACCAAATCTCTAGTGGTGACATACCTTTTTCGTCACATAAAATTTTACGTAAATCGAATTTACCGCCACGATCGCCGTCGTGGACTAATTCCGGCATTGCGTTAGATAAACCGCCTGCACCTACGTCGTGAATAAATAGAATCGGGTTGTCTTCGCCTAGTTGCCAACAGCGGTCGATCACTTCTTGGCAACGGCGTTCCATTTCCGGGTTTTCACGTTGTACCGAAGCAAAATCTAGATCTTCTTTTGATTTACCGGAAGCCATAGACGAAGCCGCACCGCCGCCTAAGCCGATGTTCATTGCCGGACCACCAAGTACGATTAATTTCGCACCGACCGGAATTTCGCCTTTTTGCACGTGTTCGGCACGGATATTACCGATACCGCCTGCGAGCATAATCGGTTTGTGGTAGCCACGTACTTCTTCGCCGGCAAAGCTATTTACTTTTTCTTCATAGGTACGGAAATAGCCTAATAATGCCGGACGACCAAATTCATTGTTAAATGCCGCACCGCCTAATGGGCCTTCGATCATAATATCGAGTGCCGAAGCGATACGATTCGGTTTTGAAAGCGGGTTTTCCCACGGCTGTTCAAAGTTTGGAATCACAAGGTTAGACACCGAGAAACCGGTTAAACCTGCTTTTGGTTTTGCACCGCGACCGGTTGCACCTTCGTCACGAATTTCACCGCCTGAACCGGTTGCTGCGCCCGGGAATGGCGAGATCGCAGTCGGGTGGTTATGGGTTTCCACTTTCATTAAGATATGTGCATCTTCTTGGTGCGCACGGTATTGACCGTCTTGATCCGGGAACCAACGACCGACTTTCGAACCTTCCATTACCGCCGCATTATCTTTATAAGCTGAAAGCACGTAATCAGGCGTTTTCTCGAAGGTGTTTTTAATCATTTTGAATAATGATTTTTCTTGTTTTTGACCATCAATCGTCCAATCCGCATTAAAGATTTTGTGACGGCAGTGTTCTGAGTTCGCTTGTGCAAACATATAAAGTTCGATGTCGTTCGGGTTACGATTTAAAGCAGTGAAATTTTCCACTAAATAATCAATTTCATCATCCGCTAACGCTAAACCTAAGTTCACGTTCGCTTCTTCTAACGCTTTACGACCGCCATTTAAAATATCTACGGTGGTAAATGGCTTCGGCTCCTGTTGAGCAAATAAATTTGCCGCTTGCGCTTCGTTATCTAACACCGTTTCTAACATACGGTCGTGTAATAAACCTTTTAAGGTTTCGATTTGTGCTGCTGTCGGCTCTGCGCTGAATTCAAAATAGTAAGCTAAACCACGTTCGATACGATTTACCGCTTGTAAGCCGCAGTTGTGTGCAATATCGGTCGCTTTTGAAGACCATGAAGAGATGGTACCGATACGAGGGGTCACAATTAAGCAAAAACCGGTCGGCTCGTGTTCGGCAAGAGTCGGACCGTAATGTAAAAGCTCTTTAATTTCAGCGGTTTGTGCTGCGCTAAGTTCAGCATTTAAATCGACAAAATGCACATATTCCGCATAGACCGATTTTACCGGTAACGCATTTTGTTGGAATTTAGTTTGGAATTGGTTAAGACGAAATTCAGAGAGGGCAGGAGAGCCACGAAAGGTTTGTACAGTCATTGTTGATTCCGTATTTGAGAAATAAAAAAATTCTCTGCCATTATAGCGGATAACGCAAACGTTTGCATTGCAAAATTTTACTCAAATAACACGAAAATCGGATTTTATTTCCATAGAAATTTTAAGAACGTTCTCTTGAAATTTTTCAGATTAAAAATATAATGCAAATCATTTTTATTATTATAACAATGTTTTTATATGCTAAATAAGTTTTCATTATTGCTCAGCTTGAGCTTTTTTTTATTAGGTTGCACTCAAAAATCACTTTCAGAACAACAACTACATTCACTTGGCAACATTATCGATTTAAAAACTCAACAATCGCTTTCCCTATCAGAATTACTACAACGCTTACCCACTTACACTTATGTATTGATCGGTGAAGAGCATGACCAACCCGTTCACCATCAAATCGAAACTTACTTGGTGCAAAAATTAGAGCAAAAACGACCGCTTGCGGCGGTGGTGCTGGAAATGCTCTCAGTTGATCAACAAGCGCAAATCAGTCACTTGCAACAGTCACAAACACCGTTATTTGCCGAAGAAATTCCGGCACAAATCGGTTGGAAGCACTGGGATTGGCATCAATATCAAGATTTAATCATTAGCCGTTTGTCTTCAACGACACCGTTAATTGCCGCTAATTTAACTGAAACTGAAGTCAAAACCTTATATGCCGGAGCACAGCCGTTACGAGGCTCAATTTCTGTGACACCCCAAGTTCAAACACAGTTGGCGCAACTGATTCAGGCACATCACACGTTGCCCACAGATATTTTAGAAAAAACGGTAACCGTACAGCAATTTCGTGACCGCCGCATGGCGGAAATGCTGGTAAAAAATACGCAAAATTCAACCGCTTATGCCCTCTTGGTGGCGGGTAATAATCACGTACGCAAAGACCTTGGCGTACCACTCCATTTACAAGACTTTGATAAGAAAAATAAAGCAAAAACGATTTCAATTATGCTCAAGAGCCAGTATTCGGAAGCTAAAGCCGTCACGCTACAGCAAGCCGACTACGTTTGGTTTACTGAGTAATTTTTATAACATCTATAATTAAGGAGAATGAATGAGATTAAAGCGTTTAAATCAACTATTGCTTGGCAGTTTAGCCGGCGTTACTTCTCTACCCGGTATAGCGGCGGAAGAAAATATGACCTTGGATCCGGTTTATGTCTTAGAAAAAAATCAAACGAACGCTAATTTTGAATCATACGGTAAAGCCGGTGCGACAAGCAGCCGTGGTGTCGGCGAAAATGCAATGCAAAATCTGGATAGCGTGGTGCGTTCGATCGCCGGCGCTTATACGCAAATCGACCCAGGTCAAGGTGCGGTAAGCGTGAATATTCGCAACATGACCGGTTTAGGGCGTGTGAATATGATGGTGGACGGCATACCGCAAACCCAATTAGGTACTTCGGCAAACGGCAGCGGTAAATTCCACGAAGGAAACGGGCCGATGAGCCAATTCGGGGCGTTAATCGACCAAAACTTTTTGACACGTGTGGATGTTTCTAAAGGGCATTCGGACGGTGCTGCTGGGGTGAACGCATTAATGGGCAGTGCCAATTTTAAAACGATCGATGCGGAAGACGTGCTTTTGGAAAACCGAAAAGTCGGCGCATTAACTAAACTGAATATCGGTTCTAACGGTTTAGGTCGCAACGGAATGCTCGCAGTTGCGGCAAAAGAAAATTTTGCACAATCAGGCAGTCTCAGCGGTTTATTTGCGCTGAGCAAGCACAAATTATCGCAAAATTATAAACGAGGTGATGGTTCTTCTTCTGAACAAACCAATTATTTGAGCGGACTCGACCAGCGACCTCGTTCTTATTTAGCCAAAATCGCATTAAAACCGGAACAAAACAGCGAATTAAAAGTCTCTCGCCGTGTTTATCATAACAACATTGCCGGGCGAGAAATTGACAGTTACACCAATGCGCTCGAAGCAAAATACGATGCCCATCCGTGGTTAAATTTACATTTACTCGCTTCTAACAGCAGAACATCGCAGGTTTATAACCAAGGCGCTACACTCTGGACTTTAAGTGATGCGGCAACGTTAAACCGTTCTAACACATTTGATATACACAATAATGCAAAATTTGATTTTGGGCATAGTAACTTAGATATCGCACTTGGTTTGAACTTCTTTAACAATAAATACGTGCGTCACTTACCGCTTAATGAAAATAATAACAGCGGCGCAGTAGCCAATAGTGCTTTTGCACCGCAGGGCAAACAAAAAATTAAATCATTCTACTGGAACACTATGCTGGAAACAGGCATTTTTACCCTGAAAACCGGCGCAAGCCATTCACATTACCGCTTAACCGGCGATAAACCGGAATGTGATACGGATGATGCGATCTATTGTGTTCCCTCTTGGCGTTTAAATATTAATCGCAAGTACAGTTCTGCTGATCCATCAGTAAATTTATCCGCAAAAGTGACCGCTTGGTTAGAGCCATTCCTTGAATATACAGAGACGACTCGTGCGCCGAATGTACAAGAGATGTTTGATACTAACCGTAACGGCTTAAGTGTTAATCCGTTCTTACGCCCAGAAAGTGCGAAAACTAAGCAAGCCGGTTTTAATATCACTCAAGATAAAGTATTCACTGAAAACGATATGTTAGGTTTAAAAGTGGTTTATTTTAATTCACATATTACCGACTATATTTTCAAAGAGTCTTTTTACGGTTGCGGCAACCATTTATGCAACGACTTAAATACATCCGATGGTTCGCTGCAAACACAACTTTATGTCAATGCGCCAAACAAAGTAAAAAGCAAAGGCTGGGAAATCGAGCTCAATTACGACGCGGGACAGTTCTTTACTAATTTTTCCTATACTCGTAGTGCAACCACCGCTCCAACATCCGTTGGTGCAATTATTCTCGGCGGATTCGGTACGGAATCTTATACGGTACAACCGAAAGATCACGCTACATTAGAACTCGGAACACGCTTATTGGATAAAAAATTAACGCTTGCAACCCATTTGAAATACACCGGTAAAGCGCATCGTGTACATATTGAAGGCGTTGATTCCGACGATAACATTCTGATCGAAAAACTGCCGAAAATCCCGTTAATTGTCGATTTTTATGCCAACTATAAATTGAACCGACATGTCACCTTAAAAGCCGGCATACAGAACCTGATGAATAAAAACTATTTAGACGCACTGAACTCGTACAACTCTTCTACTCATGAAGATTATGATGATGATACCGGACTGTATAAATTCAGTAATACCGCACGTGGTAGAACCTACACCGCAGGTGCGGAAATTCGTTTCTAAGTGCGGAACAAGCAGGAGAACAACATGAAACTGGTAAAATTTTTGGCTTTTTTAACCGCTTGTATCGGACTGAATCCGGCGCTGGCACAAGAACGTATCGTCAGTATCGGCGGTGATGTCACTGAAATTATTTACGCATTAGGCGCAGAACAAGCACTTGTCGGGCGAGACAGTACCAGCATCGCACCGCTTGCCGCACAGCAGTTACCGGATGTTGGTTATATGCGCCAACTAAATGCAGAAGGCATTCTGGCTCTCAAACCGACCAAGGTGATTAGCTCCGAAGTCGCACAACCTTCTGCCGTATTTGAGCAGCTTAAAAGCGCTGGAATTACGATTGAACGAGTACCGTTTGAATATTCACCGGAAAGCGTTATTCATAAAATTCAGCTCATTGGAAAATTGGTAAACAAACCACAACAAGCGGTTAAATTAGCCGAAAAATTTACAAATGAGCTAAAAGCTGTCTCCAGTTCACCATTAAATGTGCGCGTATTATTTATTCTTAATCATGCCGGTTCAAATTATATGGCTGCCGGACAAAATACCGTAGCAGATACCGCCATTCGCTTAATCGGCGCCACCAATGCGATGCAAAACAGTGTACGTTTTTCACCGATTTCACAAGAAGGTGTGATTGCCGCTCGTCCGGATTTGTTAGTGCTGACGAAAATGAGTTTGGAAAGTTTAGGCTCAATAGACAAACTCTGGGAGTTACCCGGTATGTCGCTAACCCCTGCAGCGAAAAAGCAAAATGTGATTGTGGTAGATGATTTAGCCGTACTCGGTTTTAGCCTGACAACACCGACCGAATTATTAAAAATGCGTCAAGCCGCCGAACAGGTGCGACATGACTAAAACGATTTGGTTAGTTGCTCTCGGCTTCGCACTGTTATGTAGCGCTATTCTTGCAGCCAACCTTGGCGCTCTCTCGATTACTTGGCGTGATTTATGGCAACTTACTTTTGATGATAGCCAATGGCAAATTTGGCTCAACATCCGACTGCCTCGCATTTTACTTGCTATTTTAGTCGGTGCGGGGCTAGCGATTGCCGGTACGTTATTTCAAGGTTTGTTTCACAATCCGATGGCGGATCCGGCATTAATCGGCGTAAATAGCGGTGCATCTTTAGCAGTGGCGCTATTTATCTTGCTGCCAAATATTCTGCCGGAACAATGGCTATTGTACGGCACAATGTTGGTCGCCTTTAGCGGCAGTATATTGGTTGCTACACTGATTTATTGGTTGGGATATCAAGGACAAGCTTCGGTTAATAAGCTATTGCTAGCGGGAATTGCCGTTAACGCCCTTTGTTTTTCCTTGGTTGGGATTTTGACCTATGTGAGCAATGACCAACAATTACGCCAATTTAGTCTATGGACCATGGGCAGTCTCGGACAAGCGCAATGGCAACCGCTGATAGTTGCAAGTTGTGTGATGATTCCGACCGCTTGTTTTGCCTTAATGCTCGCCCGCTCACTCAATTTACTGCAGCTCAGCGAGGAAGAAGCGCATTATTTAGGCGTAAATGTCGTGCGCTTAAAAAAAGCGTTAGTTTTAAGCGGTGCGTTATTAGTCGGTTGTGCGGTAGCCGTCAGCGGTGTAATAGGTTTTATCGGTTTGGTGATTCCACATTTAGTACGTTTTAAATTCGGTGCCGATCATCGTTGGGTAATCCCTGCCTCCGCTATATGTGGTGCAATCCTATTATTATGGGCGGATACTTTAGCTCGTACCATAGTTGCACCGGCGGAAATTCCAGTAGGAATGCTAACCAGCTTTCTCGGCGCACCCTACTTTTTATGGTTGGTAATTAAATATAAGGAAGGCAGATGATTTGCAAAAAATCCGCAGAATTTGACCGCTTATCCGAGGTATTAAGCGCCAAACAATTGGCTTATCGGATTGATGGGCACTCTATTTTACAATCGGTCAATCTGTCACTTAAATCCGGTGAAATTAGTGTGTTAATCGGCACCAATGGCGCAGGAAAATCTACGCTGTTGCGATTACTTGCCGGTTATCTGCCGCCAACCACAGGTAACATTCAGCTCAACCAGCAAAATTTAGCTGGTTTTCGACCGCTTGCATTAGCGCATCAGCGAGCGGTGATGCAGCAACATAGCCAAATAAACTTTCCGTTTTTAGCGGAAGAAGTCATCCGAATGGGCAGCTATCAACGCCATATTAGTGAGACGGATATAGAGCAAGTTGTGATGGCAACCGAATGCCAATCATTGCTGAACCAACAGTATCGTGCGTTATCCGGTGGCGAACAGCAGCGGATTCAACTGGCGAGAGCTTTATTGCAACTCTGGCAGCCGGATATGCAGGGTAAAATCTTGTTTTTAGACGAGCCGACCTCCGCCTTTGATTTATACCATCAACAAGCCTGTTTGCGTTTATTACGCAAGCTCTGTGATGAACGAGGCTTAACGGTTTGTGCCATTCTGCATGATCTCAATCTTGCTGCGCTTTATGCCGATCAGCTGATGTTATTGGCTGAAGGAACAATTCAGGTGCAAGGCAGCCCGCAAGCGGTCATAAATCAGGCAAATATTGCAAAATGGTATCGTTCGGAAGTGGCGATCGTTTCTCACTGTATTCATTCAACCCCACAAGTAATGCTCTTACGTTAAAAAATTGTAACGAACAAGTAACATTAAAATTGCACATAAACGGAATTTTTTAAGTATTTAAAAATTCCGTTTATGCTGTTTCTTTCACAGTAAATTAGATTGCAATTTATATTAATTAGGCGGAAAATAATAAACATATTTCTGAAATGCCGTTTCAGAAATGATGTAAACTCAATTTCATCTTAATTTTCATTTATAGGATTATTAGTATGGGTCTTTTTGAACAAACTAACCCTAATCGTCGTCGTTACGGTTTAGCAGTATTTATCGGTATTATCGCCGGCATTATTTCCGCATTCGTAAAATGGGGTGCAGAACATCCATTCCCACCACGTAGCCCGATCGATTTATTCCAAGCAGCGTGTCCACAACCTGTTTTAGATGCGTTAAATTCAGGTTCATTAGCGATGGAAGGTGCATTAGCACAATGTTCACGTGCGGTTTTAAACCCACCGGCAGTTTTCTTACGTGATTACATTGGTATCGACCCTTATAACACCGTGGCATTTACTTTTGCGGATCACCCGTTTAACTCAATCGGTGTAACACACATGATTTTCTCATTAGTGTTCGCTATCGGTTACTGCTTAGTGGCGGAAGTGTTCCCAAAAATTAAATTCTGGCAAGGTATCGGTGCAGGTATCATCGCGAATATCTGTGTACACTACATCACATTCCCGGCATTAGGCTTAACACCACCGGTAGCGGAATGGCCTTTATATGAACACATTTCTGAATTAGTCGGTCATATCTTCTGGTTCTGGACAATTGAGGTAATTCGTCGTGATTTACGTAACCGTATTACCAAAGAGCCGGATGCGGAAATTCCTTTAGATCAACCGCATCGCTAATCGAAACACTTGTTTCAACCATAAAGCCACCCACTGGGGTGGCTTTTTCATAACAAAAAATTATAAAGAATAGCTTCTTATACTTTCCATTTCCGATGGATTCGATCGAAAATCTTTTCCAGTTTTTTAAGCATTTTTGTCTTAACCTCACCTACTACTTACTATGAATTGGTCTTACGTTGTTAATGCGATTCCACGCTTTATTGACGCAGCTATCATTACCCTCCAGCTTTCGTTTTGGGGGATTTTGCTGTCGTTAGTTTTCGGCTTATTGATCGCGATTGTTACCGCTTATCAAGTTAAACCGTTTTACGGATTAACTCGTGGTTATATTGAATTATCTCGTAATACTCCTCTGCTTATTCAACTCTTCTTTCTTTATTACGGCTTACCGAAAATTGGCATTAAATGGGACGGTTTTACCTGCGGTATTATTGCGTTAGTTTTTCTTGGGGCAAGCTATATGGCGGAAGCGTTACGTGCCGGTTTACTTGCCGTGCCGAAAGGGCAAACCGAAGCAGCAAAAGCAATCGGGTTAAATCGTTTTCAGGTGTTTCGCTATGTCATTTTTCCGCAAGCTTGGGCGGTATCCATTCCGGCTATCGGCGCAAATGTTCTGTTTTTAATTAAAGAAACATCGGTCATCAGTGCAGTTGCCGTAGCAGAATTAATGTTTGTGACCAAAGATATTATCGGTATGGATTACAAAACCAATGAAGCCTTGTTCTTATTATTCGCCAGCTATTTAGTGATTTTATTACCGATTTCGCTGTTAGCTCGCCACTTTGAAAATAAAGCTCGGGGTGCAAAATATGGGGTTTGATTGGTTATTCGAAGGGCAAAATGCCGCAAGACTCGCACAAGGCTTATGGCTAACCGCCCAGATTTCGTTTATTTCGGTCGGTTTCTCCTTGGTATTCGGTACGCTATTCGGCTTATTGATGCGAGCCAATAATGTTTTTGTACGTGCCGTTTGTCGTTTTTATTTGGAAACTATTCGGATTGTACCGATTCTAGTTTGGCTATTTGCGCTCTACTTCGGACTATCTACTTGGTTTAATCTGCATATCAGCGGTTTTTGGGTATGTATTTGGGTATTTACCTTATGGGGTGTTGCCGAAATGGGCGATTTGGTACGAGGTGCGTTAGCCTCGATTGAAAAACATCAAATCGAATCCGCAAAAGCATTAGGTCTAAATCGTTGGCAAATTTTTCAATATATCGAATTACCACAAGGTACACGCCGAGTATTACCGGGGGCGATTAATCTGTTTACCCGTATGGTAAAAACCAGTTCGCTCGCCGCCTTAATCGGCGTGATCGAAATGGTTAAAGTCGGGCAACAAATCATTGAGAATGCGTTATTGACGAACCCTAGCGCCTCTTTTTTTGTCTATGGATTAATCTTTATTTTATATTTTCTGATTTGTTACCCGTTGTCACTGCTTGCAACACGCTTAGAACACAAATGGGAGAGCTAAATGGCGTTACTTTCTATCCGTAATTTACAGAAAAAATATGGCGAAACGGTCGCAATTCCCAATTTAGATTTGGATTTAGCCAAAGGTGAAGTGGTGGTAATTTTAGGCCCGTCCGGCTGTGGCAAAAGCACGTTATTACGTTGTGTAAACGGCTTGGAAGAAAAACAAGGCGGCAGCATTGTGATGCAAGATGTTGGCAAATTCGGCAAAGATTTAAGCTGGGAAGCCTCTCGTCAAAAAGTCGGTATGGTGTTCCAAAGCTATGAATTATTCGCTCATTTAAATGTGATCGAGAACATTTTATTAGGCCCGCTTAAAGCGCAAAAACGCTCACGCCAAGAAGTGGAGGCGCAAGCGGATAAATTACTCGCTCGTGTTGGTTTACTCGATCGAAAAAACGCCTTCCCTCGAGAATTATCCGGCGGACAAAAGCAACGTATTGCGATTGTGCGTGCCTTATGTATGAATCCGGAAGTGATTTTACTCGATGAAATTACTGCGGCACTTGATCCGGAAATGGTACGAGAAGTGCTTGATGTCGTGTTGGAATTAGCGGAAGATGGAATGTCAATGTTAATTGTTACTCACGAAATGCGCTTTGCCGAAAAAGTGGCAGATCGGGTTGTCTTTATGGATAAAGGCGTGATTATCGAACAAGCGCCACCGCATCAATTCTTTACACAGCCACAAACCGAGCGAGCCAAACAATTCTTAAGCGGTATGGCTTATTAATTTGCAGTATTCAAGCGGTCAAATTTTGCTAAAATTTTACAAAATACGGCTTCTAGCCGAGCAACGATTTTAAACAGGAGCATTTTATGAAACTGAACACAACATTAAAAACATTACTGGCAACTGCTATTGCCGCTTTTGCCTTAACGGCGTGTGACAATGGGAATAGCACACAATCTTCCTCTCAAGATAGCGTTGCACAAATTAAACAAAACGGTGTTATTCGTATCGGCGTATTCGGCGATAAACCGCCATTCGGTTATGTTGATGCTGAGGGTAAAAACCAAGGCTTTGATGTCGAAATTGCTAAAGAAATTGCTAATGATTTACTCGGTAGCTCGGATAAAGTGGAGTTTGTGTTAACTGAAGCGGCAAACCGTGTCGAATATTTAAAATCGAATAAAGTTGATCTAATTTTAGCTAACTTTACTAAAACGCCGGAGCGTGCCGAAGTGGTGGATTTTGCCGCACCTTATATGAATGTGGCACTAGGTGTTGTATCACCCAAAGGGGCGTTAATTACCGACCTTAAACAGTTGGAAGGTAAAACTTTATTAGTCAATAAAGGGACGACTGCCGATGCCTATTTCACCAAAAATCACCCTGAGATCAATCTGTTAAAATTCGACCAAAACACAGAAACCTTTGACGCGCTTAAAGACGGTCGTGGTGTAGCCTTAGCCCACGATAATGCGTTAGTTTGGGCGTGGGCGAAAGAAAACCCGACCTTTGACGTAGCAATCGGTAGCGTAGGTCCTGCAGAACAAATTGCTCCGGCAGTACAAAAAGGTAATCAAGCACTGTTAGATGTGATCAACAAAGAAATTGCCGAATTAAAAGCAAATGGCAAACTAAAAGCGGCTTATGAGAAAACCTTAGTGCCTGTTTACGGTGATAAACCTGAATTGCTTGCACAATAATCCGTTCCCTTTACAAAAGGGCCCGAAGAAAGTGTCTGTTTCTTCGGGCTTTTTAATTGGCTAAAATTTACTTTATCGGTACTAGAGAGTAAACTCTATGTTTTGTAAAAGATTATTTACGCATCGATTTAAACAAAGTTAGCTATGGCAAAATCCCTTATTTTCTCACGTGGAATTTTAAAAATCCCGCACCTTAATGCTTTCTTACATGACAGTGAGATTATTGCTTTTCCTCATCTAGGAACCGCCCCTCTAGTGGACAATGTCATCGGCTGGGGATTACGCCCTTCTACCCAAAAAGCTCGAGATTATGCGCAAAAACATGGCTTACTTTATATCGCATTAGAGGACGGATTTCTACGCTCGCTTGGTTTAGGTGTAATGGGATATCCGCCGTTTTCGATAGTTTATGATGATGTCGGTATTTATTATGACACGACTCGACCATCTCGTTTAGAAGCACTGATTTTACACTCGCAGCTTACGCCGGAACAAATGTGTGCTGCCGAGCGAGCCATCAGTTTAATTCAGCAGCACCAATTATCCAAATACAATCACAATGTTGATTTCGATGTGCCCTTAGATACCGCAGCACCTATCGTTTTGGTTATAGACCAAACATTCGGTGATATGGCGGTAAAATTTGGCAGTGCAGGCGAAGAACAGTTTAGACAGATGTTAGAGGCTGCAATCCGTGAGAACCCTCAAGCACAAATTTGGGTAAAGACTCATCCTGACGTAATTAGCGGTAAGAAAAAAGGCTATTTAATCGATTTACATAGCTACGGTAATCGTATCCGTTTATTTGCCGAGGACGTTAATCCGCTTTCGCTGCTTAAACAAGTCGATAAAGTTTATTGTGTTACCTCTCAAATGGGGTTTGAGGCATTATTACTCGGAAAACAAGTGATCACATTTGGCGTACCATGGTTTGCCGGCTGGGGCGTAACAGACGATAGACATCCAGATATTGAAATTTTAAAACAGGCACAACGCCGCAAAAACCGATCGTTTATTCAGTTATTTGCTGCAGCTTATTTGCAATATAGTCGTTATATCAACCCGAATAACGGCAAGATCGGTACAATTTTTGATGTAATAGACTACCTAAGCAAAACTAAAGCATTAAATCAACGTCTAAGCGGAAGTCTTTATTGCATCGGGATGTCATTATGGAAACAAGCGGTGATTAAACCGTTTTTTGATTTACCCTTATGTAAATTACATTTTGTGCGTTCGCTAAAAAAACTTGAAAATCGACCGCTTGCATCGGATGCAAAATTGTTGATTTGGAGCCAAGGTAAACCGGAAATTCTTGCCTTTGCAGCCAAACACCAGTTACCGATATTACGTATGGAAGACGGTTTTATTCGTTCGGTCGGGCTAGGCTCAAACTTAGTTGCGCCATTATCATTGGTAGTTGATGATTTAGGCATTTATTTCAATGCGCAAACGCCATCTCGCTTAGAAGAGATTCTGCAATATCAGGAATTTAGCGAGCAAGATTTAGCACTAGCCAAACAATTACGACAACGCCTGATTCAAGCTAATATCGGTAAGTACAATGTTGGTAATACCGGTTTCCGCTTATCAGTTACCGATAAAAAAACGATTTTGGTGCCAGGCCAAGTTGAAGACGACGCTTCTATTCGTTTCGGTTCTCCGCAACTTAAGCGCAATGTTGATTTGCTCGAAAAAGTCAGAGAATTGAATCCGGATGCCTACATTATTTATAAACCGCATCCGGATGTGGTCAGTGGTAATCGACAAGGGCTGGTAGTTCACGAACAAGCGGTCAAATTTGCCGATGAAATTGTAGAAAATGCCAATATTTTAGATTGTATTAATCAAGTTGATGAGGTTCATACAATGACCTCTCTGGCTGGATTTGAGGCGCTATTACGAGGGAAAATCGTGCATTGTTACGGCTTACCGTTTTATTCCAATTGGGGATTAACGCAAGATCATATCCCTCTTACAAGACGTACGCGTCAATTACGTCTTGAAGAATTAATTGCTGCGGTATTAGTTTATTATCCGCAATATGTCGATCCTGAAAAGAGAGTCATGATTGACGCTAACCAAGCAATTGCGATTCTTCAGCAACAAAAACAAAAATTAGCAAACAGCGGGATTAAACGCCCTTGGATTGCTAAACAATTCGGTAAGTTAAAACAACTTTACCGAACCTTAAAATATTAAAAATAAAATTCTCAAAGAGTATTTAACGATGATCAACCATTATTTAGATGATTTGATTGAGCAATCAAATCGGATTTTGCTATTGCAAGGTCCGATAGGCGCTTTCTTCACCCAATTATCGGAATGGTTACAAACTCAAAATCGCAGTGTATTTAAAATTAACTTAAATGCCGGTGATGAATTTTTTTATCCGAATAGCATTGCTAATACCTTTGCTTATCGCGATACCTTAGAAAATTTTCATCAATATTTAACCGACTTTTGCCAAACGCATAACATTGATAGCGTGGTATGTTTTGGTGATAACCGTAAATATCACAAATTGGCTAAAACGGTTTGTCAGCATTTAAATATCGCATTTTGGGCTTTTGAAGAAGGTTACTTCCGTCCGGATTACGTCACGTTTGAAAAAACCGGGGTAAACGCTTATTCACCCATTCCAAAGCAGGCAGATTATTTCCGAGCGTTCGAACACTTATCGGAGCCAAACAAAGCACAAAGTGTAGCCAAAGGTTTCTGCCCGATGGCAAAACTGGCCATCCAATATTACGTGTCGGCATATTATCGCCGTCATCAATATCCGGAATATCGCCACCATCGTTTATTAAATGTGTGGTACTACGTAAAATTATGGATGGTTTCAGGGATTAAACGGCTGCACTATTATATGCACGATCGCAATTTTTCTAAGCGTGTTGAGCAAGGCGAATTCGGTGAGTTTTTTATTTTGCCGTTACAAGTTTATGATGATAGCCAAATTTTAGTGCATAGCGATTATCCTAGCGTAGCTGCAGTGTTACGGGAAGTGTTGTCATCTTTTGCCACCAAAGCACCGAAACATTTAAATTTAATCGTAAAACATCATCCGATGGATCGTGGCTTTATTGATTACGGTAAAGTGATTGATGAATATATGGAACAATATCCTGATCTGAAAAAGCGCATTTACTATATTCACGATGTGCCAATGCCGGTTTTCTTGCGCCACGGGAAAGGAATGGTTACGCTAAATAGTACCAGCGGTATTTCAGCGTTATTACACAATATGCCGGTCAAAACCTTAGGTCGAGCCAATTATGATTTTGCCGGGCTAACCTATCAAGGCAATCTAGACGACTTTTGGAGCAATCCAGAAAAACCGGATGATGGATTATTTCATGCTTATCGTAAATTCCATCTGTATAAAACGCATATTAACGGTAGCTTCTATAACAAGGTAATTCTGCGTTATCCATACAACCAAAAGTAGCTGACAAGCGGTTATTTTTCGAGACTTTTTTACAAATAAAAAAGACTGCGTAATTTGTTTTACGTAGTCTTTTTTGATCATACGAAAAGTTAAAAAATCACTTCTAAACGCACAAAGGTATTAATAAAATGGTTACGATCTTTGTCTTTATCGTTATAAAAACTGATTTCCGGTTGAATAAATACCCAATTGCGGAAAATGGATTGACGATAGTTAATGAACGGCCCGTAAGTATTGAATTTGGAGTGATCTTTATCAAAACGTCCCCCCATAAAAATACCGTAGCTTAGACGTTTAAGTGGTGCAAAATTATGCTGACGATATAAGCTATTACCCCAACCGGTTTCTTCATCCACATCGTGCGTATATTGTAGGAAAGTATGATTCATAATGAAGGTGTTTTCACTATCAATATAACGATTTTCTAAATTGGTACGGAGGTAATGCTTACTATTGGTACCATAACGATAAATTTGTTCTAAACGAGTACCGAAGTTATCGGTCATCTCCCACGTTTTACTTAGACGTAAACGACCAAAGATATCACCGCCCGAACGTAAACCGCCGTCCAAATCACTTTCAATCCCTAAACGTTTAATTTCATTTGACCAACGTAAACCGATAGAGGCGTTATCGTTACGAGCTTGGCGGCTGTCATAATTACGATCACGAGGCAGGTTACGGTAATTTTGTCCGACATGATTTTTATCGCGCGCTTGGTTTTCCAAATCCTCATCACCGAATACCACGCTGACGTGTTTTTTCAGTACCGGTAATCTGATTTTGCCTCGTACACGAGGTTTATAAGAAAAACGATCGTGTTTATTCCATTGATTGTCTAACATCACACGTAAACTTGCCGATGCCGGTTTACTTGGATCCGTTTCACCCAGCCAATCGTTAATACCGTTTGACCAATCGTGTAATTTCGAACGAATCGAACTGCGTTGTTGATCCGCCCAAGTATTTTCAGCATCATTTGTTTCATTCGCAACAGAGGAAACAGCAAATGTTGTAAATAATGCGATATAAGTAAGTTTAAAATATTTCATGTGAGTTATCTTTATCAAGGAATTTGCCCGTATCATAATCCAAATGAGTAAGTGATTCAAAAAATACCTTTCGTTTAAAAAACAAAAAAGCGGTCGATTTGCAAAATTTTGTTACAAATCAACCGCTTGTATGCTTTAACGCAATACTAAACATTACGCCCAATATTTATCAATTTCAGCACGAATCGCTTCCGCAGTTTGTTTACCTTTTTCACCCACTAAAGCGCGACCGGCAATGAAAGCTTTCGCATTTTTGATTTCTTTAAATAAGTGAATTTCTTCCGGTACAATACCACCGGTAATCGATAATTCTAAGCCGAGTGCAGAAAGTTGTTTCATTAGTTCCACGTCTTCCGCCGTCCAACCCTTACCTGCTAATTCCGCATCGCGAGAACGGTGGTAAATCGCTTGTTTTACGCCTAATTCAACCCATTCTTTCGCATCTTTTTCTACTGTCCAGTTGCCGTAAATTTCGATTTGGATTTCTTTCTTCACTTTTAATTCCGGATGTGCCACATTGAAATCATCCGCCACTTTCTTACACGCCGCTTTAGTTGCTGGATGTGCTGCTGCTGAAACAGTTAACCAGTCTGCGCCCGCTTCAAATGCCATTTTCGCTAAAATCGCCCCACCGTCCGTGGTTTTTAAGTCACATACGATAATATGGTTCGGGTGTAACGCACGTAAAGTTGAAACCGCTTTCATCCCTTCCGCACAGGCAAGAATCGTACCGCACTCAATAATTTCTACTACACTTTCCGCCTGTTTTGCATCTGCAACCGCTTTTTCTAAACTTAATGAATCTAATGCAATTTGAAGTAATGGTTTTGACATATTTTGTTCCTTTTACGAATTTTTAAATTGTTCTTTATTCCTCTCTCCCGCAAGCAGGAGAGAGACCGCTTGTTGAAGCGTTTAGCGAAACAAGCAGAGAGAGGAAATTTCTAGCCAGCTAACGCCTGATCAATCACCGCATAAACATCTTCTTTAGTTTGGCAACGTAAGATTTTGGCTAAATCGACTCCCGTATCACTGTCCGGATCATCCAATACTTGGGTAATTTCCATTAAACCTTCCATATGTTTATCCGAATCACTACCGGCTAAGGTGACAAATACCGAAACAGGCTCATCTTCGCCATCAAAATAAACCGGCTCTTTTAAAGTCACTAAGGCGAACGAGGTTTTAATCACACCTTCTTCCGGACGAGAATGCGGCATCGCTAAACCCGGTGCAAGAATGATATACGGTCCCATTTTTTCAATATTTTCAATAATACTGGTGTAATAACGAGGTTCAATCGCGCCTGATTTTTCTAGAACATCCGTGCCTAATTTAATCGCTGCTTTCCAATCTGCCGCACTTTGATTTAAAAGGATTGAGTTATTTTCGATAAGCGATTCTTTTAACATAGCTTTACTTCCTTCAAGTTGGATAGCTTTAAATCAAGGTAACCACCTCCCTTCTTGGAAGGTGGCCTTGAGGGTTATTGATATTTTTTGATAAGAGCCAATAACTCTTCACCAAAGGTATTCGGATTTAACATATTTTGTACGCCTAATACTGAGATATGATCATTTGCCACAATCTCATTTTGTAAGTGTTTAGAACATACGATGATATCTACCGAACCGACTTTACCTTTATGGTCGGTTACCGCACATGAATCCATCACATTTGGAATACCGCGTTTATCAAGGTATTGTTTAATTTTCATTTTCATCATCATTGATGAACCTTGACCCGAGCCACATACCGCTAAGATACGCACCGCTTTTACATCACCTTCCGCATTGCCTTCTGTAGCTTGAGCTGGTTCAGCTTCTTGTTCAGCCGGTTCACCGAAACCGTACAATTGGTCTACAGTTTTGCCTTCTGCTTTCGCTCTTGCTTCGTCAGCACGTAATTGTTTGCCCGCAAATGCCATATATACAAGCGCTAACACGATACATACGAAGGTTGCACCGGTCGGGCTAAAGAACATACCTTGGATAATCGGTGGGAATAATAACGCCCAGTCCGCCATACCCATCCAGCCGTTAAAGCCTGCACCACCTTCTGTGCTGGTAATTAAGCTTACTACCCATGCAGAACCAAGCACTTCAATAATACCCATCACGAAACAGATTTTCATTACCGCTTTCCAACCACCGAAATGGTTTGCGAATACACCGATTGTCGCATTAGAGAAGAACATCGGGATAAAGCCCGGAATAATTAATACCGCAGCTGAAGCGTCACCGCCACCGAATTGTTGATAAGCAATTAATGCGCCTACTGCAACAAACTGACCGATAGCACCCCACATGAAACCGAATACCACAGCATTTGGCGAGAATGCATAAGTTGCCGCACAGTCAATCGCTAATACTGCATTTGGAATTAAACGTTCGGAAATCCCTTTAAATGATTCAGATAATTCCGCTACGAACATACGTACACCAAGTACGATAACTTGGATTGCCACCGCAAATTTTAAGCCGGTTTCAAAGATGTAAATCGTCCAGTGCGTTTTACCTGCCATTTGTTGTAGGTTATCTAAACCGAATGACATTAGGATAATACCGAAGAACACTGTCATCACGATCGCGGTTGCAGAGATACTGTCGTGGAAAATATGTAACCATTTAGGTAAGTTGAGTTTATCAACCGTTTCTTCTTTTTTACCTAATTTCGGTGCAACTTTTGCTGCTAACCAAGATGCGAATTGTTGTTGGTGACCGATAGAGAAACCCGCACCGCCGGTAATTTGTTGAGTTGCTTGGTACATCATATTAGAGAAGATACCCCAATAGAGCGCCATAATGATTGCAGTATATACGACCACTTCCCACGGTTTTGAGCCAAGTACCCAGAACACTACCGCAACTAAGCCTGCTTGTTGGAACATAATATGACCGGTAAGCATAATGGTACGAATACCGGTAAAGTGTCTGAATAATACAAGTAGGATATTAAGGAATAAGGCTAAAATTACTGCATAACCCACATACGCATAAGCGTCACCCATGGTACTCATTGTCGCTTGCCAACTTGTATATGGGTCAATCACCGCACCTTTAAGGTTATGGTATTTAGATAAACCTTCGATAACCGGTTTAAAGTTTTGCACAAGCGTACCTGAACCGACTTGTACCAACATAAAACCGACGATCGTTTTAATGGTACCTTTAAGAATGGTAGTTGAATCTTTTTTTAGGAAAATGTAACCGATACAAGCGACAAGACCGAGTAACAGCGGTGCTTTCGAAAGAATCTGGTCATTGATTGCCATAAAGATACTCATTACTGTATCCATAGTGAGCCTCTCTTTTTATGTTGAGTAAGAATGATGAGATTTGGAAGATCTCGTTATTTTTAGATTGGTTAAGTTAAAGATTAAAAAAATATAGGCATATCTATACCTACAGAACAAATGATAAACAGTTATCGCACCTCAAAAAAGATTATTTTTGATTATTTGTGAGCAAGATCACATTTTATTTTTCATTTTCGTGATTTTCGTGTTCATTTGTTAAAAATATGTATAATCCTTTTTTCTCCCCTCTCGTCACAAACACAAATAACCTATTGATTTTATTAGAAAGTAATCGTTTGTTAAGTTTCAAAAAAACACAAGATAAATGAGAAGAATTCCTATCCATGCAGAATCGACGAAAAAATTAGAGGTAGATCACATTTTTTAAAAAAAGCGTTTTACAAAAAAATATGATTATTTATGATTGCACTTGATTAAATATTTCATCTTTTCCTTATTATACAAACTAGGAGTTTACTATGGCGAACGTTAATGAAATCACACGTGAAAGTTGGATTCTTTCTACCTTCCCGGAATGGGGTACTTGGCTAAACGAAGAAATTGAAGAAGAAGTGGTACCGGAAGATAACTTCGCAATGTGGTGGCTAGGTTGCGTAGGCGTGTGGATTAAAACACCTGCAGGTGCAAACATTTGTATGGACTTATGGTGTAGTCGTGGTAAGTCTACTAAAAAAGTAAAAGATATGGTGCGTGGTCACCAAATGGCAAATATGGCGGGTGTACGTAAATTACAACCGAACCTACGTGCGCAACCGATGGTATTAGACCCGTTTGCAATTAACGAAGTAGATTTCATTCTTGCGTCTCACTATCACAGCGACCATATTGATGTAAACGTTGCAGCCGCTATCGTAAACAATCCTAAGTTAAATCACGTGAAATTTGTTGGCCCATGGCACTGCGGTGAATTATGGAAAAAATGGGGTGTGCCGGAAGATCGTATCATTGTGGTAAAACCGGGTGACATTGTAAAAATTAAAGACGTAGAAATTCACGCATTAGATTCATTCGACCGTACTTGTTTAGTAACTTTACCGGTAGAAGGCGCAGAAGAACGTGGCGGCGAATTAAAAGGTTTATGTCCGTCTGACGAAGAAATGGGTCGTAAAGCAGTGAACTATGTATTCAAAACTCCGGGCGGTAACATTTATCACGGTGCAGACTCACACTATTCAATCCAATTTGCAAAACACGGTAAAGAATTCGATATTGATGTAGCGTTAAATAACTATGGTGAAAACCCAGTGGGTATTGCAGATAAAATGACTTCTATCGACTTACTCCGTATGGCGGAATGTTTACGTGCAAAAGTGATTATTCCGGTACACCACGACATTTGGACAAACTTTATGGCAAGTACGCAAGAAATCATTGATTTATGGCGTATGCGTAAAGATCGCTTACAATATAAATTCCATCCGTTTATTTGGGAAGTTGGTGGTAAATATGTTTATCCGCGCGATAAAGACTTAATTGAGTACCACCACCCACGTGGCTTTGATGATTGCTTCGAGCAAGAACCAAATATTCAATTTAAATCTATGCTTTAATTGAAGTTAAGCCACTCTTAATTCGAATTAGGAGTGGCTTCTTTAGTAATTGTTCATGATTTAAAACGTGATAAGAATGAAAAGGGAAATAGTCATGAATGAAAGTTTTAGACATAAAAAATTATTAGCCATGTTAGAAGCAAGACAAATGCTTTCTACCTTGGAAATTATGAATCTTTTAAATATTTCGCCGGCAACCGCCAGACGAGATATTAATAAATTAAGCGAACAGAAAAAATTACGCAAGGTGCGTAACGGTGCGGAAGCAATCGGCACACAGCATTCGTTAGAAAAAGATAAACCAATTAATAATTTTGAAGAAAAGCGCCGCATTGCCGAAGCGGCAAGCAAGTTATGTCGAGAAGGCGATAGCGTACTTCTCACCTGCGGCTCGACTATGCAATTACTTGGACAAGCGTTATGCGGTCAAAAATTGCAAATTATTACCAATTTTCTACCGCTTGCGAATTATCTGATTGAGCATCAACACGAAGATATCGTGATCATGGGCGGACAATACAATAAAAACAAAAAAATTACCCTATCGCTCAATCAACAAAATGAATTTACTTATGCGGCAAATATTATGTTTACCAGCGGTAAAGGCTTTACTCAAGAAGGTTTATTTAAAACCGATATGATTATTGCTAATTCCGAAGCGCAAATGTCATCGAAGGCGAATAAATACGTGGTATTGCTGGATAGCACCAAGCTCGGCACAGAAATCGGTATGTTATTCAAAGACATTCGCCACATTGATTTGCTGATCACCGGCAAAGAAGCTGATCCAAAAATTATCCAAACAATTAGAGATAAAGGGTTGGAAGTTATTCTGGCATAGCAACATTTAATTATATTCATAAAAACAAGCGGTTAAATTTACCTGATTTTTTACCAAAAGCATCATTCAAACCAGGGGATGAATATGAGAAAACATAAACTCGGTATCTATGAAAAAGCATTGCCAAAACATATTTCTTGGCAAGACAGGCTTTCTATTGCTAAAGCATGCGGTTTTGATTTTGTGGAAATGTCTGTTGATGAAACGGATGAACGCTTGGCCCGCTTAGATTGGACAAAAGAACAACGTATAGAATTAGTGAAAGCGCTCATCAATACCGGTGTAACAATTCCATCAATGTGTTTGTCCGGTCATCGCCGCTTCCCGTTCGGTTCTCGTGATGAAGCCACTCGTCAAAAAGCCTATGAAATCATGGAAAAGGCAATCCAACTTGCAGTGGATTTAGGTATTCGCACCATTCAATTAGCCGGCTACGATGTGTATTACGAAGAACAAGACGAAGGCACAATCGAACGTTTCCAACAAGGCTTAGAATGGGCGACCGAACTAGCGGCAAGTAACCAAGTTACTCTCGCAGTCGAGATTATGGATACTAAGTTTATGAGTTCGATTAAACGTTGGAAAAAATGGGACGAAATTATCAAATCACCATGGTTTACCGTCTATCCGGATATCGGCAACGTTTCGGCTTGGAATGATGATATTGAAGCGGAATTTGCCTTAGGCATCGATAAAATCTCGGCGATTCATTTAAAAGACACGTATAAAGTGACCGAAACGTGTAAAGGACAATTCCGTGATGTGCCGTTCGGTGACGGCTGTGTTGACTTTAAAGGTTTCTTTGAAATTCTCGCCAAATTAAATTATCGCGGTGCGTTCTTGATTGAAATGTGGACGGAAAAAGCGGAAGAGCCAATTGCAGAAATTATTAATGCTCGCCGTTGGATTGAACAAAAAATGAAAGAGGGTGGTTTCCAATGTTAACAGAATTATCTCCAAAATTATTGGCAATGCGTGATCGTGTATTTAAAGCGAATCTGGAATTACCAAAATACAAATTAGTGACTTTCACTTGGGGTAACGTGAGTGAAATTGATCGTGAAACCGGTTATGTTGCAATTAAACCTTCCGGTGTGGAATATGAAACAATGAAGCCAGAAGATATCGTATTTGTCGATTTGCAAGGTAACAAAGTATTCGGCGATAAAAAACCTTCGTCTGATACCGCGACCCATTTAGAGTTTTATCGCCAATTCCCGAATATCGGTGGCGTAGTACATACCCATTCACGCCATGCAACCGCATGGGCGCAAGCCGGTGAAGATATTCTTGCCTTAGGCACAACACAAGGTGATTACTTCTATGGTTCGGTGCCTTGTACACGCCGTATGACACCGGAAGAAATTGCCGGCGAGTACGAATTAGAAACCGGTAAAGTGGTGGTAGAAACCTTCCGTAAACGTGGTATTAATCCGGATATGGTACCGGGCGTATTAGTCCACTCACACGGGCCTTTCACTTGGGGTAAAGATGCGCATGATGCGGTACATAATTCGGTAGTGTTAGAAGAAGTGGCGTATATGAACTTCGTTAGCCACCAAATCCGTCCGAATATCGGTTCAATGCAACAAGAATTGCTTGATAAACATTACCTCCGCAAACACGGTGCGAATGCGTATTACGGTCAATAAGCTTTGTTGAAATTGTGTGTGTTTAAGCGGTCAAATTTGCAGAATTTTTTGCAAATTTGACCGCTTTTTGATCGGCTATTTCTGAATTAAATAGCGTAAAATTGGCCCATTTTGTTCCACGCTTAATAAACTATAACCGTGATTTTTAACATCTACGGGAATATTATTAATCGATTGAGCGCAATCACTTAACACTTCCAATACTTCACCTGATTTTAACGTCGGCATCGTTTCCAATGTTGCAATTGCCGGATACGGACAAGGTTCACCGAGCATATCTAAAGTGTAATCCGGTGTAATTTCCGAAGGGTGTTTATCTTGTTGTTGAATTACTGTAAAAGCCATAATATTTTCCTTATTTCTCAATCACGGCAAGCATTATGCCGTTGTATCACCTTGAATTGCAGCAAGGCGAGCTTTTGCCTTACGCAGAAAGCGTTTTTCCCACCAAACTACAAACACTAAACAAGCAATCATTAAGCCATAATTGAGTAATAAACCCGAGATAGGCCCGAATGATTTCAATAAATTGATTTTTTCATAATCTAATGCCAATACCGGTGCGAGACTATCCCACCAATATGCCAGCAAGGTTGAGCCGGCCACATTACCGACACCTACCCACATAAAATGGACCTGCCCTTCCATCGCTCGATACATCCAACCGGTTTCACAGCCGCCGGCAAGCACAATACCGAAACCGAACAACAAACCACCGATGACTGCATTTGGCCCCGCCCACATAATTTTCGGATTTGCTCCCAACTGAATATAGCTAAACACACAGATAGTACTCACCAACATCCCATAGATAATCGCCTTACCCATATAAGCACGGCCGGTTGCCCATAAGTCACGAAAGGCGGAAGTAAAACAAATTTGCGCCCGCTCAATTAGCAAACCGAATCCCAATCCGAATAACATTGCAAAACCTAATTTAATTGAACTTTGCATCACATAAAAAGAAGCAATCAACCAAATGGCAAAGATCAACATACCGAATCTAAAACGGTGTTTAGCTTGCTGAGGATCCGCGTGCTCTACTTTGCCCGCGCCTTTTTTGAGTTTCAACGGCGGACGAAATATCGGCAGTAAGGTAAATTTTACCCCTGCATAAGAGCCGATAGCGGTGGTTAATGTGAAAAACCAGGCATGTAATGAAAACTGAGGAATACCGGTAAACAACGAAGCCAAATTACAGCCCATGGCTAAACGTGCTCCAAAACCGGCTAATGCGCCGCCGATCAAGGCTTGTACAATACGAATCCGATTTTGCGGCATCCGAATCTTGATATTATTTGCCCAGAGCGCTGCGGCAATACAGCCGGCAAACATCCCCAGAATCATCAACCCGTCAATACGGCTGAAAATCGTACCGTCTAAACCAATAATTTTGTAATAGCCCCAGTCTGAGACATTTACCCCCATAGACTCTAGAATCTCTCCACCCCAACGAGTGAATTCTCCTGTCACGGCCCAATATGTGCCAGTCAGCCCAAAATAATAGGCAGAAAGGATACCCGCAGCAATAACCGCCGCAGTCGGATTCCAAAATCTAATCAGGTAATCTTGTTTGAATTGTTGCCATATTTCTAACATAAAATTTCCTAAATAGAATATGAAGAAAGGCAAGCAGGTATAACGATGAATAAATAGAATTGCGCCTAAAAGCGATGATTGAATTTGCTCATTTCCTATACACAAAACTTGCGATATAAATAAATGATGTCAAAAGACGTATAAATTCTAATCTTTTTAATTCCGTTGTCAATTTAGGCGTAAAAAAGCCCCGAGCTTATTTTGCTCGGGGCTTGGTT
This sequence comes from Actinobacillus suis ATCC 33415, assembly GCF_000739435.1. Classification (NCBI taxonomy): domain Bacteria; kingdom Pseudomonadati; phylum Pseudomonadota; class Gammaproteobacteria; order Pasteurellales; family Pasteurellaceae; genus Actinobacillus; species Actinobacillus suis. The sequence continues at coordinate 2,026,213 of NZ_CP009159.1, forward strand.
TTCATATAACAAGCGGTCAAATTCCGCCATTTTTTTGCAAATTATAGGATATCTAATAATTCCACTTCGAAAATTAAGGTTGCAAACGGAGGAATTGATGCACCTGCGCCACGCTCACCGTATGCTAACTCTTGTGGAATAGTTAAACGCCATTTTGAACCAACTGTCATTAATTGTAACGCTTCAGTCCAACCTTTAATTACGCCGCCAACCGGGAATTCTGCCGGAGTACCACGTTTTACAGAACTGTCGAACACCGTACCATCAATTAAAGAACCGGTATAATGTACACGCACTGTGCTGTCAGCCGTTGGTTTTGCACCAGTGCCTTCAGTTAATACTTCATACTGTAAACCAGACTCAGTAACTACAACGCCTTTTGCTTTCTTGTTTTCTTCTAAGAATGCTTTGTTGTCCGCTTCAATGGCTTTAAATGCTTCCGCTTGCGCCGCTTCTGCACGAGCGCCTAACTCTTGTAACGCTTTAGTCACTTCGTTAAGGTCAATTGCCGGTGGGTTTTGATTTAATACATCGTTGATACCACGTGCAACCGCTTCGGCATCTACTTCCATACCGCTACCTAATAATTGTTGACCGATTTGTAAACCAATACCGTAGCCACCTTTTGCTTCTGTGCTTTCTAAAGCAACTGCGTTGAAATCTAATGCCATTTGTTGTTTCCTTTTTTGTTAAAAAATATAAAGACGTTCAATGTTATGGGGGTAATTTTTGAAAATACAAGCCTGATAACAAAGAAAGCGGTCAAATTTGGCAAATTTTTTGCTAAATCCGACCGCTTGATTCGTATTGAGTTTAAATTAGAAAGTTAAATACGGTGCAACTTTTTGAATGGTTGCTTCACCGATACCAGAAATGTTTGATAATTCCGCTACATTTTTGATTTTGCCAACCTTATTACGGTAATCAATAATCGCTTGCGCTTTCGCTTCACCAATGCCACTTAATGTTTGTAGTGTTTTCGCATCCGCTGTATTCACATTTACTTTTGCCGATGCGGGCACTTTTGCGGCTGCCGATTTTGTTGCGGCCACTTTTTCAGCAGCACTTGCTTTCACTGCCGTTGTTTTCTCTGCTGCTTGCGCTTTAACCGCTTTCACTTTTTCTTTAGCGTTTGTTTTCACGTCATCTAATGCATTCGCTTTGCTCGCTTTAGACGTTTTTAACGCTTCTTTAGCGTTGGTTACTTTATCCGTCGCAGATGCTTTTACTTTCGCTAAGTTTTCTTTTGTCGCAGTCACTTTATCAGTTACTTGCGTTTTAGCGGTTGCTAATGTTTCTTTTGCTGTCGGCGCTTTGTTTGCTACCGAACTTTTTACTTGTGTAACTTGATTAGTTACCGCACTTTTAGCATTGTCTTTTACTGAAGTTAATGGGTTTGCCGTCTCTGCGAATGAAGTCGTAGAAACTGCCATTGCTACGCCTAAAGCTAGAAGAGTTTTTAATGATTTCATAATTTGCTTCCTATAAAAGTTACGGATATACAAAAGGGGAAAGTCGAGAGGTCTGCTCAACTTAAACTGAATTCTAAGACTGAATGCAAAAATATTAGTTCAAGTTTATTAGCCGACCGAATGAATATTGTACAGCATTTTGCCTAAAATTTTGTTCTAATAATAACCTTTTCGCCTATCATTAAGATAAGCGATTAAATGAGTGTGACAGGATAAAAATAATGAATATAAATAACGAATTATCACAAGCGATTTTAGCTACCGTGCAACAAGAAGTTGTACCGGCATTAGGTTGTACTGAACCGGTTTCTTTGGCTTTGGCATCTGCGGTAGCACGTCAATATTTAGGCGCATTACCGGATAGAATCGAAGCTAAGGTTTCGCCGAATTTAATGAAGAACGGAATGGGTGTAACCGTCCCAGGAACAGGTACGGTCGGCTTAACGATGGCGGCGGCAATTGGTGCAATTGGTGGCGATCCGAACGGTGGTTTAGAAGTCTTAAAACATATTACTACCGAGCAAGTAGAACTTGCTAAACAGATGATTAACGAGCAGAAAATTGAAGTCAGTATTTCTGACACTGAACATATTCTCTATTCCGAAGCGGCTTTGTTTAAAGCCGATCAGCAGGTAAAAGTACGTATCGCAGCTCACCATACCAATGTGATTTATATTGAGAAAAACGGCGACTTGCTGTTTTCCAAACCCTGCGTAGTGGAAAGCGAAAATGCAGAGAATGTCTTTGCAAATCTGACCGCAAAAGATATTTATGATTTTTCCTTAAATATTGCACTAGAAAAGATTCGCTTTATTCAACAGGCGGCGATTTTAAATAGCGCGCTTTCACAGGAAGGACTGAATCAAGATTACGGCTTACATATCGGACGTACCTTGCAAAAACAAATCGGCAAAGGGTTAATTAGCGATGATTTGCTCAATCGTATCGTGATTGAAACCACCGCCGCCAGCGATGCACGAATGGGCGGAGCAAATTTACCGGCGATGAGTAATTCCGGTTCGGGTAACCAAGGGATTACTGCGACAATGCCGGTTGTCGTTGTCGCTCGCCATTTAGCCGCTAGCGAAGAACAGCTCACTCGAGCCTTGTTCCTTTCGCATTTAATGGCGATTTACATCCATAGTAAATTACCAAAACTTTCTGCGTTATGTGCCGTAACCACGGCAGCAATGGGCAGCTGCGCCGGTGTAGCATGGTTATTAACCGGTAAATTTGAAGCGATCAGTATGGCGATCAGCAGTATGATCGGCGATATCAGCGGCATTATTTGTGACGGTGCAGCAAATAGCTGTGCGATGAAGGTTTCAACGAGTGTGAGTTCCAGTTATAAATCAATTTTAATGGCGTTGGATGATACCCAAGTGACTGGCAACGAAGGGATTGTTGAACATCAAATCGACCGTTCTATCAACAACCTTTGTGCGATCGCTTCTCGTAGTATGCAGTACACCGATCGTCAAGTGATCGAAATAATGGTGAGTAAACCTAAAACGCTCTAAACATCTTCTCATAAAATCATAGCGCTAATCTTATTACATTAGCGCTATGCTCTTAACGTCGAATCGCACAATCAAAATTACAAATTATATACAGTTCTATATTAACTTTTGACAATTATTGAAAAAAGCGATTCATAATTGAGCAATTGTAAGTTTTGAAATATAATCTATAGACTCTTTTTTTGATCGATACAGGGTTCTCAAAACGGATGCTTAGAATTATCAATAAAATTGTCTCATCTTCACTTTCAATAGCGTTTTTAGGAGCGCTTAGTTGGTCAGCCGCTTATTCCTATGGATGGGCACAAGCTTATTTCTACGGATTTTCGTGGTGGTATGTTGATGTTGGTGCCGGCAATGTCGCTCGTAGCTTAGGTTATGTGCTCTATGTCACTTTAGTTCTTTGTTCCACCTATTTAATCGGATTGTTCTTATTAGTAAAAGCCAAACCGTATCTCAGTCATTCTTGTATCAAAATGGTACGTGCAGGTATTTTATGTGCGGTAACCTTCTTACCCATTTTAATCGTTAGTACCTTAATTACCGGTAAAATCTATCAACTGGCAGTGATATCTTATTTCTGTACTGTCTTCATTTCTACGTTTTTATTCAGCAACCCGATTAACCGTCATATCGGTAACATTAATATTCATACGGCAATTAACTTTTTCCAAAGCCACAAAAACTATGTGATGATTTTTACCTACGCATACTTCGTGTTATTTGCTTTTCTGGTCGGTTACTTACGCCCTCACTTTAAAACACGTTTTAATATGCTCGAGGTAGATCATAAGATGTACTATGTACTAGCTAAATATAACAAGACCTTTATATTGTCTAAAGAACTAAAAATTGATAACGATGATTTTTATCTCTATGAATTAGTGCCGAACCAATTAGGACACGTTCAAATGGTTTGTATTAATCACCCGTTTTAAACGATAAATAAAAAAGCGGTTAGATTCTGCAAAAATTTTGCAAAATTTAACCGCTTGTTCAATAAATTACATTAGTTTTTCATTGATTGAACCGGTGCCGGAATTCGTCCGCCACGATTTACAAACACTTCGCACGAACCTTCTTTAACCGGCATAATCGGCGCATAGCCGAGTAAGCCACCAAATTCCACGCTTTCGCCAACGTCTTTGCCAGTTACCGGAATAATACGAACTGCTGTGGTTTTGCTGTTGATCATACCGATAGCCGCTTCATCGGCAATGATGCCGGAAATAGTGTGTGCCGGTGTTTTACCCGGTACGGCTATCATATCTAAACCGACCGAACAAACTGCCGTCATCGCTTCTAGTTTATCTAAGGTTAAAATACCGCTCTCTGCGGCTGCGATCATACCTTCGTCTTCCGAAACCGGAATAAATGCACCACTTAAACCGCCGACCGAGCTAGATGCCATCATACCGCCTTTTTTCACTGCATCATTTAACAATGCTAACGCTGCTGTCGTGCCGTGTGTACCGCATACACTTAAGCCCATTGCTTCTAAAATACGAGCAACGGAATCACCGATTGCCGGTGTTGGTGCGAGCGATAAGTCTAAGATACCAAACGGAATATTCAGCATTTTTGACGCTTCTTGACCGATTAATTCACCGACACGGGTGATTTTAAACGCGGTTTTCTTCACTACTTCAGCCACTTCGGTTAGTGTTGTCGCATTTGAATTTTCTAACGCTTCTTTCACCACACCCGGGCCGGAAACGCCCACGTTAATAATCGCATCCGCTTCACCTGAACCGTGGAATGCGCCCGCCATAAACGGATTATCTTCCACCGCATTACAGAACACCACGATTTTGGCACAACCAAAACCTTCTGGGGTAATGTCAGCAGTACGTTTAATCATTTCGCCGGCGAGTTTTACCGCATCCATATTAATTCCGGCACGGGTTGAGCCGATATTAATAGAGCTACATACGATATCGGTAGTTTTCATTGCTTCCGGAATCGAGCGAATTAAAACTTCATCGGAAGGTGACATGCCTTTTTGCACTAACGCAGAAAATCCGCCAATAAAAGAGACACCGATCGCTTTTGCTGCTCGGTCGAGTGTTTGTGCAATAGAAACATAAGAATCCGCTTTAGTTGCTGCTGCAATTTGTGCGATAGGGGTGACAGAAATACGTTGATTAACGATAGGTACGCCATATTTGGCAGAAAGGATTTTGGCAGTTTCGACTAAGTCTTTGCCGATGGTGGTAATTTTTTGATAAATATTTTGGTTTAATTGGTCGATATCAGCACTGATACAATCGTGTAAATCGATACCGATGGTAATGGTTCGCACGTCAAAATTTTGGTCGGCGACCATTTTTATCGTTTCAATAATTTCGCTGGATTGAATACTCATTTCGCCACTCCCTTAAATACGGTGCATTGCTTTGAAAATTTCTTCGTTTTGAATACGAATATCTAACGCAAGTTTTTTACTTTCTTGTGTGAAAAATTCGGCTAATTGTGGGAATGATTTTTCACATTTTGTTGTATCCACCAAAATCACCATGGTGAAAAAGTCATCCATTAATTGTTGGCTGATATTCACGATATTAATTTGATTTTCCGCTAAGATTTTCGATACATCGTACACGATACCTACACGGTCTTTTCCAATAACAGTAATCACTGAATTGCTCATTGTTGCTTCCTCGAGTTTGCATATTATTAAATAGGAAGAATGAGTATAGCGCTGTTTCAATTTTTTGACTAGATAAATTGCGCAAACGTTTGCGCAATTAAAATAAAAAACCACGGCAGAAATTCCGTGGTTAATGTTTAAACTAAATCGAATAATAAAAATTCAACATCGTTATCCGTCTCAATCGTCAATAATTGCTCAGCACGGATCCCTAACGCATCACTGGTTTCAACTTTTGTACCGTTTACGCTTAATTGACCTCTCACTACTTGTAACCAATATGAACGGTTGCTATCCAATTCAATTTGCGCACTTTGGTTTGCAGAATACTGATAACGCCAAAGTTTCATATCTTGATAAATCTTAAATGAACCTTGTTCGGCAGTCGGCGATAAAATTAACGTACCACCTTCACGATCGGCAAATTTATCTTGGCTGTAACGAGGCGTTACGTCTTTTTGATTCGGGATAATCCAGATTTGATAAAGATGTAGCGTATCTTCTAAGTCCGGATTCATTTCCGAATGGAAAATCCCCGTACCTGCCGACATAATTTGAAATTCGCCCGCTTTAACCTCGGTTTGATTCCCCATACTATCCTTGTGAGCGACACGCCCGTTAAGTACATAAGTGAGGATTTCCATATTATCGTGTGGGTGCATACCGAAGCCACGTGCCGGTGCAATAAAATCTTCATTAATCACACGTAAATGTGAAAAATGGATATGCTTCGGATCATAATAATTGGCAAAAGAAAAAGTATGATAACTTTCTAACCAATCAAATGAACCGTCGCCTCGCTCGTTTGCTTTTCTAACTTGTAACATTTTAAATTCCTTATACATTTGCTATTTTTTGCGGAAATTAGACCGCTTATGAACGGCGAGCATTTTAATGTTATTTTTAACGGTAAATAAATATATAATTTATTGAATAACTATTTACTATTAGTTAATAATATTCTTATTGCAAATGAATTTCAGAATCATTAATAGGATATATCTATTATGTAATGCATTTTGATTAGTTTTAACTATTAAAACCAATCACACTTATCAGTGATAACAATTAGACAGCAACATAACTTTCACTCATAATTCACCCAGTTAAATGATGAAAAAGAAAACAATAGGAGTATAAATTATGACAAATAAAACGATTACTTTCCCAGTATTAAAATTAAACACTCAAACACAAGAATTAAGTGCAGATATCAATAAAAATGCCTCTCATACCGTTCCCGGTTTAACCGTTTCTACCGGTCACTTAATCGCTGATGCGCTACAAATGCGTTTACAAGGTTTAAATGAATTATCCATGATCTTAAAACACGCACACTGGAATGTTGTTGGACCAAATTTTATTTCGGTACACGAAATGTTAGACAGCCAAGTGGATGAAGTACGTGATTTTGTTGATGAAATTGCGGAGCGTATGGCAGCATTAGGCGTTGCACCGAATGGTTTATCGGGTAATTTAGTTGCAACACGTCAAACGCCTGAATATCCGCTAGGCCGTGCCACAGCACAAGATCATTTAAAAATGGTTGATTTATATTACTCACACAATATCGAAGCGCATCGTGTGGTACTTGAGCATAACGGTCATTTAGATCCGATTAGCGAAGATTTATTAGTCGCACAAACTCGAGCATTGGAAAAATTACAATGGTTTATCCGTGCGCACTTAGATAACGGCAGCGGTAATATCTAATTAAAAATTGAACAAATCCCTCTAAGTAAGCGGCTAGTTGTTGCAATATGCAAACAATTAGCCGCTTTTTTATGACCTACCTCTCATTCTGAAATCAAGCCAATTTACATCTCCAATTTTTTAGAGTATGGTATTTCTTAGTATTTTAGTAAGGTATTAATATACTGACTAAAATCAATATCAACACAACTTAACTAAAATGGAGCTTCAATATGGCTGAACAAATCGTGCCTTCAAATGATGCAATTCTAAAAGCAGTACAAGATACTCTCGTGATTTCAACCACCGATTTACAAGGTGTGATTACCTATGCGAACGATTTATTTTGCAAACTTACCGGTTTTTCACGTGAGGAATTAATCGGTCAACCGCATAACATCGTACGCCATCCGGCAGTCGCAAAAGAAGTTTATAAAGAGATGTGGGATACCATTCAAGCAGGGAAAATCTGGACAGGTATCGTGCCGAACTGCGGAAAAGGCGGCGTTGTTTATGTGGTAGATACGACAGTTCAACCGATGTTTGATGAAGCGGGTAATATTACCGGCTATATTAGCGTGCGTCGCGTGATTAACGACTTAATGGATAATTTCGAAGCCGTTGAATTATCAAAAGAAATTTACGACGAATTCTACGATAAATAATTTGCTAAAGCGTACGCAATCTCTTCTGCGTACGCTTTTTAGTTCAGGAGAAGATTTAATGCAATCTATTTCTCATGTCCATATTGCTTACGGTTCAGAATCAGGTAATGCAGAACAACTCGCTCAGCAGCTTGCACAACAACCCTTTCTACAACCATATCAGCCAACTATCGCAACGCTAAACGAGACAGAACTCACTCACTTAGATCCACAAAGCCTGTTATTAATCATTACTAGTTCGTTTGGTGACGGTGAACCGCCAGAGAATGCGGAAGATTTCATTGAAAATTTCCTTGCAAATTCGACCGCTTATCAAGGACGTTACGCCATTTTTGGTTTGGGTGATGTCAGTTATGATAAGTTTTGCGGTTATAGTCGCAAGCTCGATCAATTCTTTCAAACGCAACAATTACCTGCATTGATTGAACGAGTGGATGCCGACCTAAACTATCAGGAAATTTTTAAACTCTGGCTCCCGTTACTCGAGCAAGCGCTGAATAAACCGGAAGCTGCGCCACTAACACATAAACTCTCCGTGAAAGTGTATGATGAAAACCAAACCTATGCGGCACAAGTGTTAGAGATTCAGCGATTAGCGCAGTCCGAGCCGGCGGTTTATCACCTACGCTTATCGCTTGAAAATAGCGGCATTTTTTACCAAGCCGGCGATTTAATTTATGTGCAAGTTCAACAGCAGGATGATTTACTCAATATGTTCGTCCAATGGTTTGGCGATGACAATGCGGCACAGCAATTACGCCATAAAGAGTTGCGCCTATTAACTAAAAACGCATTAAGAGAGCTGGCAAAAATTTGTTCGAATCATGCGTTAAAAGAGTTACTTAAAATTGCCAATAAAAAAGCGCTTGAACAATATCTTTACGGGCATGATTTACTCGATGTATTGCGTGATTTTGACCCGCAAAAAATCATCTCGCTTGCTGATCTGCAAGCTATTTTGCCGAATCTTACCGCTCGCGCCTACTCCATTAGCTCTTGCGGTAAAACGCATCCGGAATATGTCGACTTATGTATTCGCCAAGTACAATACCAGCTTGCTGACCGCCAATATTACGGTACGGCAAGCTGTCATTTGGCACAATTACAAGCGGGTGATTTTGTACAAATCTTTGCAAAAGCAAATCCTCACTTCCATTTGCCGGAAAATGATAAACCGATTGTGATGATTGGCTCCGGCACCGGCATTGCGCCTTATATCGGCTTCTTACAAAATCTTGCAGCACAAACATCCGCTCGTCAAACGTATCTGTTCTTCGGCGAACGGTATGCAGCGAAAGATTTTCTATACCAAACCGAATTGGAAAACTATCTGAAAGCCGGCACACTGACCCAGCTTTTCACCGCATTTTCTCGTGATCAAGCGGAAAAATTCTATGTACAAGATGCATTGGCACAACAAGCCGCATTAATTTGGCAATTAATTGAGCAAGGCGCTTATTTCTACGTATGCGGCAGCAAAACGATGAGTAAAGCGATTGATGAAACGTTATTGAATGTTGCGGCACAGGTTGGAAATCAGCCGAATATCGATGCGTTTAATAATATTGTTGCACAGCTTGTGGCGGATAAACGTTTGTTCCGAGACGTGTACTAGCCGGTAAAATAAACAAGCGGTCAAATTTGCAAAAAATCTTACAAATTGAACCGCTTGTTATATTTACCCATAGACGCAAAGTATCCGCTACGGAATATCATGCCCTTGCGAGGCCACATAAACGTTGATCCATTCCTCTTCACTAAGAGTAATATCCAATGCCCTTACTGCATTTTCAACTCGAGCAATCTGTCCGGAACCAATAATCGGCATAATCTTCGCCGGATGTGCTAAAAGCCAAGCGTAGCTCAAAACGTCCAATCGTTGTTCACCATATTTTTCACCAATTGTTCTCAATGCTTTTGCCACTTGTAGGCTTCGTTGGTCTTGATTAAAAATTTTACCACCTGCAAGTGGTGACCAAGCCATTGGACGAATCCGTTTTTCCAATAAGAAATCTAGCGAGCCGTCATCAAACGGTGCTAACTGCAAGGGGGAAATTTCAATTTGATTGGTTACTAACGGTAGGGAAAGATAAGATTGCAACATTGAGAACTTAGCCGGCGTGTAATTCGATACGCCAAAATGGCGCACTTTTCCGGCTTGATGTAAATCTTCAAACGCACGGGCAATTTGTTCCGGATCGGCACAAGGCGAGAGGCGGTGAATCAATAAAACATCCAGATAATCACTATTGAGTTGTTGCAAAGAACGTTCTGCCGACCAAACGATATGTTCATAACTGTTATCGTAGTGGTGTGTTTTGATAGCCGGTAACGTTTGGTTCGGGTATAAAATTCCGCACTTTGTAATTAACGTCAGTTTCTCACGCAAAGACTTATCCAGCGCCAATGCTTTGCCAAATTGTCCTTCGGATGTAAAACCGCCGTAACACGCAGCGTGGTCTAACGTATCAATCCCGAGTTCTAACCCCTGCTGCACAAAGCGTAACAGCTCCTGCGGTGTTTTCTGCCATTCATTTAATCGCCAAAATCCTTGAATCAAGCGGCTAAATCTCAGTGTCGGTGTGAGTTGAATATATTGCATAGCGGCTCCTATCACTCTTGTTTAAATAACAGTCAGTGTACGCCCGCGCATTTATTTATTCTATGCTTTTGATATATCCATTTAGATAAAAAAATACCTTTAGCGTATTACAAACCGCTAAAGGTATTTATATGTAAGAGCCATTGGTTCTCTAAGCATTACAGCAATAATGCCGAACCCCATTTAATAATATCGAAGAAGAATTTGTTATCATTCGTTGCAACACCGTCGCCGCTTTTCGCATCGGTTTTTACTTCTTCAACCATTCCGCTCTTATACTGACCTTTGACTACAGCCAAGTCATCTTTGGCTTGAGCACGTAGAATTTGGCACTGTTTATTGCTCATCTTTTCGATATCAGCCGGCGAATTTTTAAATTTCTTAAATTGATATTGTGCATAGCCCATAGACTTCTCATCGCCTTGCACGATCTTCACGTATTGTTCGCCAATTACTTCTTCCAACGGATAGAAGAACACATACTGTGAATGAATGTAAGCATCTTCTTTAGAAAAATGCGCTTGCTGAATACGTGTCAGATTCGGATAAATACACTGAGAAGCTTGTTCGCTTAATGCTACCCAACGTTGTGCGTCCTTATCCGATAACACATAATCGGCATTCGCAAATTCACCCGGAAATGCTTCTTGTTGTACCGATTTACCTGAGAATGAACAGCCTACGGTCAACACTGTCATTCCGACTAACATAATTTTTTTTAACATGGCTAACCTTGAATTAAATCTAAATAAAGGTGGCTGATTGTAGCATTTATCAATAAATGCGCAAACAAGCGGTCAAATTTACCTATTTTTTTGCACATTTAACACAAAGCCCTCTACAAAGAGAGGGCTTTATCTATATGGCACTATTATTTAACTAATTCGCCTTTCGCCTGTAAATCTGCATGATATGAAGAACGAACAAACGGACCGCAAGCAGCGTGTTCGAAGCCCATTTTTTCCGCTTCACTACGGAACATATCAAACTCTTCCGGCGGTACATAACGTTCTACTTTTAAGTGATGACGACTCGGTTGCAAATATTGACCGATAGTCAACATCGTTACGCCATGATCACGTAAATCCTGCATTACTTCTAAAATTTCTTCGTTGGTTTCACCAAGACCTACCATTAAACCTGATTTAGTCGGAATACCCGGGAATTCTTGTTTGAAGATTTTAAGTAACTCAAGCGACCATTTATAGTCTGCACCCGGACGCACTTCACGGTATAAACGTGGCACGTTCTCAAGGTTATGGTTAAACACATCCGGCGGATTTTGCTTTAAAATTGCAACCGCTTGTTCTACACGGCCACGGAAGTCCGGTACTAAAATTTCCACTTTACATTCCGGATTTAATGCTTTGATTTCACGTACAGTGGCAGCAAAATGCGCCGCACCGCGATCAGCTAAGTCATCACGGTCAACCGAAGTAATTACCACATATTTTAGCTTCATATCTTGTACGGTTTCCGCCACTTTACGCGGTTCTTCCGGATCTAACGGTAACGGTTTACCGTGTGCAACGTCACAGAACGGACAACGACGAGTACAAATTGCGCCCATAATCATAAAAGTTGCCGTACCGTGGTTAAAACATTCGTGCAAGTTCGGGCAAGACGCTTCTTCACACACAGAATGTAAGCCGTGGCGGCGCATACCGTGCTTGATACTATCAATTTTTGCCGAAGCCGCCGGTAATTTAATTTTCATCCAACTTGGTTTTGGTAATAACTCTTGGTCAGGGTCAATATTACGCACTTGGATTACAGAAGTTTTGGCTGCGTCGCGATATTTAACGCCACGCTCCATTTTAAATGCTTCCATTTTTGTAGGCTTAGTGCCTGTAGCAGTTGTCATTAAGTTCTATCCTTTTCTATGCAATTTTAAAGGGCGGAGATAAACCCCGCCCCTACACAGATCTTACAATTCTGATAATCTTTTTATTAACGGGCAAATGCCTTACGAACATTATTTGTTAACAATTTGTTGATCATTATACCCTAAAATGTTGCAAAAGTGAGCTACTAATTTAGGGGCAACTAAATCACATTGCGCTTCTGCTTCCACAATATAATCTTTCAATTGCGCCATTTCCAATCCGGCATAGCCGCACGGATTAATATTTCTAAACGGCGTTAAATCCATATTCACATTAAATGCCAAGCCATGAAACGAGCGACCTTGGCGAATACGTAACCCTAACGAACAAATTTTCTTACCGTCAATATACACGCCCGGTGCATCCGGTTTTGGATAACCTTCAATCCCATAATCCGCTAATGTTTTAACCACACATTGCTCCAAAGCGGTCACCAAATCTCGCACCGAAACCTCTTTACCTTGCGCTTTTAAACGTTTGATATCAATCAGCACATACATAATCTGCTGCCCTTCGCCGTGGTAAGTAATTTGTCCGCCACGGTCGGTTTGCACCACAGGAATATTGGTCGGATTAAGTAAATGTTCCGGTTTACCGGCAGAACCTTGGGTAAATACTGCCGGATGCTGGACGAGCCAGATTTCATCTGCAGTATTTTCATCGCGAGAATCGGTGAAATCTTGCATTTTGTGCCAGATTTCTTCATACGGTTGCACGCCAAGTTGGCGAATGATGAGTTGATTCATTAGATTATCTCCGTCCGGAAAAAGGGTTCTTATAAAACCATTCTCACGCCGGCAATTTTAGCAAGCTCAGTATAAAGCGTTTCAACTTGATCAATATGTTCGGCAATAATATCAATTGAAACCGAGTTATAAGTCCCTTTTGAGCTACGTTGCTGACGTGGGTTGTAATCGCCTTTTGCGTGAATTTGCGTTACCGCCACTACGTCATCCACTAAATCTTCACGATGTGTACCCACCACTTTAAATGTAAATGAACATGGGAATTCTAATAAATCTTTTAATTTTGCTTGGGGTAAATCTTGTAGGTTTACTGTTCTTGATTGTGTCATATTTATATCCTTCTCTCTTTTGCTATTAAGACCAAGCGGTATGATTTTGCAAATTTTTTGCGAAATCACACCGCTTGTTAATTTGTCGCCTGAATATGGGGGCGATTTTGAATATTACAAGCTAACAAAAATTAGTCGAATAAACTCTTAACCGTTAATACAACCCAGTCCCATGCTTTGCCGAAAATACCCGCTTCTGGCACATCTTGTAGCACTTGTAAATCACTGCTTGCAACATCTTTGCCATCTAATTGATAAATAACTTTACCGATTACCTGCCCTTTCGCTAATGGCGCTTCAAGGTTTTTACGCTCAAGTTCATAACGAGCTTTTAACTCCGAAGCCTTACCTTTTGGCACGGTCACAAAACTGTCTTGAACTGAACCAAGCTGGACTTTATCCGCTTCACCATAATAAACACTTTGTTCGGAAACCGCTTGACCAGCCGGCAGAGATTTAATTGTCTCAAAGTTTGCGAAGCCCCATTGTAACAATTTTTTGCTTTCGACTTCACGACCCTTATAAGTTTCTACACCCATTACCACCGAAATCAAACGCGTATTGCTGTTGGTCGCTGAAGCGACTAAGTTATAGCCCGCTTGGCTAGTATGACCGGTTTTCATACCGTCCACATTCATCGTTTTGTCCCACAATAAACCGTTACGGTTTGGCTGTGGTTTTTTAATGTTGTATTTAAATTCTTTTTCTGCGTAAATCTTATATTCTTCCGGCTGATCACGAATAATATGCGCACCGATAATTGCCATATCACGTGCTGAAGAATATTGGTTTGGCTCATCTAAGCCGTGTACAGTTGTAAAGTGGGTATTTTTAAGACCAAACTGCTGTGCAAATTTATTCATTTGGTCGATAAAGGCTTGCTGTGAACCTGACGTATGTTCCGCTAATGCCACCGCTGCATCATTACCCGATACGATAATCAAACCACGCATTAAATCCGCAACCGATACTTGCGTATTTAAATCTAAAAACATTAATGATGAGCCTGGGAATTTTTGTGCCCAAGAATTCTCAGTCACCGTCACCATATCGCTGTTTTTCACTTTACCTTGTTTAAGCGCGTCACCTACCACATAACTTGTCATCATTTTAGTTAACGATGCCGGATATTGGCGCTGATCAGGATTTAAACTTGCTAAAACATTGCCCGAGTTATAATCCATTAAGATATAACTTTGCGCATTTAATTGCGGTGCCGAAATACCGAAATCCACATTTGCGTCAGCAACGGCAAATTGGGAGAAAGCTAAAGCACAAAGGCCTACTGATTTAAATAATGTTTTTTTCATATAAAAGCATCCAATCCTTCAGGAAATGACAGGTTATATAACGTAAGCAAGGGTTTGTTGATTGCTCAACAAACCCTAATGCAAGAAAAGCTAAACGATTAACCATCTTCTCTTACTGCTTGAGTATTTTTCTTGTTTTTATTTAGCACTGCTAATTTGACGTGAGCCGTTCCGCTATTGTGCATTCCTAATTGGCGCGCTGCCGCTTTAGATAAATCCACTACGCGAGCGTGTGCATAAGGCCCCCGATCATTTACTCGTACCACAACTGAACGTCCGTTACGCATATTGGTCACTTCCACTAAAGTGCCAAACGGCAACGTTTTGTGTGCTGCGGTCATCGCTGAATTGCTAAACCTTTCGCCGTTTGCGGTACGGCGGCCGTTAAATTTATCTGCATAGTAGCTTGCGATGCCAGACTGATAATGGCTACGTGCAGTATTTTTATGTAATTCTTTAAGCGATCTGCTTTTAACTAGTGCGATTTTATTCGCTCTCGCTTTTGCCACTAAAGCGGCGTGTTTTACTGATTTTTGTGCAGTTTTAGCAATTAAATACTTCTTTACTGCGCTAGGTTTTGCGTGTTTGGTTGCTGCAACAGAATTCAATGATCCGAATGTTAAGAATCCAGCTAACAACAGGGTTACCATTTTACTTAATCGCATAAGTTTTCCTCATTTAGATATCGTACTGTGTAACGATGTGTTTTGCCCACAAAACAGGATTATCTTGTGGTGGCTGTTTATCTTTCTTTTGATAGATAACTGCTCTTGTATGTGCTTTTTGATACCGCAAAAAAGCAAAGGTTCAGACTTTATAAATCAGTCTGTAAAGTCTGACTAAAGTTTGCTGTAAGGATTATTTGTGTACGCACGCTTACGATGAACATAAGCGGACATCATTAATCCGAACGCAGCCATTAGGGTTACATAGGAGGTTCCCCCATAGCTAAACAGCGGTAAGGGTACACCAACTACCGGTAAAATACCACTCACCATACCAATGTTTACAAAAACATAAACAAAGAATAGCAGTGATGTACCGCCTGAAATCAAGCGTCCGAAAGCGCCGTCCGACTTAGCGCCGATAACCAATCCTCTAGCAATAATAAATAAATAAATCGCTAATAAGATCAATATACCAATCATGCCGTGTTCTTCGCTCAACACGGCAAAAATAAAGTCCGTATGCGGTTCGGGTAAGAATTCCAACTGCGATTGAGTACCTTCCATCCAACCTTTACCGTTAATCCCGCCCGAACCGATCGCAATTTTCGACTGAATAATATGATAACCGGCACCAAGCGGGTCTTTTTCCGGGTCAATTAAAGTCATTACACGGGTTTTCTGATAATCGTGCATCAGAAAAAACCACATAATAGGAATGAATCCCGTCAAGAAGACCACGCCGGCACTAATTAATTTCCAACTTAATCCGGCTAAAAACAGCACGAAAATACCGGCGGCACATACTAAAATCGAAGTACCTAAGTCCGGCTGCGCCGCCACTAATAAGGTTGGCACGATAATTATGCCCAATGCAATAAAGGTATCTTTTAAACTTGGCGGTAAAGCACGTTTTGCCAAATAAGTCGCCACCATCAACGGTACGGAAAGCTTAGCGATTTCTGATGGTTGGAAACGTACAAAACCCAAATTCAGCCAACGTTGCGCCCCTTTACTGGTCTCGCCGACCAAATCCACCAAGATCAGCATCACAATACAGACTAAGTAGAGATAAGGCGAGACTCGCTCATAAAAACGAGGCGGAATCATTGCCATAAAAAACATGACTCCCAAACCAAGCGTCACTTGAATCACTCGGTTAGAGAACATCCGCTCACTTCCGCCACTGGCACTATATAACACTAACAGCCCGTAACCGGTGATGGATAACAGACCTAGCAATAGCCATAAGTCGAGAGAAAAAATTTTCCAGAAAAGTTTTTTAAAGCCACTATTCATTGTGAGTATTTCCTTGCTCGCTTATAAGCGGTTGAATTTGCTCAATATTTTGCGAAGGTTGTTCCGACGTTCCGATCGGTTCTTTTAGCGTTTTGCTTAATGCAAAATCCATCACTTGGCGCGCCACCGGTGCGGCATTTGAACCGCCACCGCCCGCATTTTCTAAAATAATCGCCACCGAAACTTTCGGATCTTCATATGGTGCATAACTAATAAACCACGCATGGTCGTGTAGTTCTTTTTTCAACGCATTCTTATTGTATTTACCACCGTTTAAGTTAAATACCTGCGCCGTACCGCTTTTACCTGCGGCACGATAAAACGAACCGCCGGCTTTGCGTCCGGTACCGTTTGCCGCATTCACTACATTGTACATTCCGAATTTTGCCACTTGCCAAAAACGCTCCGGCACGCCTTTAATATCTTCATATTTAAGCGGGTCTTTATACGGTTCGACTTTATCGCTGCTGATCACTTCCATCATTAAATGCGGCGTATTAACACGACCGTTATTAATTAATATCGCTTGTGCTTTTGCCACTTGTAACGGTGTTGCAATCCAGTAACCTTGACCGATCCCTACCGGAATGGTATCACCTTGTACCCAAGGCTTTTTATGACGGCGTTGTTTCCACTCACGATTCGGATACACACCGGCGGATTCTTCAAAAATATCAATCCCCGTTTTCTGCCCAAAACCGAATTTACGCATCCATTCCGACATTTTTTCAATACCGGTATCATACGCAAGTTGATAGAAGAACGTATCGGAAGACTCGGCAATCGCTTTATTCACATTGGTTGAACCGTGACCGCCTTTCTTCCAATCTCGATAACGTTGTGTGGTACCGGGTAATACCCAAAATCCCGGATCGTAAATCGCCCCATAAGGCGTAATTTTGCCTTCCGCCAATCCCATCACCGCATAAAACGGTTTTACCGTAGAAGCCGGAGGATAAGTCCCTTGCGTGGCACGGCTATATAACGGACGGGCAGGATCTTCCAATAATCGTTTATAATCCGCCCCCGAGACGCCGCCGACAAATAAGTTATTGTCATAGCTCGGGTTGGTTACCATCGCCAATACACTGCTGTCACGAGGGTCAAGCACTACGACCGAGCCTTTTTGGTTGCCCAACAAATTCTGAATATATTGTTGTAACTCAACATCAATGGTTAAGCGAATACTACTGCCCGCCACACCCGGCTGATCACGCAATTTGCGAATCACTTTGCCTCGGTTATTGATTTCTACCTCTTCAAAACCGGTTTGTCCGTGTAATTGGTCTTCGTAATATTTTTCGATGCCCAATTTTCCAATATCGTGAGATCCGGCATAATTACCGAATTTACCCTCTTCCTCGAGCTTTTTCTTATCTTTTTCGTTGATTTTCGCCACATATCCAATAATATGAGTTAGCGTTTCTCCATAAGGATAATTACGTTTGTAGTACGCCTGTACGTCTAAACTTGGGAAACGATATTGGTTTACCGCAAAACGTGCCATTTGCTCTTCGTTTAAATTGCCCTTTAATAAAATCGGCGTATAACGAGAGGTACGTTTTTTCTCTTTACGGAATGCTTCCACATCTTCATCGGTTAGCCCAACCACATCACGCAATTCAACTAAGGTTTCTTCCAGGTTTTCCGTTTTCTCAGGAATGATATAAAGCCCGAAATAGGTAATATTTTCGGCTAATACTTTACCGTTGCGGTCATAAATCAAACCGCGGGTAGGCGGAACCGGGAGCAATTTGATACGGTTGCCGTTGGAACGAGTTTGGTAATCGTCATAATTCACAATCTGTAAATGATACAAATTGGTTAATAACACGCCCGTAAGCGCCAATACCCCAATAAATGCGACTAATGCACGACGAGCAAACAGATTGCTCTCCGCTTGCCCATCTCGCACTTTCTCACGAGGCTTTGGATTGGTTAATTTTCCGAGTTTACCAAACATTGTTTATCTCATTTTGTTCTAGAGCGAACGGAACAAGCGGTCAAAATTTTAGCATTTTTTACCATGTCCATTCGAGATCAAGCTATTCTCGATGATAAGGGTGATTTGTTGTCAGTGACCACGCACGATATAAACTTTCCGCTACGATCACTCGCACCATTGGGTGCGGTAAGGTTAGAGGTGAAAGCGACCAACTTTGTTCCGCTGCTGCTTTACATTCCGGCGAAAGTCCTTCCGGCCCGCCAATCAACAAGCACACATCTCGTCCGTCATTTTTCCATGCTTCCAATTGGCTCGCCAATTGTTCGGTTGTCCAAGGTTTGCCCGGAATATCCAACGTCACAACTTTGCCTTTACCGGCAGCCGCTAACATCGCTTTGCCTTCTTGCTCTAAAATGCGTTTAATATCCGCATTCTTACCACGTTTACCGGCAGGAATCTCAATCAGTTCAAAAGGCATATCTTTCGGGAAACGGCGTTGGTATTCTTCGAAACCGACCTTCACCCAATCCGGCATTTTTTGTCCGACCGCAATTAATTGTATTTTCATTGTGCTACCACAAAAATGACAGTTATGCCCAAAGTTTTTCTAATTGATACATTTCACGGGCATCCGCTTGTAATAAATGCACGATCGCTTGACCGAAATCGACCACGATCCAATCCGCCACCGCTTTACCTTCTTCGCCAAATACTTCAAAGCCCGCTTGTTTTGCTTCTGCGCTTAAACGATCTGCGGTTGAAGCCACGTGACGTACCGAAGTACCGGTTGCGATAATCATAGTATCGGTAATGCTCGATTTACCACGCACATCAATCGCTAAAATATCTTTCGCTTTTAAATCATCTAAAGTTTTTGTTAAAAATTCGACTAAATTTTGTTCCACGTTCAGTTCTCTTTCAAATTTACTAAAATACAAATGTTAAATTTTAACACAAATTCGTTGCAATATAACAAATAGACAAAAGTAAAGCGGTCGTATTTGCAAATTTTTTTACAAATACGACCGCTTGTATTTAACCGGCTTAGAGCTGTGCCATTTGTTCTAATAACTGAGGCGATTTATCCACCATACGAAGCAACAGTACCGCTTGTGGATTCGGTTTGGTTTTGCCTTGCTCCCACCCTTGATAAGTCCGCACGGAAGTATGCAATTTATGCGCAAAAACCGCTTGCGACAGATTTAATTTTTCTCGAATCAATTTAACTTCAGACGGGCTAAGTTCTACTGGTTCAGGCTTTTCTAATACCGTGGTTCGCAGGGTGATTTTGCCTTGGATATGTTTTTCATAAGCATCAAGCCCTTCCATTAAATCATCAAAAAGTTTTCCCATTACTACTCCTTATCTCTAATTCAACAATACGCTTCACTTTATTCGCTAACATATTGCGTTCCGTATTAGATAAATCTGATTGTTCATCTTTACCATATGCGGTAACCAACAAAATTTTTGAATAATTCACAATATGATAATAAATTACCCTTGCTCCACCTCTCTTACCTTTATTTCGTTGCATATCTGCAATTCTAATTTTGCGTAAGCCGTTCGTACCTTGGATTAAATCTCCTTTATTAGGATTTTCTAATAGCTCATTCTGAAAATGTCTATATTCTTCATCACTAAGGTGCTTTTGTCTATATCGCTCAAAAGGTGGTAATTCTACAAAAACTAACTTCACTGTTTCCTCACTATACGCTTAAAGCGTATGATTTTCAACCAATGAAAGATAGCTTATAAATGTTTGGTTAATATACAACTTTATTATTTTTCTTTTGCGATCAAGATCGAAAATCCACTTCATTCGTCTCAAAAAATAAGGCTAGTGAAAACTCACTAGCCTTTTTACTCTTCTTAAGCCATTAATTTTTTTAAGCGATATAGCTCATCCAACGCTTGGCGGGGGGTGAGTTCATCGGGGTCTATGCTCATTAATGCTTTTTCCAGTTCGCTTTGTTGTACCGCAAGCGGTTGAATTTGCGGGACTTCTTGCAAATCCGCGCTGAATAAGAGATCGCCTTGCGGATTATCGTGCGCTTCTTTGGTTTGTAATGAAATTTCTTCCAAATGCGCTAAACGCTGTTTCGCCAATTGAATCACCTGTTTCGGCACACCGGCAAGCGCCGCTACTGCCAAACCGTAACTTTTACTTGCCGCACCTTCTTGTACGCTGTGCATAAACACGATGGAATCCTGATGTTCTCGGGCATCTAAATGCACGTTCGCTACACCTTTTAACTGACTTGGTAAACTGGTCAGCTCAAAATAGTGCGTCGCAAATAAGGTAAGCGATTGGGTTTTCTTGGCTAGCCATTCGGCACACGCCCACGCCAGCGATAAACCGTCATAAGTTGAAGTACCACGCCCGATTTCATCGATCAGCACTAAGCTGTTTTCGGTTGCCTGATGCAGAATATTCGCCATTTCGGTCATTTCCACCATAAAAGTCGAACGGCCTGAGGCTAAATCATCACTTGCGCCGATACGGGTAAAAATTCGGTCTAATGCGCCGATTTCCGCACTATCCGCCGGAACAAAACTGCCGATATACGCCATTAGACTGATCAATGCAATTTGACGCATATAGGTACTTTTACCGCCCATATTCGGGCCGGTTACCACCAATAAATGACGTTGTGCGTTTAAGAATACCGGATTAGCAATAAACGGATCCTTTAACACTTGCTCCACCACCGGATGGCGACCGCCTTTGATATTCACACCTCGTTGTAAGCTGAAAGTCGGGCGCACATAGTTCAAACTTTCCGCTCGCTCGGCAAGATTGGTCAGTACGTCTAATTCGGATAACGCCATTGCCGCTAATTGCATTTCGCCCAAACGAGGCATAAGTAAATCGAACAACTCATCATAAAGTTGCTTTTCTAACGCCAATGACGCACCTTTTGCTTTCAGAACCTTATCTTCATAGGTTTTCAGCTCAGGAATAATATAGCGCTCGGCATTTTTCAGGGTTTGGCGGCGTACGTAGTGCATCGGGGCTTTATGCGCTTGCCCTTGGCTAATTTGAATATAGTAGCCGTGTACCGCATTAAAGCCGATTTTAAGCGTATCAATACCGGTTGCTTCTCTTTCTCGAATTTCGAGGTTTTCCAAATATTGCGTTGCACCGGCAGAAAGCTCTCGCCATTCGTCCAACTCCGCATTGTAACCTTCTGCAATCACACCGCCGTCACGAATTAATTGTGGAGGCGTTTCAATAATCGCACGCTCAAGCAGTGCGTGTAATTCGCTGAAATCGCCTATTTGTGCCACAAGTGCATCAAGCGAAGCGGTCAAATTTTTCGCATTTTTTGCAATATCAGGCAATTGAGCCAAGGCGGTGCGCAAACGAGTTAAATCACGTGGGCGAGCCGAGCGCAATGCAACACGAGCAAGGATTCGCTCCATATCACCGACATTTTGGAGTAACGGCTGAAGCAGTTCGATACGTTGCTCTTTTTGTAAAGTGTCAATTATATCTTGACGCTTTTTCAACTTTTCTAGGTCACGAATCGGTTGATGAATCCAACGTTTCAGCAAACGGCTGCCCATTGGCGTAACACATTTATCTAAAACTGCCGCTAACGTATTTTCCGTTCCGCCGGCTAAATTCTGGGTCAGTTCTAAGTTACGGCGAGTTGCCGCATCCAGCAAAATAGTGTCACTATTTTGCGCCAAATGAATACTGTTGATATGTGGTAAGGCGGTACGTTGTGTTTCTTGTGCATAGTGTAAAACACAACCCGCCGCACATAATGCTACGACTGCTTTTTCTACTCCGAAACCGGCTAAACTTTGCGTACCGAATTGGCGATTTAATAAATTAATCGCCGTGACTAACTCAAACTCCCACACCGGACGGCGGCGTAAACCTTTATAATTATTTAGAATTTCAGCAGCAGAAAAGTCTTCCGCATAGAGAATCTCCGCCGGTTGTAAGCGTTGTAATTCAGCAGCGAGCGCTTCTTTATTTGGTAATTCGGTAATTAAAAAACGCCCGGAAGTCATATCTAGCGTGGCAATCGCAAACACGCCTTTTTCTTCATAAATCGCAGCGACTAAATTGTCCTGACGTTCCGGTAATAACGCTTCATCACTTACGGTACCGGGGGTAACGATACGTACCACTTTACGTTCAACCGGCCCTTTGCTCGTTGCTGGATCGCCAATCTGCTCACAAATCGCCACCGATTCGCCCAATGCGACCAATTTAGCTAAATAGCCTTCTACCGCATGATAAGGCACGCCCGCCATCGGAATCGGCTCGCCTGCCGATGCACCTCGTTTGGTCAAAGAAATATCTAACAACGCCGCCGCTTTTTTGGCATCGTCATAAAACAACTCGTAAAAATCGCCCATACGATAGAACAACAAAATATCAGGATTTTGCGCTTTAAGTTGCAAATATTGCGCCATCATCGGCGTGTGTTTAGAAAGATCTTGAGTCATGGCTTCGCAGTTAAGTTAGTCAAAATTGGCAGTTAGTGTAACAGATTGAGGGAGTGGAAAAAACTGCGGAGCATAAAAGGAATGATTAAGGGAATGATCAGATAAATGAAACAAGCGGTCTAAATTTGCAAAATTTTTGCTAATTTAAACCGCTTGTCATAAGGTTTAATCCGCACGAATTTGATGTAAGAAGCGTTTAGTGCGTTCGTGTTGCGGATTTTGGAAAAGCTGTGCCGGCGAGCCTTGCTCGACAATTTCACCGCCGTCCATCACGACCACTACATCCGCTACATCTAATGCGAACTTGATTTCGTGCGTAACCACCACCATTGTCCAGCCTTCTAGCGCCAACTCTTTCATGGTATTCAACACGTCTTGCACTAATTCCGGATCAAGCGCCGAAGTCGGTTCGTCAAATAACATCAATTCTGGTTGAATCGCTAACGCACGTGCAATGCCGACACGCTGTTGCTGACCGCCGGATAATTGGAACGGGTAAAGCTGTGCTTTATCGGATAAACCAACTTTTGCCAATAATTTCTCAGCTTCCGCTTTAGCTTGTTCTGGCTTTTTGCCTTGCACAAATACCGGGCCTTCCATCACATTTTCTAATGCGGTTTTGTGTGGAAATAAGTTGTAATTTTGGAACACCATACCTGATTTACGGCGTAAGGCAAGAATCTGTTTTTTGATATTTTTTGCCGAAAAATCCACGCTTAACGGCTCTGAACCGTCAAACGTGATTGTGCCTTGCTCCGGCATTTCCAGCGCATTTAAACAGCGTAAAAACGTAGTTTTACCGGAACCGGACGGCCCGAGAATCACCACTACCTGACCTTTTTTAATTTCCAGATCAATGCCACGTAAAATCGTGTTGTCGCCAAAGGTTTTATGAATATTGCTAATTTTGATCATTTTGTTTTCCGTGGTTAGCCATTATTTCGCCACAAAGCGGTTAAAGCGGCGTTCGAGTTTTGCTTGAATCAAGAAAAGCACCCAGCAGAAACACCAGTAAATTAAACCTGCTTCAATATATACCGGCAAGAAGTCGTAAGACATATTCGCCATTTGTTGTGCGACACGGAACATTTCCGTTACCGTTACCACAGAAGCCAATGAAGTATCTTTAAACAAACCGATAAAAGTATTGCTTAACGGCGGTACAGCCACGCGAATCGCTTGCGGGGCAATAATACGGCGGAAGGTTTGCATATAGGTCATACCGATGGTATAACCGGCTTCCCATTGTCCTTTCGGCACGGAAGAAATTGCCGCACGCACGGTTTCCGAACCGTATGCACCGATATTCAGCGAGAAACCGATAATCGCCGCCGGAATCGGATCAATATACACACCGATCGCCGGTAAGCCGTAAAACACCACCGAGATTTGCACCAACATCGGCGTGCCTCGGATAATCGAGATATACACTTTCACAATCGCAAGAGCAATGCGATGCAACATACCATTTACTGGGGTAACTCGGATCAACGCCACGCCGACCGCAATCGCCATACCGATAATAAAAGAAGCGATTGCTAACGGAATGGAAACCAAGACCGCCGCTTCGACCATTGGGAAGAAAGCATCCATCACCAGTTTCACACGAGCCTCATCCATAAATGGAATTTGCAGTAATAAATTTTCTAACACAAACTATCCTAATAAAAATTGATTTAATGAAATTCTAAGGGATATAGATAGAAATGTATACGTCTAGACGTCTAAATAATCTAAAAAGAAAAACAAGCGGTCTAAATTTGCTAAAAATTTGCAGATTTAGACCGCTTGCTTCAAAGCGTCTGAACGTATTGAGTTATTTCACACTAATATCACGACCAAAGAATTGTTCGCCGAGCTTTTTCAACGTACCGTCTTTTTGTAACTCAACAATTGCCGCACTAATTTTGTTTAACGCTTCTTGGTTACCTTTGTTCGTCACTAAACCGGCACCCACTTTTTCAGGTGATTCCCAAACAATTTTTAAACCTGATTTCGGGTTTTTCTTCAGATAATCCAATAACGCAAGATTGTCGTTGAAAGTTGCATCCGCACGTTTTTGTTGAATGAGCAATAAGCCTTGCGCCATACCGTCAATCGGCACAATGTTCGCACCGTTATCACGCGCTAATTCGCCGTAGTTTGAGCTTAATGTTTGAGCGGTTTTTACGCCTTTAACATCCGATGCCTGCTGGATTTTTTCTTCATCGTTGCGCACCACTAACGCCGCACCAGACCAGCTATACGCTTCCGATTTATCAAAAGTCGCTTGACGCTCCGGTGTGGTTAAGCCCACTTGGTTTGCCACTAAATCGAAACGATCCGCTTTTAAACCGGCTAACATTGCGTCCCATTGCGTTTCTTTAAACTCAACTTTAACGCCTAATTTTTCTGCAACCGCACGAGTTACTTCCACATCATAACCGGTTAATTTACCGCTTGCATCATGATAAGTGAACGGTGCATAAGTCCCTTCAGTACCGACTGTAATCGTACCTTTGGCATTAATTCTTTCGAGTAACGTTTCTTTAGCAAACGAAGTTGCTGATGTCGCAAGTGCAATCGCAGAAACCGCAATCACTGATAATTGTTTTAACATAGTAGGAACCCTCTTAATTCGAGAAAATTAATAGATAAAATATATGATGTTGTGTTTTTTTCGAATTATTAGAGAAATTTATGCAGGCTTCAAATAACTAAATGGAATAATAATTAGCTAAATGTTGTAAGGATGTTAATTTGAACGAATTGGATGTAAAACAAGCGGTCGAATTTTCATAAAATTTTGCAAAAAAGTAACCGCTTGTAATCAAGACTAGACGAGATATGCGCCGCAACAATGTTTAAATTTTTTAGCCGAACCGCAGACGCAATTCTGTTTTTGCGAAGGCAGCGGCACCGTTGGGTCAACAAAATACCAGCGGTTATTTACTAACACAAACAGTGACAATTCGTGGTGTGCTTCTACGCCGTTTTCAGTATCAAATAATGCTTTAAACTCAACCAGACTGTGGATTTTACTGATATTCGGCTTGTGAGAGAGAATTTCTAATCCCGCCCATTTGGTGCTTTCACCCCACGCTTTCATCGCTACCTGATCCAAAAATTTCTGCTGGCTAGGAACGGTGGTCTCCACAATATAATCAATATTGACCAGAGTATAAGCCGCATAGCGTGAACGCATTAACAGCTCCGCCGTTGCCGGATAAGCTTGCTTGAGATGAAACGGTTGGCAACATTCTACATAATGCTTACCCGACTGACACGGACAAGCGGTTAAATTTTCTGACATTTTTGCATTCCTCTTTTTAGGCACGATATTGTAACGATGAAACAAATGAAATACAGCAAAAATCCCATCCCTCTAAAAAGAAAAGAGCACATTTAATCATGTGCTCTTCTGTTAGAAAATCTAATTAGTGCAATTCCTCTCGAGTAGGAATCGAACTTTGTGCGCCCATACGGGTGACTGAAATCGAAGAGGCTTTGTGGGCGAACATTACCGCATCTCGCATAGACTTGCCTTCTAATAAAGCAACCGCCAGTGCGCCGTTAAAGGTATCGCCGGCGGCGGTGGTGTCTACCGGTGTGACTTTAAAGCCGGCAATAATTTCGCCGTTGCCGTTTTCACTTAAAAACGCCCCTTTCGATCCCAAAGTAATTAACACGGTTTGAATACCTTTTTGATGGAACACATTCGCCGCTTGTTTGGCGGTTTGTTCATCGACCACTTGAACGCCTGTCAGTAAGGCAGTTTCGGTTTCATTTGGGGTAATCATATCGATATTCGCTAAAATTTCGTCCGAGAGCGGCTGTGCCGGTGCCGGATTTAAAATCACTTGGGTGTGATGAGCTTTCGCAATTTTTAGCGCTTTTTCGACCGCTTGTAACGGCGTTTCTAGCTGAACCAGTAGGCAATCCGCACTTTCAATCGTGGCTTGATGTTGTGCCACCACGCTTTCATCTAGCTTTGCATTCGCACCGGCGGAAATCACAATGCTGTTTTCGCCTGAATCCGCCACTTGAATCATCGCAATGCCGGTCATTTGATCAGCCACTTCAACAATGTGTTCGGGATTAATGCCGTCTTGCACAAACGCTTGTTTCATTGCTCGCCCAATATCATCAGCGCCGATACAAGCGATAAAATCTACATCAACTAATGATGCATCTCGCACACGAGCCGCTGCTACCGCTTGGTTCGCCCCTTTGCCACCATAAGCAATATGATAATGACCGCCTTTCAGCGTTTCGCCCGCTTTTGGGAAATAAGGGACTCGAATAACATGATCCGCATTTACGCTGCCCAACACACAAAGTTTTTTCATAACTACCTCAAACCGACCTCACACAAACCTAGCGATGCCGGAACCGTCAAAATAACGGATCCGGAGCCAAAATTACTGACTAATTACTTTTAACGGTACAGGGATTTTCGCTTCGACTTTTTCGCCTTTAAGTAATTTATCCGCAGTTTCCACACCTAACTCACCGATTTTATCCGGTTGTTGTGCGATGGTTGCCGCCAGTTTTCCGCCTTTTACCGCTTTCACTGCATCATCCGTACCATCAAAGCCGACAACGATAATATCTTTACCTGCCGCTTTAATCGCACGTAATGCGCCTAATGCCATTTCATCATTTTGTGCAAATACCGCTTTTGCTGCACCGTGGCTTGCCAGTAAGTTTTCAGTTACGTTTAAGCCTTTAGTACGGTCAAAATCCGCCGGTTGGCTGGCCAATACTTCAAATTGGTTTGCCGCTACCGCTTGTTTAAAGCCTTCACCACGCTCACGAGCCGCGGAGGTACCGGTAATACCTTCCAATTGAATAACTTTGGCATTTTTACCGACTTTCTCCGCGATAAAATCGCCCGCCATTTTACCGCCGGCAACATTATCGGAAGCGATGTGGCTCACCACTTCACCTTTATTCGCACCACGGTCTAAAGTGATTACCGGAATATTTTTCTTATTCGCAATCGCCACCGCATTACCAACCGCTTCCGAATCTGTCGGGTTAATCAGTAATACTTTCGCACCGCGCACTGTGAGATCTTCCACGTTCGCTAATTCTTTTGCCGGGTCATTTTGGGAATCTAACACCACTAATTTGTAACCGAGGTCTTTGGCTTTTTTCTCCGCACCTTCTTTTAAGGTAACGAAGAACGGGTTATCCAGCGTAGATACCGCTAACGCCAATGTGTCTTGCGCCATTGCTTTTGCACCGAATGCCAAACCTAGAGCAAGTGCTAAAGAAGTTAATTTTTTCATAGGAATCTCCTTTTGAGAGTAGGTTACGCTTTTTTACGGCCAAGGAAGTTATCCAAAATAACCGCTGCTAAAATTACTAACGCTTTTGCGACAAGCTGATAGTAAGAGTCAATATCTAATAAATTTAAGGCATTACTGAGGAAGCCGATAATTAACGCACCGATTAATGTGCCGATAATACGACCTTTACCGCCCATTAAACTGGTTCCACCAACTACAACTGCAGCAATCGCATCAAGTTCATAACCGGTACCGGCGGTCGGTTGTGCCGAACCTAAACGAGAGGTGACAATTAAACCTGCTAGTGCTGCTAACACGCCGCTGACTGCAAACACAAACAGTTTGATTTTATTCACGTTGATACCGGAAAGTGCGGTTGCCGATTCGTTACAGCCAAGCGCATAAATATAACGACCGATACGAGTTTGGGTCAGAATAAACCAACCGATAGCAAATAAGATAAACATTAACCAAACCGGCACCGGCACACCGAATAATTCGCCGGTACCAATCTCGGCAAAGTAATCGGCATTGTCGGAAAAACCGGTAGAAATCGGGCGACCTTCCATATAAATCATGGTGACACCTCGCAATAACAACATAGTGATTAACGTTGCCATAAAGGCTTGTACTTTACCGAAGGCGACTAATGCACCGTTTAACAAGCCGATTGCCGCACCGAATAACAATACCGCCGGTACCACTAAATAAATCGAGAGATCTAAACCGATTAAAGTTGCCGCTACCGCTCCAGTGAGTGCTAAGACCGAACCGACCGAAAGGTCAATGCCTGCAATTAAAATCACAAACGTCATACCGATCGCAATAATCGCATTCACTGACGTTTGGCGTAAAATATTCAATAAGTTATCGACACTAAAAAAATTCGGATTTAAAAATGACACCACCGCAATTAATGCGAGTAATGCAATGATAGAACGTTGTTCTATCAGGAATTTTTTTAGATTAAATGCTTTGTTCATATTGATTCCTTTTGCAAAATTCTTGCTAAATTTGACCGCTTGTAAAAGCGCCTAACTTATTTGCCGATTGCGGCGGATAATAATTTTTCTTGGGTTGCTTCCGTGCGAGAAAACTCGCCACGAATGTCGCCTTCTCGCATTACAATAATGCGATCGGACATCCCTAATACTTCCGGCATATCGCTTGAGACTAAAATAATACTCAAACCTTCAGCTTTGAATTTATTAATCAGCTGATAGATTTCTTTTTTCGCCCCTACGTCCACACCTCGGGTCGGTTCATCTAAAATCAACACGTTCGGACGTGTCATTAAGCCTTTGGCAATCGCCACTTTTTGCTGATTACCGCCGGATAATTCGCCGATAATCTTATCCGGACTTGGGGTTTTGATATTAAACAGATCGATAAAATCCACCACGGTCATATTCTCTTTTTCGTGGTTAATACGTCCCCAATTCGATAAATATTCCAAAGCGGTCAGCGACATATTTTCTTTGACCGACATACCTAAAATTAAGCCGTCGCCTTTACGGTCTTCCGAAATATAGACAATACCGTTATTTAAGCCGTCTTGGCTGGAGCGGTTATCAATCGTTTTGCCGTCTAATAGCACTTCGCCGGCGGTTTTCGGTAATGCGCCGTACAATACCTTCATCAGCTCGGTACGCCCTGCGCCCATCAAACCGGAAACACCTAAAATTTCGCCTTTATGCAATTCAAACGAAACGTTATTCACACCGCTACCTGATAAATTTTTAACCGATAAACAAACCTCGCCGATCGGATTATCAATATGCGGATATTGATCTTCTAACTTACGCCCAACCATCATCTCAATTAAACGATCTTCGGTTAAATCCGCCACTGTACTTTCACCGATAAATTGACCGTCACGTAATACGGTTACATCATCACAAATTTGGAAGATCTCTTTTAAACGGTGAGAAATATAAACAATGCCTCGTCCTTCCGCTTTGAGTTCTCGAATTACACTAAACAATGCTTCGGTTTCGGTATCGGTCAGCGCATCGGTTGGTTCGTCCATCACAATCACCTGTGATTCAAAACTCAAGGCCTTGGCGATTTCCACCATTTGTAATTCGCCGATCGATAATTCGTTTGCTGCTTGGCGACTGGAATGTTTTACCCCGAGACACGCCAACAAGCGGTCGGATTCCTCATACATCTTGCGCCAATCAATACCGCCCCAAGCATTGGTAAATTCACGCCCGAGGAAAATATTTTCCGCAATCGACAAGTTACCCAAAATATTTAGTTCTTGATGAATAATGCTTAAACCGGCTTCTTGCGAGGCTTTTGGATTGGCAAAGCTGACCGCTTTACCAAGGTATTCAATCGTACCGGCATCACGCTGATAAATACCGGTCAAAATTTTCATCAGTGTCGATTTGCCCGCACCGTTCTCGCCCATTAGCGCCATTGCTCTGCCCGCATAAACATTTAAACAGGCATTTTTTAACGCTTGCACACCAGGAAAGGCTTTATCAATTCCGCTGATTTTCAACAAGGTTTTCATAGTTTCCTCGCTCTAGAACGGTACGCCTGAGTAAAGAATCACATTCGCATACGGCGAACATTCACCGGTACGCACCACCGCTTTCGCTTGATTACTACGTTGCTTAAATTCACTGTGCGCCACGTATTCCACCTCAATTCTACGCCCTTGCTCTTGCTCAAGTTCATCAATAATTTCAATTAACTGCTGTTCAATGGTCGGGTTAAATTGTTTAATTTCTTCCGCCAATAAAATACGTTCGACAAAGAGTTCAGTTAGCACCACTTCCAAAGTAGATAAAAAACTTGGCACACCTTTAGTAAGGGCTAAATCAACACATTGTTGTTCAGAAGGAATCGGTAAGCCGGCGTCACAAATGGTTAAGCCGTCCGTATGCCCTAGGCTGGCAATCACACCGGAAAGTTGTGCATTTAATACCGCTGTTTTTTTCATATTTCCTCCTTTTAGGTTACTTTTTATTTTATCGAAACGTTTCGATGAGTAAAAAATAGAAAAAATCACGAAAAAAAGCAAACGTTTCTTGTCGGATTTGAGAGGTCTATCACAAATTTTTTAAAAGGAACGGCGAACGACAAGTTCGGGGGTAAGTTCGATTTCTTGATAGGCTTTATCCGGCTGATGAATACGGGCAATCAACTGTTCCACCGCATTTTTTGCCAAACGGGCTTTGGGTTGATGAATCGTAGAAAGCGGCGGAGCGAGATATTGTGCTAATTCGATATTATCGTAACCGATCACCGCAATATCTTGCGGAATACGCAAACCGGCTTGCCAAGCGGCTTGATATACGCCAATGGCAATGCTATCGCTCATCGCAAAAATCGCTTGAGGGCGAGAATTCAGCGCCAATAATCGGCTTGCACATTCCAAACCGGCTTGATAATCAAAATGACCTTCAACTATCCATTCGGAACGAATTTGCAAATTTGCCTCTAAAATCGCCCGCTTGTAACCTTGTAAACGGTTTAATGTATGGGATTTCGATTGTTCGCCGGTAATCACCGCAATCTCGGTATAGCCGGCATCAATTAACGCTTTTGTCGCAAGATAACCGCCTAATTCCGAATTTTCATGCACTTTGTCCGCTTTTAGCGCCTGTTGCCACCAGTCAATCACCACCATCGGTAATTGAATATTTGCCATCACGCTTTCATCTAAATCTTGCGGTTCGGAACACATCAATAATAAACCGTCCACTTGTTTGCGTAACAAGCGGGCTAAATGTTGTTCCAAATTGGTACTGTTACCGTCAGTGTTTACCAAAATTAAATGATAGTTATGTTGCTCGCAATAACGCTCAACATGACGCACCACTTCCGCAAAAAACGGGTTACTGCTGGTGGTAACTAACATGCCGATTGTGTTGGTTTCTTTTACTTTCAGGCTGCGAGCCACCAATGAAGGCGTGTAATTGAGTTCCGCCACCACTTTTTCGATCCGCTGGCGAATTTCGTCACTCACAAAACGTGAGTTATTGATCACGTGGGAGACGGTGGAAGTGGAAACGCCCGCAATCCGAGCTATATCTTTCATTGTTGCCATAAAATTGCCTTCATAGGTGTTTACAAAATAGGGTTTTGCAAAATTTTGCTAAAATCTTACCGCTTGTCATTTTGCAAATAAAACATAAAATCATACTTTCCGTTAAAATAGCGACATACTTCACAAAATTTAATCCTATGAGCAAACATAAACGCCCGACTTTACAAGATATTGCCGAACATTTAGGCATTACCAAAATGACAATTAGTCGCTATTTACGCAATCCGGCTTCGGTGGCGGAAGATACCGGTAAACGAATCGCCGTTGCGATTGAACAATTCGGTTATATTCCGAATCGTGCACCGGATATTCTGTCCAATGCAAAAAGTAAAGCGATTGGCGTGTTGCTGCCGTCTTTAACCAATCAGGTATTTGCCGATGTGTTAAAAGGGATTGAAAGTGTAACTGATGCTGCCGGTTATCAAACCATGCTCGCCCACTACGGCTATAGCGAACAAAAAGAAGAACAACGCATTGAATCACTCCTTTCTTATCATGTGGATGGATTGATCTTATCGGAAAATCACCATAGTGAGCGTACGCTCAAAATGTTAAGTGTCGCAAAAATCCCTGTGATTGAGATTATGGATACCAGTGAAAAAGGGCAACAACAAGCGGTTGGTTTTGACAATATTTTTGCTGCTCAAGCCATGGTTGAAACCATGATCAAACGTGGTTGCCGCCAAGTGGTTTATTTTTCGGCAAGAATGGATAAACGTACTCGTTTAAAAATGCGTGGTTACGAACTTGCCATGCAAAAGCATAAACTAACGCCTTACACTATTGCAACAGAAGAATCCTCTTCATTTACGTTAGGTGCTCGTCAATTACACATTGCGTTAGAAAAATATCCGAATATCGACGGTATTTTCTGCACCAATGACGATTTGGCGATTGGCGCACTGTTCGAATGCCAACGCCTAGGTATTAAAGTGCCGCAACAAATTGCAATTGCCGGCTTTCACGGACACGATGTTGGTCAATCGATTACCCCACAATTGGCGAGCGTGATAACTCCTCGGTTTGAAATCGGCAAAGTTGCCGCCCAGCAATTACTAAATCGAATTAATCACCAAACGCCACAAGATGAAATGATTAATCTTGGCTATAAGATTCATATCGGTGAAACAATTTAGGCGATAAAAAAGCGGTCAAATTTCGCAAAAAATTTGCAGAAAATGACCGCTTGTTCTACTCAACATTCCGTCCTATTTAATCCCGTTATCTTTATCACTGAGCTTGAATTGCCTGTACGCACAGTTGTACCACATCGTCAAAACTGCCACTAATATCAATCGAAATCACATCTGGTTCGTCCGCTTGAGGAATTTCTAACGTATCAAACTGGCTTTTCAGCATTTCTGTTTTCATAAAATGGCCTTTGCGTTTTTTCATTCGCTCTAAAATCAGCTCAAATGAACCGTGTAAATGAATAAACGTCACCTTTTGATTGCCTTGGCGAATTTGATCACGATATTTCTTTTTCAATGCCGAACAAACAATAATTCCGATTTCATTTTTTTGTTCTAAGCTAAATGCAGCATCATTAATCCGTTCCAACCATGGGAAACGATCTTCGTCATTTAACGGTTGTCCTTGACCCATTTTGAGGATATTCGCTCTCGGGTGCAGATCATCGCCATCAATCAATTTAATGCCTAAACGGCGCGCCACTTCACTGCCTATTGTGGTTTTACCGGTGCTTGATACACCCATTAAAATAAAACTTTGACCAGATTTCATTTGAGCTTCCTCCTATTTCCTTTCAACATAACAGATTTTTTTGCCTTATGTTACAGGTAACATTTAAATTTGTGATGTACTTCGCAAATTTAAAATTAATTCTAACAATCTATTTACATCGCAAACGATTAAATTTATGTTACCAGTAACAATTTAATACTTCTGTTCGAGGTTCTTATGTTAATTTTCATTATGGCGGTAGCGATCATTGCGCTATTGGTATTGATCATAAAATTCAAAGTACATGCGTTTGTCGCATTACTGATTGTCAGTTTATTAACTGCACTGGCTGCAGGTATTCCGGTGGATAAAATTCTGCCAACTTTACTTAGCGGTTTCGGCAATACATTGGCATCAGTCGCCTTATTAGTCGGTTTAGGGGCGATGATTGGCCGTTTATTGGAAATTACCGGTGGGGCAAAAGTATTAGCTGATACGCTGATCAATAAATTCGGCGAACAAAAAGCACCATTCGCATTAGGTGTGGCGGCATTACTCTTCGGTTTCCCGATTTTCTTCGATGCCGGTCTGGTGGTGATGTTACCGATTGTATTTAGCGTAGCAAAACAATTCGGCGGTTCGGTATTACGTTATGCCTTTCCGGTTGCCGGTGCGTTTGCGGTGATGCACGCTTTTCTACCGCCACATCCGGGTCCGGTCGCTTCCGGTGATCTACTTGGCGTGAATATGGGATTAATGGTGATTGTCGGTTTAATTTGCGCTATTCCAACTTGGTATATTGGTACTTACCTCTTCAGCATGTTTATCAGTAAACGCATTCATGTAGAATTACCAAAATCATTCCTAAATGCTTCAGCAATTAGTGAAACCTCGGTACAAACACCACCATCGTTCAGACGTGTTCTCTTTATTTTAGTATTACCGATCTTCTTAATTTTATTTGATACCGGTTTAAATACATTAAGTGTGGCTAAAGTGATTGACGGTTCTGAACTTTGGGTACAAAGCCTACGTTTAATTGGCAAAACCCCCGTAGCGTTATTAATCACTTTATTACTAGCGATTATGTTATTACGTGGTGAGCGTAGCTACGAACAAATCGAAAGTTTATGTAACAATGCATTAGGCCCTATTTGTTCGATTATTTTGGTAACCGGTGCGGGCGGTATGTTTGGCGGTGTATTACGTGCCAGCGGTATCGGCGATGTCTTATCTTCAATGCTCTCGGATACCGGTATGCCGATTATTGTGGCGGCATTTATTATTGCGGTGGCGATGCGTGTCGCACAAGGTTCAGCAACTGTAGCATTAACCACTGCAGCGGCATTAATTGCACCAAGTGTTGCGGCTTCAACCGATTTAAGTCAATTTGACCTTTGCTTTATCGTGATTGCAATTGCTTCCGGTGCGACAGTACTTTCTCACGTAAATGACTCCGGTTTCTGGTTAATGAGCCGCTTCCTAGAAATGGATACCAAAACCACATTAAAAACCTGGACGGCATTAGAAACCTCCATTGGTGTAGTCGGTTTTATCATTGCTCTGATCGGTAGTATTTTGCTTTAAAAATCACAAGCCCTTTGTTATTAACAAAGGGCTTTTTTTATAAAAAAACTGATCTAGATCTCATATTTATCATTATCCATTTGCAAAAAAGCAAACGATTACATATTCTCGCAACACCGCTAAAGCGGTTTAGCAAATTAAGAAATTATACAAATACAGAGGTGAAAAATGGTGCATTTGATCATTGCCGCTCATGGAAAATTAGCCCTTGAGTTGGTCAATTCCGCACAAATGGTATATGGAGAAACGGATAATGTTCATCCGGTTATCTTTGTGCCGGGAGAAGGTCAAGATACGCTAGTCGAAAAATATGAAGCGATTATTGCCACGCTTCAGCCTACCGATAGCGTCCTGTTCTTGGTCGATTTATTTGGCGGTAGCCCGTACAACGCAGCAGCCAGAATTGTCGCAAAACGTCCACAAGACGATATTGTGACCGGTACTAACCTACCAATGTTACTTGAAGTTATGGATGCTTCAGCCGATGCAAAAACGGCAACCGAACTTGCTGCAACGGCAAAAGAAGTCGGACACTTAAGCGTTAAAACTTTCCATACTCCACAACCAACATCTCCAGTTCCATCAGAAGAAGCCTCTTCCGAAGAATCCTCATCTCTTCCTGCCAATTTCGATCCAAACGGACGTATGAATATTTCATTAATGCGTATCGACAGCCGTTTAATTCACGGTCAAGTGATGACATCTTGGGCGAAAACGGTGAAATGCGAAGCAATTTTTGCGATCAGTGATGAAGTGGCAAATGACGATATTCGCCGTGAATTATTGCTACAAATCGTTCCTGAACATTTAAAAGGCTATGTGATTACGGTCGATAAAGCGATCAAAGTCTGGCATAACCCTAAATACGCCGATAAAAACATTATTTGGTTGGTCACCAACCCGTCAGATATCGTTCGCTTAATTGAAGGCGGCGTGAACATTAAAAATGTCAATGTCGGCGGTATGACTTTCCGTGAAGGCGACAAACTTATCTCTCAAGCGGTGGCGATTAACCAAACCGATTTAGCCGCCTTCTACAAACTCCTCGAGTTAGGCGTAGATATGTCGTTACAACAAGTGGCGGCAAACAAAAAAGAACCGCTTGATAAAGCACGTCTTGATGCAATCAAATTCTAATTAAGGATTTTCTTATGACTAGTATTGAAATTATTTTAGTAACCTTAGTCGCTGCAATCTGCGGTATGGGTTCCGTACTTGATGAACGCCAAACTCACCGCCCGCTTGTGGCTTGTACCTTAATCGGCTGGGTGTTAGGCGACTTACAAACCGGTATTATCGTGGGTGGTACACTTGAAATGTTAGCATTAGGCTGGATGAACGTAGGCGCGGCAATGGCACCTGATGCTGCATTAGCATCTGTGATTGCAGCAATCTTAGTGATTAAAGGCGGTCAAGATAAAGGTACGGCAATCGCTATTGCAATTCCAGTAGCAGCTGCGGGTCAAGTATTGACTATCTTCGTGCGTACTTTAACCATCTTCTTACAACATAAAGCGGATAAATTTGCCGAACAAGCAAACTTCCGTGGCATTGAGTTCTGTCACTTTGCCGGTCTTTCTTTACAAGCGTTACGTGTAGCAATTCCAACTTTCTTCGTTGCATTGGTAGCAGGTACGGATACTGTAACCGAAGTGTTAAATGCGATTCCTGAAGTCGTAACCCGTGGCTTGCAAATCGCTGGTGGCTTTATCGTGGTGGTAGGTTATGCGATGGTTATCAATATGATGCGTGCCGGTGCGTTAATGCCGTTCTTCTTTATGGGCTTTGTGATTGCATCATTCTCAAACTACAACTTAGTCGGTCTTGGTTTCTTAGGTGCATGTTTAGCGATGCTTTACATCCAATTAAACCCACAATTCAACCAATCGGTAGCAGCGCCTCGCACCACTAAAAAATTAGCGGATAACGAGTTAGAAGGTCTATAAGGAGCAAATTATGTCAGAGAAAAAACAACTTACCAGTGCAGATATTCGAGCGACTTATTGGCGTTCAACTTTCCTCTTAGGATCATTTAACTTTGAACGTATGCAATCAATGGGCTTCTGTGTATCAATGATCCCAACGATTAAACGTCTTTACAGCCGTAAAGAAGATCAAGCGGCAGCATTAAAACGCCATTTAGAGTTCTTCAATACGCAACCATGGGTCGGTTCAGCAATTATGGGCGTAACCGCAGCGATGGAACAAGAACGTGCGAACGGTGCAGCGATTGACGATGCGGCAATTAGCGGGGTAAAAGTCGGTTTAATGGGGCCGCTTGCTGGTGTCGGCGACCCGATTTTCTGGGGAACATTACGTCCGGTATTAGCCGCTCTCGGTGCAGGTTTAGCGATTAGCGGTAGCATTTTAGGTCCATTATTATTCTTTATCGGTATTAACCTTTGTCGTGCCTTAACTCGTTGGTACGGTTTCAAATACGGTTACCAAAAAGGGACGGAAATCGTTTCGGATATGGGCGGCGGCCGTCTGCAAAAAGTCACGCAAGGCGCTTCTATTCTCGGTTTATTTGTGATGGGTTCCTTGGTGTCGAAGTGGACCAGTATCAACATACCGTTTGAGCTTTCTCGCTATAAAAACGCAATGGGTAAAGAAGTGGTTACCACCGTGCAAAGCGTACTGAATGACTTATTACCGGGGCTTGCAGCGTTATTGCTTACCTTCTTATGTATGTGGTTATTACGTAAGAAAGTAAATGCGATGTACATTATCTTCGCACTATTCGGCGTCGGTATTTTAGGCTATTGGTTAGGTATCTTAGCTTAATCATCCCATACAAATGATTTACCCCCTCTTTATCCTAGAGGGGGTATTTTTTATAATACAAGCGGTCAAATTTACAGGAAATTTTGCAATGGATTTAAAGAAAGCATTAAAAGCGCCAGAACAACAATATATCAAAAACAGTTCGATGTTAGTTACCGCATTATTTATTATTGCTGGCGTTTTATATTACCCAACTGACGGCTACGGATCGGTGATTGCACTTGCATTAGCGATTATTGTGATGTTCGGGCAAAAGATGTTAATTAGTCAAACTCGTAAATATTTTGCGGAGATGTATGCGGCAAAACAGCAATATGAGCAGAGCAAAAACAAAGATTATTTAGAATTTATCCGCTTGCGCGGCACACAAATGTTAAACGACAATAAAGTGCTTTCCGAGCAAGCAAAACACGAAATAGACACATTACTCAATTTTGTCAAACAAAATAGCCAATAATGGATAAGCGGTCGTATTCTTGCAATTTTTTGCCAAAAGACGACCGCTTGTTCTTTATGGAAATAGCTTATTTAGTACTAATGCAATGCCATCCTCATTATTTGATGCCGTCACATAGCTCGCTGCAGCTTTAATCTCATCCGGCGCATTCGCCATCGCCACGCCGAAACCTACATACTGTAACATATCAAGATCATTAAAATTATCGCCGAAGGCAACGATATGTTCACTAGTGATCCCTAGTTTTTGTTGCATAAAGCGGATCGCTTTCGACTTCGTTGCCTTACTATTCATGATCTCTAAATATTCCGCCTTAGAACGATGAATGGAAAGTTGTGGAAAAAGTGATTTCAATAACGTTTCTAATCGCAAAATTTCATCAGCCTCACCCATAACCAAGATCTTATGAACATTGGTAAGTTTTTCGGCTTTTTTAACCGCTTGTAAACCGGTAATTTCCCCCTCTTGCTTGGTCCAATAATTATCAACATCATTACTAAACCATAAGGTATTCGCATAGTAATTAATAGATAAATGCTGAAAACTTTGTAGTTGCAGATCTAATTGAATAAGATCCGTTTCATTGATGGAGATACTATAAAGAGGGGTTAGATTACGATCTAAAATTAATGCACCGCTATAACATATAATAGGCTGATTCGCTTGAAGCTGTTGAGAATAAGGAGTGATAGCTAGAGGCGGGCGAGCGGAGACAAGAATAAAGGGAATGTTCTGTTGAGCGATACGCTGAATAGCAGCTGCCGTTTTAGGTGTTATTTGATGCTGATTATTGAGCAACGTGCCGTCAATATCGCTAAAAACGGCTTGATAGTGAGTCGTTTGCATTATCTTCACTCCATTTTTATTTGTTAACTAGTATGCTTACTATACGCCTTTTAAATGAATTTTTACATCAATAATTTATTTTTTCGTTTGTGGATAACTTTATATTTTCCTCTTTAAAACTTGAGATCTATTCTAGAATAACTTTAAATTTTTACCCTTCTGTGGATAACTAAGCCTTTTATCCACAATTAAGATCATAATAACATTCAAGATCTTTACACAAAAAGATCTTCTGTAACGCTATGATTCTATTATGAAAAATAGACTTATCCTCAAATATCTAAAGCACTAATAACTATAACAATAAAGATCTCTATATATAGATCTATATTACTATTAACGATCTGCGGATCCGAACTTAAGATCACGTTTCAGATCCAAAATTGCATTTTCCAGATCGATATGTTTTAAGGTAGAATAGCGATCTTTTTATTTAGGCGAAACAGAATATAAAACAGCAAAGGCAAAGAATATGATTTATCGTGAAATTTACGATGTAATTGTGGTTGGTGGAGGCCACGCAGGGACAGAAGCAGCGCTTGCTCCTGCTCGTATGGGACTAAAAACCCTACTCTTAACACATAATGTAGATACTTTAGGACAAATGTCTTGTAACCCAGCGATTGGTGGTATCGGTAAAGGCCATTTAGTAAAAGAGATCGATGCTATGGGCGGTTTAATGGCAATAGCTACTGACCAAGCGGGGATCCAATTCCGTACTTTAAATAGCTCGAAAGGACCAGCCGTACGTGCGACTCGAGCACAAGCCGACCGTGTGCTTTACCGCCAAGCTGTACGAACTGCATTAGAAAATCAGCCAAATTTAGATATTTTCCAACAAGAAGTGGTTGATATTTTAGTTGAAAATAACCGTGCGGTGGGCGCTGTAACTAAAATGGGGCTCACCTTTAAAGCTCGTTCTGTGGTATTAACGGCAGGTACTTTCCTTGCCGGTAAAATTCATATTGGTTTAGATAACTATGCTGGTGGTCGAGCAGGTGATCCTGCTGCAACGATGCTTGCAGATCGTTTACGTGATCTAAATTTACGCGTTGATCGTCTTAAAACAGGTACGCCACCACGTTTGGATGCTCGTACGATCAATTTTGACGTATTGGCTAAACAACATGGCGATGCAGAATTACCTGTAATGTCATTTATGGGCTCAGTTGATCTTCATCCGCGTCAAATTCCTTGCTATATCACACATACCAATGAACAAACGCACGATTTGATCCGCAATAGCTTAGATCGTAGCCCAATGTACACTGGTATCATTGAAGGGATCGGTCCTCGCTACTGCCCGTCTATTGAAGATAAAGTGATGCGTTTTAGTGATCGCAACAGTCACCAAATTTATCTCGAACCGGAAGGTTTAAGTACAATTGAAGTTTATCCGAACGGGATTTCAACCAGCTTACCGTTTGATGTTCAAATGGGTATCGTAAATTCGATGAAAGGTTTGGAGAACACTCGTATTATCAAACCGGGTTATGCGATTGAGTATGATTATTTCGACCCTCGTGATCTTAAACCGACTTTAGAAACCAAAGCGATTGAAGGCTTATTCTTTGCCGGCCAGATTAACGGTACAACAGGTTATGAAGAAGCGGCAGCACAAGGCTTGTTAGCAGGTATTAATGCCGCATTACAGGTTCAGGGCAAAGAGGCATGGTTCCCTACACGTGATCTTGCTTATACCGGTGTATTGGTTGACGATCTTTGCACGCTCGGCACTAAAGAGCCGTATCGTGTCTTTACCTCACGTGCGGAATATCGTTTATTGCTACGTGAAGATAACGCTGATATCCGTTTAACCCCGATTGCACACCAATTAGGCTTGATTGATGATGCACGTTGGGCGAGATTTAATCAAAAAATGGAAAATATCGAGCGTGAGCGCGAACGTCTAAAACAAATTTGGATTCACCCGCAATCGGAACATTTAGCGGCAGTCAATGAATTGGTAAGTAGTCCGCTTACCCGTGAAGCAAGCGGTGAAGACTTATTACGCCGTCCGGAAGTGACCTATGACAAACTTGTGCAAGTCGCTGCTTTTGCGCCTGCTTTAGACGATAAACAAGCAGCTGAACAAGTTGAAATTTCGATTAAATACCAAGGTTATATCGAACATCAGCAAAATGAGATTGAACGTCATAAACGTCATGAAAATACTTTAATTCCGGCTGAATTTGATTATGACAAAGTTGAGAGCCTATCAAACGAAGTGCGTGCGAAGCTGATGCAACATCGTCCGGTTTCGATTGGGCAGGCAAGCCGTATTTCAGGTATTACACCGGCTGCGATTTCAATTCTGCTGGTGAATTTGAAAAAGCAAGGTATGTTGAAACGAGGCGAATTATAATTTGCTGATTAGGAAGCACGGAATATACGGAAATTAATTTAATGATTATTTTCAGTATGTTCCGTGTTTTATTGTGTAAAACATAAGGATTTTGCAAAATGAAACAAAAATTAGACCGCTTGCTGGTACAAGCTCAAATTAATTTGACCGATCAGCAGAAAGAGCAATTGGTTGGTTTTGTGCGTTTATTAGATAAATGGAATAAAGCCTATAACCTTACTTCTGTGCGCAACCCGGATGAAATGTTAGTGAAGCATATCTTGGACAGTTTAGTGGTAAGCGAGCATTTACAGGGCGAAAAGTTTATTGATGTAGGAACAGGACCAGGATTACCGGGGATTCCGCTTGCGATTGCAAATCCTGATAAACAATTTGTGTTATTAGATAGCCTTGGCAAACGAATTACCTTTATTAAAAATGCATTACGTGAATTAGGAATTACAAATGTAACCCCTGTTCTTTCTCGCGTAGAGGAATATACGGAGCAGACCTTTGATGGGGTGTTAAGCCGAGCTTTTGCCAGCCTAAACGATATGGTGGATTGGTGTTACCATTTACCGAATCCGCAAGGTAAATTTTATGCGCTTAAAGGGATTTATGCTGAAAGTGAAGTGCAAGACATTAAAAAGCCGATTCAGTTAGAGCAAGTGCTTACACTCACAGTTCCAGAATTAATCGGAGAACGTCACTTAGTTGTACTTATGAAGTGATGATGGAGTGCCGTCAAATTTGGGATGTTTGTATTAAGTGATACTTTTTACTTTTGGAATAAAAGGTATTATTTATATGCTAGTTATAAGTCTTCTTATTATAGGAAAATTTCCAAATTTTTGTTGATAATGTAAATAGAATGTGAAAAAAGAATACTGGCGACAGCTTACTTTTTCTTATGTTTTTCTATAAAAAAATGCAATGTTAACCTTTTTGTAACAAAAAAGGCAAAAATCGCTTTTTTGTGAAGTTTTCATATTTTAATCTATTGTTTTGTATCGTATAATCTGAAGAAACATTTCATTTTTTACAGAGGGCATTAGCCTGTTGGATAGGAAATAAGATGTCTACTGTAATAAATAAAGCCAAACAACACTATATAAGAGCATTAAAAATCGAGAGTTTACTTCTCCTAAGTACAGTCGGTTTCTTGATAGTTTGGAAAGGTGTTGATGGTATTTCATTCTTGGGCGGTGCTTTATCAAGTTTTCTCCCTCATTGTGTCTTTGTTTATTGGATTTTTTTCAAAAAGACTACAAAAAATCAGTCAAGAATGGGCGCATTTTACCGTGGTGAAGGATTAAAATGGTTAATCACTATTTTATTAGTGGTTATGTGTTTTAAATTACTTCCTTCTCTCCATATTGTTCTGTTTTTTGTAGGGTATTTAATGGCATTATTTTTTAATAATGTCATTCCGTTTATTTTAAGTAAACGAACTCATTAATTTTTTATTCTAAAAGGATTCATTATGGCTGGAACTACCGCAGAATATATTAGCCACCACTTGAGTTTTTTGGCTTCGGGTGATGGCTTTTGGGCTGTGCATTTAGATACGCTCTTCTTTTCTCTTCTTGCTGGAGTTATTTTCCTTTTTGTATTTTCTAAAGTTGCTAAAAATGCGACTGCCGGAGTACCAGGAAAATTACAATGCTTAGTGGAAATTATTATTGAATGGGTTGATGGTTTAGTTAAAGATAACTTCCATGGACCTCGTAATGTAATTGCTCCACTTGCACTCACTATTTTCTGCTGGGTATTTATTATGAATGCCATTGACTTAGTTCCAGTAGATTTCTTACCTCAGTTAGCGAATATGTTAGGTATTCATTACCTTCGTGCCGTACCTACAGCTGATATCAGCGCTACATTAGGTATGTCTATTTGCGTATTCTTCTTAATTCTGTTCTATACCGTAAAATCAAAAGGTTTTAGCGGCTTAGTAAAAGAATATACGTTCCATCCGTTTAATCATTGGGCATTTATTCCAGTAAACTTTATTCTTGAAACGGTA
Organism: Actinobacillus suis ATCC 33415; assembly: GCF_000739435.1. Lineage (NCBI taxonomy): Bacteria > Pseudomonadati > Pseudomonadota > Gammaproteobacteria > Pasteurellales > Pasteurellaceae > Actinobacillus > Actinobacillus suis. Next base: position 2,070,524 of record NZ_CP009159.1, read on the forward strand.
ACTCTACTTGCAAAACCGATTTCTTTAGCATTCCGTTTATTCGGTAATATGTATGCGGGTGAGCTAATCTTTATCCTTATCGCAGTAATGTATATGGCGGATAACTTTGCATTACAAGCGTTAGGTATTCCATTGCATTTGGTTTGGGCTATTTTCCATATCTTAGTTATTACGCTTCAAGCCTTTATTTTTATGATGCTAACGATTGTTTATTTGAGTATCGCTTATAACAAAGCGGATCATTAAACGAACCTAAAGAGCGGTTAAATTTTCTCAATATTTTGCAAAAGTTTGATCGCTTGAATTATTTGTATTAACAACAACCTGCCTTCGGGCGAATTCCTCAATCTTAATGGAGAACATTATGGAATCAGTAATCACAGCAACAATTATTGGTGCATCAATCTTATTAGCTTTCGCTGCTCTTGGTACAGCTATCGGCTTTGCTATCTTAGGTGGTAAATTCTTAGAATCATCTGCTCGTCAACCTGAATTAGCAAGTAGCTTACAAACTAAGATGTTCATCGTGGCAGGTCTTTTAGATGCTATCGCAATGATCGCTGTAGGTATTTCTTTACTTTTCATCTTCGCGAACCCGTTCATTGATTTATTGAAATAAGTCGGGTCTCTCTTTTCCGTTATTCTTTGAATAACTTAACCGACTTTTAGGAGGGCGTTGTGAATTTAAATGCAACACTAATTGGTCAACTTATTGCATTCGCACTGTTTGTTGCGTTTTGTATGAAATATGTTTGGCCACCGCTTATTAAAGCGATCGAAGAGCGCCAAGCGAATATTGCTAACGCTTTAGCATCAGCTGAAAAAGCGAGACAAGAACAAGCAGATTCTAAAGCTGCAGCGGATCAAGAAATCCTCAAAGCAAAAGAAGAAGCACAGAAAATTATTGATTTAGCAACCAAACGTCGTAATGAAATTTTAGAATCTGTACAAGCAGAAGCTGAAATTGAACGTCAACGTATTATTGAACAAGGTCGCGCAGAAGTAGAAAGCGAGCGTAAACGTGTTCAAGAAGAGCTTCGTCAAAAAGTGGCTGCATTGGCTGTTGCCGGCGCAGAGAAAATTGTTGGTCGTTCTGTTGATCAAGCAGCGAACAATGACATTATTGATAAGCTAGTTGCAGAACTATAACAAGGTGGGGCAGATGTCAGAATTAAGTACAGTAGCTCGCCCCTACGCTAAAGCAGCTTTTGATTTTGCTTTAGAGCAAGGTCAGTTGGATAAATGGCAAGAAATGTTACAGTTTTCAGCATTAGTTGCTGAGAATGAACAGGTGGCGGATTATATTAATTCGTCTCTTGCAAGCGGTCAGATTTCGGAAACTTTTCTCCAAATTTGTGGCGACCAGCTTGACCAATATGGGCAAAATTTTATTCGTGTAATGGCTGAGAACAAACGTCTTGTTGTGTTACCTGCGGTACTTAATGAATTTATTAAGTTACGTGCGCAACATGAAGCGGTAAAAGATATTATCGTTGTTTCAGCAAGCGAATTAAGTCAAGCACAAATCGATAAAATCGCAAGCGCGATGGAAAAACGCTTAAATCAAAAAGTACGTTTAACTGTTCAATTAGATAATTCTCTCATTGCCGGCATTATTATTAAATATGATGATGTAGTCATTGATGGTAGTAGCCGTGGTCAGTTAAATCGCTTAAGCCAAGCGTTGAGCTTGTAAGAGGAATAAAAAATGCAACTAAATTCAACTGAAATTAGTGAATTGATTAAAAAACGTATTGCCCAATTTGATGTGGTGAGCGAAGCTCAAAGCACAGGGACAATCGTTTCAGTAAGCGATGGTATTATTCGTATCCATGGTCTTGCTGATGTAATGCAAGGTGAAATGATCGAATTACCTGGCAATCGTTATGCTATTGCGTTAAACCTAGAACGTGATTCTGTAGGTGCGGTAGTAATGGGGCCTTATGCTGACTTAGCTGAAGGTATGACGGTTAAATGTACCGGTCGTATCTTAGAAGTTCCGGTAGGTCGCGGTTTATTAGGTCGTGTGGTAAATACACTTGGTCAACCGATCGATGGTAAAGGTGAAATCGATAATGACGGTTTCTCTCCGGTTGAAGTTATCGCGCCGGGTGTTATCGACCGTCAATCAGTAGATCAACCTGTACAAACCGGTTATAAAGCGGTTGACTCAATGGTTCCAATCGGTCGTGGTCAACGTGAGTTAATCATCGGTGACCGTCAAACAGGTAAAACAGCATTAGCAATCGATGCGATCATTGCACAGAAAGATTCTGGTATTAAATGTATCTATGTCGCAATCGGTCAAAAAGCATCTACTATCGCTAACGTAGTACGTAAATTAGAAGAACATGGCGCATTAGCAAATACAATCGTTGTTGTAGCATCAGCTTCTGAATCTGCGGCACTACAATACCTTGCACCATACTCTGGTTGTGCAATGGGTGAATATTTCCGTGATCGCGGTGAAGATGCGTTAATCGTTTATGATGATTTATCTAAACAAGCGGTTGCTTATCGTCAAATTTCATTATTATTACGTCGTCCACCAGGTCGTGAAGCTTTCCCAGGTGACGTATTCTACCTACACTCTCGTTTATTAGAGCGTGCAGCACGTGTAAGTGCAGATTATGTAGAGCGTTTCACTAACGGTGCGGTAAAAGGTCAAACTGGTTCATTAACTGCATTACCGATTATCGAAACACAAGCGGGTGACGTATCAGCGTTCGTTCCAACTAACGTAATTTCTATTACTGACGGTCAGATCTTCTTAGAATCAAGCTTATTTAACTCAGGTATCCGTCCTGCGGTAAACCCAGGTATTTCGGTATCTCGTGTAGGTTCTGCCGCGCAAACTAAAGTAATTAAGAAATTATCAGGTGGTATCCGTACCGCATTAGCTCAGTATCGTGAATTAGCAGCGTTTGCTCAGTTTGCTTCAGATTTAGATGATGCAACACGTAAACAACTTTCTCATGGTCAGAAAGTAACAGAATTACTTAAACAGAAACAATTTGCGCCAATGCCTGTAAGTGAACAAGCATTAGTTCTTTTTGCGGCTGAATTCGGTTATTTAGATGATGTAGAACTTGAGCGTATCGGTTCATTCGAGTCTGCATTACTTGCTTACGCAAATAGCAATCACACTGATTTTATGAAGGATTTAGCAAAATCTGGCGATTATAACGATTCAATCAAGGATCAATTAAAAGCTATCGTAGAAGACTTCAAAAAGAACGGTGCGTGGTAATCACGACTAGCGGAGAAAGATTATGGCAGGTGCTAAAGAGATAAGAACCAAAATTGCGAGTGTGAAAAATACCCAAAAAATCACCAAAGCAATGGAAATGGTTGCTACCTCTAAAATGCGTAAAACGCAAGAGCGTATGGCTGCCGGTCGTCCTTATTCGGAAACAATCCGTAAGGTGATTAGCCATATTGCTAAAGGAAGCATTGGTTATAAGCACCCGTTTTTAACTGAACGAGATATTAAAAAAGTTGGTTACTTTGTCGTATCAACCGATCGTGGCTTATGTGGCGGTCTTAATATCAATTTATTCAAAGCGACTTTGAATGAATTTAAAACGTGGAAAGATAAAAACGTTAGTGTTGAGCTTGGCTTAGTAGGTTCAAAAGGTGTGAGCTTTTACCAAAGTCTCGGTTTAAATGTGAGATCTCAGGTAACGGGCTTAGGTGATAATCCTGAAATGGAACGTATTGTCGGTGCGGTTAATGAAATGATTAACGCTTATCGCAATGGTGAAGTGGATGCGGTTTATATCGCTTATAACCGTTTTGAAAATACGATGTCGCAAAAACCTGTTATTGCACAATTACTTCCATTACCTAAACTAGAAGATGATGAATTAGAAACTAAAGGTTCATGGGATTATATCTATGAACCAAGTCCACAAGTTTTATTGGAGAGTTTACTTGTTCGTTATTTAGAAACTCAGGTATATCAAGCAGTTGTCGATAACCTTGCTTCTGAACAAGCCGCTCGAATGGTAGCAATGAAAGCCGCAACAGATAATGCGGGTACATTAATTGATGAATTACAATTGGTGTATAACAAAGCTCGCCAAGCAAGCATTACAAATGAATTAAACGAAATTGTTGCGGGTGCCGCAGCAATTTAATGGAGAATAGGTAATGGCAACAGGAAAAATTGTACAGATTATCGGTGCGGTAATCGACGTTGAATTCCCGCAAGATGCAGTACCAAAAGTATATGATGCCTTAAAAGTTGAATCAGGTTTAACCCTTGAGGTTCAACAACAATTAGGTGGTGGACTTGTGCGTTGTATCGCATTAGGTACATCAGACGGTTTAAAACGTGGCTTAAAAGTTGAAAATACGGGTAACCCGATTCAAGTACCAGTTGGTACGAAGACTCTTGGTCGTATTATGAACGTATTAGGTGAGCCGATCGATGAAAAAGGTCCTATTGGCGAAGAAGCTCGTTGGGATATTCACCGTGCAGCACCAAGCTACGAAGAACAATCAAACAGCACGGAATTACTTGAAACCGGTATCAAAGTTATCGACTTAATTTGTCCATTCGCAAAAGGTGGTAAAGTTGGTTTATTCGGTGGTGCGGGTGTAGGTAAAACCGTTAACATGATGGAATTAATCCGTAATATCGCAATCGAACACTCTGGTTACTCAGTATTCGCTGGTGTTGGTGAGCGTACGCGTGAAGGTAATGACTTCTATCACGAAATGACGGATTCTAACGTATTAGACAAAGTATCACTTGTTTACGGTCAGATGAATGAGCCACCAGGTAACCGTCTTCGTGTTGCTTTAACAGGCTTAACTATGGCGGAAAAATTCCGAGATGAAGGTCGTGATGTATTATTCTTCGTAGATAATATTTACCGTTATACCTTAGCTGGTACAGAGGTATCTGCATTATTAGGTCGTATGCCATCTGCGGTAGGTTATCAGCCGACACTTGCAGAAGAAATGGGTGTATTACAAGAACGTATTACTTCGACTAAAACAGGTTCTATTACCTCTGTTCAAGCGGTTTACGTTCCTGCGGATGACTTAACGGACCCTTCTCCGGCAACAACTTTCGCACACTTAGACTCAACAGTTGTATTAAGTCGTAATATCGCATCTCTTGGTATTTACCCTGCGGTTGACCCATTAGATTCAACTTCTCGTCAATTAGATCCATTAGTTGTTGGTGAAGAACACTATAATGTAGCACGTGGCGTACAAGGTACATTACAACGCTATAAAGAGTTAAAAGATATCATCGCTATTTTAGGTATGGATGAGTTATCTGAAGACGATAAATTAGTGGTTGCTCGTGCACGTAAGATCGAACGTTTCTTATCACAGCCATTCTTCGTTGCGGAAGTATTTACCGGTTCTCCAGGTAAATATGTATCATTAAAAGATACAATCCGTGGCTTCAAAGGTATCTTGGAAGGTGAATTTGACCATATCCCAGAACAAGCGTTCTATATGGCTGGTTCAATTGACGAAGTAGTGGAAAGAGCGAGCAAGATGTAATTGTTCCCTAACCCCAATTAGGAACTAAAGGAGAACAACATGGCATCTCAATTTGAGCTTAGTATCGTAAGTGCTGAAAAAGAAATCTTTAATGGCGATGTAATTAGCGTTCGTGTAACGGGTATTGATGGTGAGTTAGGAGTGTATGCAGGACATACACCTTTATTAACCTCGATTAAACCTGGTATGGTTAAATACACACTTGAAGATGGTAAAGAAGAGTTTATCTATGTGTCTGGCGGCTTTTTAGAAGTTCAGCCAACTATCGTGACTGTTCTTGCTGATATTGCGATTCGCGGTGAAGAGTTAGATCAACAACGAATTCTTGCTGCAAAACGTAAAGCAGAAGATACATTAAGCAAATCAAATAATGCAGAACTTTCTGCGAAACTATCTCGTGAAATTGCTAAATTACGAGTTTATGAAATCGTAAATTCAAAATTAGCAAATAGACGTTAATCAAAAAACCTCAGTGTTTTCACTGAGGTTTTTCTTTTTTTACTTCTTTATAATTATTTTTCTGCATTTTATTAATATGATTCTTATATATCGTTGCGGTGAAAATTCTTAGACTTAAAAAAAGAATTAAGTTTTATTCTACAATTGTTAATAATTTGTTCATTTTGTTCTAAAAATTAGCAAGCGGTAGATTTTTCTAAACTTTTTGCAAAAAAGTACTTGCAAGGATTTCATATTTCTCTATAATGCACCTCACACAACGACGCACTGTTGTGAACGATTTAAAATTGATTGCCAGTGCGTCGTTTCTTTTTGTTCTTTAACAATTTATCAGACAATCTGTGTGGGCACTTGTTGATTGACTTAATTGAAAAAATATTTTTGATTTTGAAGTCTTAATAGGTGCTTAAACTAGAAATTCATTTTTACTTTTGAAGTAATATGTAAACTTTAGCTAAGCAGTTTATTGAGCGATTAAACTTTTTGAATTGAAGAGTTTGATCATGGCTCAGATTGAACGCTGGCGGCAGGCTTAACACATGCAAGTCGAACGGTAGCACGAAGGAGCTTGCTCCTTGGGTGACGAGTGGCGGACGGGTGAGTAATGCTTGGGAATCTGGCTCATGGAGGGGGATAACTACGGGAAACTGTAGCTAATACCGCGTAATATCTTCGGATTAAAGTGTGGGACCGCAAGGCCACATGCCATGAGATGAGCCCAAGTGGGATTAGGTAGTTGGTGGGGTAAAGGCCTACCAAGCCGACGATCTCTAGCTGGTCTGAGAGGATGACCAGCCACACTGGAACTGAGACACGGTCCAGACTCCTACGGGAGGCAGCAGTGGGGAATATTGCACAATGGGGGGAACCCTGATGCAGCCATGCCGCGTGAATGAAGAAGGCCTTCGGGTTGTAAAGTTCTTTCGGTAGCGAGGAAGGTATCAAATTTAATAGATTTGGTAATTGACGTTAACTACAGAAGAAGCACCGGCTAACTCCGTGCCAGCAGCCGCGGTAATACGGAGGGTGCGAGCGTTAATCGGAATAACTGGGCGTAAAGGGCACGCAGGCGGTTGATTAAGTGAGATGTGAAAGCCCCGGGCTTAACCTGGGAATTGCATTTCATACTGGTCAACTAGAGTACTTTAGGGAGGGGTAGAATTCCACGTGTAGCGGTGAAATGCGTAGAGATGTGGAGGAATACCGAAGGCGAAGGCAGCCCCTTGGGAATGTACTGACGCTCATGTGCGAAAGCGTGGGGAGCAAACAGGATTAGATACCCTGGTAGTCCACGCTGTAAACGCTGTCGATTTGGGGATTGGACTTTAAGTCTGGTGCCCGAAGCTAACGTGATAAATCGACCGCCTGGGGAGTACGGCCGCAAGGTTAAAACTCAAATGAATTGACGGGGGCCCGCACAAGCGGTGGAGCATGTGGTTTAATTCGATGCAACGCGAAGAACCTTACCTACTCTTGACATCCATGGAATCTTGTAGAGATACGAGAGTGCCTTCGGGAACCATGAGACAGGTGCTGCATGGCTGTCGTCAGCTCGTGTTGTGAAATGTTGGGTTAAGTCCCGCAACGAGCGCAACCCTTATCCTTTGTTGCCAGCGGTTTGGCCGGGAACTCAAAGGAGACTGCCAGTGATAAACTGGAGGAAGGTGGGGATGACGTCAAGTCATCATGGCCCTTACGAGTAGGGCTACACACGTGCTACAATGGCGTATACAGAGGGAAGCAATATGGCGACATGGAGCAAATCTCACAAAGTACGTCTAAGTCCGGATTGGAGTCTGCAACTCGACTCCATGAAGTCGGAATCGCTAGTAATCGCAAATCAGAATGTTGCGGTGAATACGTTCCCGGGCCTTGTACACACCGCCCGTCACACCATGGGAGTGGGTTGTACCAGAAGTAGATAGCTTAACCTTCGGGGGGGGCGTTTACCACGGTATGATTCATGACTGGGGTGAAGTCGTAACAAGGTAACCGTAGGGGAACCTGCGGTTGGATCACCTCCTTACCAAGAATTAAGCGACTGCAAGTGTTCACACAGATTGTTTGATGAATGAATAAGCGTTTGCGTTAGATGGAGAGAAAAGTTATTGAAAAATAACGGAATTTAACGTAGAATAATGCGCTCAAATGGCAAAGTGGAGAGCATCTTTAAATGTTGTCCCCATCGTCTAGAGGCCTAGGACATCGCCCTTTCACGGCGGTAACCGGGGTTCGAATCCCCGTGGGGACGCCATTTAAAGATGACTTTTGTTGTCTAAATTGTTCTTTAAAAAATTGGAAACAAGCTGAAAAACTGAGAGATTTTCGAAAGAAAGTCTGAGTAGTTAAAAAAATCTTGACTGAACAAAAGCAGTCAAGTGTTTAGTTGAATAAAATACAGCATTGAATGGATTTGAATAAGATTTGAAAACATTTGAGGTTGTATAGTTAAGTGACTAAGCGTACACGGTGGATGCCTTGGCAATCAGAGGCGAAGAAGGACGTGCTAATCTGCGATAAGCTTGGATGAGTTGATAAGAAGCGTTTAATCCAAGATTTCCGAATGGGGAAACCCACTAGATGAAGAATCTAGTATTTACTACTGAATACATAGGTAGTAAAGGCAAACCGGGAGAACTGAAACATCTAAGTACCCCGAGGAAAAGAAATCAACCGAGATTCTGTAAGTAGCGGCGAGCGAAAGCGGAAGAGCCTGTTAGTGATAGCAGTAGACACAGAAGAACGAGCTGGGAAGCTCGACTATAAAGGGTGATAGTCCCGTATTCGAAGTGTCTATTGTGGTACTAAGCTAACGACAAGTAGGGCGGGACACGAGAAATCCTGTTTGAAGATGGGGGGACCATCCTCCAAGGCTAAATACTCCTGATTGACCGATAGTGAACCAGTACTGTGAAGGAAAGGCGAAAAGAACCCCAGTGAGGGGAGTGAAATAGAACCTGAAACCGTGTACGTACAAGCAGTGGGAGCCTCTTTGTGGGGTGACTGCGTACCTTTTGTATAATGGGTCAGCGACTTATATTTTGTAGCGAGGTTAACTGAATAAGGGAGCCGAAGGGAAACCGAGTCTTAACTGGGCGTTTTAGTTGCAAGGTATAGACCCGAAACCCGGTGATCTAGCCATGGGCAGGTTGAAGATTGGGTAACACTAATTGGAGGACCGAACCGACTAATGTTGAAAAATTAGCGGATGACTTGTGGCTGGGGGTGAAAGGCCAATCAAACCGGGAGATAGCTGGTTCTCCCCGAAATCTATTTAGGTAGAGCCTTGAGCGGACACCTTCGGGGGTAGAGCACTGTTTCGGCTAGGGGTCCATCCCGGATTACCAACCCGATGCAAACTGCGAATACCGAAGAGTGATACTCAGGAGACACACGGTGGGTGCTAACGTCCATCGTGGAGAGGGAAACAACCCAGACCGCCAGCTAAGGTCCCAAAGTACTAGTTAAGTGGGAAACGAAGTGGGAAGGCTTAGACAGCTAGGATGTTGGCTTAGAAGCAGCCACCATTTAAAGAAAGCGTAATAGCTCACTAGTCGAGTCGGCCTGCGCGGAAGATGTAACGGGGCTAAAACTAGTCACCGAAGCTGCGGCATCAGTCGAAAGACTGTTGGGTAGGGGAGCGTTCTGTAAGCGGATGAAGCTGAATTGAGAAGTTTGGTGGACGTATCAGAAGTGCGAATGCTGACATAAGTAACGACAAAACGAGTGAAAAACTCGTTCGCCGGAAGACCAAGGGTTCCTGTCCAACGTTAATCGGGGCAGGGTGAGTCGGCCCCTAAGGCGAGGCTGAAAAGCGTAGTCGATGGGAAACGGGTTAATATTCCCGTACTTGGTATAACTGCGATGTGGGGACGGAGAAGGTTAGGTTATCAGACTGTTGGATGTCTGTTTAAGCCGGTAGGTGGGAATTTTAGGCAAATCCGGAATTCCGTTAACACCGAGAAGTGATGACGAGTCTCTACGGAGATGAAGTAACCGATACCACGCTTCCAGGAAAAGCCACTAAGCTTCAGGTTATACTAAACCGTACTATAAACCGACACAGGTGGTCAGGTAGAGAATACTCAGGCGCTTGAGAGAACTCGGGTGAAGGAACTAGGCAAAATAGCACCGTAACTTCGGGAGAAGGTGCGCCGGCGTAGATTGTAGAGATTTACTCTCGAAGGTTGAACCGGTCGAAGATACCAGCTGGCTGCAACTGTTTATTAAAAACACAGCACTCTGCAAACACGAAAGTGGACGTATAGGGTGTGATGCCTGCCCGGTGCTGGAAGGTTAATTGATGGTGTTATCGAAAGAGAAGCTCCTGATCGAAGCCCCAGTAAACGGCGGCCGTAACTATAACGGTCCTAAGGTAGCGAAATTCCTTGTCGGGTAAGTTCCGACCTGCACGAATGGCATAATGATGGCCAGGCTGTCTCCACCCGAGACTCAGTGAAATTGAAATCGCCGTGAAGATGCGGTGTACCCGCGGCTAGACGGAAAGACCCCGTGAACCTTTACTATAGCTTGACACTGAACATTGAATTTTGATGTGTAGGATAGGTGGGAGCCTTTGAAGATGACACGCCAGTGTTGTTGGAGGCGTCCTTGAAATACCACCCTTTAACGTTTGATGTTCTAACGAAGATTGCGGAACGCGGTCTCGGACAGTGTCTGGTGGGTAGTTTGACTGGGGCGGTCTCCTCCCAAAGAGTAACGGAGGAGCACGAAGGTTTGCTAATCACGGTCGGACATCGTGAGGTTAGTGTAATGGTATAAGCAAGCTTAACTGCGAGACAGACAAGTCGAGCAGGTGCGAAAGCAGGTCATAGTGATCCGGTGGTTCTGAATGGAAGGGCCATCGCTCAACGGATAAAAGGTACTCCGGGGATAACAGGCTGATACCGCCCAAGAGTTCATATCGACGGCGGTGTTTGGCACCTCGATGTCGGCTCATCACATCCTGGGGCTGAAGTAGGTCCCAAGGGTATGGCTGTTCGCCATTTAAAGTGGTACGCGAGCTGGGTTTAGAACGTCGTGAGACAGTTCGGTCCCTATCTGCCGTGGGCGTTGGAGAATTGAGAGGGGCTGCTCCTAGTACGAGAGGACCGGAGTGGACGCATCACTGGTGTTCCAGTTGTCTCGCCAGAGGCATTGCTGGGTAGCTACATGCGGAAGAGATAAGTGCTGAAAGCATCTAAGCACGAAACTTGCCTCAAGATGAGTTCTCCCCGACTATAAGTCGGTAAGGGTTGTTGGAGACTACGACGTAGATAGGTCTGGTGTGTAAGTGGTGTGAGCCATTGAGCTAACAGATACTAATTGCCCGAGAGGCTTAACTATACAACGCTCAAGTGTTTTTGAGCACTACACTCAGTAGCAGCTTGTTTCGAATTTAAGAAGAAAGAACAAAGACAAAGAAAGAAGACAAAAGACATCAACAGAATATTCTGGCGACCAGAGTGCTGTGGCTCTACCTGACTCCATTCCGAACTCAGAAGTAAAACGCAGTAACGCCGATGGTAGTGTGGGGCTTCCCCATGTGAGAGTAGGGCATCGCCAGATTGAATTTAGGACCCCGTAGTTAGAGATAGCTACGGGGTTTTTGCTTTTCTACAACTGGCATGATGTTGTTTAATCCAGAGCCTTATTCTTAACCTCAACCTCATCCTTATCTTTACTTTCATTTTCTCCTTTCTTTTTTTCCTTTTTGCTGATTTAAATAGCCCTACTAATGATTTGCAAAACGGCAGGGAAATTTGACCGCTTATTGAGAATAAAAAAACGGCTAGAAATTGATTCTAGCCGTTTCCTTATTAAGCGGTATATATTATTTGTTGATATGGTGATCAATAATTTCTGCCCATGTAAGACGATAAGCTTTCCAGTATTGTTGTTCCGCATGATGTTTATTTTGGCACAGCGGCGTCCAAGGTTTAGCGATCCCTGTATAATGAATAAGTATCGGTGCTTGATCACCAATATTCATGATATCGTCATAAATATCTAAACGATTACTTTCAATTAAATAATAGCTTGCACCAAATTGATAATTATATTTTTTTGCTAATGGGAAGTATTGATTCTGTAGCACTAAATTTAAAATATCCTGATCGGCTAAGTCAGAACCGCTTTGCTGATAAGTCAGAATTGCATTTTCTAACCTCTGATCTATATCAGCGGTTTCTCGCCATTTTTTATTATTAAACAATAATACTCCGGCATTAAAATATTGCTCTATATGTGGGAAAAACTTATGGTAGAAGAAGCCGCTATTAATTAAAAAATCCGGTGAGGCTGCGGCTAAGTAATTTGTCAGATCTTGTTGGTATAGTGATAACAGAGAGCCATTTGCAATTATGTCACAATCGAGATAAAGCACTTTATCTTGAGGAATAAGTTGAGGAATTAAACAACGGTAGTAGCTTGCTTCGGATACATATTGCATAGTTTTTAAATGCGAAAAATTTGTCTGTTCAACTTTTATATCTGTAATACGGCAATTTATCTTATTCAAATTCAGATTAAGAGCATAAAACCACTGTTCTGAAAAATCTTTATTGATCAGATAAAAGTGTATGTCTTTATCAAAAAAGCAAATAGATTTAATTAGGGTAATAATTTGTTCTGCGTAGTTACGATCCGCAGCAAAAGCAATATGCATTGTAGCGGTCATTTAAAGGGCTACCTGTGGATGAAAGGTTTCACTAACCTTGACGAATTCTGTAAGCGAAATGGATTTAAATTTTGTGTTTAACCCTCTAGCTTCGAGATCGTTGGCTAATATAAATAAATGAGATATTTGTGAAAAAAGTTGAGGATATTTAACTGCTAGCAAGACACCGTCTTGCCATAAGACTATGGCATCATTTGCCGTAATTTGAGCGAGTATTTGGTTTAGTTCAGTTAACTCATATTGTGCTTTAGAAAATGTATAAAGCATAGGGATTCCTTATTAGAACGTTAGTACCTTTTCAGCTTGCGCAAGAATGGCAAACAGCTCTGTTTGAGGGATGATATTTGCGTTAGGTAAAATCCATTCGGCATTGCTTAATGCTCTTTGGTTGATGGATTCTTCACAAATAAAACATTCGGTTAAATCATATAGATCAATTAATTTAAAGGCTGAGATATGATCTTTCTGTAAGATGATATTAGGCTGCTGCTGCGCTAATAGATTGAATACGCTGTCATTTAAAAAGCAGATAGCGATTTCATCTTCGGCACAAAAAGCGCTGGCAGCAAGTAAAGTATCTAAGCCTTCACGACTGGTTGCCGTTCCAAAAGGTGGTTGAGTAAAAAGGAATGCAAGTTTATATTTTTTCATCATTAAAAGGTTAATAGTCTGTCTGCTTTGAGTGCCGCTTGGCTAAATTCACCAAGTCCTGCCAGTATAAAACCTTCGGCAAGATTCGTTTGCTGGGTTTTACTGGTTTGATGATCCACAACTCCCCGTCTTTGTGCTGCAGAAATACAAAGGTGTAAGGGTAAACCGTGTAATTTTGCGAGGTGTTGCCATTTTTCTAATAAATTTATTTCATCACTTGCAGGGTTTACTAAAGCATTTGCATTGCTGATACCGTCTTGAAAGAAAAATACTTGTTTAATGTTATGTTCTGCAGCTAATAATGCTTCAGCAACTTGATAAGCCAAATATGCCCCTTGTGCACCGTAAACAGGCGATGTTATCGCAAGTACATAATCCATTATTCGTTATCCTGTTTAATTTGTCGGATATAAAGGTAAACGGTATGGCGAGAAATATTTAAGCGATCAGCCACTTGATTGATCGCATCTTTGATATCAAAAATACCTTTCTCATATAACGATACGACAATATGGCGATTTTTATTGTTATTAGCAACATTACGATCCGCCATGGTTTCTTCAATCGTATGTTCGATAGTTTGAGCAACTAAATCTTCCACAGAACTCGCAAAATTAACTGCTGTGTCTTCGTCATCTTGTAGCGGCGCAATAAAGGCGCTTAAAAATTGTGATGCCGGTACATCTAAATTGATATTAATGCAAATAAAACCGATAACATGTTGTTTGCTATTACGGATCGCCACGGTGACGGATTTCATTAATACACCGCCTTTAGAGCGCGTGAAATAAGGCTTAGAGACGCTATCCGTTTTCATTTGATGTAACGATTTAAGCGCTTTATCAGTAAGAGGCGAGCCGATTTTGCGATCGGTATTATGCCCGTTTGCAATATATATGGCAGAGTTTTCAAGGAATTCTAGTGAATGCAGGACGATTTCGCAGTGTTCGCCGATTAAGGCGGCAATGCCGTCCACAATCGGAAAATAAGACGCTAGAATCGCATGATCTTCTTCGGTAAACGTTTGGAATTTTTTCATATGTATTTAGGGACTTTATGTCACTTTTGTTATGGAGTCATATTGAGGAGACCTAAAAAGCAAGCGGTCTAATTTGCAAAAAATTCTACAAATTAGACCGCTTAGATTCAAGGGTTATTTTTTCGCTTCAGCCGCTTTGAAATCTAATAATTCGATTTCAAATTTTAAGGTTGAGCTTGCCGGAATTTTACCTGCTTGACGTTCTCCGTATCCTAGCTGAGGCGGTAATACGATTTCCATCTTGCCGCCTTTTTTCAGCATTGGAATCGCTTCAATCCAACCCGGAATTAATTGATTTAATTGGAATTCAATTGGCTCACCACGATCGTATGAGCTATCGAACACCGTACCGTCCGTTAATGTACCTTTATAGTGTACTTTCACGGTATCTTCAGCTTTTGGTGATTCGCCGGTACCTGCTTTTTCAATTTTGTAGAGTAAGCCAGAAGCGGTTTTTTTCACGCCGGCTTTTTTCTCATATTCAGCACGGAATTTGTTTCCTGCTTCGATAGTTGCTTTACTTTTTTCAGCAGCAATTTTGCTTTCTTGGCTTGCAAGATAAGTATCAAGTGCTTTTAATTGTTTTTGTAAGTCTTCATCGGTTAATTTACCGGTTTTTTTAATCGTATCTTGTACGCCGGCTAAAATTTTATCTTGGTTGTAAGAGAAGATTTCTTTTTGTGATGCAACCACGCCTTCAATGTTTTTGCCCATTAATACGCCGACTGCGTATGAAGACTCATCTACAAATTTTTGATCTGCTTTTTGTTCTGCAAAGGTCGCTTGCGATGCTGCAAATACGCTCGCTGCGACTGCAAGTACAGAAAGTTTGCTTTTTAACATAGATTTTCCTTATAAATAATTGTTAAAAGAAAGATAGATAGGGTAAAGTGTATTCCTTTATTAGACAACCTTTTTTATTAAAAATGACGATAGAACACGATCTTTTACAACGTATAGCTGAATTAGAAACAAAAGTTGCTTTCCAAGAAGTGACGATAGAAGAGCTGAATCAAGCGTTGGTTCATCATCAATTTGCTTTGGATAAGCTCCAAACCCAAGTTCGACACTTTGCGGAAAAGTTGCAAGGCGTTCAATCAAGTAATGTTGCCTCATTAGCGGAAGAAACTCCCCCACCGCATTATTAGGTTATGAACTTATTCATTAGTTCGGATTCTAATCGCACATAGTTTTTATGAGGTAATTTTACTAAGTATGTTATTTAAGAATTTAGTGAAGTGGAGTGTTGGTTTAGCAATATCTATCTTGGCGTTAACTGTTTTTGCTTCTTCGGTACAAGCGGTTGAAAATGCGCAAAAAAATGCAAAAAATGAACCGCTTTTTAAAGATGGGAAAGGCTATTACTCTTATAAGAAACCAATAAGGATTGAGCTACCTAAAGATGGTCGCGTATTAATTCAATATTTCTTTAAATATGATTGTGCCATTTGTTTAAATGCTAATGACTATTTAAAACAGTACGCAGAACAACATAAAGATAAAGTTGTGTTGCAGCGTTCGCCTGCTTATGAAAAAGGTGATTCGTTTACCGGTCAAATGCATTCGACTTTTATGGTCATCGGGCGTGAGGATTTGAGTGAACTTTATTTATTTGATAGTGTAGGGCGCAAAGACCATGTCAGTTTAGTGAAAAGTGATGCGGCTGTGACACAATGGCTAACTTCAAAAGGTTTAGATGCTAGCGCATTTAATAAATTGTTTTATTCGGAAGAAGTTAAGCAACGAATGGAACAAGAAAGAGTGTTGTTTAACTTATACAATCCACCGTATGTACCGATAGCTATATTGAATGGCAAATACATTTTGTTACAAAATACTTTATACAACGACGATTATACTTACGGTGTATTAGATTTCTTAATTGAGAAACTACAACAAGAACAAAAAGAGGATAAAAAATAATGAAATTAAAAATTGGAATTATCGGCGCAATGGCGCAAGAAGTTGAAATTTTACGTAATTTAATGGTTGAAGCAAAAGTAACGGAAATAGCGGGTTGTAAAATTTATGACGGTAAAATTAATAATACGCGTGTGGCGTTATTACAATCCGGCATTGGTAAAGTTGCTGCTGCTGTAGGCACGACGTTATTACTTGAATTAGCAAAGCCGGATATGATTATTAATACGGGATCTGCTGGTGGCTTAGATCCAAAATTAAATGTCGGAGATATCGTGATTTCAACGGAAGTGCGTCACCACGATGTAGACGTGACGGCATTTGGTTATGAAAAAGGGCAATTACCGGCTAACCCTGCGGCATTTATTCCAAATGAGCATTTGATGAATGTGGCAATTAAAGAAACAGAAAAAGCGGGGTTTAATGCGGTATCCGGTTTAATTTGTAGTGGTGATTTATTTGTGAACGGAGCAGAAAAAATTGCGCAAATTCGTCAAAACTTCCCAAGCGTTGCAGCTGTTGAGATGGAAGCTGCGGCGATTGCACAAGTTTGCCATGCGTTTGAAGTACCTTTTGTGATTGTACGTGCGATTTCAGATGTTGCAGATAAAGAATCTCATCTTTCTTTTGATGAATTTTTACCACTGGCAGCAGAAAAATCATCAGAAATTGTAGTGGCAATGTTAAATAGCGTTGCTTAATGGAAAGTAAACAAGCGGTCGAAATTTAACAAAATTTTGCAAAAAAAGTTAAAAATTCGACCGCTTATTATCGCTATTCTATTGTAAGTTTTGTACAATATTCAATCTTTTACCTACGCTTATTTGTAGGTCTTTTTTTATTTATTGATTACCTAATTATATTTTTGAGAAATTTATGAGTACTACTCCCAATATTGGTTTTATCAGCCTTGGCTGCCCTAAAAATTTAGTTGATTCCGAACGTATTTTGACGGAGTTGCGTACAGATGGTTACAACATTATTCCAAGTTATGAAAATGCGGATTTAGTGATTGTTAATACCTGCGGTTTTATCGACAGTGCGGTACAAGAGTCATTAGAGGCTATCGGTGAAGCATTGGAAGAAAACGGCAAAGTCATTGTAACTGGTTGTTTAGGGGCAAAAGAAAACCAAATTCGTGAAGTGCATCCGAAAGTATTAGAGATTACCGGACCACATAGTTATGAAGCGGTTATGCAGCATGTACATAAATATGTGCCACGTCCGGAACGCAATATTTATACCAGCCTAGTACCGGCGCAGGGAGTTAAACTGACGCCTAAACATTATGCTTATTTAAAAATCTCAGAAGGCTGTGACCATCGTTGTACGTTCTGTATTATTCCTTCAATGCGTGGTGATTTAGATAGTCGCCCGATTGTTCAGGTGTTGGACGAGGCAAAACGTCTTGCTGACTCAGGAGTAAAAGAGTTATTAATCGTTTCTCAAGATACTTCCGCATATTCGTTAGATCAGTCAAAAGAAAATCAAAATAAAACGGTCTTCTGGAATGGTGCACCAATTAAAAATAATCTGATTACGCTATGTGAGCAATTAGGAACTTTAGGCATTTGGGTTCGTCTACATTATGTATATCCGTATCCGCATGTCGATGATTTAATTCCGTTAATGGCGCAAGGTAAAATCTTGCCGTATTTGGATATTCCGCTACAACATGCAAGTCCGAAAGTATTAAAAGCAATGAAGCGTCCGGGCTCTATTGAGCGCACGTTGGAGCGTATTAAAAAATGGCGTGAGATCTGTCCGGAATTAACGTTACGTTCAACCTTTATTGTCGGCTTCCCAGGGGAGACGGAAGAAGATTTCCAAATGTTATTGGATTTCTTGGAAGAAGCACAATTAGATCGTGTCGGCTGTTTTAAATTTAGCCCGGTAGAAGGTGCGGTAGCAACTGAAATGGCGGATCAAGTGCCGGAAGATGTGAAAGAAGAGCGTTTTCACCGTTTTATGCAAGTTCAGCAACGTATTTCAGCTGCTCGTTTACAACAAAAAGTGGGTAAAACCCTTGCCGTTATCGTTGATGAAATTGACGAAGAAGGTATTATTGGCCGTTCAATGGCTGACGCACCGGAAATTGATGGTGTAGTATATGTAGATAATATTTCAAATCAGGAAGTTAAAATTGGCCAAATCATTTCTGTAACGATTACAAACGCAGATGAATATGATCTTTGGGGAACGTGTTAATTTTTGGGACAATTCGTATGGAACACACTAAAAAACCTAATTTAGCAACATTTGAAGCTGCAGTAGCAGCAAAAAAATATGAAGAATCTTGTACCGAATTACTTGAGATTTTAGCGAAACTCGATAGTAATTTTGGTGGTATTCAAGACATTGAGTTTGAATTTCCTTCTCAATTAAAAGATCTTGAGCAAGAGAAAACAGTTTATTTCTGTACGCGTTTAGCGAATGCAGTGAGTACGTTGTTTTCTGATCCAGGCTTAGAGATTTCAGTAGAAGGTGCGCAGCGTTTTCTAGCATTCCAACGCTGGTTGTCCCTGATTTTTGCAAGTTCTCCGTATGTTAATGCGGATCATGTATTACAAACATATAATCGTAATCCAAATCGTGAGAATAGCTTAGATATTCATTTAGAAGCAACAAAAGCGGCATTAATTAAATTCTGTATTTTATATTTACCGGAATCGAACGTAAATTTAAACCTTGATGCTGCATGGAATGCAGATCCGGAACTTTGTGCTTCACTTTGCTTTGCATTACAGTCGCCTCGATTTATCGGTACGCCAGCATCATTCTCAAAACGTGGTGCGATTTTACAATGGTTCCCAGCTCGTTTAGCACAATTACAAAATCTAAATAATGTGCCGAGTGCCATTTCGCATGATGTTTATATGCACTGTAGCTATGACATTGCCGCAAATAAGCACGATGTGAAAAAAGCATTAAATCAAGTGATTCGTCGCCATATCGAAAATGAATATGGGTGGCAAGATCGTGATGTGACTAAAATCGGTTACCGTAATGGTAAGCCGGTAATGGTTGTATTACTAGAACATTTCCATTCTGCACATTCGATTTATCGTACTCACTCTACTTCAATGATTGCAGCTCGTGAACATTTCCACCTCATCGGTTTAGGTAATGCATCGGTTGACCAAGCGGGTAGAGACGTATTCGATGAATTCCATCTGGTTGATGGTAATAATATGAAAGACAAATTAGAGTTTATCCGCTCAATTTGTGAAACGAATGGTGCATTAGTGTTCTATATGCCGAGTATCGGTATGGATTTAGCAACGATTTTTGCAAGTAATACCCGTTTAGCGCCAGTACAAGTTATCGCTTTAGGTCATCCGGCAACGACTCATTCCGACTTTATTGAGTATGTGATTGTGGAAGACGATTATGTAGGTTCGGAAGAATGCTTCAGCGAAACGTTATTACGTTTACCGAAAGATGCATTGCCGTATGTTCCATCTGCGTTAGCGCCTGAGAAAGTTGAATACTTATTACGTGAGAATCCGGAAGTCGTAAATATTGGTATTGCTTCAACCACGATGAAGTTAAATCCGTATTTCTTAGAGGCATTAAAAGCGATTCGTGATCGTGCTAAAGTGAAAGTACATTTCCATTTTGCTTTAGGTCAATCAAATGGTGTGACCCATCCGTATGTGGAACGCTTTATTAAATCTTATTTAGGTGATTCGGCAACGGCACATCCTCATTCACCTTACCACCAATATCTCAGTATTTTGCATAACTGCGATATGATGGTGAATCCGTTCCCGTTTGGTAATACAAACGGTATTATCGATATGGTCACGTTAGGTTTAGTCGGTGTATGTAAGACCGGACCGGAAGTGCATGAACATATTGATGAAGGATTATTTAAACGTTTAGGTTTACCTGAGTGGCTTATCGCTAATACGGTAGATGAGTATGTTGAACGAGCAGTGCGTTTAGCAGAAAATCATCAAGAGCGTTTAGAATTACGTCGTCATATTATTGAAAATAACGGTTTGAATACGTTATTTACCGGAGATCCTCGCCCAATGGGACATATTTTATTAACGAAAGCGATGGAATGGGCTAAGCAGAATAGTGTTGAACTACAAATTAATACACTTGTAGATGAACCTAAAGCAAAAACGCCAAGAAAAACCAAAACGGTTAAAGCTGCTTCGACAACGAAGGTAAAAACAGCAACTAAAGCTAAAAAGGAAACGGCGAAAAAAGATTCTCCGTTAAAAGCAGCAGCTAAAAAAGTAAAGAAAACGACTAAATAATTAACGTATTTATTGTAAAAGCACCGAGGAGACCTCGGTGCTTTTTTATTGTTTAAATTCTGGTCAGATGAGTCTTGTTTTTCGAACCTTTTGATATGAATTAAGTCTTATGGAAAGCAAATGTTTATATAAACAATTTGTGATAGTAGTAACCTTTAAAATAAGGAATTAATAATGAAATTTATGGTAAAAGTACTTGCGGTTGCGGTATTGGCAACAACAGTTTCAGCGTGTAACGGCTTAACTAAATCACAACGTAATACGGCAATTGGCGCCGCAGTTGGTGGGGTTGCTGGTAATATGATTGGAAATTCTACTGGCGCGACATTAGGTGGTGCTGCATTGGGCGGTGTTATCGGTAGCCAAATTAAATAATTCTTCAAATAAGACCAGTTAATTATAAAAATTAGCTGGTCTTATTTTTTATACAAAAAGTTGCATAAATAAAATTATCTAATATAATTCGGATGTTTTGAAACGAAATTTAGATATTAAATATCGAAACTTCTCATGAGGAAAGTATGTCAAAAAGAAATACGCAACAACGTCGCCACCTAATTGTAAAAATGGTACAAGAACAGGGAGAGGTGAGTGTTGAAACATTGGCAAGTTTCTTCGAAACGTCTGAAGTGACGATTCGTAAGGATTTAACCGCTTTAGAAGAAAGCGGTTTGTTATTACGTCGCTATGGTGGAGCAGTAAAAATTCCATCAGAAATGATAGAAGATAGTAACGAGCAACTTTCAAAACAAAAATTAGCGATTGCGAATGAAGCGGTAAAACATATTCGAGATCATAATCGGATTATCATTGACAGCGGCAGTACGACCGGAGCGATGGTAAAAGCCTTGTACCAGACGGGCTTAGTGATTATGACTAATTCATTAGCATTAGCAACCGAATTAACCATGCTTGATAATGAGCCTACGGTTTTGATGACCGGTGGTACTTGGGATACTCGTTCTGATTCATTCCAAGGTAAAGTTGCCGAGCAAGTACTACGTTCTTACGATTTTGACCAACTATTTATTGGTGCAGATGGTCTAGATTTAGCACGTGGTACCACAACATTTAATGAACTCGTAGGCTTAAGCCAAGTTATGGCGGAGGTTTCTCGAGAAGTTATCGTCTTAATTGAGTCTCAAAAGATGGGGCGTAAAATGCCAAATCTTGAGCTTGAGTGGAAAGGCGTGAATAAATTGATCACTGATGCCGATATTGATGAAGAAATTAAAAAGACCATCGAATCATATGGGATAGAAGTGATTGTGGCTCGTGATTAAGCGAGCAAATAATAAACAGTGGCAATGATCGTATTTTAATGGAATTGGCACATTAGAATCGTAATTTATTCGCTATTGCCCAGTTATTTATTATTTTTTAACTTTAACATAGGAAAGACATTATGTGCGGAATTGTAGGTGCAGTAGCACAACGCGACGTAGCTAACATTTTAGTAGATGGTTTACACCGCTTAGAGTATCGTGGTTACGACTCTGCGGGTGTTGCAGTTCTAAACGAAGAACACAATATGCAAATTGTTCGTCGTGTAGGTAAAGTAAAAGCATTAGATGATGCTATTTCTGCAAACCCATTAGTTGGTGGTACAGGTATTGCTCATACTCGCTGGGCAACTCATGGTGAACCATCTGAAACCAATGCTCACCCGCATCGCAGCGGTAAAATTGCAGTGGTACACAATGGTATCATTGAAAACTATGAAGAATTAAAAGCGGTTTTACAAGAGCGCGGTTATGTATTCCAGTCGCAAACTGACACTGAAGTAATTGCTCACTTAGCAGAGTGGGAGCTCCGCACATCAAGTTCTTTATTAGAAGCGGTTCAAAAAACAGTCGTTCAATTACGTGGTGCATACGGTACAGTAGTAATGAATCAAGATGATCCATCTCGTTTAATCGTTGCGCGTTCTGGCAGCCCATTAGTTATCGGTTATGGTGTTGGCGAAAACTTCTTAGCATCAGACCCATTAGCATTATTAAGCGTAACTCGTCGTTTTGCTTACCTTGAAGAAGGTGATGTAGCGGAAATTACTCGTCACACTGTAGATATCTATAGCCGTGACGGTCAAAAAGTTGAACGTGAAATTCACGAAGGTAACTTCGAAGCAGATGCTGCAGACAAAGGCCCATACCGTCACTATATGCAGAAAGAAATTTTCGAACAACCGGTAGCGATCATGAATACCTTAGACGGTCGTATCGAAAATGGTAAAGTGAAAATCGATGCAATTGCACCAAATGCAGCAGATATTTTAACTAAAGTTGAACACGTACAAATTGTTGCATGTGGTACATCTTACAATGCGGGTATGGTAGCTCGTTATTGGCTTGAATCATTAGCTGGCGTTGCATGTGATGTAGAGATTGCTTCTGAGTTCCGTTATCGCAAATTTGTGACCCGTCCTAATAGTTTATTAGTAACTATTTCACAATCAGGTGAAACGGCTGATACGTTAGCGGCATTACGTTTAGCTAAAGAAGCTGGGTTTATGAGCGCAATGACAGTTTGTAATGTAGCAACTTCATCGCTTGTTCGTGAGTCTGATTTTGCATTTATGACAAAAGCTGGCGTAGAGGTAGGTGTTGCTTCAACTAAGGCATTTACTACTCAGCTTACATGTTTGTTATTATTAACAGCTGCTTTAGGTCGTTTAAAAGGTAATTTAACTGCATCACAGGAAGCAGATATTGTTCATGCATTACAGCGTTTACCTGCACAGATTGAGAGTGCATTAACGCATGAGAAAGAAATCGAACAACTTTCAGAAGATTTTGCAGATAAACATCATAGTTTATTCTTAGGGCGTGGAGAGTTTTATCCAATTGCAATGGAATCTGCATTAAAATTAAAAGAGATTTCATACATTCACGCAGAAGCTTATGCAGCAGGTGAGTTGAAACACGGTCCATTAGCATTAATTGATAGTGAAATGCCAGTTGTGGTTGTGGCACCAGAAAATGAATTACTTGAAAAAGTAAAATCAAATATTGAAGAAGTACGTGCTCGTGGTGGTCAGTTATTTATTTTTGCTGATCATGATGCAGGGTTAGGGTATAAAACGGTAGTGTTCCCTAAAGTAGATGAAGTAACTGCACCTATCTTTTACACCGTACCGTTACAATTACTTTCTTATCATGTTGCGCTAATCAAAGGTACTGACGTTGATCAACCTCGTAACCTTGCGAAGTCTGTAACAGTAGAATAATTGATCTAAATATAGAGAAAAGCCGGAGATTTGATTAATCTCCGGCTTTTTTTTATTCACAAGCGGTATAATTTCAACAATATTTTGCAAAGGGGAACAGTATGCAGAATTTTGTTAATCATTTACCTGCTTTTTTGCAATATCCATTGTTTTGGGTGTTGGCATTGCTTGCGATTGCTGTCGGCTTATTTATTCAAAATAAATTGCGAATGGATATTGTCGCTTTGTTGGTAATGTTGGGCTTTGGGTTAACGGGCATATTAACTACACAAGAAATTTTTGCCGGTTTGAGTGACCCGAATATTGTCTTACTGGCTTTGTTATATGTGGTGGGAGAAGCTCTGGCTCGTACGGGGGTGGCGTATCATATTAGCGATTGGTTGATGCGGGTGGCGGGTTCTAGCGAAACCAAAGTGTTGGCCTTGATGATGTTATCAATCGGGTTGTTGGGCGCATTTATGAGTTCGACCGGCATTGTTGCTATTTTTATTCCTGTAGCATTGGCGATTTGTGCCGGTATGAATATTTCTCCTAGGCGGATGATGATGCCGCTCAGTATTGCCGGCTTGATTAGCGGTATGATGACTTTAATTGCTACTGCACCTAACTTAGTCACGCATGCGGAATTAGTTAAAGCCGGCTACCAAGGGTTTGGCTTTTTTAGCTTTACACCGATTGGTTTGGTTGTTCTGCTGTTAGGTATTCTATATATGCTCATTGCTCGCCGTTGGTTGGATAATGGCGATGTGCAAGTGTTAGCTAAAGACGATAACAGTATGTCGCATTTGATTGAACAGTATCAATTGCATGGGCGTGCCAAGATGGTGATTTTGCAAGAAGATTCACCGTTTATCGGCAAAACTATGGACGAACTAAAATTACGTTCGTTATATCGAATGAATGTGATTGCTATCCAGCGCTATAAAAATTTCCGTTCACAAATTATGGCGGCGTTCGGTAACGATCAATTGCAAGCGAAAGATATTTTACTGATGGATATTAGCATTGATGAAGAATCTTTTGCGATGTTATGTGAGGAATGCAAATTACAGCGTATTGAACTAAAAGGCGAATATTTTTCTACACACGCTAAATCGGTCGGCATGGCGGAATTTGCGGTGATGCCGGAAACGGAAAGTATCGGAAAAACAGTACAACAGCTAAATTTTCGCTCGACTTACGGTTTAAGTGTGGTGGGGATTAAACGAGAAGATCGCATTCTACAAGAAAATCTACTCACCGAATCGGTGAAAGCCGGTGATGTGCTGTTAGTCATGGGCGTTTGGCAAAAAATCATTACGCTTGAAAAATACGATAAAGATTTATTTTTACTCGGTATGCCGAAAGAAGGAAAACAAATCGCACTGGCGACAAGCCAAGCGCCTTATGCATTATTTTCCGTTGGGTTAATGGTGATACTAATGATCAGCGGCTGGGTACCGAATGTGCTTGCTGCTTTGATTTGTTGCTTGTTACTCGGTAAGTTTCGTTGTATTGATATGAAAAGTGCTTATGACTCCATTCATATTCCGAGTCTGTTATTAATTGTCGGTATGATGCCGTTTTCGACCGCAATGCAAAAAACGGGTGGTGTATCGTTAATTGTGGAAGAGTTTTTAGCGCTTACCGGCGGGGAAAGTACGCATTATAGCTTGGTGTTATGCGGTTTATTTGTGCTTACTGCATTAGTTGGGCTGTTTATTTCGAATACGGCAACCGCAATCTTAATGGCACCGATAGCAATTGAAGTGGCGAAACAATTAGGCTATTCACCGATTGCATTTGTGATGGTGATTACGATTGCATCCTCGGCGGCATTTATGACGCCTATTTCTTCGCCGGTCAACACCATGGTGATTGCGCCCGCCGGTTATCGCTTTATCGATTTTGTGAAAGTCGGCGTACCGTTCACATTATTAGTAATGGGCGTAACGATATGGTTAGTTACGTTATTATTTCCGTTGTAGTTTGCGTCCATTAGCTAAAAAGCCTGTGATTTTTATGATCACAGGCTTTTTTTAGTAACATGAAGCGGTATAATTCGGCGGATTTTTTACAATAAGAGAGAATTATGCAAACGATCATCAATTATTTACCTTCCTTTATGCAACTTCCCTTGTTTTGGGTATTAGCGATTCTGGCTGTTGCGGTCGTGCTATTTATTCAAAATAAATTGCGTATGGACGTCATCGCACTCATGGTGCTATTGGCATTTAGTTTAAGCGGTATTTTAACCACCAAAGAAGCGTTAGCCGGATTTGGTGATCCAAACGTGATTTTACTTGCACTACTTTATATCATTGGTGATGCGCTTGTTCGAACCGGTGTGGCGAATCAAATGAGTGATTGGTTACTACGTGTAGCGGGAGCGAGTGAAGCTAAAGTGATTGCTTTGCTGATGTTATCGATCGGTACGCTCGGTGCATTTATGAGTTCGACCGGTATTGTGGCAATTTTTATTCCGGTGACTTTAGCAATTTGTGCCAGCCTCAATATTTCTCCTCGTCGTTTAATGATGCCGCTTGCCGTTGCCGGTTTAATCAGCGGTATGATGACCTTAATCGCGACAGCCCCTAATTTAGTGACACACGCTGAATTGG
This sequence comes from Actinobacillus suis ATCC 33415, assembly GCF_000739435.1. Taxonomy (NCBI): domain Bacteria; kingdom Pseudomonadati; phylum Pseudomonadota; class Gammaproteobacteria; order Pasteurellales; family Pasteurellaceae; genus Actinobacillus; species Actinobacillus suis. The sequence continues at coordinate 2,096,895 of NZ_CP009159.1, forward strand.
TTAAGGCCGGTTATGAAGGATTTCATTTCTTTAGCTTTACCCCGATTGGTGCCTTAGTTTTAGTACTTGGTATTTTATATATGTTGGCGGTACGTCGTTGGTTAGATGATGGTAGTGTGCCGGTGGTGGCAAGTAACGAAGATTCAATGGCGCATTTGATTGAAGAATATAAGTTAAATGGTCGTGCCAAAATGGTAGTGTTAAGCGAAAATTCACACTTTATTGGTAAAACTATTGATGAACTGAATCTGCGTTCGGTTTACCAGCTTAATATTATCGCAATTCAACGTTATAAGAATTTCCGTCATATTACTTTAGCCGCATTTGGTAAAGACCAATTACAAAAGAAAGATATTCTATTGATGGATATCGGGGTTGATGAGGCTCGCTTTGTACAACTTTGCGAAGAATTCGGTATGCAGCCGATTGAGTTGAAAGGCGAATATTTTTCGACTCAATCTAAGTCAGTCGGCATGGCGGAGCTAGGTGTAATGCCGGAAACCGAAACCATCGGGCAAACCGTTGATGCGTTAAATTTCCGCTCTAACTTCGGTTTAAGTGTGGTGGGTATCAAACGAGAAGGACAGATTTTACAAAATAATTTGCTGACTGAAACGGTCAAATCCGGTGATATTTTGCTAGTGATGGTGGTGGCGATTGCCTCTTCCGCTGCGTTTATGACGCCAATCTCGCCGGTCAACTCGATGGTGGTTTCGCTCGGTAATTATCGATTTAGCGATTTTCTTAAAGTCGGCTTGCCTTTTACGGTGATTACGATGTTAGTAACTGCTTTCTTGGTGCCGATTCTTTTCCCTTAATGTAAGCTTAAGCGGTCGATTTTGTCTATTTTTTTGCAAATTTAATGTCAAAGTTGACCGCTTGTATAAAGTTGTACACAAAAATCCTTAAATGATTATTTCTTTTTTTGTAATAGTCTATTAACTATAATCTATCTTATCATCAATAATTATTTCTCTATAATACGTTTCCGACACAAAAGAGAAGGGACGATATTCGAGGAATAATGAGATTAACTTTTAAACATATTTTTTTATCACTTTTTTTAGGCATTGCCTTAAGTATTACAGCCAGCTTACCCGTGATTTCTAATGTTGAAGCGAAACAAGAACAACAAGAGAAAGTTATCGAGGTATATGAAGAATTAAATAACGCATTGATTAACCCGAATTTTGCCAAGTTACAAAGTTTATTAGCGGATGATTTTGAATTGGTTACTTCGAAAAACGATACGATGACAAAGCAAGAATGGATTAAGAATATCCAAAAAGGCGGGATGAAGTACGGTGCGATTCAAGAATCTAAAATTAAGTCAAAGGGTTATGACGAATTATTAGTTACTGCTCGTGTGTTTGGCGATATGTGGGATCAAACAGGCAGTTGGAATGTCAAATTTGATATTGATACTAAACAAAACGGCGATAAGGTACAGATTACAAAAATCATTGTAACGCCTGTTAAAGCATAAGCTTGCCGTGTAAGAACAGTGTTCACCTTAGCGGTCGGAAATTGCAAATTTTTTGCAAAATTCGACCGCTTTTTTTATGGTTAGCTATAGCGTCTTTGCATAATTTCGGTAAGCAGATCAAACACTTTTAACACCCGAGGCGATGTAATTTGTTGATAAGGGCGATATAAATAGAGTTGCCATTTTTCAAATTGTTGCTCCGGAAAAAGTTGTATCAGTTGCCCATTTTCCAGATAAGGTTTACAAACCGTATTACCGATATGCGCAACGGTTCTGCCGGCAAGTACGGCTTGTAATTCACAATACAGATCGGTTGTGATAAAGCCCAATTTTTGTGGCACAAGAACGGTATGCTCATCAAGATAAATTTCCCACGGCTGACCGGTTGTTGCGTTAATTAGACTGCTAAAAGGGAAATTTTTGCGTAAATCATCCAGATCTTTTGGGATACCCCAGCGGGCAATAAAATCGGGTGAGGCAACAAAAATATCGTGCATTTCTGCCAACGGACGCACGATAAAATTCGGATCCGGCTCTTTACCGGCACGGATACCGATATCTATTCGATGTTTGACATTATCTAAGCGTGCGGCATCGACTCGCCAATCAATAATTAAATCCGGATAAGGCTTAAGAGCCTGTAGCAGTTCAAATAAAATTTGTTCTTGGTCTCGTAATTTCGGAAGCGTAATTCGTACCGTACCAGCCATTTCATCTTGTTGTTTTTTGCCTAAATTGAATACACGTTCACTCTCGGTTAACAGTTGTTTTGCGTGTAATAGAAATTCTTCACCGAAATCCGTTAAGGTAATATTGCGAGTGGTGCGCTTAAATAGTTGTTCGCCTAATTCACTTTCCAGCGCATTGATAACTCGAGTGATAACAGGCGGTGAAATAGCTAATTGGTTTGCCGCTTCTCGGAAATTTAATGTTTGTGCCGCAGTGCAAAAGTATTTCAACGCATCAAGTTTATTTAACATATGATTTTGCCATCAGAAATGGTTGGAAGAACGATTGTATAAAAATGCCGAGGATTTGAACATAGAAAGTTAGCTACTCACTCATTTTGTGATTTATTTTATATTCTAAAATATTTTGCATAGTTGTAATTAGTTTTATTTATTTGAGCAATAAGTAAAACTTTTTTATAATTAAAAGCCAAGTTTGGTGATATTTAAAGAAAATTTTTAAGGAGAATCTTGTATGTCATTCAAAAGTGGGGCGTTAGGACTTGTTTCACTCCTTTCGATTTCAATCGCACAAGCTCACAACGTATGGTTAGAACCAACCAAAAATACGAATGAATATGTTGTGAAGTTTGGTCATGAAACCACAGAACCCTATCCTGAAACAAAACTCCAATCTGTCCAATTACTACAAAAGAATGGTGTTCTCTCTTCCATAAAACCTCAATTTAATCAAGGTGAAGCCTATTTTAATGCCGGTCGTCATTCCATGGTATTTTTGGAATTTAATAACGGTGTTTGGTCGAAATTACCAAGCGGTAAATATGTTGAGAAAACCAAAGCACAAGAACCTACAGCGGTACTCAGTTTAAATCCAATAAAACTTGGTAAAGCGATTCTGGTGTGGAATGCCGATTCATTTAAATCTCATTCATTGGAATACGAGCTTGTTCCGCTTTCAAAACCGGTTGCGGGCGAAACGATGGATATTTTGGTATTACATTATGGTAAACCGGTATCCGGTATTAAGGTTGGATTAGGAGAGGATAAACCTTTTAATCTGACAAATGAAAAAGGGATAGCTCAATTTACGCCGGTAGCCGGTTATAACAAAGTTTGGGCTGAGTTTGAAGAAAAGGGTGTTGTTCATCCGGATTATACGGAACGAACAATCGAATACATGCTGACATTTGAAGTAAAATGATGAGATTAAAATATTTATTAGTAATACTATTTGCATTGACCTCTTTAGGTGTTTCAGCGCATAGCCTACATTTATTTGCGCTTTATGACGGACATGAGATTTCGGGTAAATCATTTTATTCCGATCAATCGCCAGCTGCCGAAACTTATTTGGAAGTTTTTAGATTGGGAAAAGATGGAAGCGAGACTGTACCGATTGCTACAGCAAAAACGGATGTTTATGGCAGTTTTTCTATTCCAATTTCCGGTGATGGTCCGTTTAAAGTAGTAGTTGAAGGTGCGGAAGGGCATCGTGCTGAGGGGATTGCGGATAATGTGATTAAACGCACTTTAGGGCGAGCCGAATTCGAAGTGTTACGAGAAGATATTCAGAAGTTAAAACACAAAATCTACCTGCATGATCTTATCGGCGGTATTGGTTATATCTTCGGATTATTTGGTATTGTTACGTTATTAAAATCGAGAAAGGACAAAAGCTAAGTGCATTTATCAGAAGGCGTTTTACATGCTCCAACACTACTTGTCGGTGCCGTTGTTGCGACTGTTGGGGTGACTATTGGCTTACGTAAACTCGATTATAGTCGTTTAACGTTAACGGCATTGTTTGCATCTGCATTTTTTGTTGCAGGAACCATTCATGTACCCGTCGGCATTGGTAGCGTGCATTTAATTTTAAATGGGATGGCAGGGCTGTTTTTAGGTTGGGCTGTGTTTCCCGCTTTCTTTGTCGCATTAGTGTTACAGACGTTATTATTTTCATTAGGCGGTTTTTCTGTTCTGGGCGTAAATTTATGCGTCATGGCTCTACCAGCGTTACTTGTACATTATATGTTTCGCCGACCACTTGCGGTAAATCTTTCTCGCCGACAATTAATGTTGTCCGGTATTGGTGCTGGTGTAATTGGTGTTGGAGGTGCAATTTTACTTGCTTCGACGGTATTGGCGTTTGATGGCGGTAAGAATTATGCGGATTTAATTGGCTTATTGATCGTCTCACATTTACCAATATTTTTAGTCGATAGTATCGTGAGTGTCGGCACATTATTTACGTTGGCAAAAATGTATCCTAACGCACTACAAGAAACATAATGGCGTATTTATTTCAAGCACATTGGCGGCTGTTTTATTTGTTTGTGTTTGGCGTAGTAATCAGCGGTCTGAAATCGGTAAATATTTTACTTTTTTTGACCGCTTGTTTAGTCCCTTGTGTTCTTATCAGTCAAATTTTTTATGGGCGATCATTAAAAGCATTAGCTCGCCGTTGGCTTAAATTCAATATTTTTACGTTATTGATTTGGTTAACGTTAAGTTGGCGTTTAGACACATTCTCCGTACAGTGCAATCCGCATGGTATTGAACTGGCAAGCTTAATTAGCCTACGGATGAATTTGATTTTATGTGCAACGTGGTTACTATTATTAAATGTGAATGAAGTTATGCTGGTGCAAGCGATCAGTCGGCTTCCTCTTTCACCGAAATTAATTCATCTCTTTGTTTTAAGTATTCGCTATATTTCCTTGTTAAATGAGGTAAACCGCAAGATGGATATCGCAATGCGAGCAAGGGGCTATCAGCCGAAATGTAATTGGCTCACCCTGAAAATCACTTCACAACGCGTGGCATTATTGCTTATTCACGCCATGGTGCGAGCGGAAAGAACAGAAATGGCGCTGAAAGCTCGAGGTTTTAAATTCGGTAATAAATGATTTGCAGTTAATTTAAACATAAAAAATGAATGTATTGGAAGTTAATAACCTGACGGTTTTACGTAATCGACAAGCGGTCATAAATGCCCTAAGTTTTACCATTGAGCCGCAGCAACGAGTATTTTTACAAGGTGAAATCGGCGTAGGAAAATCCACACTGCTGCTTTCATTGCTCGGTTTTTTGCCGATTCACTCCGGTGATATTTATTTGTTTGGTACGCATTGCCAACGAGAAAAAGATTTTGTGCCGTTTCGTGGCAAAGTCGGCATTTGTTTTCAAAATGCAGAAGACCAATTATTTGGCCCCACCGTATTAGATGATGTTGCCTTTGGTGTGTTAAACCAAGGCTACACTCAAGCACAAGCTTATAAAATCGCTCTTGAACAACTTCAGATATTAGATCTTGAATATCTGAAAGATCGTCCGGTGAATGCGCTTTCCGGCGGCGAACAGAATTTCACCGCCTTAGCCGGCGTACTTGCGATGAAACCCAAACTACTACTGCTTGATGAGCCGACCAATGGTTTAGATGCAAAAAATTGTGCGAAATTGACCGCTTTACTTAAACAACTCCAATTACCAATGTTGGTGGCTTCGCATGATCAAACCTTTACGCGACAGTTAGCAGATAAAACGCTTTATTTACAAAAATAGTGGCAAAGCCACAATATATGCAAACACACAGGAAAATTAAATGAAGCTTATTAAAACTACCCTTACAGGGATAGGGCAAATCTTTTTGCAAGAAAATGGTTTGTCCGGTTTGGTCATTGTTATCGCGATGTTTTTTAGTCACTGGACGCTTGGGGTAAGCTGTTTTCTCGGCGCGCTTATCGGTACGCTGACAGCTAAAATATTGAAGTATCCGCCACAGCAAATTAGCCAAGGGCTTTATGGCTTTAATGCAAGCCTAGCGTTTATGTGCACCATGTTTACCTTTGCGGAAGTGGATGCCTCAAATCCTTTAATTTGGTGTATTGGTTTTGTTGCTTCGATTGTTGCAACGTTAATTATGCGTTTATTTGTGAAAAAGAATAAAGTCGCATTTACCTTTCCGTTTGTATTGAGCTGCTGGTTCTTTTGTTGGGGAATCGCCAAATTAGGCTTATTCGGTTTAACCCAGACAACGCCTCCTTTAGCGGATTACACTGGCACGCTTGATGCAATCCAAGAACCTTTCTATGCTTGGGCAGAAGTGAATTTCGGTACCAGCATGGTAACCGGTACATTACTTTTTTTAGCGATTGCTATTAGTTCTCCCATTGCGGCTATGTACGGTTTGGCGGCAGCAGTTATCGGTACTGTATTTGCTCACCATTTACCGGATATTGATCATAATAGCCTTGCCAACGGTATTTACGGTTTCTCTCCTATTCTCGTAGCTTGTGCTTTTGCTGGCACACAATTACGCCATTTTTTATATGTCATTGTAGGCACTTTACTCGCGATTCTTATTCAATATGCGGTTGCTCAAACCGGACTGGCAACTTATACCATCGGGTTTATCATTGCCAGCTGGTTGTTATTGATCGTTAAGAAACGATTAGATAAAGCCGCATTTGATAAACATAAATTAGTACAATTACTCAATCCATAAATTCTTCCTCTTCCCCTCTTGGGAACCGGATTTTATAAATAACTCATAAAATTAAGAAGGTACAAAATGCATTTAACTTCAAGAGAACAAGAAAAACTGATGTTGTTTCTTGCCGGAGAGTTGGCGGCAAAACGCAAGGCTCGTGGTGTGAAATTAAATTATCCGGAGGCAATCGCTTATATTGCTAGCCATTTGCAAGAGGCTGCACGTGACGGTATGTCGGTGGCGGAAGTAATGCAATACGGTGCAACGTTACTGACGATTGATGATGTAATGGAAGGTATTGCGGAAATGGTTCACGAAGTTCAAATCGAAGCGACGTTTCCAGACGGCACGAAATTAGTGACGGTGCATAACCCTATTAGATAACGATACCCTCTCCCTCAAGAGGGAGAGAGTAAACAAATAAGGAATAAAAAATGATCCCCGGAGAATATCAATTAGCAGACGGTGATGTACAAGCGAATGTGGGTCGCAAAACCGTCAAATTAGAAGTAGTAAATGCAGGCGACCGCCCGATTCAAGTTGGTTCGCATTATCATTTTTTTGAAACCAATAACGCCCTAAAATTTGACCGCTTGCAGGCGCGCGGTATGCGTTTAAATGTGCCGTCAGGCAATGCGGTGCGTTTTGAACCCGGTGAAGCGAAAGAAGTAGAACTGGTTGAGTTTGGTGGTAATAAAGTGATTTACGGTTTCCATAACGAAATCGACGGCAAATTATAGGGAGTAAGAAAATGGCATTAACAATCCCACGCAGTCAGTATGTAGCGACTTACGGCCCGACAGTCGGTGATAAAGTCCGTTTAGGCGACACCGATTTATGGGCGACAATTGAACAAGATTTGTTAACCAAAGGCGATGAGTGTAAATTCGGCGGCGGTAAATCGGTACGTGACGGTATGGCACAATCAAGCACCGTAACCCGTGATAACCTGAACGTATTGGATTTTGCCCTCACTAATGTGATGATTATCGACGCAAAATTAGGCATTATCAAAGCGGATATTGGGATTCGTGACGGTCGTATTGTCGGTATCGGTCAGGCGGGTAATCCGGATACAATGGATAACGTCACGCCAAATATGATTATCGGCGCAAGCACCGAAGTACATAACGGCGCACATTTAATTGCGACCGCCGGCGGTATCGATACCCACATTCACTGGATCTGCCCGCAACAGGCACAACACGCTATCGAAAACGGTATTACTACGATGATCGGCGGTGGTTCAGGTCCGGCGGACGGCACACACGCCACCACTTGTACACCGGGTAAATTTAACATTGAAAGAATGTTCCAAGCTTGCGAATCCTTACCGGTTAATATCGGCTTTTTCGGCAAAGGTAACTGTTCTACGCTTGAACCGCTTAAAGAACAAGTGGTTGCTGGTGCGTTAGGCTTAAAAATCCACGAAGACTGGGGTGCAACACCGGCAGTGATTGACGCAGCGTTAAAAGTAGCGGACGAAATGGATGTGCAAGTAGCGATTCACACCGATACGCTCAACGAAAGTGGTTTCTTAGAAGACACGATGAAAGCGATTAACGGACGTGTGATTCACACTTTCCACACCGAAGGTGCCGGCGGCGGTCATGCACCGGATATTATTAAAGCGGCGATGTACCCGAACGTATTACCGGCTTCAACCAATCCAACCCGCCCATTTACTGTGAATACGATTGACGAGCATTTGGATATGCTGATGGTTTGCCACCATTTAGATAAACGTGTTCCGGAAGATGTCGCATTTGCCGATAGCCGTATCCGTCCTGAAACGATTGCCGCAGAAGATATTCTGCACGATATGGGCGTGTTCTCAATTATGAGTTCAGACAGTCAAGCAATGGGACGTGTTGGCGAAGTAGTGACTCGTACGTGGCAGACTGCGGATAAAATGAAAGAACAGCGTGGAGCATTGGGCGATGAAGGTAACGACAACTTCCGTATTAAACGCTATATTGCGAAATATACCATCAACCCGGCAATCGCTCACGGTATCAGCCAACACGTTGGCTCGCTTGAAGTGGGTAAACTGGCGGATATCGTACTATGGAAACCGCAATTCTTCGGTGTAAAACCGGAATTTGTGATGAAAAAAGGCTTTATCAGCTTTGCTAAAATGGGTGACCCGAATGCGTCAATTCCGACACCACAACCGGTATTCTACCGCCCAATGTTTGGGGCAAATGCGAAAGCGAATACTGAAAGTGCAGTTTATTTCGTTTCCCAAGCGAGTGTAGAAGCGGATATCAAAACCCAATATGGTATCCAGAAAGATACTTTAGCGGTAAAAGGCTGTCGTGATGTAGGTAAAAAAGACCTCGTTCATAATAACGCAACGCCTGAAATTACCGTTGATCCGGAACGCTACGAAGTTCGTGTGGACGGCGAGCATATTACTTGCGAACCTGCGACTAAAGTGCCGCTTGCACAGCGTTATTTCTTGTTCTAGTGTTCACCCTCTCCCCTTGCGGGAGAGGGACAGATTTTTCTTTGTTAAGAAGAAAAATCAGGGAGAGGGGGAACGGTTTTTTCCTCTCTTTGTTTCGCTAAACATTCCAACAAGCGGTTAAATTTGCATAAAATTTTGCAAATACCACGCACTGACGTGCGTGGTTAAGTATAGGGTCGTCGCTCTGCGACAATTCACCTAAGTTGGTTGCAGAGCAACCATACAATGTCTAACCTCATACGTGAGTATGAGGAAAAAGGAGAATCTATGAAACTCTGGTATTCCACTACTAGCCCTTTTGTGCGTAAAGTGTTAGTCACATTAAAACACCAACAATTAGAAGCTAAAACCGAGCTGTTAAAAATTAACTCATCGGTCGATCCAAATTCACCACACAACCAAGACAATCCGCTTGGACGTGTACCCGCTCTACAACGTAATTGTGGAAACTGGTTGTTTGGTAGTCAGCTGATTTGCGAATACCTTGATCAAAAAGGCGACCAACCGAAATTATTCCCAGAAAGCGGTAAACCACGCTGGGCGGCATTAGCGTTACATAACCTTGCGGACGGTATTTTAGAAAACACCGTACCGATTATGGCGGAACGTTTACTTCGCCCTGAAAATGAATGGTGGACAAGTCGCCAAGAACAGTTAATGGATCGTAATATTCGCTCATTCCCACAGCTTGAAAAAGCGATTGAGCCATTCGGCACAGAACTAAATATCGGCACAATTACTGCAGTTTGCTTAATTGATTGGTTGCAATTCCGTGCCGAAAAACTCGGCTACGATCTTGCAAAACATCACCCAAATTTGACCGCTTGGGCGGAGCAGATGAATGATAAGTATGCAGTGTTGGCAGAGACAAAACCTAAGGTGTGATATTTTTTATATGACCTAATGTTTTGACGATTGTTTGAAATCATCGAGGAATGATAACTGTTCATTTTTTCAGTATAATGATTAAATTATATTACTTAAAAGGAGAACTTGTATGGATCAACAATTACAAACATTAAAATTATCGCTAGAAGCATTAGTGCAGCGTATTGATCAAGATAATATTGAGTATTGGTTTGCTCGCGATTTACAACCTTATTTGGGGTATAGCCGTTGGGAAAACTTTAAACTTACGATTTTAAGATCAATGGAGGCTTGTGAAACTAGTGGTTTCCCTGTGTCAGACCATTTTCGTGGCATCACGAAAATGGTTAAATTGGGTAGTGGTAGTCAGAGAAAAATTGAAGATTTTATGCTGACTCGTTACGCTTGTTATTTACTTGCATAAAATGGAGATCCTCGTAAGCCTGAGATCGCCTTTGCTCAGAGTTATTTTGCTGTACAGACTCGTAAGCAAGAAGTAATAGAAGAGCGAATGAAGTTGCAGGTTCGTATTGAAGCAAGAGATCGTTTGCGGGAATCTGAAAAAATACTTTCAAAAAACTTATATGAAAGAGGTGTTGATGATGCCGGCTTTGGTCGTATTCGTTCGAAGGGTGATCAGGCGTTATTTGGTGGTTTTACTACCAAAGCAATGAAAGAAAAATATGGGATTGTTCCTAATAGAGCATTAGTAGATTTTTTACCGACATTAACTATTGCAGCGAAAAATCTTGCAACAGAAATGACAAACCATAATACCTTGCAAGATGATTTACAAGGCGAAACGGCTATTTCTGATGAGCATGTGCAGAATAATAAAACTATTCGAGAAATGCTGGGGCAACGCGGAATAAAACCAGAAAGTTTACCGGCAGAACCCGATTTACAAAAACTTGAAAGAAAAGTGAAGTCTGAAGATAAGAAACTAGCGAAACACGTGAAAAGTTTACCTAAAGAGAACTAAAATTATTATGCAAATCCTTAACCCAATCCTTCCAGTAATGGAAGATATTTTAGGCAATCTTGCCGAGCTAAAAGCTTCAGGCAAAATTACCAATCAACAAATCGACACCGTTGAATTGCAATGGTATGAAAGTGAACGCAATATATTGCGTAAAACGTCGAAATCAGGACGTGAAGTGGCGTTTCGTTTGCTGAAAGAAGGGCAACGTTTGAAGCATGATGATGTAGTTTTTGTGAGCGAGAGCCTAGTGATTACGATTGAAATCGTGCCAAGCGAAGTGATTGTGCTTTCACCGAAAACCTTGCCTGAGATGGCTCGTGCTTGCTATGAAATCGGTAATAAACATTCGCCATTATTTTTAGATGGTGATGAAGTCACGCTGCCGTACGACAAACCGATGTTTGAATGGCTACAAGCGGCAGGATTTGAACCGAAAAAAGCAGAACGTCGTTTAAGCCAAGCATTGCGAGCGAATTCGGCACAAGGACACGGACATTCTCACGGTCATAGCCATGCGCACGATCATCACGGCTATCATCACCATGGAGACGGAAATTGGCACAAGCACTAGATTTCGCACGTATGGGGCAGTTAGGGGCGTTGTTACACTTAGTTGATCCTACGCTGCCAATCGGTGGTTTTAATCATTCCAACGGCTTGGAAACCTTTGTGCAACAAGGCAAAGTGAACAGTCGAGCAAGTCTTGAAGAGTATGTTCAAACCCAGCTAATGCAGAACTGGATTTACAATGACGGTGCGTATTTATCACTGGCATTTGATGCAATGGCAAACCACGATTTAGACCGCTTGTTGGCGTTAGATCAAGAGCTTGCCGCCAGCAAAATCGCTCGTGAGAGTCGTGAGGGCAGTTATAAATTAGGTGTACGATTGCTGAAGATTTTTATTCGTTATGAAAATCACCCATTACTGAGTGCCTTCCAACAAGCGCTCAGCGAAAAACGTTGTCAGGGCTATTTCCCAATTGTGTTTGCAATGGTGGCTCAAGCGATGAATCTAGATAAAGCCGAAACGCTCTATGCGTTCTACTACAATGCGGCAGTCGGAGCGGTGACTAATGGCGTGAAACTGGTGCCGTTAAGCCAAATGGACGGGCAAGATATTTTATTTGCGTTACGCACACTACTTGCGCAAGCGGTTGAAAATAGCCTAAATCCTGATCCCGAATGGCTCGGCGCAGCAACGCTGGCAAGCGATATTCGCTCAATGCAACACGAACAGCTTTATACAAGACTTTATATGTCTTAATTTGAATAATAGGAAAACCAATGCGTAAATATATCAAAATCGGGGTGGCAGGCCCTGTGGGAGCGGGGAAAACCGCATTAATCGAACGTTTAACTCGTGAAATTGCAAACCGTTATAGTGTGGCAGTAATCACCAATGACATCTATACGCAAGAAGATGCGGAGTTTTTAACTAAAAACAGTTTGCTTCCACCTGAACGCATTATGGGGGTGGAAACCGGCGGTTGCCCGCATACGGCGATTCGTGAAGACGCTTCAATGAACCTTGAAGCGGTAGACGAAATGGTCGCTCGTTTCCCGGAAGTGGAATTAATTTTCATTGAATCGGGTGGCGATAACCTTTCGGCAACGTTCAGCCCGGATTTGGCAGACGTGACGATTTTCGTGATTGACGTAGCACAAGGCGAGAAAATTCCACGTAAAGGCGGGCCGGGTATCACGCGTTCAGACCTGTTAGTGATTAATAAAACTGACTTAGCACCGTTTGTGGGGGCGGATTTAAGCGTAATGGAACGTGATGCTCGCTGTATGCGTAACGGTCAGCCGTTTATTTTCACCAACCTAATGAAAAACGAAAACCTTGATGGTGTGATCGGTTGGATCGAAAAATATGCGTTGTTAAAAAATATTGAAGATCCGGCGTCTTTAGTTCGTTAAATACTATAACCCTCGCCCCTTGCGGGAGAGGGACGGATTTTTCTTCGTACAGAAGAAAAATCAGGGAGAGGGTAAGCGGTGAGAATATCGTAACATTTTGCAAATTTCCCCTCTCTCTGCAAAAAATTGCCTAACGCAATTTTTCGCTGTCTCTCTCCCACGAGGGGCGAGAGTGAGCAATAAAATGCAAAGCAAACTTTTACTTTCAACAAAACTTACCTCACAAGGCAAAACGCAGCTTGATCAATACTTTGTGTCGCCACCGTTTAAGGTGATGACCTTGCCGAATTTGGATTCGCATTGGCGCAATGCTTTGAATGCGATGCAGATGTCGTCATCGCCGGGATTACTGGCGGGCGATCAGCTGGATATAGAGATGACTTTGGCGGAGGGTTCTGCGCTTTCGTTGAACACGCAGGCATTTACTCGCGTGCAATCAATGAATGATGGCGATTATGCCACGCAAAAAACGTGCATAAAATTGGGCAAAAATAGCCGCTTATTTTATCTTCCGCATCCGTTGGTGCTGCATAAAGACAGCGGATTTAAGCAAACCACAGAAATTGAGATGGGGGAGCAGTCCGAGCTAATTTATGGAGAGATTGTGGCGATTGGGCGTGTGCTAAACGGCGAGCGATTTGCTTTCCGTCATTTTGCGTCCTATTTGCGGATTTCTCACCAAAATCGACCGCTTGTTACCGACCGTATTCAATGGCTGCCGGCAAAAATGGCATTGACCTCATTGAGCCAAATGGAAGATTTTTCGCATCAAGGTTCATTAACCTACATCAATTTGGCAAAAAATGCCTTAGAAATTAAGGCGATTGTGAGCGAGTTACAAACCTTGATTGCCGAGCAAAAAGAGATGTCGGTGGGGGTATCCCAGTTAAATGACGGCGGATTAATGATTCGAGTGCTTGCACATCGAGCGGATATCATTCAACATTTATTTGAGCGGATTGGGCAAGTTTTAAAAGCTCAGTCCAATATTGTTTAATTTAGGAGAGCAATTATGATCGCAGTTTATGCAGTATGCCATGTAAAAGCGGATAAAACCGCAGAATTTGAAGCATTGGCACAAAACTTAATTCGTGCTTCACTTAACGACCAAGGTTGTATTTCTTATGGTTGTGGTGCGGTGCAAGGTCAGCCGAATGTGTATACTTTTGTGGAACAATGGCAATCGCAACAAGATTTGGCGTTGCATACTCAGCAAGCGCATTTTATTGATGCAGGCGCTAAATTTGCCGAGTTATTAAGTCAGCCGATAGAGATTAATATCGTAGATTTACTTTAATTTGAAACAAGCGGTCGTATTTTCACAAGAATTTACGACCGTTTGTTTTTTTAATGATAGGTAAATTTGATTGGCAAGTCGGGTAACTTATTGCTAATTTGGCGAACAGCTAAGCACTTAGTGCGCTAAGTGTATTTACCCTCAATCTTATTGGAGAAGAAACCCTATGGATTTCAGCAAAATTTTAAATCAAGTGCTAAGCGTTGCACAGGAATCAGCAAAAAATGCGATGAACGGCAATACCACCACCGATAAAGTCGCCAAAATCGGTGGCGGAGCGGCGGCAATCGGCATTCTTTCGATGATCTTCGGTCGTAACGGCGGTTCTAGCTTAGCGAAATTAGGGTCATTGGCGGCAATCGGTAGTCTTGCTTATCAGGCTTACCAAAAATATCAGCAAAACCAAACGCAAGCCGCTCCGGTGAGTGAAGAAAATTTTGCGGTGACAGAACAAAATGCTCAAGCAAGTAGCCAAGTTATTTTACAAGCGATGATTGCAGCCGCTGCTTCTGACGGTGCGATTTCTAACGAAGAAAGACAAGCCATTTTAGGCGAAGCGGGACAAGATCCGGAAATCCAACAATGGATTGAACAGGCGATGTATCAACCGGCGACTGTACAACAAATTGCCGCACAAGTCGGTAACAACCCAGCATTAGCGGCGCAAGTTTATTTAGCCGCTCGAGTGGTATGTGCTGATCTAGCTCGTAAAGAAATTGTTTTCCTTGCCGACCTTGCCGAAGCACTCGGTTTAGACGATGCGTTAGTAGAGCAATTAGAACAACAAGCAGGCTTCTAATCCAAGTAGCGGTCGTATTTTGTAAAAATTTTGCGACCGTTTTTTATTGTAAATCAACAACAGTATAAAGCTCGGTTGATTCAAACTCGCTTTAGTATTAGAGTAACAAAGTGATTAACTTATAATTTATAGGGGTTTTTATGAAATCAGATAAACCGGTTGAATGTGTGGGTTGTAATACTTTTGATGTTGGCTCAATCATTGATAACAGTGAACGAGATGCAAAATTTGCAAAAGTATATGAAACACAAGCGGATGCGGAACAAGCACTTGTGAAATTAACCCAAAAAGCTCGTGACACGGAAAGCGAACCGTGTGAAATCACCAGCGAAATTAAAGCGGTAGAAGGTGGTTTTTTACTGGATGCGAATTTCCGTTTTAGTTGCCAAGCGGAAGTGGTAATTTTCCAATTAGGTACACGTGCAATCTAAATTGTAGTTATTTGAAAAGCGGTTGGATTTTGCTGAAAATTTGCAAAAAATGAGCAAAATCCAACCGCTTTTGTTTTCGGAGAAATTTATGAACCCTTGGGTTTTATTGGGCTTTGCGATTGTCATTGAAGTGATTGGCAGTAATTGCATCAAGGCAAGCGAAGGTTTTAGCAAACCGCTACCGACCGTAGTGGCAATTGGCGCTTTTGTGATAGCGCTATATTTATTATCGGTGATTACCAAAACATTGCCGATTGGTATTGTGTATGCGGTATGGTCTGGAGTCGGTATCGTACTGACCGCCATTGTGGCGTATTTCGCTTTCGGACAAAAACCGGATTTGGTAGGTTTTATCGGTATGGGAATGATTATTGCCGGCGTGTTGGTGATTAACCTGTTCTCAAAAGCATCCGCTTAATTTGTGAATGAGATACAAACGGTTGATTTTTGCAAGAGTTTTGCAAATTTTTCTTTAAAATCAACCGCTTGTTTTCGATTAAGGCTGCTCACCTGCTAATGCACGAGGGAATAAATTATTATTTTCCAAATCTACGTGCGCATCTAAATCAGCGGCAAATTCTTGTAAGCCTTGATATAGATTACGCCAAGATGTGCAAGCACCTTCTGGCGGAGTAAAGTTATTGGTCAGTTTTTGCATTGCTTCGACATCATTACCTGCTTCATCGTGTTCGGCTTCCATCACGGAAATCGGTGCCGCCGCCATTTTTCCTCTGCCGGCTTTAATCAATGGGAACAGAATTTGTTCTTCCTTCATCATATGATTCACTAAATCCGCATAAACTTTACGAATAAGTTCCGCTAAACCTTTCGGGCAATGAGCACTATCTGCGTGAACGGATTCCACTTTTTCCGCCAATTCAATCAGGATCGGTAATTGGTTGCGATGTGTATCGTGAAAACGAGGGATAATAAAATCAATGATTTCGCCAAGCGGTACGACATGCCAATCTTTATCGGTTAAAACAGACATCGTAAACTCCTAATAATATAGTTGATTAAATTAGTAGGAATTATAAATTTGGAAGTTTAGTGGCTCTATAATCAAGACGGGGTAGCAATTAGACTTAAATCAAAAAGCGGTTATTTTTCGCAACTTTTTCGGTATTATGTAGCTGTTGCACAAAATTATTGATAAATGAAACGTAGGGGCGAACCGATGTGTTCGCCCAAGAAAAACCAATAAGAAATGGTGTTTATCAAGGGCGGACACATCGGTCCGCCCCTACAAACTGATTTGTGCATTTGCTACATAATACTGAACTTTTTGCAAAAAATAACCACTTGTTAGGAATGGATTAGCGATTTAACCACGCCATATATTCTTTAGTGCCTTCGGCTACGGTTTTGAATGTACCTGTATAGCCTGCCGCACGAAGTTTTGTTAAATCCGCTTGGGTGAAGGTTTGGTAGCGAGATTTTAAGTGATCCGGGAATGGGATTTTTTCGATTTCACCTTTGCCGTGGAAGTCGATCACCGCTTGTGCTACCGCTTGGAACGACTCCGCTTTGCCGGTACCAAGGTTATAGATCCCTGAAATACCGTTTTGCCACGCCCAAATATTTACTTTCGCCACGTCTTCCACATACACGAAATCACGTAAGAAAGTTTCTGAACCTTCAAATAATTTCGGGTTTTCGCCTTTCAGCATTTGATTGTTTAAGTGGAACGCCACGCTTGCCATTGAGCCTTTGTGTTGTTCACGCGGGCCGTACACGTTGAAATATTTAAAACCGCATACCGGCGAATCCGCTTCCGGTAAAACTTGGCGTACATATTCGTCAAATAGGAATTTTGAGTAACCGTAAGCATTGAGCGGTTGTTCAAATTTACGCTCTTCAATAAAGTTATCCGAACGGCCGCCGTAAGTTGCCGCACTTGAT
Source organism: Actinobacillus suis ATCC 33415 (assembly GCF_000739435.1). NCBI lineage: Bacteria > Pseudomonadati > Pseudomonadota > Gammaproteobacteria > Pasteurellales > Pasteurellaceae > Actinobacillus > Actinobacillus suis. Next base: position 2,114,229 of record NZ_CP009159.1, read on the forward strand.
GCGTAGAAGAACGGAATTTGGCGATCTAAACAGAAATGTAATAACTCTTTTGAATATTCGTAGTTATTGTGCATTAAGTATTTGCCGTCCCATTCGGTAGTTGCCGAGCAAGCACCTTCGTGGAATACCGCATCAATATCGCCGAAATCATCGCCGGCAATGATAGAAGCGATAAAATCTTCTTTATCACAATAATCCGCAATATCTAAATCTACTAAATTTACGAATTTTTCGCCGTTTTTTAAGTTATCTACAACAAGAATATCTTTTCTGCCGATTTCATTTAATGCTTTGACGATATTGCTACCGATCATACCAAAGCCGCCTGTTACGATAATCATAGCTTTTTCCTTTTTGAAATTAAAAACGGGGATATTATCGGTGGATTAGGGCGGATTTGCAAATTTTGCAGCAAATTAGACCGCTTGCTAGCAAACAAAGAAAAAGCGAGACAATGCTCGCTTTTCTTAATGGGTAGGATTATTTTGCACGCTCAATTTGTTTTTTGAGTTTTTGCATTTTTTCTTTAATGCGTTGGCGTTTAAGTGCAGAAATGTGATCCACGAACAGTACGCCGTTGAGGTGGTCGATTTCGTGTTGGATACAGATAGCGAATAAGCCATCCGCATCGTAAATCACTTCTTCGCCTTTACGGTTTAACGCTTTTACCTTCACTTTTTCTTTACGTGGCACTAACGCACGATGACCGGGGATCGATAAACAGCCTTCTTCGATACCGGTTTCGCCGCATGATTCTAAAATCTCCGGGTTAATCAGTACCACTTGGTTAGTTTTATCGCCTTCAATATCAATGGTAATAACACGTTTTAATACGCCCACTTGCGGTGCGGCAAGACCGATACCTTCGTGTTCGTACATCGTGTCAAACATATCATCGATGAACTGATTTAATTCATCGTCCACCTGTGCGACAGGCTCACACACTTTTGCTAACCCTTCATCCGGGTAAAGTACAACTTCTAAAACTGACATTTTTTGTGATCTCAATCGAAAAATAAAAAATTATAAATTGGTTAATTAACTCGTTTTCTTATGATTGGCTATTTTGTGAAAAACATAGCCAAATAAGACGAACGTCCGACTAAATTACCTGTTTAATTGCGGTTTGTCTATGTTTCCTTTCAATAATCCATAATTAATTTGGGGAACTTATTAATGTCACAGACTGATTTACTGAAATTATTACAAATCCCGCAATTGGGGGCGCAGCGAATTGCTCGCCTGTTATCCGAAGTAGATTTCGCCCAATTTTGCCAATATGACAAGCGCCAATTACAACAAATCGGTTGGAACGAAAAACAAATTCAACGCTGGTTCAATCCGGAAAAGCGTTGGATTGAGAGTGCATTGGCGTGGGCGGAGCAACCGAATCAACGTTTATTGACCTTATTTGATGAGGAATATCCGTTTTTATTACGGCAAATTAGCACCGCACCGCCGGTGTTATTTGTGCGAGGTTCGATAAGTAGTTTGAGCTTACCGCAAATTGCGATTGTCGGTAGCCGAGATTTTTCCGCCTACGGAGAATACTGGGCGGGCTATTTTAGCGAGCAACTGATTAAACATCATTTGGCGGTAACCAGCGGACTCGCGATCGGTATAGACGGCTTTTGTCATCAGCGAGCGGTAGCGGAACAGGGTATTACGATTGCTGTGTTGGGCAGCGGTTTAGATCAAGTGTATCCGGCAAGACATAAAAAATTGGCGGAACAGATTGTCGAAAGCGGTGGGGCGTTAGTATCGGAATTTTTTCCGAATCACCCGCCGCTTGCCGAGAATTTCCCGCGTCGTAATCGAATTATCAGCGGCTTATCACTCGGTACATTAGTGGTGGAAGCCACGGTGAATAGCGGTTCACTGATTACCGCGCGCTATGCGTTGGAACAAGGGCGAGAAGTTTTTGCGCTCCCCAATTCGGTACAAAATCCGTATGCACAAGGCTGTCATAAACTGATCAAAGAAGGGGCGGTCTTAACCGAAACGATAGAGGATATTTTACAAGCGATTCAATATCAACTGCCGGATCAGCCTCGGCAACAGGCGTTATTTGAAACGGAACAAGCGGTCGAAAAAACACAATTTTTTGCAAAAGCCAATATGCCAAATAAGGTAAATCATTTTGCAAAAAAATTGCCGGAAATGACCGCTTGTCAGCAACAAATTGTGGAACATATCGGTCTTAATCCGATTTCGATTGATGATTTAGCGAAAGCGACCGCATTGGAGGTGGAAACGCTATTAGTTGAGTTACTGGGTTTGGAATTATTAAGTGTGATTAAGCAGGTGAGTGGCGGTTATGTCAGACAATAAAAAACGGCATCTGTGGATGCCGTTTAGTTCAAAAGAAGGGAAATTTATTTTTTCGCTTGCAGTACACGACGAGCGAAAATAATACAGCCGATCACAAAAAGCACTAAGCCGAGTAATTCCGCCATACCGCCCCAGTTCTCGAGATTTAGCGCTAACGGCGCATCGGAACCGCCGGAGGTTACCGAACCTGCGATCACAAAGGCTAATAGTACGCCGACTAAACTTTCACCAACGATTAAACCGGCTGCGAAAAGTGTGCCGTAGCGTTCCGCTTTTTTGCTTGCCGCTTCAACATCTTTACCGTTACGTTTTGCATGGCGTTGGATATGACGATTAACTAACCAAGAAAGTAATGCGCCGATAATTAACGGTACGTTTACCACCGGCGGTAAGTAAATACCAATACCCACCGCTAAAGTCGGTAAACCTAAACGACCTGCGCTGGCTTTTTTCAGTAATGTATCCACGATAATTAAGCAAATACCGAAAGCAACACCGACTAAAATGTAAGTCCATTCAAGGCTGTTTGAGAAAATACCGTTCGAAATGGTCATCATAATGGTAGCTTGCGGTGCAGAAAGTGCTTGTGCCGCATCCATTCCTTCACGCGGCATTGCACCTGCAAAACCGTATGCGTGGTAAAGGATTTCCAATACCGGTGTAATGACGAACGCACCTACGATACAACCGATAATTAACGCAAACTGTTGACGCCATGGCGTTGCTTTCACTAAATAACCGGTTTTTAAATCTTGTAGGTTATCGTTTGAAATAGTCGAAACACAGAATACGATTGATGCGGTGAAAATAGTTAATGCCGTGAGGAAACGTTGTCCATCCGCATTTTCCATTAAACCGATCGTATTACCCACCACCATCAGAACCAGCGAAATAATCACGATTGAGATGATACCGATACCTGAAATCGGGCTTGATGATGAACCCACCAAACCAGCCATATAACCGGATGCCGCTGCAACTAAGAAGCCGACTACCACCGCCAGAACCGTACAAAGTACAACTAATAAGAACGCTAATTCCATCGGTAAACCGACCGGTTGTAAGAAGCTGACTAATGCAATAATGATTAACGCCACGCTAGCCAATACGGTATAAATCATCGTTTTCGGTGACAGATCTTGTGCGGTTCGTTCCACGTTTTGTAATGTCGGATCTTTTAACGCACGGAAAGCTTGTGACATACCTTGCAGCATCGGTTTAAACAATACGAGTAATGTCCAAATTGCCGCAATACCGATAGTTCCTACCCCGATAAAGCGAACTTTACTTTTCCATAAACCCATCGCAAAGCTAACCATATCTGCATCGGCCGGCATTGGTGTAGTCGCAGTGAAATAAGGGACTGCCACACCCCATGTAAAGATTGTACCGACTAACATTGCGATACCACCCATCATACCAACTAAATAGCCGGCACCGAGTAATGCAAAAGAGAAGCCCATTGGTAATTGGAAGATCGCATTACCGCCTTTAAACCAGTAGCTTGTACCGTCAGCAACCACACGTAAACCGTTAGTCAGGAAGCTCACTAATGCAGCCAAGAGACCGCCTGATACGATTTCTTTTACGCCGCTGTCTTTGCTATCTGCCTCATCACCGGCTTTTAGAATTTCTGCCGCGGCAACACCTTCCGGATAAGGAAGATCACTTTTCACTACCATTACATTACGTAATGGAACCGTGAAGATAACCCCTAAAATCCCACCGGAAATACAGATAAGTAAGGTTTGCCAAAACGGGAAGTTTTGCCAATAGCCCATCATTAATAATGCAGGGATAACAAAAATAACAGAAGAAAGCGTACCCGCAGATGATGCTTGAGTTTGTACCATATTGTTTTCAAGAATATTTGAACCCTTGAACATTTTAAGTACAGCCATTGAGATAACCGCAGCAGGAATCGATGATGCAAACGTCATCCCAACTTTCAGTCCTAAATAAACATTAGAAGCGGTAAACACCACTGTGATCAGCGCCCCTAAAATCATGCCCCGTAAGGTTAGCTCACGTAGAGCAGTAGGATTATGCATAAGTCCTCCAATATAAATAAAACAACATATTATAGGAAAACCAACAAATATAGATAATTATTCAGCCTATTTTGCGCGCATTCCAACGATTATTTACACAAATTTGTGATATAGCGCAAAAAATAGAGCCGATTTTATTAAATCGGCTCTAAATGAAAGAATGCGTAATTGCATTAAAATGCAATTTTTGCAAAATTTTATGAAAATTTGACCGCTTGTTATTCTGTATCGGTCACCGGTTTTTTGGCAAAATAGTTATAAGCGACTAATAGTACAAATAATCCAACAATAATAGCGGTAATCATATCTTTATTAAATACTTGTGCCATATAACCTAACACGATACCGACACCACCGAAATCTGCATCCGAGAAGGTGGTATTAGCAAAGCCTAATGAACCGAGAACAGGTAATAAGAACACCGGTAAGAAGGTGATTAATACACCGTGTGCGAATGCACCGATAATCGCACCGCGGCGACCACCGGTTGCATTACCGAACACGCCTGCGGTGGCACCGCAGAAGAAGTGTGGCACTACACCCGGTAAAATCAATACCCAATTTAATTGTCCTAATACGGCTAAACTGATGACCCCACCGGCAAAGCTGGCTAAGAAACCGATTAATACCGCATTCGGTGCATAAGGAAAAACAATCGGGCAGTCCAACGCCGGTTTTGCATCCGGTACCAGTTTTTCAGAGAAGCCGGTAAATGCCGGGACGATCTCCGCTAAAATTAAACGTACCCCTTGTAGAATCACATAGACACCGGCAGCAAAGGTAATTGCTTGAATCGTTGCATACACCAAATAGTGTTGTCCGCCACTGAGGGTTGAAACATATTCGCTACCGGAGGCGATTGCTAATACGTAGTAGATCACCATCATGGTGAGTGAGATTGAAATCGAACTATCACGTAAGAAGCTGAGATTTTTCGGCAAGTCCATTTCTTCGGTAGATTTTGAGCCTTTTCCGACCGCTTGCCCGATTGCACCGGCTAAGACATAACCTAATGTACCGAAGTGACCGAAGCCGACATCATTACTACCGGTTACCTTACGCATATAACGATGTGCAATTGCCGGGAAGAACGCCATAATTAAGCCTAAGGTTAATGCACCGACAAATACCAATTGTACGCCCTCAAAACCGGCTACGGTCAGAATCACGCCAATCATACATGCCATATAAAAAGTGTGGTGACCGGTTAAGAAGATAAATTTCAGACGGGTAAAGCGTGCAACGATAATATTCGCAACCATACCGAACGCCATAATCAGTGCGGTAGCAGTTCCGTATTTTTCGATTGCCATGGATACAATTGCTTCATTATTCGGAATAATACCCTGTACATTAAATGCGTGTTCAAACATACCGCCTAACGGTGTTAATGAACTGAGTAACACGGTTGCACCGCCGCTTAGCACTAAGAAGCCGAGAATTGTTTTTACCGTACCTTTGATAATATCGGGTAACGCTTTTTTCTGAGCGACTAAGCCGACTAAAGCGATTAATCCGACTAAAACGGACGGCACTTTCAATATATCTAAAATGAAAAAGAGAATTGAGTCCATAACTCACCTCACGCACGATTAAAATAAGCGGTTAATTTTTCTTCAAATTCATTCACGCTAATAATATTTTTAACGACAATAATTTTGTCTTCGGCAATGTTACTGCTGCTTGCAATATCTTTCGCCATCACAAATACATCCGCATCAGCCGGCGTCACAGAGGCCAAATCGGTATGTCCGACTTCTGCTTCAACCCCAATTTTGGCTAAGGCTTTTTTGATGTTCATTTCCATCATAAAACTGCTGCCGATACCATGACCACAAACTGCCATAATTTTCATGTTTGCCTCCATTTAAGAAAAATTGTTGATAACTTCGGCGAATTCGAAGTGGGATTGACTATAAAATAGAAAGATTACCCGCTGCAATGAGCAAAAACGAAAAATGTGAACTGGCTAACATTTATTCTGATAAGAAATTGAAAGCTATTGTGTTGTTTTGTTCGAACGAATCCTTTGCAAATTATTTTGAAATAAAAATTTTGGATAAATTTGCATAAAAGATCGTGGCAAGTAAGGCTAAAAATGTTAGAATCTAACGATTTTCAAAATAATTGTTCTCTTTTTCACAACATTTAGGTTTTATATGGCTACTGAGATTAAAAAGAAAACCCCTGAACAGATCGAAGAAAAGGGCGTTAAAAGTAAGGGTGTAAATGGTGCACTATGGTTTGTTGCTATTGCATTACTTGCTGTAGCTGCGATTGGTAATGCGTATTTCGCATCGCATTTTTCATTAGTTGTACGCGTATTATTACTTGTCGTATTAGTGGTAGGCGCTATTGTACTTGCAGCAATGACTAACCAAGGTCAAAAAGCGATTGGCTTTATTACAGAATCTCGCACAGAGCTTAGAAAAATTATTTGGCCAACTCGCCCGGAAGCGACTCAAACTACGTTAATTGTGCTCGCAATGTGTGTAGTGGTGTCATTAGTATTATGGGGTATCGACTCTATTATCGTTACATTGATTACGTTTTTAACAAATTTAAGGTTCTAAGATGAGCGAAGTAGAAAATACAGAAGTAACAAAAATGCGTTGGTATGTATTACAAGCATTTTCAGGTTTTGAAAACCGTGTTGCAGTAACATTGCGTGAATATATCAAATTACACCAAATGGAAGATCAGTTCGGCGAAGTATTAGTGCCGACTGAAGAAGTAGTTGAAAACGTAGGCGGTAAACGTCGCCGTACCGAACGTAAATTCTTCCCTGGTTACGTGTTAGTACAAATGGAAATGAATGACGACACATGGCATTTAGTAAAAAGCGTGCCGCGTGTAATGGGCTTTATCGGCGGTACTGCGGATAAACCGGCACCGATTTCTAAACGTGAAGCGGATCGTATTTTAAATCGTGTTCAAGAAACGGCGGAAAAACCACGTCATCGTAACGAATATCAACCGGGTGAAAACGTTCGCGTAACTGAAGGTCCGTTTGCAGACTTTACCGGTACGGTTGAAGAAGTGGATTACGAAAAAGGTCGCTTAAAAGTGTCTGTATCTATCTTCGGACGTGCAACACCGGTTGAACTTGAGTTCGGCCAGGTAGAAAAACAATCGTAATTGTTTTTGTACAGAATCTAGCTGAAAGCAAGCGGTTTGTTTTTACGTAATTTTTGCAAAAAAATTTAAAAAAATGACCGCTTGTTTCATTCTGTACTGTATCTTTTATGGTACGTATGAATTTTTCAGCAATAAAATTTTATTATTCCAAATAGTTTTGCTTGAAAAATGATCGCAATTTATTTAGAATAATCAGTCTATACGAGTTGGCTTGCTAACTCGTTTTTTGTGTAACAGGGGAGCCGATTTTCGGCGTTATTACCCACTTAGAGGAAACTTAAAAATGGCAAAAAAAGTCCAAGCATACGTTAAGTTGCAAGTTGCAGCTGGTATGGCTAACCCTTCACCACCAGTTGGTCCTGCATTAGGTCAACAAGGTGTTAACATCATGGAATTCTGTAAAGCATTCAACGCTCGTACTGAGAGCTTAGAAAAAGGTTTACCAATCCCTGTTGTTATCACAGTTTACGCAGACCGTTCATTCACTTTCGTAACTAAAACTCCACCGGCAGCAGTATTACTTAAAAAAGCTGTAGGTATCAAATCTGGTTCAGGTAAACCGAACAAAGATAAAGTGGGTACAGTAACTCAAGAGCAATTACGTCAAATCGCTGAAACTAAAGCAGCTGATATGACTGGTGCTACTATCGAAACTAAAATGAAATCAATCGCTGGTACAGCTCGCTCAATGGGCTTAATCGTAGAGGAATAATACAATGGCTAAATTGACTAAAAAAATGAAAGCAATTAAAGCTGGCGTAGATTCTACTAAAGCTTACGAAATCAACGAAGCGATCGCAGTTTTAAAACAATTCGCAACAGCTAAATTCGTTGAAAGCGTAGACGTAGCGGTGAACTTAGGTATCGACCCTCGTAAATCAGACCAAAACGTACGTGGTGCAACAGTATTACCACACGGTACAGGTCGTACAGCTCGCGTAGCAGTATTCACACAAGGCGCGAACGCAGAAGCAGCTAAAGCAGCAGGTGCTGATTTAGTAGGTATGGAAGATTTAGCAGAGCAAATCAAGAAAGGCGAAATGAACTTTGATGTTGTTATCGCTTCTCCAGATGCAATGCGTGTTGTAGGTCAATTAGGTCAAGTATTAGGTCCACGCGGCTTAATGCCAAACCCGAAAGTTGGTACTGTAACTCCAAACGTTGCTGAAGCAGTTAAAAATGCTAAATCAGGTCAGATCCGTTACCGTAACGACAAAAATGGTATTATCCATACAACGATCGGTAAAGCAGACTTCGCACCTGAACAATTAAAAGATAACTTAGTTGCGTTATTAGCGGCGTTAAACAAAGCTAAACCAACAACAGCTAAAGGTATCTTCATCAAGAAAGTAAGCATCTCTACAACTATGGGTGCTGGTGTTGCTGTTGATCAAGCATCACTTTAATTTTTGATTAAAATAAAGACCGTATAGGGTAAAATCTATGCGGTCTTTTTTTCGTTTTAAGGAAAATAATGCTAAAATTTTGGATTGTAATCTTTACACTATTTTTGACCGCTTGTACGAGTCTGCCCTCAGTTAAAACATTACCGACTCAAACGAAAAATATTCGGCTATTTAAAGTAGAAAGTAGGGGGCAAGCAAATTTATTATCAGTACAGTTTGAAGCCAACCAATGGCGTTGGGTACAAACTGACCCGCTAGGTTCGCCTAAAGCGAGAGTAGTATTAGATAAAAATGGCTGGAAAAATGATGGATTTATCATGCCGAATCAGCAAGCTAAACAGCTTTTTACGGCGATTGCAGTTGCACTTAATCCTAATAATCCGCCCTTTGAGCTAAATAAAAACTGGCGGATTGAGCAAAATGGTATGCATTTTAATATTATGCTTCCTGATGGCTCGGAATGGAAAGTGGATGAACTATAATAACTAAATACGGATAGAAAGAAGGACATGATGAAATTATTCTTATCTCGCCCTGCAATGATAAGTGCCTTAGGAGATGACCTCAATACTCACTTAGATGTGTTGCTTAACAATAAACCATCACCTCTTGCAGCTACAGATATACCTTATTCTGCGCATGGTATTATTGGTCAAGAGAAAATGCTGGGCGAAGTAAAGGAGACACTACGTGAATTTCCTGTTGATTTACCTGCAGAACATCGCAGCCGCAATAATCAACTGTTATGGCATGTATTGGCACAAATCGAACCGCAAATTGAGCAAGTAATTACTCGCTTCGGTAAGCAACGTGTTGCGGTGGTTATGGGAACTTCAACCACCGGCGTAGATGAGAATATTCCAGTTTTCCAATATGCAGCGGAACATAACGATTGGTCCGGTAAACCATTCTGGCAGCAGCAACAATATTTTTCCGCTCCAGCAGACTTTGTTGCCTACCAATATGGTGTGCAAAGTGCGAGTTATGGCATCTCAACCGCTTGTACTTCAGGAGCAAGAGCATTGATTTCTGCGGCTCGCTTATTAAAAGCCAATCTTTGTGATGCGGTGATTTGTGGTGGCGTAGATACGTTATCTCCATTGACCATTAGCGGTTTTAGCTCATTGGAGGTCCTTTCGGATCAGCGCACCAATCCGCTTTCTGCTAATCGTAATGGCATTAATATCGGTGAAGCGGCTACGGCATTTATTATGACCAGAGAAGCCATTGATGAACATCGAATTGAGCTACTTGGCTATGGTGCAAGTAGTGATGCTTATCATATGTCTAGCCCACATCCTGAAGGTATTGGTGCGATTTCTGCTTTTGAAAATGCGTTAAAATCAGCCGCACTTTTAGCAAATCAAATAGGCTGGATTAACTTGCATGGCACGGGGACGGTACATAATGATCAAATGGAAACGCTTGCGGTTGCAAAAGTTTTTGGAAATCATACCGCTTGTACCACAACTAAGCCTTACACCGGACACACGCTTGGTGCAGCAGGTGCATTAGAAGCTGCCATTTTATGGGCGGTGATTAGCCGAACCTATAACCCGCAAGGTATTTTACCTCCACAACTTTGGGACGGTATGCGAGATGAAAGTTTGCCTGAAATTCTCATTACCGATGAACATAGCCGCTGGCTACCAGGCAGACGCCTTGGTGCGAGCAGTTCCTTCGCATTTGGCGGCAATAATGCAGTGCTGATTTTAGGAGAAAGTGAATAATGGACTTTACACTGCCGATTGAAAATGTTGCGCCATTAGTGCCACAAAGTGGTGAGATGGTACTCATCGATCGTGTTACCGACTTTGGTGAAGACTTCTTAACTGGCGAAGCAGAAATTCGCTCAAACCATATCTTACTCAAAGCGGGAAAACTGCAAACTTTTGCTGGCATTGAAATTATGGCACAGGGGATTGCCGCGTGGGCGGGAATTCAAGCGAGAAAACGCAACGAACCGGTAAGATTAGGTTACTTGTTAGGCACGAGAAAGCTTTATATTACGCAACCTGAGATTGCAGTTGGTAGTCAATTAATGATTGAAATTAAAATGTCTATTCAAGATGCAACGGGTTTTGGTGTCTTTGATTGTCGTCTTATCGACAAAGTAACTCATCAAACATTACTGTCAGGCGCATTAAATGTGTTCAGCCCAAAAGACGGCAAAATTCAGAAATAAAGTTGATACGATAAATTTAACATAGTGGTGGGTCCTGTGCCCGCTCGAATAGAAACAGAATTTTATGGGCGGGCACAGGACCCACCCCTACGGAAATAGAAATGTCAGATAAAACAGTCCTTATTACTGGTTCAAGCCGTGGCATTGGTAAAGCGATTGCATTGAAATTAGCACAGTCAGGTTTTGATATTGTGGTGCATTGTCGTTCACGTATTGAGGAAGCAGAAGCTGTGGCGGAGGCAGTGCAAAAGTGCGGTCAAAATGCACGAATTTTACAATTCGATGTGAGTAATCGTGAAGAATGCCGAGCAAAATTGGAAGCGGATGTTGAAGCAAACGGAGCTTACTACGGTGTGGTATTAAACGCAGGTTTAACCCGTGATAATGCGTTCCCAGCATTAAGTGATGATGATTGGGATAGCGTACTTCGCACCAATTTAGACGGTTTTTATAATGTCCTTCATCCTGTGATGATGCCAATGATCCGCCGTCGCAAAGCGGGACGAATTGTTTGTATTACTTCTGTGTCTGGTATTATCGGCAACCGTGGACAAGTAAACTACAGCGCCTCAAAGGCGGGTTTAATCGGTGCGGCAAAAGCGTTAGCTGTGGAATTAGCGAAACGCAAAATTACCGTAAACTGCGTGGCTCCAGGCTTAATTGACACAGAAATTTTGGATGAAAATCTACCGCTTGAACAAATTCTCAAAGCGATCCCAATGGAGCGAATGGGCAACCCAGAGGAAGTTGCGCACACTGTAGATTTCCTAATGGACGAAAAAGCGTCTTACATCACCCGCCAAGTGATTGGGGTGAATGGTGGATTGTGTTAGAAACGAAATAATGTGAATTGTAGGGATGGGTCCTGTGCCCGTCCGAAAAAATGGAAATATTATGCAAACAAAACGAGTAGTTATCACCGGCATTGGTGCAGTCACCGCTTTTGGGCGAACCTGGTCTGAAATCAAAGCGGCTTTTCAGCGCAAAGAAAATGCCGTGCAGAATATGGGGTGGCGGGATAAATATCCTGAATTGGAAGCTCAATTAGGTGCACCTGTGCCAAATTATGCACCACCAAGTCATTGGAATCGTAAGCAACTTCGCAGTATGGGGCGTGTTTCACAGTTATGTGTAGATGCTGCCGAACAGGCTTTAACAAATGCAGGTTTGCTAAAAGATGGAGAAATTTCACCGCTTGTTCTTAATGGCAACATGGGGGTTGCAAGTGGTTCTAGCACTGGTTCAACCGCAGATGTGCGAGATATGGCAGAGCTGTTGATGACTGGTAAGTCAGACACTTTCAACGCCAGCACCTATGTTCGAGCGATGCCTCACACCACAGCGGCAAATATCGGTATTTTCTTCGGGTTGCAAGGGCGAATTATTCCCACTTCAAGTGCTTGCTCGTCAGGTTCACAGGGCATTGGCTATGCTTATGAAGCAATTAAATACGGCATGATTCCAATGATGTTAGCAGGTGGTGGGGAAGAGTTTTGTCCGTCTGAAGTATATGTTTTCGACAGCCTTTATGCGGCAAGTCGTAACAACAATAATCCGAAAGGCACGCCACGTCCTTATGATAAAGAGCGTGATGGTTTAGTCATTGGCGAAGGGGCGGGTATTTTCGTATTAGAAGAACTAGAACACGCTCTAGCACGTGGTGCAAACATTATTGCAGAGGTAGTGGGTTACGGTGCAAATAGCGATGGTAGCCATGTGACTCAGCCACAAGCTAGTACGATGCAACGCTGTATGGAAATCGCCTTAAAAGACGCAGGTATTGAGCCTTCACAAATCGGCTATGTAAACGGACACGGCACAGCAACAGAAAAAGGCGACATTGCTGAAACCCAAGCTACCTCAGCCGTATTTGGCACCCGAGTAGCGATTAGCTCGCAAAAAAGTTACCTTGGGCATACGCTTGGTGCGTGTGGTGCATTAGAAAGTTGGTTCAGCATTGAAATGATGCGAGACGGTTGGTTTGCCCCAACGCTCAATCTGGAAAATGTGGACGAACGCTGTGGCGATTTAGATTATATTCGTGGCGATGGCAAAACCATTCAAACCGATTATGTGATGAACAACAACTTTGCTTTTGGTGGAGTGAATACTTCCCTTATTTTTAAACGTTGGACAGGGTGCTAATGACGAAAAAAATTCTTTTAGTCAGTTATTCGCAAACAGGGCAACTTACTCGCTTGGCGGAAAGTTTTGTAAAACCATTGCAAAATCAACCGTACTTTTCCGTTGAACATTGCCAACTTCAACCGCAAACCGCTTACGGCTTTCCGTGGCGGTTTCTGCCGTTTTTTAATACCTTTCCTGAAACGGTACATTTACAACCAGCCCCCATTCAGCCAGTACAATTTGCCAGTGAAAAGTACGACTTAGTCATCATCGCTTACACGGTCTGGTTTCTCTCGCCAAGCCAACCGATTACCGCTTTTTTACAATCGGATTCGGCGAAAAAAATTCTGCAAGACACCCCTGTGATCACGCTGATTGGTTGCCGTAATATGTGGCTACAAGCTCAAGATAAAATGAAAAGACTACTCGCTGATTGCGGGGCAAATTTGGTTGGTAACGTAGTGAAAGTCGATCAATCAAACGACTGGGCAAGTTTTATTACCACGCCACTTTGGATGCTGACGGGCAAGAAAAAAGTGGGGAATTTACCGAGTGCAGGGATTGCGGAAAGTGAAATCCAAGATGCTTCTCGCTTTGGTGAAAAACTTTTGCAAACTTTTAATGAAAATCGACCGCTTGATCAGACCATTTTCCAAGGAATGGGTGCAGTGAAAATTGATGAAAAATTGATGATGAGCGAAAAAGTGGGGGCAAGAAGTTTCCATATTTGGGGCAAATTGCTGATAAAGTGCAGTCAAATTTCCCCAAGTTTACGCAAGTTTATTTTATGTTTTTATATTGTGTTTCTAGTGGCAATGATTTTAACGGTTGTACCAATTTCAGCAGTGATAAAACGTTTACTTAAACCATTGTTACAAAAGAAATTGGATGAGCAGAAAAAATATTATGCGCAACCTTCTGGAGAATAATACGTAGGGGCAGGTCCTGTGCCTGCCCGAAAGATATTTGATAAAACGGACGGGCACAGAACCCGTCCCTACAATGAATTCGAATAAAATGCAAAACGTCTATATCAATAAAATTTCTGCTTTCTTACCTAATGCTCCCGTTTCAAACGATGAAATGGAGACTGTACTTGGTATGGTGGGGGAAACACCGTCTCGAGTGCGTAAAATGATCCTACGTTCTAATGGTATTCAGCAACGTTATTATGCGATTGCTCCGAAAACTCGCCAAGCGACACACACTAGCACTGAACTTGCGGTGCAAGCGGTCAAAAATTTAGGAATTTCTGCAAATGCGTTTACCAGTCTTGCGGTAGGTACGTCTTACCCAGACCAAATTTTACCGGGACAAGGCGTGATGGTACACGGCTTGCTTGAAAATGCGCCGCCGATGGAAGTGATGTCGATGTCGGGTGTATGTGCGGCTGGAATGGCGGCAATGAAACACGCTTTCAATGCGGTTCGCACTGGCGAGCATCAATGTGCGGTGGCGGTAGCGTCTGAATGTGCCTCTGCGATTATGCGTAGCGAAAATTTCAAGGCGGAAGCAGACAGCAAATTACTTGAAAATGCGAGACCAGAAATCGGTTTTGAAAAAGATTTCTTGCGTTGGATGTTATCGGACGGTGCAGGGGCGGTGGCACTTTCCAATCAACCGAATGAAAAAGGGTTAAGTTTTAAAATCGACTGGATCGAACTGGTTTCTTTCGCCAATGAAATGCCTGTGTGTATGTACGCAGGTGGCGATGTGCAAGATGGTAAATTTGTGAGCTGGAAATCGGTTTCGCAAGCGGAGCGTGACGCACAAAGTTTTATGGCAATTAAGCAAGATGTGAAATTGCTGAATGAAAATATCGTGCGTTGCACCGTAGAAAATGCACTTAAGCGATTGATTTCAAAATATAATTTGCAAGCGGAAAATATTGACTATTTCTTACCGCACTATTCGTCAGGTTTCTTCCGTGATCGCTTGCTAGACGGCTTACGCAATATCAATTTTGAAATTCCGCAAGAAAAATGGTTCACCAACTTGACTTATTGCGGTAACACAGGTTCGGCTTCGATTTACATTATTTTGGAAGAATTTTCCCGCACTTTCCCACTTAAATCAGGGCAGAAGGTGCTGTGCTATGTGCCGGAGAGTGGACGATTTTCAAGTTGTTTTATGTTGTTAGAAGTGATAACGAAATAAATGATTTGTAGGGGCGTGTCCTGTGCCCGCCCGAATATCAACGAGAGTTTACGGGCGGGCACAGGACCCGCCCCTACGAGCAATATATGGAAATTGAAGACATTCCCCAAGACGACAGCAAAATTTTCCAAGGGCAACGTAAAGTGATTTACGCTACCCGCAACGGAAAATTTGAAGCAGGTACTAGCACAGGCTGGCAAGCGGAAGAGTTTGCCACCGAACAAGCCGTGGACGAACTCAACCAACTCACCGAACAAGCTCTACAAGCGGTCAAAAACGGTGAAAAATCGGTTATTTACTACCTAATGTACAAAAACCGCTACGATCTCCAAACTCTCGCCCAAGCCACAGGCTTTTGGCAATGGCAGATTAGACGACATTTTAGACCGGAGATTTTTGCGAAGTTGAGTGAGAGGAAGTTGGAAGTGTATGCGAGGGGGTTTGGGATAAATGTTGATAAGTTGAAAGGAATTATATGACAGAATCTGAGTTACAAGAATTGAAGAATAAAATATCTTTAATTTTGAAAGATATATCTAATCTATCAGAATCGGAATATCAGGCTATAGAGCAGGAAAAGATGATTAGAACTTCGAATGAAACAGAACTAAAGCCATATTATCTTATTTTCCTTCTTTTTGTGAGCTTTCTAGGTTATGGATATTCAGGAAAAGAAGAGAAAGTTAGTTTCACGATACCGATAAAATACAAAGGTAGTATTTTTTTATTACAACATCGAAAACTAGGAATGGCTCTTCTTTCTTTTAGTGGTGTATCTAAACGTGATAGTTTAAATGTTGTAAAAGTAATTAATAAAGCAATAAATAAAGCGAAACCTTTTTTTGATTATTATGCAAATGAAGCTTCTAACGCAAATGATTTAAATGTTATCAATAATAGTATTCCATTTTTTGATAGATTGTGTTTCCAATTAGAATTATATAAGCAAAAAGTAAAAGAAATAGATGTATTTATTATGAGTCATCAGAGTGATACAGGTGATATAGATGTATTAGCAGATTTTGTAAGTCGTTGGAATCAAGAAAATACACTACAAAGAGAAAAAAATTGGCTAGCAATTTCTGTAATAGATGCATTTTTCAGTTTTACAGAGCATGTGTTTATTCATTCGGCTATTTTGCAAGGGAAATTACAAACTAAACAGGAAATTGCTCAATTAACAGTAAGTGAATGGAAGGATAAATTCAAAAGATGCATAGATATATCAGTTCCTAAGAATAGAGATTTTTACGATAAATTAAGTTTACTAAAAGATCAAATTCGTAATCATTTAACTCATGGCGCCTTTGGTAAAAATAATGAAGCATTTCAAATTCATTCTCCAGTGGGTGCTATACCAATGTTGATATCACCTACAACATCTATGTTTTCTGTTGGCGAAAATTTAAAGTTTACAGATGAAGAAGCTATCAAAATTATAGAAGAATTTATTGAATATTATTGGGGTAGTAAAAATTTTATAGAGAATATTTATATACAAAGTGGACTACCTGCAGTTTTGACTTTTGCTCTAGATAGTACATATAAAAGGGCTATGGTTTCTTTAGATGAAATGGAAAATTTCACACATTATTTATCTGAAGAATTTTGTAATTCAATGAATATGGATTGGTAATGAACCATTTTTCCCATCAACACACCGCCCACTGCGAAAGCGGTGTGATGTCAACTTTATTAAAATCGCACGGGGCGGAGCTGAACGAGGCGATGGTCTTTGGTTTGGCGTCCGCTTTGACGTTTGTTTATCTGCCGATTATTAAGGTCAGCGGAATGCCTTTGATTTCTTACCGTATGCAACCGAAGCACATCATCAAAAAGGTATCGAAATTGCTGAAAGTGCGGTTGAAAATGCAGAAGTTTTCTAACGAAACGGCAGGACAAATGGCATTAGATCAGGCGTTGCAAAATGGCAAATTAGTCGGTTTGCAGACATCGGTTTTTTGGCTGCCTTATTTTCCGTCTGAAATGCGTTTTCATTTTAATGCCCATAATTTACTTGTTTATGGTAAGGAAAACGATGATTATTTAATCAGCGATCCTGTATTTGAAACGGTGCAACGCTGTGCCGCTCAAGACCTGCAAAAAGCCCGTTTTGCTAAAGGCGCATTGGCGGCAAAAGGGCTGATGTATTATTTCGAGCAAACGCCTGATTTTTCGCAAATTGACTTGCCTACGTTAGTTCGCAAAGCTATTCGCAAACAAGCAAAACAAATGCTTGCACCACTGTTTTTTGTCGGTGTGAAAGGCATTCGCACTGTAGCGAAATCTATTGAAAATCTCGCTGCTTGCAAAAAAGGCGAAAAATATAACCGCTTGTATCTCGGGCATATCGTGAGAATGCAAGAAGAAATCGGCACAGGCGGTGCAGGTTTCCGCTATTTATATGCTTATTTCTTAGAACAAGCCGCTGAAATTTGCAACGAACCCAAATTCAAACAGGCTTCCGAACAGATGACCGAAATCGGCGACCTCTGGCGAGAATTTGCTATTCTTTGCGTTAAGCAATGCCGTAAGCCGAGTGTGGAAGGATATAAGGAAACGGCGGCGTTTTTGAGAAGGATCTCAGAGAGGGAAGAAAAATTATGGAGAATGTTGAAATAATTGTAGGGGCGGGTCCTGTGCCCGCCCGAAATAATTGCCGAAACAGATATGAATAAACAACATTTACCACGTCGTAAAACTATCCGTTTACAACATTATGATTATTCCGAAAATGGATTATATTTCATCACTATTTGCGTTCAAGATCGTTTATGTTTATTCGGCAAGATTTTGAATGAGAAAATGGAATTAAACCCTGCTGGTAAAATGGTTGAGACTTGTTATTTGGAGTTGGAACAATATTTCCCTACAGTAAAATGTTTGGATTATGTGATTATGCCTAATCATATCCATTTTATTCTTCAGCTTGAAAATGCTATACATCTACCTCGTTATTCATTATTTGATGTGATTCAACGTTTTAAATCTCGAACGAATGTTGAATATATTAAAAATGTGAAACAAAAGAATTGGCAGCCTTTTAATAAGAGGTTATGGCAACGTAGTTATTATGAACATATTGTGCGAGATGAAAAAGATTATTTGATAATTGCGGAATATATTGAGCATAACCCGTTACATTGGGCGTTGGATAAATTGTATATAGCAGAATAATTTCGGGCGGGCACAGGACCCGCCCCTACGGAAGATTAATGATTGAAATAAATAACCTAAACCACCAATACCCCAACGCTCAAACACAGGCGTTATGCAATGTGAATTTACACATCCCCCAAGGCTCTGCCATTGGTTTACTCGGTCCAAATGGGGCGGGTAAAACGACCTTGATGTCGTTACTCGCTGGCTTGCAGTCGGTACAGCAAGGCGAGATTTTGTTTGAGGGCGTGCCGTTTGAGAAATTGTCGAAACAGCAACGTCATCAAATCTCGTTAGTACCGCAGGATTTTGCGTTTTATCCGTTGTTGACGGTGTGGGAAAATCTGAAATTCTTCGCCGCACTTTATGAAATTTCTGATAAAAATTGGCTGTTGGAGTTGTTGGAAAAAACGGGGCTAACGATACATAAATCCAAATTGGCAAAGCACCTTTCGGGTGGCTTGAAACGCCGTTTAAATTTTGCGATTGGTTTGATTAATCGCCCGAAAGTGATTTTTTTGGATGAAATCACGGTGGGGATTGATCCGCAATCTCGTCAGTTTATTCTCAATAGCGTGGCAGAATTAACCAAGCAAGGGGTAACGGTGATTTATACATCGCATTACTTGCAAGAAATTGAGCAACTTTGTTCACAGTTAGTGCTGTTAAATGAAGGGAAATTGATTTATCAAGGTGATTTGCAAGAAATTATCGGTAATCAACCGCTTGAGAAATTTTATTTGGATTTTTTAGATAAGCAGGTAGGAACAAGGTGCTAATTGCTTCGATTTTTAAAGAACTTCGCTTATTAAGTCGTGATCTGCACGGTGTGGCAGTGCTGTTTATTATGCCAATTTTGTTTATGTTGATTATGTCGGCAGCACTAAGTAATGAGAATGAACTTAGCCAAGATGCGCCGATAGTTTTATTAGCTGAGCCAAACAATCCGTTAAATGAAGCATTTTTTCAGAAATTGAAAGCGGAAAAGCTTAATATTCAACAGGCAGATATTGCGGAGTTGGCAAGGTATCAAGCTGCATTACAAGCGGGCGAATTTGAGCTATTAATTGCAAATTCTAATCAAAAATCGACCGCACTTTCAGATGAAAAAACGTTAGCGTTGTGGCTTAACCCAAGTGTTGATCGTGGTTGGCTATTAGGCGTGAAAGGTGTATTACAAAAACATTACACCCAATTGCGTTTAGATCAATATATGGCGGACAATAAGATTACGCTAAAAAATAATAAACAGAAGCAAATCAAAGCGATAGAGAAAAAGGTTAATCAGGATTTAGATAAAAAATTCGCTCAAATTAATGATTATCTGGCTAAAGATTTATGGCAAGAAATCTATCTGAACCGCCAAGGTAAGGAAGTTGCAAAACCTAACTCGGTACAACATAGTGTACCTGCGTGGCTGATTTTCGGGATGTTTTTTATTATGATTCCGCTTTCTAATGTAATGGCGATGGAGCGACAAACCAATACCATTACTAGACTGCGAATGGCGAGAGCTTCCGCATTTAAACTGATTGTAGCGAAGTTGATTCCTTATTTCTTGATCAATCAATGCCAATTTATCGGTATGGTGGCATTAGGCTATTTTGTTTTGCCTCGCCTTGAAATGCCTGCTTTTTCACTGATTGGCGAGTGGTGGCACTATGCGGTATTAGCGATGGCAGTTAGCCTGTCTGCGCTTGGTTATGGGCTATTTATTAGTGTAGTGGCTCGCACAACTGAGCATGCCGTGGTGTTAGGCGGTGGCGGTATTATCATTATGGCGGCGATTGGCGGTATTATGGTGCCAACCTATGTCATGCCGGAAATTATGCAAACTATCGCCGAGTTTTCGCCAATGGGCTGGGCGTTAAGCGGCTTCCAAAATCTGTTGTTGAACCAATATGAATTACCGCAAATTGCAAATTATTTGGCAAAATTGATCGCTTTTGGTGTTGTGATGATCGGGCTTGCCGCCTTGATTTATCAGCGACAATTAAGAACGCAGGCAAGATTTTAATGTGGTACATACTATGAAATATACATTTACCTTAGAACCTAATTTACTTGAATTAGAACTGAAAAAATTAATCGTAAACGAATCCGAAAAAGACGAGTTTGAGTCGCAAGATATTGCGGATAACGAGCCACTTTTTGGTGAGCAAAGTCGTATCCAGTTAGATTCGCTCGATGCTTTGCAAATTGCAGTGGCGTTGCAAGCGCATTTTAAAGTACGTTTGCAAGGTGATCGTATGGTGCGTAAGCATATGATGAATGTTGCCGATTTAGCTAAATTTATTCGGGATTCACATCAATAATGGCGGTTTATATCAATGCAAGCGGTCGAATTTCTGCAAAAAATTGCAAAAAACGAACCGCACTACAATTAGGGCAATCAATTGAATTGCCCTATTTTTCGGCTTTTGATTCTGTATTATTAAGTTTGCCGGCACTCTATGTGTTACTTGAACAGCAATTAGAGCAATGTCTGTCAAGTGCAGGCTGGGCAATCTCTGAATTAGCTGAAATACCAATTTTACTAGGTTCAACAGCCTATACGATTGCTGATTGCGAATATCGCTTTGCTACTCATCAAGCGTTAGCCAGTGAACCGAACATCACGATAATTGGTGATTATCTCCAACAAAAATATGGAGCAAAAGTCTTTAACTTTGCTACCTCTTGCACCTCTTCTGCGCAGGCGATTGGTTATGCGGCAAAAATGATTGAACAAGGCAAATGCCAGAAGGTGCTTGTACTAGGTTTTGAAATGTTTAATCGTTTAACCTTTGAGCATTTTCAGGCGATGGGTTTGCTGGCACAAAGTGCAGCAGAAAAAGGCATTATTTTAGGCGAAGGTATTGGTTGTGTAGCATTGAGCAATCAGGAGTCCGACTGCCGAATTTTAGCTGTTGCAAGCCTGACTGATCATTTCAGCTTAACCAATAATAGCGAGCAAAGTTTAGTGCGCTTAATTGACAAAGTGTTACAAAAATCCGACCGCTTGCCAGCAGAAATCAATGCAATTAAACCACATTTTGTCGGAGGAGACTTTGATGAAATTGAGCAAGCGATTTTGCAAAAAATTGTGCCAAATCGACCGCACTTCCTCCCTAAAAAAGAGCTGGGGCATACGCTAGGCGCAAGTGGTGCATTGGAAACGGCATGGCTGTTAGAACAGTTGCAAAAAAATACTGAAAATAGACCGCTTATCGTGTTGAATTATTTCCTTGGTTTTGGTGGCAGTAACATTGGGTGGATATTGCAATGGAAGTAATCGCAGAATTTCAAGTAACGGAACAATTGGATGATAAAACCTTGCGTCAACGCTTGAAAGAATTGGGCGTAGATGCTCGTCGCTTAAGCCGCTTTACACAATTGGCTTTGCTCGGTGCTTTAAACTTACGTGAATTTGTAAATGGAGAAAGTGCGGTTTATTTAGGCTCGAATTTCAATTCACCGAGTAAATTCTACAAAATGTTCAATAATTTATTACAAGAACATTTACCAAGCCCGTTGGATTTTATGGCAAATATCAATAATGCTGCGGTTTTTCAAATTGCGCAAAGTTTAGATTTACAAGGTGCAGGGATTTTTCTTGCACTGGAAAAACATGAAATGGCTAAATTATTCGATCTGGCCGAATTAGATCTTGCACCAAACCAAACTGCCCTGATTGGTTGGGTGTTTGAACACCCTCAACAACATCAGCAAGATGAAAGTTGTTGGTGGGTGGTGAGAGGGCTATAAGCATTTTGGCTTATATTGGTAGAAGGTCAGATTTCGTGTAGAATAAAAGAGTTATAGTTACATTAAAAGGAACAACTTATGAAAACATTATGGAAATTAATTGGGATTTTATCTATATCAGTCTTCTTAGGAGCTTGTAGCTCGATGACGTTAGATAGTAACTTAAAGCAAGATGTGAAGGAACAGTATACGACTTACAAGATTGTTAATGTGTCTTCTAATGAAACGATTTCGCCTGAAGTTGCCACTATATTCGAAAATAACTTAAGGACGCAATTACAAAAATATGGCTACAAAGAAGGCAATGATGTTGTGGTAAGTTATGATATTAAAGCTTTTGATGAAGGCAATCGGGCATTAAGAATGTTTATTGGGTTCGGTGCAGGTAAAGGTACGTTATCTGTTATAACGACATTAAAAGATAAAAACGGTGTTTACTTGGGTTCTGTCAATACGGAAACTACGTTAAGAATGGGATTTTTCGGTGGTAGCTTAAATAGCATTATTGCTTCAACAGCGAAAAAGACCGCAGCTCAAATTAGAAAATCGCGAATTATTAATGCTCATTAATTAAGGAATATTTATGAAAAAGCTAATGTTAGGTGCATTATCTCTATTGGTTGTCACCGCTTGTACTAATAATTTCCCAACAACGGATACAGTAGAAAAACGTGCAGATTTAACAAAATTATGTATTAAAGAATCATCAAATCCACGTTTAGCATCTTTTGTACCAAGCCTTGTAAAAAGCTTAAAAGCTAAAGGTATTGAAAGTGAAGTTCATATTAATACTGTCCCTCATGATTCGTGTAAATATATGCTTAGCTATGCACTAAATGAACGCCGTAATTTAGTATTACGCGCCACAGTAAGAGTGAGCGAATTAGATGGTTCGGATTATGATGAAATTGGTGAGGTTGTTTATAAACAACGTAGCAAAGAAGAACAATCCGCATCAAAATCGAATGGTGTTCAAGGTCAGACAGACCGTATTGTTGCTGAGCTGTTCAAACATTATTAATTTACTATGACAGACCATTGTGAATTTACATTTAATATTTCAGCATGGAATGTTGTAGCTAATAAACAACTTTCCATTGCTGATTGGCAACTAGGTGAGGCGCATTGGGTTAAAAATGCAAAAAATTGGGAAAATTTTACCCCTAAATTAGCGTTTTTGCCGGCAATTAAACGTCGTCGTTTAAGTGATTCAGCTCGGCTTTTCTTTGAGGCTGCTTGGGAGCTATTACCGTCGGAACAGGCAAATATTCCGGTTGTATATGCTTCAAACAATAGTGAAATTAACCGTAGTTTTGGTTTGTGGCATACGCTATTACAAGATGGTGATGTTTCACCTACCTCATTTAGTTTATCGGTACATAATGCATTAGTCGGACAATGGTCTGAATTTCGTCAAGTGACGGCTGAGACCATATCTATTACCGCTTCGCAAGACAACTTAGAGTCCGCTTTGTTAGAAGCTTATTTGCTCTTGAATGACGGAGCAGACCGTGTGCTCGTTGTTGTGGCGGAAAGCCCATTATTAGAAAACTATAATGCACAGCCGATTGAACGTCAGCCTTTTGCATATGCGCTAGCATTGGTAGTCACAAAAGGTGAGCAATATCAGCTGAGTTTGGTTGTAAAAGATAGCGTGAATACGACCGCTTGTTTAGCAAAAGATAATGCTTTAACGTGGGTTCAAAACCATTATGCGAATAGTGTGCAATGGCAAACTAAAAGTACAAATGGAAAGGTATGGCAATGGCGAAAAAATTAGACTGGCTGCGTCGATTCTTAGGGACGATGTTGGGTTTTGTGTTATTTGGCGTATTAGGAATCAGTTATAGAATTATTCTTTCTCCTTATGTTAAATACGTGAAAAACGGTGATCTGTCTCATGTTTTGCAAGCTCGCCGTTCAGTGGGGAAAATTTGGGCATTCTTTGTCAAATATCTAGTTGCCGTCGGTGTTCTTGAAGTGGAATATCATGGTTTCGAACGACTTGGACGTAAAGGTCAATTAATGGTTGCTAATCATCCTTCTCTATTGGACGTGGTGTTAATCTTTTCAAAAGAAAACCGTTTAAACTGTATCGTAAAAAAAGATTTGCTTGATAATCCGGTCATGGTTGATCCTATTATTGCATGTGGTTTTTTGCCTAATTCCGAAAGTGAAGAAGTATTAGAAAAAAGCCATCAGATTTTACAAGAAGAGTCGTTATTGCTTTTCCCTGAAGGTACTAGAACAGGTTGGGATGGTGTAGTTAATTTGCATAGAGGTGCCGTATCTATCGGCTTACGTAGCGCAGAAGTAATTACTCCGATTATAATTAAAATGTCTCCGCCGAATTTAAAAAAAGGTCAACCTTGGTATAAGGTTCCTTCTCAGAAAATTCGTTATCAATTAACGGTTGCCGAAGATATTGATCCGAAAGCGTTATTAGCGGAAAAGCCATTACCTATTGCTTCTCGTCGATTGAAAAAACAATTAGAAGATTTATTTAATTCACATACTCATACAATTTAAGGACAGAAAATGGAACTTGAACTGCAATTAAAACAATTAATTATCGATAGCCTTGGTCTTGAAGATATGAGCGTAGAGGATATTGAAACGGATGCTCCACTTTTCGGTGATGATGGGTTGGGTTTAGATTCAGTAGACGCACTTGAACTTGGTTTAGCGGTACAAAAAACTTTTGGATTACAACTAGATAGCGAAAAGCAGAATTTACGTAATCACTTTGAAAGTGTTGCGACATTAGCAACATTTATTCGTTCGATTAAGGGGTAAATAATGACTGAACAAGAAATTCAAACATTATTGGTAAATGCGTTGGAAACTTTGTTTGAAGTTGATCCGAAGAGCATTACGCCGGAAACAAACTTATATGAAGATTTAGAAATCGATAGTATTGATGCGATTGACTTAATTGATCATATTAAACGTGAAACAGGACACAAATTACAAGCCGAAGATTTTCGTAATGTTCGTACTGTTGCCGATGTGGTGCAGGCAGTCGTGAAAATCAGCCAAAAAGGCGAAGAATAGTATTTATCTCTTCACGAATGAATTACTCATCAACAGAGCTTATTGCTCAATATCCTACTTGGTATTATACCGATTTTGAACAGCGTGTTTGGCAAATTGCGACAGCGCTTCAACAGCAACAAATTCATACAGTTGCACTTTGGTTTGAAGATGGAGCAAAATTAGCCTGCACGCTGTTAGCTTGTTGGCATGCCAATGTACGCACCTTATTCCTTCCTAACTTTACTGAAGAAAGTATCGCTTGGGCAAATCAGCTGGCAGATATTTGGCTTGCTGATGTACCGGTTCATCTCTCGAATGCTAAATATTTTGATGAGTTTGCTAATCAGCTTGAATTGCAAAAAAGTGAGAAAAAGCGACCGCTTGCTGACTTTATTGCCGATACTCAACTTTTGATGAAAACCTCTGGCAGTACCGGTCAGCCTAAAACGATTATAAAAACGGCCGGTCAGCTATGGAAAAATGCCCAAGTCTGTGCACAAGCATTTGGATTTGAATCTGGTAATCAAATTACGGCCGTTTGTACCGTGAGTATTCAACATTTATATGGGTTAATTTGTCAAATTATGATGCCGTTGGTATTAGGTTGGCAGATTGGGCGTAAACAACAGTTCTTTCCTGAAAATGTGGCTCAAGTTTGTCGTCAAACGAAAAAAACAGTGCTGATTAGTAGCCCTACAATGTTGGCAAGTATTGATTGGCAGCGTTTATCTTTTCCCACGCTTAGCGAAATTGTTTCAGCAGGAGGTATACTGCCTTCAGGTGTGGCAGAGATGATTTTTAATTCGACAGGTTTTCATGTTACTGACTTCTATGGGACCACTGAAGCGGGAGCAATAGCGTTTAAGCAAGATTCTTCTCTTTGGCAGCCAATGCCAACTGCAAAAGTCGGGATTGATGAGCGTTCTACGCTATGGATTGAAGCCGATTGGTTAGAAGGGCGCGAGCAGTGTGAGGATGTAGTTGAATTTTCAAATCAACAATTTGCTATTTTAGGGCGTATTGATCGCATTATTAAGTTGGGTGACAAGCGAATTTCATTAGCAAGCGTCGAGCAAAATTTACAACAGCATATGGCGGTTTCGGACTGTTATATTGGTAAACATCCTTTGCAAAATCGTTTAGTTGCTTGGGTCGCGCTTTCTTCGCAAGGGATACAGTTATACAAACAGAATCGAAAAATATTGGTTGCAACTTTAAAGCAGCATTTATCAATAACACAAGAAAAAGTTGCCTTGCCTCGTTTTTGGCGATTTACCGATAAACTGCCACGTAATAGCCAATCAAAAATCAGCAAAATGGCGTTTGAACAAATTTGTACAGCAGAACAGCTTGATCAATTTGGAGTGTTATGCGGGTAGTCAATATTGTAACTCGTTGTTTATTGAGCGTATTTAGCATCGCTTATCCGTTATTATGGTGGTTATCACCAGAGATGGATTGGTTAACTTATATGCCGTTTGGCCTTGCATTCTTATGGTTTTTTCAAGGGATGCAAGCGGTCGGTTTTCAGCGTTTTTTTGCATTTTTTATGTCTATCATGTTGGGGGTGGTCGGTATAAGTCGAGGCTTAGATTGGATGTATTGGTATCCAGTTGCGATCAACGTTTTTATGTTAATAATTTTTGGCGGTAGTTTGTGGGCGAAGCAAACCATTATTGAAAAATTCGCTCGCTTACAAGATCCTGATTTACCTGCTGAGGCAATAGCTTATACCCGCAAAGTAACCCAAGTTTGGTGTGCGATTTTTATCTTCAATATTGTAGTAACTGTATCTCTGATTTATTTTAATCGACTTGATGCCTGGGCGCTTTATACCGGTGTGATTGCCTATATTATTATGGCAATCGTCATGGTGGGAGAATGGCTGATTCGTCCGAAACATAACAGAACATTTTAATTTTATGAACAAAAATCCTATTGCATTAAATCCTATTTGGCTCAGTGATGATTTTTTCCAGCGAGTAACACAAATTTCACAGCAATTCCAACAAGATAATGTGAGGTCTGTTGGCTTATGGTTAGAAGATGCCGCCCAATTTGCTTGCGTCTTATTAGCTTGTTTCCGTGCCGATGTGAAGGTGTTATTGCCCCCTAACTTGTTGGACGAAAATCAGATCTGGCTACAACAAAATGCCGATTTCCTATTTGATGGCATTCGTTTCCAAAGCTATGGGCATTTACAAAAAGTTGTGGATTTTTTACCGCTTGTAGATTGGCAATGCCAGACAGAAGTTTGGTTAAAAACCTCAGGCAGCAGTGGTGAGGCAAAGATTTTAAAGAAAACCGCTTCACTTTTATGGCAAGAGGCAATTGAGGTCGGCAAGTTTTTACCTTTCCAACAAAATGGTACCCATACAATCGGTAGTGTAAGCGTTCAGCATTTTTATGGTTTGACGTATCGAGTTTTGATTCCACTTTGGCATTTCTTGGAAGGACGAGCATGGACAATAGGTCGTGAGCAATTAGTTTATCCCGAATATTTATTGGCGGAAAGTAAGCAGAGTTCGCAGTGTTTATGGATCACGAGTCCAGCTTTACTTTCTCGTTTAAATTTGGCATTACCTCATTTAGCGGAACAACATGTTGTTGGAGTTATTTCGTCCGGTGGTGCGTTAGACGAGCAACTTGCCGAACAAGTTCAGACGGCAATGCGTTGTCCCGTATTAGAGGGCTATGGCAGTACGGAAACAGGTTGTATCGCTTTTCGTCAGCCTTATCAGCACTGGAAGCCTTTGCAAGATGTACATTTAGGTACAAATGAGCAGCAAGCGTTATGGGTTGAATCTAGCCGTACGCAAGGGAGAGAGCAAACAGCAGATGCCGTGGAATTTTTTGGTGATGGATTTGAATTATTAGGACGTCTAGATCGCATTGTTAAATTGGGTGATAAAAGAGTGTCATTAGTGAAAATTGAACAGGATTTATTAAAGCACTCATGGGTTGCTGATGCTTATGTCGCACAACACCCTGAGAAACAGCGAGCGGTAGCATGGTTGGCATTGAGTGATGAGGGCATTGATTGTTTACGTGAGAATGGCCGTAAATATTTGACGGATCATTTGAAACAAACACTTGCTATGACACAAGAAAAATTTGCTTTACCACGTTATTGGCGTTTAACCGACAAGTTACCTCGCAATGCTCAATCTAAAATCTTGCGCCAAGATTTCGAGTCTGTTTGTCAACACAATGTTTGTGATCCAATCTGGTTGCATACGATTGAACAAGACAATTCTCTTGAATTAATAGGAAAAGTGCCACTAGATTTGCATTATTTTAAAGGGCATTTCGCAAATTTTCCGTTGGTACCGGGAGTAATTGAGTTGCAATGGGTAATAGAACAACTCCCTCGCTTATTACAGAGAGAAATTGAAATTGAGCGAGTGGATAATTTGAAATTCCAACAGTTTTTACGTCCGCATGATGACGTACATTTAACACTTAATTGGGATGTTGTAAAACAGCGGGTAAAATTTCAGTTGAAAGGTAACGGTGAGATTTGTGCAAGCGGTCTAATTATCGAGAAAAAATGCGGAGCATAGCCATGGCAGAGAAATCTAACATTGTTGCATTAATACCTCATTATAATCACGTTAATACGATTGCGAAGGTCATTGAGCAATTGCTAGGGTTTGGTTTGCCAGTATTAGTTGTAGATGACGGTTCGAATGATGCTCAGCAACAAATATTGAAACAGATAACTCAACAGCCAAATGTATCCGTCGTATTCCGCTCACAGAACGGGGGAAAAGGTGCGGCAGTTAAAACAGGGTTACAATGGGCTTATCAGCAAGGTTTTACGCATGCAATACAAGTCGATGCGGACGGGCAACACAATTTAGCTGATATTGAAGCAATGGTGGAAATATCTAAGCAACATTCAACGGCGCTTATTTGTGGTAAACCGATTTATGGTATTGATGCGCCTAAAGCACGTTTGTATGGACGTAAAATCACTAATTTCTGGATTGCGATAAATACCTTATCAACTCAGATTGAAGATGGAATGTGCGGTTTTCGTTTGTATCCTTTAGCGTTAGTTGCGCCTATTCTTACTCAAGAAAAACTAGGTAATCGAATGGATTTTGATATTGAAATTCTTGTACATTGCCAGTGGCGTAAGATACCAATGATTTGGGTAGAAACTCCCGTAAAATATGATGAAGATGGCGTATCTCATTTTAGAGGTTGGGATGATAATTGGCTGATTAGTAAAATGCATGCCCGATTGTTTTTCGGGATGTTGGGTCGAGTGTTTACGGGGAAATTTTAATGACGGTTACTCGAAAGAATCAGCGACACTGGGCGAATCAGCAAGAGCGAGGAACCCATTTTTTTCTAATGCTAACTCGCCTCATTGTGCAATATTGTCCACTTTGGCTAATCCGCTTTTTTACTTTTTGGGTCGTGTTGTATTTTTATTTAACCTCAAGTAAAACTCGCCGATATATTGCAGAATATCAGCAAAATCTGACCGCTTATTTCCCTCAAGTGAGATTAAAAGGAGCGACTATTTTTCGTCAATTTCTTGCCTTTGGAGAGGCTATTACAGACCGATTTGCCGTTTGGCAACATCAAATACATTATGCGGATTTAGTGATTGATGATAGCGAAAATCTCTATGCAGAGATTGATGCTGGCGGAAGAGGGCAAATATTAATTTGTTCTCATTTCGGTAATATTGAAATTTGTCGAGCTTTACTTAATAACGGCCATCATCCGAATTTTAAACTCAACGCACTGGTTCATAGCAAACATGCTGAAGCGTTTAACCAAGCATTAGTTGATGCAGGAGCAGATGAATTACCTCTGATTCAGGTAGAAGATTTAGATGCGCACATAATGTTGGAGTTGAGTGAGCGGATTGAGCGTGGCGAATGGATCGCTATCGCAGCTGATCGTGTGCCTGTAAGAGGTGATAAGACCCAAACAGTTAATTTTTTAGGTAAGTTGGCTGAATTTCCAGAAGGAGCATGGTTATTAGCGAGTTTGTTGAAAGCACCGATTAATACGATTTTTAGTTTAAAAGAAAATGGCAAATATTGTTTGAAGCTTCGGCATTTTTCTTCGCCTATTAAAGGAAGAGGAAAGATCCGTCAGCAGCAGATTCAACAAGCTATGCAAGATTATGCAGATTTATTAGCGAATGAATGTGCAAAAAATCCATATTTATGGTTTAATTTTTATGATTTTTGGCAACAAAAATAGTGTATGCAGTATGGATTCATATAGGAGAACAACATGAAATTAGTGAAAGTAGCAGGTGTAGTAAGTACCGCATTAATTATGGCAGCGTGTGCCCCTCGTAATACAACACATTACTATTCTATTCAGGAAGCGTTAAATTCACCGCAAGCAAAAGAAGTGCTTGATCCAAGTGTAAAACTTTATTTCGGAAAAGCGGCTCCTGGGAAGGTTATTCGTAAGGGGATCACGACCAATCCAAAAACAAACGCGCTTAATAAAAGTGATTTAGAAGCGTGCCAATGGGCGTTCTTGTCCGCAGTTAAAAAATTCCAGGAACGAGCAAAGAAAGAAGGTGCGACTAAAGTAGGTAATTTAGTGAGTTATTATAAGAAGAATGAGTATAAAAGTACCTCACAATTTGAATGTCATGCGGGACGCAGTATTGCAGGCGTAGCGTTAAAAGGCGACATTGTGAAATAATTTTTGTAAAATGTGCGGCAATTGACCGCACTTTTTTATATCTATGAGAATGAAAAAACATATTTATTGTAAGCATCAATCCGAGTATGAGATCCAGTTCTTTGATGTAGATTCAATGAACATTATGTGGCATGGACATTATGTGAAATATCTGGAAATGGCTCGTTGTGCCTTTTTGGAAGAAATTAATTATACCTATGATGTTATGCGTCAAAATGGTTTTGCCTATCCGATCGTGGCACTGGATTTAAAATATGTCAAACCGGCACTCTTTCGCCAAAGAATTAGAGTGGAACTTGCATTAATTGAATATGAAAGTTGTATTCGTTTTGATTATATTATTGTTGATGCGCTAACGGGCGAAAAGTTAACGAAAGGCTCAACGACACAAATGGCAATAGAGATTGAGAGTCGAGAAACACAATTTGAAACACCGTTATCATGGCGAAATGCTGTGCAAAATTTTGAGGGTTTTCGACCGCTTGTGGGGGAATGTTAATGAAAAAATATCTACTTTTATTTTTACTTTTCTTTAGTCCACTTTCATGGGGCTTTTCTCAAACTGAGCTGATTCAACAATTACAAAAACCTCAATCTATACAAGGTAATTTTATCCAGCAACGCTTTTTAAAATCGCTAGCTAAACCGATAGTCGCAACAGGAAAATTCACCTTAGTGGCACAAAAAGGGTTGCTCTGGCATATGGAGAAACCTTTTATGAGTCAAATGAAAGTTACCTCTCAAGGGATCTCTCAATGGAATGGTTCAACTTGGGTGGCTAATTCGAGTATGGGGCAAGCAGAGCAAATCCAATTATTTTTAGGGTTGCTTAGCGGAGATATATCTGCATTATCAAGCCAATTTGATTTAAGTCTTACCGGAACTGCTTCAAATTGGCAGTTATCGCTCAAACCAAGCAGTTTATTGATGCAACAAATTTTCGAAAAAATTACTCTTGAAGGCAGTAATATTGTGAGTTCGATCGAATTGAAAGAAAAACAAGGTGATCGAACAGTTATTAAGTTTAGCAAACATCAGCTGAACCAGCCGCTCGCAGAAAGTATTTTATCAGCCCTACAATAAGTAAAATTTATGCAAAAAATGACCGCTTACCGCATATTATATGCGGTATTTTTATTCGTGATTTTCACATTATTTGGTATACAGAAATTAGCCTCATCATGGTTTGAGAGCGATTTACGATCACTTTTGCCCCAAACTCAGCAGTGGTCAAGTGTACAGATGGAAGCTGATTATCGACAAGAACAGCAACTTAATCGTCAGATCATTGCACTTGTGGGACATGCTGATGCTAAGCTGGCTTTTTCTATTGCAACAGAAATAAGCTCACAGTGGCAAGAAAGTGGGCTATTTGAGCAAATTTATTCCAAAACAGAACCTAATCTCGCCCAGTTTAAAGCAGAAATCCAATTATTAAAATGGGCTGTATTACCAAAGGAAATTAAGTCTCAATTATTAGACACGCCACAAACTTATTTTCAAGCGTATGCGGAACAGATTGTTAATCCATTTAAACAAAACCAACTGGTTTCATTTGAGCAAGATTGGCTGGGGGTTGGGCGGTTTGTTATACCACAAGCTCAGCAGCTATCTAATATGCGCTGGAATGCGGAAAATGGCATGATTTTTACGGAAAATCAGTCCAAAACATGGGTTATGTTGCGAGCTGAGTTAAAGCAATCTGATTTATTGAATACCGAACAATCCTTACCAAGTTTATTAGCAGAAAATCGCCGATATGCCACTGCATTACAAGCAGAATTAAATGTTACCGGTACATCATTATTTGCTATGGTTGCTAAACAGCAGGCAGAAAGTGAAAGCACATTTATGAGTAGTCTTGGTGTTAGCTTAACCCTTATCCTATTAATCGCTGTTTTTCGTTCTTGGCGAGTATTATCGCTGTTTATTCCTATTTTAATTGGTATGGGAGCCGGAATTGCCGTTACGGTATTTTTGTTAGGAAAAATTCACTTACTAACACTTGTTATCGGTACCAGTTTAGTAGGTGTGCTAATTGACTTTCCGTTACATTGGTTAGCCTCTTCATTATCAGTTCGTAATTGGCAAGCTGAACAAGCAATGAAAGATCATCAATTCACTTTCTTTATTAGTTTGATGGTGACTTTACTGGGTTATGGTCTGCTTTGGTTTACGGATTTACCGATATTAAAACAAACAGCTTTATTCTCTGCTGTAGCATTGGTAGCGGCAATTATCGCTACAATATTGTTTTTACCACCAATGTTTGTTCGTGTAGATTTTTCTCGCCGGCCTCGTTTTCCTATAGATAATATTAAATTACCGATGTTATTAAAGCATAAAGGTATAAAGATATTATTTTGTTTACTCGTCATCACTGGTGTATTTCGTTCGGAATGGCAGGATGATATTCGTCAGTGGGTTGCTCTGCCACATGGGATGTTACAGGAAGCACAAAAAATTAGTGAGTTAACTGGAATTGATTTAGGTAGCCAATATTTTCTTATTGTTGCAGATAATGATGAACAATTATTAGCCAAGACCGAATTACTGTCGCAGAGGCTTACTACGTTAGGTCAGTCTCATCAAGCATTGAGCCAATGGCTTAGTTCCGAGCAAGAACAGCAACAATTCAAGTTGCAATTGAGTGCAAAAATTCAACCGCTTGCATATCAACCGCTAATTGAATTGGGAGTGGAGAGCGAGGAAATAATACAATCCATCCATCAATTACAAAGACAATCGCCAGTTTCTTTACAGCAAGCCTTAAATACAAAATTGGGACAGGGGTGGAAAACACTCTATCTTGGTAAATTAAGTTCGAATCAAGTTGCTACTTTAATTAAAATTAAGCAAATGCAGAGTGCTGAACATTTATCTGCTTTGGCGAATAACAAAGATATCTTTTGGCAAGATAAACGAGCTTACTTAAATCAGGCATTTCAACAGACACGGAACGATGCCGCTTGGTTAAAAGGCGTATCGTTTTTACTTGCAGGTTTAGTATTATGGTGTTTGTTTGGACGAAAAGCGGCCGTTCAAATATTAGTACCTCCAATCATAGCGATTGTAACAACGGTTGCAATATTTGGTTGGCTTGCATTACCAATCACGTTATTTACGATGTTCGGCTTGCTGTTGGTTTCTGCAATTGGTATTGATTATACAGCTTATATGCAACACTCAGCAGAAAATTTAGCCACAAAAATAACCGCTATTTTGTTGGCGGCTACTACTACAATGATTTCTTTTTGTTTATTGGCGTTTAGCGCCACACCTGCAGTAGCAAGTTTTGGGTTAAGTGTGAGTATTGGTCTCGGCATCTGCGTCTGCATTATTTTTAGTCGAAAATATATATTTTAGTGAGGACAAGCAAATACCACTTTACACGTTTAAAAAATCAGCGTAGAATTTGCGACCTATTTTGCAGTATTGCAAATATTGATGGTGCTTGCCTATCAAGCCCCGTCCAAGACCGTAGGTGAAATGATGTTAATCATCTCTTAATTTGGCCTACGTAGATGGTGAACAGACAGAATTTTCTGCTTCTGGACACCTTAGGCTCAGAAGATTGCTACTTGCGATGCAAGCGGTGAGTTTTTTGAGGTTTTTTGTAAATTCCACTTTGGTGGAGT
This sequence comes from Actinobacillus suis ATCC 33415, assembly GCF_000739435.1. Classification (NCBI taxonomy): domain Bacteria; kingdom Pseudomonadati; phylum Pseudomonadota; class Gammaproteobacteria; order Pasteurellales; family Pasteurellaceae; genus Actinobacillus; species Actinobacillus suis. The sequence continues at coordinate 2,148,892 of NZ_CP009159.1, forward strand.
GTATCAGGAGCTAAAACCAATGGCATTAAATCTTCAAGACAAACAAGCGATTGTTGCTGAAGTAAACGAAGCTGCCAAAGGTGCCCTTTCAGCTGTTGTTGCGGATTCTCGTGGCGTAACAGTTGAGAAAATGACTGAGTTACGTAAATCTGCTCGTGAAGCTGGTGTAACAATGCGTGTTGTACGTAATACTTTATTACGTCGTGCGGTTGAAGGCACAGATTTCGAGTGCTTAAAAGATACGTTTACTGGTCCGACTCTTATCGCATTCTCTCATGAACACCCGGGCGCAGCAGCTCGTTTGTTCACTGAATTTGCGAAAGCAAACAAAGAGTTTGAACTTAAAGGTGCAGCCTTTGAAGGTAAAGTACAAGATGTAGAATTCTTAGCTACATTACCAACTTACGAAGAAGCAATTGCACGTTTAATGGGCACAATGAAAGAAGCTGCGGCAGGCAAACTTGTTCGCACTCTTGCGGCATTACGCGACAAATTACAAGAAGCTGCATAATTTTTAGCAGAAAACTTCTTAACTCGTTTAACAACTTATTTACTTTAGGAATTGATTGTCATGTCATTAACTAACGAACAATTAATCGAAGCGATCGCTTCAAAATCAGTATCAGAAATCGTTGAATTAATCGCAGCGATGGAAGAAAAATTCGGTGTTTCAGCAGCGGCAGCAGTAGCAGCAGCTCCAGCAGCAGGCGCAGCGGCAGCAGAAGAGAAAACTGAATTCGACGTAATCCTTGCTAACGCAGGTGCAAACAAAGTTGCTGTAATCAAAGCAGTACGTGGTGCAACTGGCTTAGGCTTAAAAGAAGCTAAAGACTTAGTTGAATCTGCACCAGCAGCATTAAAAGAAGGCATCTCTAAAGCTGAAGCTGATGCACTTAAGAAAGAATTAGAAGAAGCTGGCGCACAAGTAGAAATCAAATAATTTTTGATTTAACTTTTCCAGAACTTCAAGTTCAGAAAAAGCCAACGAGAAATCGTTGGCTTTTTCGTTTTTATTAAGCGGTGAAGGTGCAGATTTATTGTTTAGCAAGAGAGCTTTCATACGAAAAAAGTACTTTAGGCGTTATCATTGCAAACGGTTAAAATTTTCCCGTTTTTTGCAACAGGATTGACCAAAATTGCGAATCTCTGCTATAATTACCAACCATTTTTGCATTCCGGCTGACGGCTATAACTCCGTCAGCCTTTTGTGCTTGAACGCAATTGCTGATTTTGTCATTTTAATCAACAAATTTTGCAAATTCCCTGCCCATTTTGACCGCTTATAGTAGTGATTTTTGACTGTAAGTTAGGCAAATGGAAAATGACACCTCGTAAATTAATGCCACTTCCAACTCGTCCTGTGACAGTCGGATTGTGTAATCTTAACCAAAAAAATCAGAAGGCTATCTAACAATGGCATACTCATATTCCGAGAAAAAGCGTATTCGTAAGAGCTTTGGTAAGCGTCCACAGGTTCTTAACGTACCTTATCTATTAACAATTCAGCTTGATTCTTTTGAAAAATTTATTGAAAGAGATTCAGATGGACAACAAGGTTTAGAAGCGGCATTCCGTTCAGTGTTCCCTATTGTGAGCAACAATGGTGCAACTGAATTACAATACGTTTCTTACGAATTAGGTGAGCCGGTATTTGACGTTCGTGAATGTCAAATTCGTGGTACAACCTATGCAGCGCCATTACGCGTAAAATTACGTTTAGTGACTTTTGATCGTGAAGCGGCAGCAGGCACGGTAAAAGACATTAAAGAACAAAACGTGTATATGGGCGAAATCCCATTAATGACCGACAACGGTACTTTCGTTATCAACGGTACTGAGCGTGTAATCGTATCTCAGTTACACCGTAGTCCGGGCGTATTCTTCGATTCTGACAAAGGTAAAACCCACTCATCAGGTAAAGTGCTTTATAACGCACGTATTATTCCTTACCGTGGTTCTTGGTTAGACTTTGAATTTGATCCGAAAGACAACCTTTACGCGCGTATCGACCGTCGTCGTAAATTACCTGCAACAATCATTCTACGTGCATTAGGTTACACTACTGAAGAAATCTTAACGATGTTCTTCGATAAAATTACGTTCGAAATCCAAGATAATAAACTTTTAATGACATTGGTACCTGAGCGTTTACGTGGTGAAACAGCACAATTTGATATTGAAGCCAACGGCAAAGTTTATATTGAAAAAGGTCGTCGTATCACCGCACGTCATATCCGTACTTTAGAAAAAGACGATATTAAACAAATTGAAGTGCCGGTAGAGTACATTGTGGGCAAAGTAGCAGCGAAAGATTATGTTGATCTTTCAACAGGCGAATTAGTTTGCCCAGCAAACATGGAAATCTCAATGGAGATGTTAGCGAAGTTATCGCAAGCAGGCTACAAAGAGATCGAAGTACTCTTCACAAACGATTTAGACCATGGTCCGTATATTTCAGAAACATTACGTGTAGATCCAACTTATGACCGCTTAAGTGCATTAGTTGAAATTTATCGTATGATGCGTCCGGGCGAGCCGCCAACAAAAGAAGCAGCGGAAGCGTTATTCGATAATATGTTCTTCTCGGCAGATCGTTATGATTTATCTGCGGTAGGTCGTATGAAATTCAACCGCTCACTTGATATTCCGGAAGGTGTAGGTTCAGGTATTTTAAGCAACGATGACATCATCGGTGTAATGAAAAAACTGATCGAGATCCGTAACGGTCGCGGTGAAGTAGACGATATCGACCACTTAGGTAACCGTCGTATCCGTTCTGTAGGTGAAATGGCAGAAAACCAATTCCGTATTGGTTTAGTGCGTGTGGAACGTGCAGTGCGTGAACGTTTATCATTAGGTGACCTAGACGGTATTACTCCGCAAGATTTAATCAATGCGAAACCAATTTCTGCGGCAGTGAAAGAATTCTTCGGTTCTTCACAACTTTCGCAATTTATGGACCAAAATAACCCGCTTTCAGAGGTTACACACAAACGTCGTATTTCGGCATTAGGTCCGGGCGGTTTAACACGTGAACGTGCAGGCTTTGAGGTTCGAGACGTACACCCGACTCACTATGGTCGCTTATGTCCAATCGAAACCCCAGAGGGTCCAAACATCGGTTTGATCAACTCACTTTCGGTATATGCACGTACTAATAACTACGGTTTCTTAGAAACGCCATTCCGTAAAGTAGTGAACGGTCAAGTAACCGAAGATATCGAGTATTTATCGGCAATCGAAGAAGGTAACTACGTTATCGCTCAGGCGAACTCAAACTTAGATGAAGAGTTCCGTTTCACTGATACATACGTAACTTGTCGTGGTGAACACGGTGAGTCAGGTTTATACAAACCAGAAGATATTCACTATATGGATATCTCAACACAACAAGTTGTTTCTGTTGCGGCAGCGTTAATTCCGTTCCTTGAGCACGACGATGCGAACCGTGCGTTAATGGGTGCGAACATGCAACGTCAGGCAGTTCCTACATTACGTGCGGATAAACCTCTTGTTGGTACCGGTATGGAAAAACCAATCGCACTTGACTCAGGTGTTGCGATTGTGGCGAAACGTGGTGGTACTATCCAATACGTTGACGCATCTCGTATCGTAGTGAAAGTAAACGAAGATGAAACGATTCCGGGCGAAGCAGGTATCGACATCTATAACTTAATTAAATACACCCGTTCAAACCAAAATACCTGTATCAACCAAATTCCTTGTGTGAATTTAGGTGAGCCGGTAGCACGTGGTGAGATCTTAGCGGACGGTCCTTCAACAGACTTAGGTGAGTTAGCATTAGGTCAAAACATTCGTGTGGCATTCATGCCATGGAATGGTTATAACTTCGAAGACTCAATGTTAGTTTCTGAGCGTGTGGTACAAGAAGACCGTTTCACGACAATCCACATTCAAGAATTATCTTGTGTGGCACGTGATACCAAACTTGGTGCAGAAGAAATCACTGCGGATATTCCAAACGTAGGTGAATCAGCATTAAGCAAACTTGATGAATCAGGTATCGTGTACGTTGGTGCGGAAGTTAAGGGTGGCGACATCTTAGTAGGTAAAGTAACGCCTAAAGGTGAAACCCAATTAACACCGGAAGAAAAACTTTTACGTGCAATCTTCGGTGAGAAAGCATCTGACGTTAAAGATTCTTCATTACGTGTACCAAACGGTACTTCAGGTACGGTTATTGACGTTCAAGTATTTACTCGTGATGGCGTTGAAAAAGATAAACGTGCATTAGAAATCGAGGAAATGCAGCTTAAAGAAGCGAAGAAAGATTTAACTGAAGAGTTAGAAATTTTAGAAGCCGGCTTATTCACACGTGTTCGCAACTTATTAGTTGAAGGTGGCGTATCTGAAGCTGAATTAGATAAAGTTTCTCGTGAGAAATGGTTAGAACAAACCTTAGATGACGAAGCGAAACAAAATCAATTAGAACAGCTTGCGGAACAACACGAAGAATTACGTAAAGAGTTCGAACGTAAACTTGAAATTAAACGCAACAAGATCATTCAAGGTGACGATTTAGCACCGGGCGTGTTAAAAGTTGTTAAAGTTTACTTAGCGGTTCGTCGTCAAATCCAACCGGGTGATAAAATGGCGGGTCGTCACGGTAACAAAGGTGTTATCTCGAAAATCAACCCAGTTGAAGATATGCCGTACGATGAAAACGGCCAACCGGTTGAGATCGTATTGAACCCGCTGGGCGTACCTTCACGTATGAACATCGGTCAGATCTTAGAAACACACTTAGGTTTAGCGGCGAAAGGTATCGGTGATCAGATTAATAAGATGATCAAACAGCAACAAGAAGTGGCTAAATTACGTGAATATATCCAGAAAGCGTACGATTTAGGTCACGGTTCACAAGTTGTTGATTTAAGTACCTTTACTGATGAAGAAGTAATGCGTTTAGCAGAAAATTTACGTAAAGGTTTACCACTTGCAACACCAGTATTTGATGGTGCGCACGAAGCTGAAATCAAAGGCTTATTAGAATTAGGCGGCTTACCGACTTCAGGTCAGATTACATTATTTGACGGTCGTACCGGTGAGAAATTCGAGCGTCCTGTAACCGTAGGTTATATGTATATGCTCAAATTGAACCACTTAGTTGACGACAAAATGCACGCGCGTTCAACAGGTTCTTATAGTCTTGTTACTCAGCAACCACTTGGTGGTAAAGCGCAGTTCGGTGGTCAGCGTTTCGGTGAGATGGAGGTTTGGGCATTAGAAGCATACGGTGCTGCTTACACCTTACAAGAAATGTTAACGGTTAAATCGGATGACGTAAACGGTCGTACGAAGATGTATAAAAACATCGTAGACGGCACACACCAAATGGAACCGGGTATGCCGGAATCATTCAACGTATTGTTGAAAGAGATTCGTGCCTTAGGTATCGATATGGAGTTAGACGAAGACTAGTCGTCAACCTTCAAGCGGTCAAATTTAGTAAAAATTTTGCAAAATTTGACCGCTTGTAAAACCAGATTTCCTCGTTTAGAGCCCTGTGTTCTAAGCAAAACTTTAATTCCTCACTAGGGGCAAAAAGTGAAAGACTTAGTAAAGTTTTTAAAAGCACAATCGAAATCGAATGATGATTTTGATGTAATTAAAATTGGTTTAGCATCACCGGATAAAATCCGTTCTTGGTCTTTCGGTGAAGTAAAAAAACCGGAAACAATTAACTATCGTACCTTTAAACCTGAGCGTGATGGTCTTTTCTGTGCACGTATCTTCGGACCGGTAAAAGATTACGAATGTCTTTGTGGTAAATATAAACGCTTAAAACACCGTGGTGTAATTTGTGAAAAATGTGGCGTTGAAGTAACCCAAACTAAAGTACGTCGTGACCGTATGGGTCATATCGAACTTGCGTGTCCGGTTGCGCACATTTGGTTCTTAAAATCACTTCCGTCCCGTATCGGTTTAATCTTAGATATGCCTTTACGTGATATCGAACGTGTACTTTATTTCGAATCTTATGTTGTTACTGAACCAGGTATGACTGATTTAGAAAAAAATCAGTTATTAACCGAAGAACAATATTGGGAAGCGGAAGAGCGTTGGGGCGATGAGTTCGAAGCGAAAATGGGTGCGGAAGGTATTCAAGCACTTTTACGTGATATGGACTTAGAGCACCAATGTGAAATGATGCGTGAAGAGTTACAAGAAACTAACTCTGAAACAAAACGTAAGAAAATCACAAAACGCTTAAAATTATTAGAAGCATTCCAACAATCCGGTAACAAACCGGAGTGGATGGTAATGACTGTATTACCAGTGCTTCCACCGGATCTTCGTCCATTAGTACCACTTGATGGTGGTCGTTTTGCGACTTCAGATCTGAACGATTTATATCGTCGTGTGATCAACCGTAACAACCGTTTAAAACGCTTATTAGATTTAGTAGCGCCGGATATCATCGTACGTAACGAAAAACGTATGTTACAAGAGTCTGTTGATGCGTTATTAGATAACGGTCGTCGTGGTCGTGCGATTACAGGTTCTAACAAACGTCCATTAAAATCTCTTGCAGATATGATCAAGGGTAAACAAGGTCGTTTCCGTCAGAACTTATTAGGTAAACGTGTAGACTATTCAGGTCGTTCGGTAATTACCGTAGGTCCTTACTTACACCTACACCAATGTGGTTTACCGAAAAAAATGGCATTGGAATTATTCCGTCCGTTTATTTACTCTAAATTAGAATCTCGTGGTATTGCTTCAACAATCAAAGCTGCGAAGAAAATGGTTGAGCGTGAAGAACCGATCGTATGGGATATCCTTGCAGAAGTTATTCGTGAACACCCAATTTTATTAAACCGTGCGCCAACACTTCACCGTTTGGGTATCCAAGCGTTTGAACCGTTATTAATCGAAGGTAAAGCAATCCAGTTACACCCACTTGTTTGTGCGGCGTTCAACGCGGACTTCGATGGTGACCAAATGGCGGTACACGTACCATTAACACTTGAAGCGCAATTAGAAGCTCGTGCGTTAATGATGTCAACTAACAACGTACTTTCACCGGCAAGTGGTGACCCGATTATCGTACCTTCTCAGGACGTTGTATTAGGTCTTTACTACATGACGCGTGAGAAAGTAAATGCGAAAGGTGAAGGGATGTACTTCCTTGACCCACGTGAAGCGGAAAAAGCATACCGTACCGGTCAAGCTGAATTACACGCACGTGTAAAAGTTCGTATTACCGAACACGTGAAAAACGAAGCGGGTGAGTTAGTTGCGGAAACTAACTTAGTGGATACCACAATCGGTCGTGCAATCTTATGGATGATCGCACCGAAAGGTATGCCGTTTAAAGTATTCAACCAAACGTTAGGTAAAAAAGCGATTTCAAAATTAATCAATGAAAGCTACCGTCGTTTAGGTTTAAAAGAATCTGTCATTCTTGCTGACCAAATCATGTATACCGGTTTCGCATACGCTGCTCGTTCAGGTGCGTCAGTTGGTATCGATGATATGGTAATTCCGGCGCAGAAAAATGAAATTATCCGCGCGGCGGAAGCAGAAGTTGCAGAGATTCAAGAGCAGTTTAACTCAGGTCTTGTAACTGCAGGCGAACGTTATAACAAAGTAATCGATATTTGGGCGGCTGCAAACGAACGTGTTGCAAAAGCAATGATGGAAAACCTTTCAACGGAAGAAGTCATCAACCGTGAAGGTAACCCGGAAAAACAAGCGTCATTCAACAGTATCTTTATGATGGCTGACTCGGGTGCGCGTGGTTCTGCAGCTCAGATTCGTCAGTTAGCGGGTATGCGTGGTCTTATGGCTCGTCCGGACGGCTCGATCATCGAAACACCGATTACCGCGAACTTCCGTGAAGGTCTGAACGTTCTTCAGTACTTTATTTCAACCCACGGTGCACGTAAAGGTCTTGCGGATACCGCATTAAAGACAGCGAACTCAGGTTACTTAACACGTCGTTTAGTAGACGTAGCACAAGACTTAGTAATCACTGAAGATGACTGTGGTACACACGAAGGTATCGTGATGACTCCGTTAATCGAAGGTGGTGACGTTAAAGAAGCATTACGTGATCGTGTATTAGGTCGTGTGGTTGCAGAAGACGTATTAAAACCAGGTACGGAAGAAGTATTAATTCCACGTAACACCTTAATCGATGAGAAATGGTGTGATGTGATTGATGCGGAATCTGTAGACGTAATCAAAGTACGTTCGGTGGTAACTTGTAACACAGACTTCGGTGTGTGTGCGAAATGTTACGGTCGTGACCTTGCTCGTGGTCACCTTATCAACCAAGGTGAAGCAGTGGGTGTTATTGCGGCACAATCAATCGGTGAACCAGGTACACAGTTAACCATGCGTACGTTCCACATCGGTGGTGCGGCTTCTGCGGCAGCAAAAGAATCTAGCATCCAAGTGAAAAACGCAGGTACGATTAAGTTAACTAACGCTAAATTTGTAACTAACAAAGAAGGCAAAATCGTATTAACTTCACGTAACACAGAATTAACCGTAATCGACACATTCGGCCGTACCAAAGAAAACTATAAAGTACCTTACGGTGCAGTGCTTTCTAAAAACGACGGTGCAGAAGTTGCAGTAGGTGAAGTAGTTGCGAACTGGGATCCGCATACAATGCCGGTCATCTCAGAGGTAAGCGGTCGCATCCAATTCAGCGACATCGTAGATGGCTTAACCGTTACTCGTCAAACCGACGAATTAACCGGTTTATCCTCTATCGTGGTACAAGATGTGGGTGAACGTGCAACAGCAGGTAAAGATTTACGTCCGGCATTACGTTTAGTTGATGCGCAAGGTAACGACATCTTAATCCCTGGCACAGATGTTGCAGCACAATACTTCTTACCAGGTAAAGCAATCGTAACCTTAGATGACGGTGCGGAAATCGAAGTCGGTGAAGCATTAGCACGTATTCCGCAAGAATCTGTGGGTACGAAAGATATTACCGGTGGTCTTCCACGCGTAGCAGACTTATTCGAAGCACGTAAACCGAAAGAGCCGGCAATTCTTGCTGAAATTTCAGGTATCGTGTCATTCGGTAAAGAAACTAAAGGTAAACGTCGTTTAGTGATCACGCCGGCAGAAGGCGAAGCATTCGAAGAAATGATTCCAAAATGGCGTCAGCTCAACGTATTCGAAGGCGAGATGGTACAACGTGGTGACGTAATCTCTGATGGTGCAGAAACTCCGCACGACATCTTACGTTTACGTGGCGTTCACGCTGTAACAGATTACATCGTAAACGAAGTACAAGAAGTTTACCGCTTACAAGGGGTAAAAATTAACGATAAACACATCGAAGTTATCGTTCGCCAAATGTTACGTAAAGCGGTTATCACCAACGCATACGACAGCGAATTCCTCGAAGGGGAACAAGTTGAAGTGGCTCGCGTGAAAATTGCTAACCGTAAACGTGCAGAAGAAGGCAAACCTCTTGTTGAGTTCGAGCGTGAATTGCTTGGTATTACCAAAGCGTCGCTTGCAACTGAGTCATTTATCTCAGCAGCGTCGTTCCAAGAAACAACACGTGTTCTTACTGAAGCGGCAGTGGCAGGTAAACGTGACGAATTACGCGGCTTGAAAGAGAACGTAATCGTAGGTCGTTTAATCCCAGCTGGTACAGGTTTCGCATACCACCAAGCACGTGCGAAAAAACGTAGCCAACAAGAACAAGCGGTTGCTTTCGAAGCACCAGTTACACCGGCTAACGTATTCGCAACAGATGCTGATATCGAAGCAGAATTCGAATTCGTTGCAGACGATGCAACTCAAAGCCTAGCAGCGTTATTAAACGCAGGTGATGAAGAGTAATTCGTAGCGTATAGATAAAAAGCCCCTAGAACGAAAGTTCTAGGGGCTTTTTGTTTATTATATGATTTCTATTGGAGTTAAAATAACATCATATCCATCATTCCTTATATTATTTATAGTATTAAATAAACTTATCTTCGAGAAAGAACTCATATTAAGAGGGAAACCACTAATTTTCTTAGATTCTATTGCAATAGCAATTACAACAGTTTTCCTTGCTTCTTCTGAAATAGTAAAGGCGCTTGTACATTTTTCCCTAAATTCTTTTGAGTTTGCATATAAAGTAGATGCTATGTATGCTTGTGAAAATAGGTATGAGGATTTTGCTCCCCAGACATTTTTAATGTGAATAAAACGATGTTTACTATGATCATAAAGGTCGGCAAGTTCAATTTTTGACTTTTCATCAGTCTTAATTAAATTTCGATCAAGTAATAAGAAACCTTTCTGTTTAGAAACCTCATCATTATATATCTGTTCAGCATAAGTTTTTCTACCCTCATTTTTTTCTATGGAAATAATTTTGTTTTTTATGTCATCAGCATTCCATTTTGGTAGATAATCATTTTCAATGGTAATATTTCTTATTTTATCATCTATAAAAGAAATGATATTATCTAAAATATTAAACCATTTGCCATCTAATTTCACGTAATGTTGATTATTTAAAGAAGTTTCGCAAACAATAAGCCTTTCTAGTGAGTTATTATGATAAAAATCTTTTTCTCCCTCAGTTGTTATTCCCATTATATGTATATTTAATAGTTCTTTAAGAGATAGATTCATTTGAAAATTTTCTTGAATAAGGACTTTGATTTCATCTATATCAAGCTCATTTATTTTGAAATTATTATTTTTAATAGATAATTCATATTCAGAATAATCAAATCGTTTGAATGGTTCTGGTAAGTCTAAGTACAAGATACAGTCGCTGCTATTGATATTTTTATAGAACTTATATAGTTTCCGATAACAATTTAAATTTAACTTGTGTATTAATTCCTTATTTTTAACTTGTTTATATGATTTGGGCATCTTAATTTTTTCTTCTTGTCCTAGAATTTTATTAATTTCATCAAGTACCTGCTCTATATTTCTAATATCTTTTTCTGTGCGAAGAACAATGGAGGATTTACCTTGCACTACAAAGTGTTTTCCTGAGAATTCCCCTTTTCCTGATATGCTTTTTAATATTTTATTATAGTTTTCATTGTCGAAGTTAGGGTTATAATTCGCTACACTTCTTTGTATTTGCCTTGTTTGGCTCTTTATAGAAAACTGATGGATAGAAGAAATAGATAAATTATCTATTAATCGCAAGGCAACATCTAATCCAAATTCATCTTCAATATACTCTTGAATAATCTTAAACCCATATCCCCCTGTAAGGGCATAAAGGTTATCTTTATAGTTTATTAGATAGATAAAACTATTTGAATAATTCTCAAATGATATTTCAGGTGCTAACGGTGCTATAAATTTACTCCATTCAGGAATGCTTCTTTTATTTTTTTGTATAAATAAACTACTTTTTTCGTCTGAGAAAATCTTTTCGTATTCATTTATAGAAGAGAAATTAGCAAGGCTAAAATGAGAGCTTAATTTAAAGATGTTGATACGATTTGTTTTAGATCTAGCCATAATATATTTTCCTCAAAAATACGTTATATTATTTTGGCATAATGAAAGTTTGTACAAGCACTCGTCATAGATGAGCGCTATCATTTCTGGACATAGTGAGCAGAGAATAAAAAAACAAGCGGTCAAATTCTCCCAACTTTTTGCAAAAATCTTGAGGAATTTAACCGCTTGTATTGTATCAATTACTCTAAACCGACAATTTTCCAGCGGTTGTGAGACACGCCTTCAACTTTGCCTTTTTTCACGTTAGAGATGTAATCGATCATCATATTTTGAATGGTGCCGGCTTCGCTGCCCATTGCGACTTTAGATTCCCATAATACTGGGATTTGTTGTCCTTCCCATACGCCGCCTTTTTTGATGAGCTGCTCATAACGATATGAGTTCATACCGAGTTTGATTTTGCTGTCATCAGTGATTGCGGTGCCGTTGGCAAGGCTAAGATCAACAATTTTCTCGCCGCTTGGTTTGCGTAAATCAATATTGAATTCTACGCCGCCGAAAATATCAAACGTAACATATTTCGATTTACCGCGTTTTTCATTGATACGGTAGTCTTTATCTTGCGGCTGAATTGTATCGAAGTAATCTGCCGACCAGTTCATATATGCCTTGAGCTGTTTGCCGGTCACTTCGTACACGCTCACATCACCACCCGCATAGCGATAGTTATAGATAATATCTTTTTTCTTAATATCGCCTTTGTCTAAACGCACGGTTTGGTGGTCGAAGGCAAAAGACACGACGTCCGCTTTACTGTAATGTTGTTGCACGTCATTAATCAATGAAGATAAACCGGTATCTTGCGTGAAGGCAATCGCTACGCCGTGATTTTTACCTTGCGGAATCATGGTTTGTGCGGTTTCACCGATTTTCACATTGTTCAAACGGCGTAATTCGTCATGATATGGTTGATAAATTTTTTCGATTGCAGGATCTGAAGCCAATGCTTTAACCGGTACGGTTTTTGCATTTTTTGAAAGTAATTTCACTTTGCCATCATCTGCGACATCAAAGGCTAAATCCACTTCTGAAACCACCGTGCCGTAGCGGTGCGGTTCGGTAATCAGTGTATTTTTGATGGTTTCCGCTGAGACGTTTTTGTGCATATGACCGGCGATAATCACATCAATGCCTTCCACGTTATTGACTAAATCCGCCACGCCGGTATCAGGGATATTATTTTCGTTTTCAATCCCCATATGCGCTAACACGATAATCGCATCAACCCCTTTCGCTTTTAACTCGGCAATTTGTGCCTTCGCTTCTTCGCTTGGTGAGCTGAATTTCATCTCATCAAGGTGATGGGTATCTTTTTCGAAGGTTGCCGACATTGGTGTGGTTAAACCGATTAAACCGAGTTTTACACCGTCTTTTTCAATAATATCGGTGGCGGTAACGTAACGCTTACCATCTTTTTTGTAGTAGAAGTTGGCAGTTAATACTTTGGCATTAATGTCTTTAATGATTTCATTTAAAGCGGTCATACCGAAGTTAAATTCATGGTTACCTAAAATGAAATAGTCGTATTTCATTTCGTTTAATACTTTAGGAACCGGGTTGTCTTTGTAGTATTTTTTCGTTTTAGCAAAAACTTCCACTTGGTTGTCTTGAATCGCATCACCGATATCGACTAATACTACATTTTTATTATTTTGGCGTACCTCTTTTACATAGGTGGAAATTTGCGCGTAAGAACCGGATTTGTCCTCAATATCCGCGCCATAGTTCCAAGGTACGATACGCCCGTGAACATCCGATGTGCCTAAAAATTTAATATTCACTTCTTTAGCGACTGCAACGCTCGCCGCAGACAATACAAATAAAGTACTGAGTACTTTTTTCATGATGCTCTCCTTGTGAGATAAGTAGGGATAGATAGATTCCAAGCTATTTTAGCTTAGGCTGATTACAATTTGTAATCAATCAAAAGAGTTTTTCTGGAAAATGTGATCTTACCGACATAAATTGGAGTATTTACGAAACAAGCAAGCGGTCGAATTTCGCAAAAAATTTGCAAAATTTGACCGCTTGTAATGAAAAGCTATAAACCTATCGCATAGCGCAATGCTTTTTTCTTGATAGGTGTGATTTTTTCCGCCAGTACCAAGCCTAAATTTCGGGCGACTTTTACTGGCAATAACTCGGTTTTGAATGCCTTATAAAAAACATCCATACCGGTTTGCATCAATAAATTATCGGGTTTACGTTTATGTTCATAACGTTTAAGCACCACTTCATTTGCAAAGTTTTCGCCTTTTTTGACCGCTTGTTCAATCACTTCTAATAATACTTGCACATCTTTAAAACCGAGATTAACCCCTTGTCCGGCAAGCGGATTAATAGTGTGCGCCGCATCGCCAATCAATACCACGCCGTTTTTGACATAATGTTGAGCGTGTTGGCGAGTCAGCGGAAAACTGGCGGCATTGACTACTTCCACTTTGCCTAAACGAGCAGGGAAATGTTGCTGAATTTCAGCAGTGAGTTTTTCTGAAGACAGTTGTTTTAGTTGGGTAATACGTTGCGGTGCGTCATACCACACGATACAACCGTTGTGATCTGATAGAGGTAAAAATGCACGAGGGCCGCTCGGGAAGAATTGTTGCCATGTGACCGATTGTTGCGGTAATTCGGTTTTCACCGTGGCAAGTAAACAATGTTGGCGATATTGCCAGCTGGTTAGCCCAATACTCGCCCAGCTACGCACTTGTGAGTTTGCGCCGTCCGCCGCAATCAGTAGTGGAGCGGTAAATGTTTGCTCATCAACGGTTACCGTCCATAATTGTTCATGATAATTTGCAGAAATTTGCGAAAATCCGACCGCTTGTCGGCAGTTTGGATACTGGTTTAAGGCTTGCCATAAACCGAGCTGAATCGCATTATTTTCCACCATAAAGCCGAGCTTATCCAAGCCGATTTCCGCTGCATGAAAGGCAGTATTAAATCCTTCGATTTCCCAAGTTTCCAAACCGTCATACGGGCAAACTCGCATTTGGCTGATTGCCTGCCAAGCGCCCAGTTCTTCAAGCAGTTTGACCGAGGTAATACTAATAGCGGAAATACGCAAATCATAAGCGGCATTCGTATCAAATGAGGGAAGCGGTTTTTTTTCGATTAATGCGATATTTAACCCCTGCTTCGCTAAGCCGAGCGCCGCCGCTGCCCCGACCATACCGCCACCGATAATGATAATATCCTGTGTTTTCATTTTGCCCCCCATTTGCTGAATATTGATGCTCTATTATAACGTTTTAATCACCGGAACTAACTCAATATTTAGTGCTTTTAGGATTTTTAGCTTGGATTTAATAGAGAGGAAATTTATTTTTGCGATCCTGATCGAGAAAAGTGATTTTGTTGCTGTGACATAGAACATTTATCTTTTACCCTCCTAACAATTTTTAGGAGGGAAGATGTCTTTAGCCATTGTTTATAGCCGTGCATCGATTGGTGTAGAAGCACCGTTGGTAACGATTGAAGTACATTTGAGTAACGGAAAACCGGGGCTAACGATTGTCGGCTTACCGGAAACCACGGTAAAAGAGGCGGGCGATCGGGTGCGTAGTGCATTAATGAATGCCAACTTTATGTATCCTCCGCAACGGATCACGATTAACCTCGCACCGGCGGATCTACCTAAAGAAGGTGGGCGTTTTGATCTACCGATTGCGATTGGGATCTTAGCCGCTTCAGGTCAGATGGATTCGGATCGCTTAAAACAGTTTGAGTTTTTAGGAGAATTGGCTTTAACCGGTACATTACGAGGCGTTCACGGCGTGATTCCGGCGGTAATTTCCGCCGAAAAAGCCAAACGACAGATGATTATTGCCCGCCCGAATGTGAATGAGGCGTCGTTAGTGTCGAATGCCGAAACCTATTTTGCCAGTTCCTTATTACAGGTGGTCAATTTTATGAATAAGCGGGATAGCCTGCCGATTGCTCAGCAGATTCCGCAAAAAACACAAGAAATTCAACCGCTTGTAAAACGTGATTTAACCGATATTATCGGGCAACAGCATGCTAAACGAGCGTTGATGATTGCGGCTGCCGGACAACATAATTTACTTTTCCTTGGCCCTCCCGGTACCGGTAAAACAATGCTCGCCAGCCGTTTAGCGGATCTGTTGCCGGCAATGAGTGATGATGAAGCGATTGAAACCGCTTCGGTCACCAGTTTGGTACAAAACGAATTGAATTTTCACAACTGGAAAGAGCGCCCGTTTCGAGCACCACATCACAGTGCATCTATGGTGGCGTTGGTGGGTGGCGGTTCTATTCCTAAACCGGGTGAAATCAGTTTGGCGCACAATGGTGTTCTTTTTTTAGACGAATTGCCTGAGTTTGAACGCAAAGTGCTGGACGCATTACGTCAGCCGTTGGAAGCCGGTGAGATTATTATTTCTAGAGCGAATGCTAAGGTACAATTCCCCGCCAGTTTTCAATTAATTGCAGCAATGAATCCCAGTCCAACAGGACATTATCAAGGCACGCACAATCGTACTTCTCCGCAACAAGTGATGCGTTATTTAAATCGTTTATCCGGCCCGTTTTTAGACCGTTTCGATCTCTCGATTGAAGTCCCTTTATTACCAAAAGGCGCATTACAAAGTAGTGATAACCGGGGGGAAACCACCGAGCAAGTACGCAAGCGGGTATTTTTGGCAAGAGAATTACAAATGGCGAGAGCCGGCAAAATTAATGCCAAATTAACCACCAAAGAAATCGAACGTGATTGTCGCCTTGCAGAAAAAGACGCGCTATTTCTAGAAAATGCACTGACAAAATTAGGACTTTCAGTGCGTGCTTATCATCGGATTTTAAAAGTTTCCCGCACAATTGCCGATTTAGCTAACGAACCGAATATTCAACAAATCCATCTTGCCGAAGCACTAGGCTATAGGGCAATGGATCGGCTTTTACAGAGGTTGCAAGGTGAAAATTAGCTTCGTGTTTTAGTTACATTAATTGAGCTAAGAGGTTTTCCACAAATACTTGCGGTTGTTCGAAATGAGCGTTATGTCCCGCCTGTGAAATCACTCGGTAAGTGAGTTGGTTTTGCTCTGCCATATTTCGAAATTTTTGATCGTACTCGCCGATAAAAAATGTGATTGGTGGCGTGGTGGCTTGTTGTAAGTGTTGGGCGTAAGAAGGCTGTTTTGCCAAGCTAGTTGCTTCAAGCATCGTGGCGATGGCTAAGCTGCTGTTGTTTTGTCTTTTTTTGATTAAATTTGACCGCTTGTTTTGGTCTAAATTGGCAAAAACGGCTTGTTGGTACCAATCATTTAATACTTCCACCATCGGCTCGTGGCGGAAACGTTCTGCCCATTGATGATCGTTTTGCCAACGTGCTTGGCGTTCCGTATCAGTCACTAAGCCGATATTCGCCCCTTCAAGAATCGTATGTTTTAGCTGAGGATTATTGGCATTAAGTGCATAGTCCAACGCTAAACGCCCACCTAACGAATAGCCGACCAAATAAAAAGGCTGATTACCGATATAATGCAAAATAGTTTGATGAATGAGTTCTCTGGCGTGAGTAAAGCCGTGGCAGGCGATATGTTCGCTTGCGCCGTGTAAGGGGAGATCAATGGTAAGCGGTCGAATTTTTGGAAAATTTTGCAAGCGGTCTAACACCGCTTGCCAATCTTGTTGTGAACCGAGTAAACCGTGTAGAAAAACCACCGGAATACCCGTTTCACTATGCCATGTTGCGTGGAGCATTAGGCAATTTCCGCTTGTGAGATTTGTTTGATTAATGACTTATAAAGGTTGCTACCGTCTTGATCATTCACTTTAATTTCAACGATAGTCACGCCTTTACGTCCGTAAGCGAGTTTCAATTTGGCTTTCAGATCTGCCCAAGTGAACGGGCGGATATACTCAATGCCAAACATGGTTGCAATTGATGCAAATTCATAGTTGTGTGATAAGCGGTAGAATTGTTCTTTCGCTCTTGCTTCTACCGGTAACATATCGAAAATCGCACCGCCGCTATTGTTAATCACAAACAAAATGCAAGGGTGATTAATTTTGTTAAGTAAGGCGATAGAGTTCAAATCGTGTAATGCGGAAATATCTCCAAGCACACCGACAGTCGGCTGACCGCTACCTTTTGCTACACCCGCCATGGTTGCGATTAAACCGTCAATACCGCTTGCGCCACGGTTGGTATAAACCGGATAACCTTCCGGTAATTTGCATAGCGCATCGACTAAGCGCACGAAGAGACTGTTACCGATAAATAAATTACCGTTAGTTGCCAATACTTCTTCGATATGATGTGCTAATGAAGCTTCGTTTAGGCTGCCACCGACTTGTTGCTCAATAAAACCGGCACAGAATTGTGAAAGTGCCAGCGGTTCTAATAACCACGGTTTTTGGCGAAGCGGCGGATGTACGCGTAAAAAGTGGTGCGCTTTTGCTACAAAGCGGGTTTGATGATGCGCAAACGGATTGAGGTAATTGCTGTATTCATCCACTTGCCAAAACTCGCCTTTAAATTCTTCAAGGAATTTATTCACTCTTTTACTCACGATTTGGCTACCGAATTGAATCACGATATCCGCTTGTAACAAGCGCTGGTGAACCGTATTGTTCGACAACCAAATATCTGCATACGGTAAGCTTGCATCTACGCAAGATTGTACATCGGTAAGTAAGCACCAGCCGAGCGTTTCTGCCCAAGCTTTAATGCCGATGCCTTGCTCAACCGGTAATTTACCGACCACAATTACACCACGTTTGGTACGCCAGTAATCCCAATTCTCGTGCATTGACACTTCGCTTTGAATCGTTTGGCTGTTAATCCATTTCGTTTGTGAATTGATTAACCAACTTTGAATCGGTTTTAACCACGGGTGTGTGCTAATTGCATTTTCGTCCGCTTCATATAACGGCTCGGCAAACGGCGCATTGATATGTACCACACCACCTTGTTGGCTTTGCGTGACACAGGCTTGCTCGATAGTTGCGACTAACCAGCTTGCGTTATAGTGCTCCGCCGGTTTCGGTAAATTAACGCTCGCAACCGGATAATTAGCAAAAATCCCTTGTTGTGGAATCGCTTGATTTGCACCGCAGCCGATTAATTCCGGTGGGCGATCAGCAGACAGTACGATCAATTTATGATGAGTAAGACTGGCTTCGATAACTGCCGGATAAAGATTTGCGACAGCAGTACCTGAAGTCACAATAATCGCTACCGGATCATTGGTCGCTTTGGCAATACCTAAAGCAAAAAAGCCTAATCCACGCTCATCAAAATGGCTATGGCATTGCGCTTGTTGGTCTTGTTGCAACTGAAGCGCTTCGAGTGTTAAAGGTGTTGAACGTGAACCCGGTGCGATACAGAAGTGTTTCACGCCATAACGTAATAAGGCATTCACAATTACTTTTGCCCAAGAGCGGTTAAAGGTGCTGACTGTCATATCTCTTCTCTGTTCTTAATAACTGGTTGAATTTTCACTAAATAGCAAGATTGTAGCAAAATCTGTAAAAAATAGGTGGAAAATTACCGCTTATATATACATTTTATTCCTTTAATTTCATTGTTTTTTGATGTTTTTCCAAGAATTAATGAGATGTAGTTCACATATTTCTATTTTACTAAATGAAAATTACTCCATTATGGATATAATAAATGGTGTATTTATTCATAAAGTTTATGAGGTTTGGAGAAATGTTGTCAGATGAGGATATTGTTCGGCGTTATCTCGCAAAAAATACGGAGTTTAAACGTATTGCGGACATCAGTTTGCTTGGTCATTCTTTATTTGATATGTGGAGTGATTGGCAACATGAACTGACGCTTAATGGTTTGTCGGTGGCAAATTTAGGCATTTCCGGTGTGAGTACCCGCCAATACTTGGATGTGATTGCGAAACCGCAACGCATTACTTCATTAGGGCAAAAGGTTTTTCTCTTCTTAGGCGTGAATGATATTGTGAAAGAGCCTGACTATTCTCCTACCCAAGTCATGTATTGGTTATTGCAAATTATTCAGCAAATTCAACCGCTTGCAATGCCAAATACCCGTTATTTCTTGCTGGAAGCCACGCCTGTTCGTCATATTCATACGGTCACGAACCGCCAAATTCAGCAGCTTAATGCCTATCTCAGCGAACATTGTCCGGCAAATCTTACTTTTATTAAAACCTTTGACGCATTTGCGGATTCAGAGGGAAACCTTAATGCGGCATTCACAACGGACGGTTTGCACTTCAATTTACAGGGCTATGCGATCTTACGCCGCTTATTAGAAGCTTATGTGTAATGTGTGTTGGAAAGCATAACAGACTCAAGGAGTTTATATGTCAAAGTTATCTCGTACGGAAATATTAAATACGATTCGAAACGGTTTAATCGCCTCGTGTCAGCCGGTTGATGACGGCCCGATGGATAGGCCGGGCATTGTCGCCGCAATGGCGCAAGCTTCGATTATCGGGGGAGCGGTAGGGTTACGTATTGAAGGGGTAGATAATTTAAAGGCAACGCGTCCGACTGTGACAGCGCCGATCATTGCGATTGTAAAACGTGATTTACCGGATAGCCCGATACGCATTACGCCGTTTTTACAAGATATTGAAGATTTAGCGGCAGCCGGTGCAGATATTATTGCGGTGGACGGTACGGATCGGGTGCGACCGGTCACGATTGAAGCGGCGTTGAAACGGATTCACGAGCTAGGCTGTTTGGCAATGGCGGACTGTTCGACCTTGGCAGAAGGGCTATATTGCCAACAACTCGGTTTTGATATTGTCGGTAGCACAATGTCGGGTTATACCGGCGGGGAAGTACCGAATGAACCAGATTATCAGTTAGTTAAAGACTTAAAAGCGGCAGGTTGTTTTGTGATGGCGGAAGGGCGTTATAACTCCCCGCAACTGGCAAAAACCGCGATTGAAATCGGTGCAGATTGCGTCACGGTCGGTTCGGCGTTAACTCGTTTAGAACATATTGTCGGCTGGTTTGCCGATGCAATCAAAACGGTGAAAGCTTAGGAGGCGTTTATGCGTTGTTTAGCATTAGATATTGGCGGTACTAAGATTGCTTCAGCGTTAGTCGAAAACGGCGTGATTTCCCAACGCCGACAAATCAGTACGCCACAACAAGATGCGGTGGAAGCGATGCACCATACTTTGGCGAACATTTTGCAACAGTACCAAGGACAGTTTGATGCAGTTTCAGTAGCTTCGACCGGTATTATCAATAACGGCGTTTTAACCGCATTAAACCCGAAGAATTTAGGCGGGTTGGCTTTCTTTCCGTTGCAAGAAAGTATTGCACGTCATACTGACAAACCGATTTTCTTACTCAATGACGTGCAAGCGGCGGCTTGTGCCGAATATCAACATCAAGATAAACAAGCGGTCGAAAATTTCGTATTTATTACCGTTTCAACCGGGGTTGGCGGCGGCATTATCCAAAACGGCAAATTGCTAACCCAACCGAATGGCGTAGCAGGGCATATCGGGCATACTTTAGCGGATCCTAACGGGCCAATCTGTGGCTGTGGTCGCCGAGGGTGTGTGGAAGCGATTGCTTCCGGGCGAGCTATCGAAGCGGTTTCAAGCCAATGGGCGCAACCTTGTACACCGAAACAAGTGTTTGAGCAATTCCGAGCGGGCAAAGTACAAGCGGTCGAATTAGTCGAAAAATCTGCAAAAGCCATTGCCAATTTAGTGGCGGATTTAACCATCGGTTTAGATACGCAAAAGGTCGTGATCGGTGGCAGTGTCGGCTTGGCAGAAGGCTATTTACCGCTTGTACGACAATATTTAGTCGAAATGCCGCATTTCTATCATTGTGAATTGGAAGCAGCGAAATATGGCGGCGATGCCGGTTTAATCGGTGCGGCAGCATGGGCGGAACAACATTTTTAATTGAATTGATAAGGAACATAATATGAAAAATTTAACCGGTATTTTTAGTGCATTGCTCGTGGCATTCAACGAGGACGGCTCAATTAATGAAAAAGGCTTACGCCAGATCATTCGTCATAATATCGACGAAATGAAAGTGGACGGTTTATATGTCGGCGGTTCAACCGGCGAAAACTTTATGCTTTCCACCGCAGAGAAAAAAGAAATTTTCCGTATCGCAAAAGACGAAGCGAAAGATCAAATTGCGCTGATTGCTCAAGTAGGTAGCGTGAATTTACAAGAAGCGGTCGAATTAGGGAAATATGCAACCGAATTAGGCTATGACAGTTTATCGGCGGTGACACCGTTCTATTACAAATTCAGCTTTGCCGAAATTAAACATTATTACGACACCATTATTGCAGAAACCGGCAACAATATGATCGTCTATTCGATTCCATTCTTAACTGGTGTGAATATCGGTGTAGAGCAGTTCGGCGAATTGTATAAAAATCCGAAAATTTTAGGGGTGAAATTTACCGCGGGCGATTTTTATTTATTAGAACGCTTGAAAAAAGCCTATCCGAACCATTTAATTTGGGCGGGTTTTGATGAAATGATGTTACCGGCGGTAGCACTAGGTGTGGACGGCGCAATCGGTTCGACCTTCAACGTGAACGCCCCGCGCGCTCGTCAAATTTTTGAATTGACCAAACAAGGTAAATTGGCGGAAGCGTTAGCGGTACAACACGTTACCAATGATTTGATTGAAGGCATTTTAGCGAACGGTTTATATCTCACCATTAAAGAATTACTTAAATTACAAGGTGTAGAAGCCGGTTATTGCCGTGAGCCGATGACCGCCAAAGCAACCGATAAACAACTTGAAGTGGCAAAAGCGCTTTATGCAAAATTTTTATAAAATTTGACCGCTTGTCATATATATAACAACAATAATTAGGAAATATTATGCGTCTTATCCCATTACAAACCAGTGAGCAAGTAAGCCTTTGGGCTGCTCGTCATATTGTTGAACGAATCAATCAATTTCAACCGACGGCTGATCGTCCTTTTGTGTTAGGTTTACCGACCGGCGGTACGCCGCTACAAACCTATCAGGAATTGATTCGTTTATACCAAGCCGGCGAAGTGAGCTTTCAGCATGTGGTTACGTTTAATATGGACGAATATGTAGGCTTACCTAAGGAACACCCGCAGAGTTACCATACCTTTATGCACCGTAACTTCTTTGATCACATCGATATCCAGCCGCAAAATATCAATATTTTGAACGGCAATACCGAGGATCATGATGAGGAATGTCGCCGTTATGAAGAGAAAATTCAGTCGTACGGCAAAATTCACCTGTTTATGGGCGGCGTCGGTGTGGACGGTCATATCGCCTTTAACGAACCGGCTTCTTCTTTGCGTTCACGTACTCGGATTAAAACTCTTACTGAAGATACTTTGATTGCGAATTCCCGCTTTTTTGATAATGATGTCACTAAAGTACCGAAATATGCGTTAACCATCGGTGTGGCGACATTACTTGATGCGGAAGAAGTGATGTTACTGATTACCGGCCACAATAAAGCGTTGGCATTACAGGCTTGTGTTGAAGGTGCGGTAAATCATATGTGGACGGTCAGTGCTTTGCAACTGCATGAACGAGGGATTGTGGTGTGTGACGAACCGGCAACCCAAGAACTCAAAGTTAAAACCGTGAAATATTTCACCCAATTAGAAGCCAATGCAATTCAAAGCGTGTTGTAAGTTTTAAGGTCTGTTACACTATTAACAGACCTTTTCCTTTGGAGAACAAGAATGAAATATGCTTTCACCAACAGTGTAATTTATACCGCTAAAGATGTGTTATATGGGCACGCAGTTATTATTGAAGATGACAAAATTCAAGCGATTGTACGCGAAGAACAATTAGCGGACGATATCCAACGTATTGATTTAAAAGGACATAATCTCACCGCCGGTTTTATTGATTTACAGCTAAACGGTTGTGGCGGCGTAATGGTAAACAGTGAACCGACAGTTAACACTTTTGAAATTATGCAGCAAACCAATTTACGTTCCGGCACGACAAGTTATTTGCCGACCTTTATTACTGCGCCTGATGAGGGAATGAAACAAGTAGTCGCGGCGATGCGTGATTATTTGCAGAAATATCAAAATCAAGCGCTCGGTTTACATTTGGAAGGCCCTTATCTCAGCCTTGAGAAAAAAGGCGTACATCGTGCCGAATATGTGCGTGAAATCAGCCCCGAAATGCAGCAGTTTTTATGTGATAACGCTGATGTGATCACCAAAATTACCTTAGCGGCGGAAAACCCGACCGCAAAAGCAATTCCTGAGTTTGTGAAAAGCGGTATTATTGTGTCGGTTGGGCATTCGAACGCCACTTATGAAGTGGCAAAACAAGCGTTTGCTAACGGTGCAACCTTTGCTACCCATTTACACAATGCGATGTCGCCGATCAGTTCCGGACGTGCAATGGGCGTTGTCGGTGCTGTGTTAGACAGCGATGAGGTTTATACCGGTATTATCGTGGACGGTTTACATGTAGAATTCGGTAATGTCAAAATCGCCAAACGAGCTAAAGGTGACAAGCTTTGTATCGTCACCGATGCTACCGCAGCGGCAGGTTCGGATATCGAACAATTTGATTTTGTCGGTACCACGGTGTATGTGCGTGACGGTAAATGCTATGACGCTAACGGCACTTTAGGCGGTGCATCAATTACGATGATCGAATCGGTTAAAAATGCGGTGCAAGAAGTAGGGATTCCGTTAGATGAAACGCTGAGAATGTGTAATTACTATCCGGCGAAAGCGATTGGTGTTGATGATCGTTTAGGTTCGATTGAAGTGGGTAAAATTGCGAATCTGACCGTTTTTACCAACCGTTTCGAAGTGATTGGTTGTGCAGTCAACGGTGAATGGAACGCTTTTAGCTAAGAATTGAATAAGCATTGAATGGAACAAGCGGTTAAATTTCGAGAAAGTTTTGCAAAAAAACATTGAAATTTAACCGCTTGTTTTATGGATTAGAGTGCTGCAAACGCTTTGTCAGCCGCTGCTAATGTCGCTTGAATATCTTCATCGCTATGTGCAAGAGACATAAAGCCTGCTTCAAATGCGCTTGGGGCAAGATACACGCCTTGTTCCAACATTAAATGGAAGAAACGGTTGAATTTCGCCGCATCGCATTTCATCACATCTTGGAAATTATTGATTTCCGCTTGTTCGGTAAAGAATAAACCGAACATACCGCCGACATATTGTACGGTTAACGGTACGTTATGTTTATCCGCTAATGCTTTAAAACCTTCCGCCAATGTTTTAGTTTGTGCAGCAAGTTTCTCTTCGTTGCCCGCTTTGGATAGTTCGGTTAAACAAGCTAAACCGGCTGCCATCGCAATCGGGTTGCCTGAAAGCGTACCCGCCTGATATACCGGCCCTGTCGGTGCAATGTATTCCATAATTTCTTTTTTACCGCCAAATGCACCAACCGGCATACCGCCACCGATAATTTTACCGAGTGTAGTTAAATCCGGTTTAACATCGTAATAGGCTTGCGCACCGCCTAATGCGACACGGAAACCGGTCATTACTTCATCGATAATAAACACCGCACCGTATTGATCACATAAAGCACGTAAACCTTTTAAGAAATCATTTTTCGGCGGAATACAGTTCATATTGCCGGCAACAGGCTCGACGATTAAACATGCAATTTCATTCGGATATTGTTCGAAAGCGGTTTTTACCGAATCTAAATCGTTGTAAGTACAAGTGAGCGTGTGCTTCGCAAAATCAGCAGGTACACCCGGACCACTTGGCTGACCTAAGGTTAACGCACCGGAACCGGCTTTTACTAATAGCGAATCGGAATGTCCGTGGTAACAGCCTTCAAATTTGATAATTTTATCACGGCCGGTATAACCGCGCGCTAAACGAATCGCCGACATGGTTGCTTCGGTACCTGAGCTGACCATACGGACTAATTCGATAGAAGGGACTAATTTGGTAACCAATTCAGCGAGAGTGATTTCGCTTTCGGTCGGCGCACCGAAACTTAAACCGTTCGGTACCGCTTTCAGTACCGCATCAATAATTGCCGGGTGATTATGACCTAATACCATTGGTCCCCAAGAACCGACATAATCAATATATTGCTTACCGTCCGAATCGGTAATATACGCACCTTCCGCTTTTTGGATAAATACCGGTGTTCCGCCTACACCTTTAAATGCACGCACCGGTGAATTTACACCACCGGGGATAACTTTCTGAGCTTTTTCAAACAGTTGTTCTGATTTAGACATAAATGATTCCTTAAATTGAAATTCTGAATAGCGTTGATCGACAAGGTTCTGCTTTACAAAAAATAGTTTAAAAATAACCGCTATGAGTTCCCTTCTGAACTGCCTGAGCGTGTTGAAATTTGTAGGAACATTTTTCTTGAGCGAAGCGAATCTAAAATGTTCCGTTAAACAAATTACAACTAAGTGAAGATAAGCAGTGAAGTAGGATCGCCTTTCTTTTGGTTACTTTTCTTTGGCGAAGCAAAGAAAAGTAATGGAGAGAATATGTAACTGATTTTCTAAGGTTATGATTAAACCAAATAAAGCAAACTTTATATTTATCCATTTTATAAAAAAAAGCCCAAATAACCTAAAAAAATTTGAGAGTCCGCCCCTTTATGATATTCTGCACGCATTTTTGTACATTCGTTTTGAGGGAGTAAACCCTTTATGTGGCTTACTTTTATAGCTGTTTTTATTGTCTCGTTCGCCAGTCTCATTTTTATGCGCCCTGTGGCGGAAAAAATCGGTTTGGTGGATAAACCTAACTATCGTAAGCGCCACCAAGGGCTTATTCCATTAATCGGCGGTATTGCTTTATTTTTAGGTAATCTCACCTTCTATTTTATGGAATGGCAAGATATGCGCTTACCGTGGCTGTATTTAACGGCGGTAACGTCTTTGCTGATTATCGGTGTATTAGACGATCGCTTTGATGTCAGTCCGTTTATTCGAGCCATTATTCAAGCAACGCTAGCCGGTTTGATGATTTATAACGGGCTTTCGTTGGATAGTCTAGGTCAGGTAATTGCGCCGTTTAGTATTGAACTCGGGGTGTTGGGTATTATTTTCACTGTGTTAGTGACCATCGGGGTGATTAACGCCTTTAACATGGTTGATGGAATTGACGGCTTATTGGCAGGGCTTTCTAGCGCCAGTTTTGCCGGTATCGGTGTGCTGATGTGGCTGGATGAACAATACACCTTAGCTTATTGGTGCTTTGCGATTATTGTCGTATTGATTCCGTATGCGCTGTTTAACCTCAGTGTCTTCGGTGCCAAATGGAAAGTGTTTATGGGCGATTCGGGCAGTACCTTAATCGGCTTTACTATTATTTGGATTCTATTACTCAGCACGCAAGGACAAGGGCATACGATTAGCCCGATTACCGGTTTATGGCTGATTGCTGTGCCGCTAATTGATATGGTAGCGGTAATTATTCGCCGCTTGAAAAAGGGCAAAAGCCCGTTTCGACCGGATCGCTTACACTTACACCATTTAATGATGCGTGCGGGATTAACTTCGCGCCAAGCGTTAGCGGTGATTACCTTCGGGGCGGCAATTTGTTCTACCATCGGTGTGTTAGGTGAATATTACTATTGGAACCAGTGGGTGATGACTATTGGTTTTATTGCGCTGTTCTTTATCTATGCTTACTCAATTACGCATGCTTGGCGTGTTACTCGTTTGATTCGTCGAATGAAACGTAGAGCAAAAAGAAAGCTGAAACTTGAGCAATAATCATAAGGTTTTGTTATGCAACAACAGCAATCAATCAGCCTAAGCGCCTTTTTCAAAAGATTATGTAAAGGTGCGACAACGCTTATTTTCACTACCGCCATCGGTGCGGGCGCTGCTTTTGGCTTAGCGCAGTTACAAACACCAGTATGGAAATCGGTCGCACAGTTTGATCAGCCGAGAGTATTAGAGCTTGGTAATTACTATGCACTGTATTCGACTTATAGTTTTTTAAACGGCGGTGATAATGTTACTTACCACGTTTTAAAAGATGATAAAAGTGCGCTTTCTTTAGCACCGGCGGTGTCGCAAAAAGCGGAAGAACTTGCAGTACAGACGACGTATGAGGAATTTAAACGAAATCTGACTTCGGCAGATGTGTTAGTAAATTTCTTAGCGCAAACGGAAATCGTGAAGTTAAAAGCTCAGCTTGAAAACAAGCCGATTGCGGTAATGGCACAGCAAATGGCAACCCAGTTTGTGTTTGATAATGCTTCAAAACGTCACCCGGCGGATCGTTTAAGCGTATCGTCAGTCAATCCGGAAGAAGCGCAACAGTTGCTGAGCCAATTTATTGCCTTTGCTAATCAGCAAACAAAACAAACCTTAAATGCGGAACTGATTGCTAAATGGAAAATCTTATTTCAACAAGTGAAGACCGCAGCGGAAATTAAATTAGGTGCAACGCAACAAGGCAATCAAATAGCCGCACAAGATTGGAACGGTAAATTAGCATTAATGCGTTCGGTACAACCGTTGGATGATAAATTGGTGGCATTCCGTTTCGTCAAAGCACCGAATGTTCCGCTTTCACCCCATTCTCCTAATCAATCACTTTGGTTAATGATTGGCGGATTAAGCGGATTATTATTCGGTATCGTGCTGGTTTCTTTTTCGGGTTTATTGAGCAGAAAGCAAGGTAATGGCGAAACAAATTAATGTGTTAACCGTTTTTGGTACACGTCCTGAAGCGATCAAAATGGCGCCGCTGGCGAAGATGTTGGCGGATGATCCGGCATTTAATGCCAAAGTGTGCGTCACCGGACAACACAGAGAAATGCTGGATCAGGTATTGGAACTGTTTGAGATTCAGCCTGATTTTGATCTGAATGTGATGAAATCCGGACAAGACCTCACCGATATTACCGTGCGAATCTTGCAAGCACTACAAGCGGTATTTGCAGAGTATCGTCCGGATATTGTGTTGGTGCATGGCGATACCACCACGACATTTGCCACAACATTAGCTTGTTATTATCAGCAAATTCCGGTTGGACACGTTGAAGCAGGGCTTAGAACCGGTAATCTGTATTCGCCGTTTCCGGAAGAGGGCAATCGCCTCTTAACGAGTGTACTTGCCAACTATCATTTTGCGCCAACCCAAGAAGCGAAAGCTAACTTATTACAAGAGCGTAAAGCGGAGCAATCTATTTGGGTGACAGGTAATACGGTGATTGATGCGCTTTTGAGTATTTTGCAAAAAATTGGTCATAATGAACCGCTTGCTAGACAATTAGCCGCACGTTACTCGTTCTTGGATCATACTAAAAAAATGATTTTAGTAACGGGGCATCGCCGAGAAAGTTTCGGACAAGGTTTTGAGCGTATTTGCCAAGCATTGGTTGAGCTTGCGAATCAGTATCCTGAAGTACAAATTGTTTATCCGGTACATTTAAATCCGAATGTACACGAACCGGTCAGCCGTTTGTTAGCCGGCATTCAGAATATCTTTTTAATTGAGCCGCAAGATTATTTGCCGTTTGTCTATCTAATGGATCGTGCTTATTTGATTTTAACCGATTCCGGCGGCATTCAAGAGGAAGCGCCGGCGTTAGGCAAACCGGTATTGGTGATGCGTGAAACCACCGAACGTCCGGAGGCGATAAAAGCCGGTACGGTACGTTTGGTGGGGACAGATACCCGAAAAATTATTGCGGAAGTAGAACGCTTGTTACAAGACAAGAATGCCTACCAAGCAATGGTGCAAGCGCATAATCCTTATGGGGACGGTCAGGCTTGCCAGCGTATTGTGACCGCAATTAAACAAACTTTCTATTCATAAGCTTTGTGCTATCCACAAAGCTTTTTTACCACCTGTAGTTATATGGTGGTTTTCGGAAATCAGCAAATGACAACTTTTAATACCATTTCAGTAATTGGCTTAGGTTACATCGGGCTACCCACTGCAGCTGCGTTTGCAACAGCAGGCTGCCGAGTTTTAGGGGTCGATATTAATGCCGATACGGTTAATACCATTAACCAAGGCAAGATTCATATTATTGAACCGGATTTAGATCAAGCAGTACAACAAGCGGTCGAAAAAGGCCTACTTTCTGCAAGTGTTTCGGTTCAGCCTGCCGATGCTTTTCTTATTGCCGTTCCTACCCCTTTCCAAAATCATTACCAGCCGGATCTGAGTTATATTGAAGCCGCCGCGCGCGCGATCGCACCGCATTTAAACGCAGGCAATTTGGTGATTTTAGAATCGACTTCACCGGTTGGCACGACGGAACAATTAGCCCAGTGGTTGAAAGAAATTCGACCGGATTTGAGCTTCCCGAATGAAGCCGGAGAGGCTGCCGATATTCGTATCGCATATTGTCCGGAACGTGTGTTACCGGGCAAAGTGATGGTGGAATTGTTCCAAAATGATCGCGTGATTGGCGGACTAAGTGCTAAATGCGCACAACAAGCGGTCAATTTATACAAACTTTTTGTAAAAGGCGAATGTATTCAGACTAATGCCCGCACAGCGGAAATGTGTAAATTAACTGAGAATAGCTTCCGTGACGTCAATATCGCTTTTGCCAATGAGTTGTCGATGATTTGCGATAAATTGCAAATCAGTGTTTGGGAATTGATTGAGCTGGCGAATCGCCACCCACGAGTGAATATCTTGCAGCCGGGTGCAGGAGTCGGCGGGCATTGTATTGCGGTTGACCCTTGGTTTATTGTTTCGCAAGCACCGGAACAGGCGCGTTTAATTCGTACGGCACGAGAAGTGAATGACAGCAAACCGCATTGGGTGATGGATAAAGTAAAAGCGGCATTAGCGGATTGTGTAACGGAGAAAAACGTTAAACCGAGTGAGGTAAAAATCGCGTGTTTAGGCTTGGCATTTAAACCGGATATTGATGATTTGCGTGAAAGCCCAGCGGTTGAAATTACCGAAAATATTGCAAATTGGCACAGCGGTAAGGTGCTTGCGGTGGAACCGAATATCACTCGCTTACCGGCAAAATTGCAAGATAAAGTCAAGCTATTAAGTTTTGAACAAGCGTTGCAGCAGGCGGATATTTTAGTCTTGTTGGTGGATCATCAACCGTTTAAAGCGCTGTCGGTCGAGGTAATTCCGCAGCGCTGGTTAGTCGATACAAGAGGCGTATGGATAAAATAATGCAGCGTGAAATTGCACCGAATCAATGGTTATCCGAGTTTTTCGGGCGGGACATTTACGAAATCAAAGTCGCAGCAGACGATATAGAACGGATTCGCTTGGTACAGCAACAAGGGTTTCAGTTTGTTGAAGGTGAACTGGACTTCTGTTTGTCATTGGTAAATTTTTTGCCAAAAACGACCGCTTATCAGCTGGCGACCGAAGCGGATATTGTCTCATTACAAGCGTTGTTTGGTACGGCATTTCCTATGAGTCGCTTTCGAGCGCCGTGGTTTTCCGCAGAAGAAAATCAACGTTTTTACCAAACGTGGATTAGCAATGCGGTACGAGCGGAATTTGATGACGTTTGCTTAGTATTCAAAACGGCAAGCGGTCAAATTCAGGGCGGAATTAGCGTTCGTGTCCGAGATAAGCAGGCTCGGGTCGGTTTACTGGCGGTTGCGCCATCATTTCGCCGACAAGGTATCGCCAGTCAATTATTACAGGCGGCAATCAATTGGGCGCAACAGCAAGGTGCGGAAACATTCGCGGTTGCCACTCAAACGAGCAACTTAAACGCTATTCGCTTGTATCAGAAATTAGGCGCTTCGCTTCAGCAGGCAAGCTATTGGTTTTATCTTTAAATAACGTGATGAAATATGATTCCATTTAATAAACCGCCGGTCATTGGCAGTGAATTGGCTTATCTACAGAATGCGATTAATAGCGGAAAATTATCCGGCGATAGCTATTATACCAAGCAATGCGAACGCTGGTTTGAACAGCATTTCGGTACACCTAAAGCGCTATTAACGCCGTCATGTACCGCTTCACTTGAAATGGCGGCAATTTTGCTGAGTATTCAAGCGGGCGATGAAGTGATTATGCCAAGTTACACCTTTGTTTCTACGGCAAATGCATTTGCGTTGCGAGGGGCAAAAATTGTGTTTGTCGATATTCGTCCGGATACGATGAATATTGATGAAACGAAAATTGAGGCGGCGATTACCTCTCGTACCAAAGTTATCGTACCGGTACATTACGCCGGCGTTGCTTGTGAAATGGATAGCATTATGGCGATTGCGGCTAAACACAATTTATATGTGGTGGAAGACGCAGCGCAAGCCGTGATGGCATTTTATAAAGGCAAACCGTTAGGCACAATTGGCCATTTAGGTTGTTATAGTTTTCACGAAACCAAAAATTACAGTTCGGGCGGCGAAGGCGGGGCGATCTTAATTAATGATGCTAAATTGGTAGAGCGTGCTGAGATCGTGCGAGAAAAAGGCACTAATCGTAGCCAATTTTTCCGAGGACAAGTAGATAAATATACGTGGCGTGATATCGGCTCGAGCTTTTTGATGTCCGATTTACAAGCAGCTTATTTAGCGGCACAACTTGAAGCGGCGGAACAAATCAATCAGCGCCGTTTGAGTATTTGGCAACAGTATTTCGAAGCGTTTTCACCTTTTGTGGTAAGCCAACGCATTCAACTGCCACAAGTGCCGGCGGAATGTCAGCATAATGCGCATATGTTTTATCTAAAATTTAAAGATTTAACTGAACGTAGCGCCTTTATCGAATGGATGAAGCAAAAGGGTATTTTAGCGGTATTCCACTATATTCCGTTGCATTCAAGCCCGGCAGGGCAACAATTCGGCACTTTTTTCGGTGAGGATCAATACACCAGTGCGGAAAGCGATCGTTTAGTGCGTTTACCTTTATTTTATAATATGTCGGAAGCAGAATTACGCCTTGTGATTGAGGCGGTATTGGAATTTCTTCATCAATGAAATCGTTAAGTAGCACAACCCTTTGGACGGCATTTTCTACCGCATTTAAAATTGTCGTCGGGTTATTACTGATTAAGTTATTTGCGTTGCAATTCGGCACAGCGGGTTTAGGTCAAATTGCGAATTTTATGACTCTAATTACCGTGTTAGGTGTTTTTGCCGGTGCGGGTATTTTTAATGGTGTCACCAAATATGTGGCGGAATTTGAACATCAGCCTGAGAAGTTAACCGCTTTGCTCTCAACTGCCAATCGCATTATTGTGTCGTTTTCCGGTGTGTTGGCGTTGATTTTGTTCTTATTTGCCGAGCAGATTAGTCAATGGCTCTTTTATTCGAAAGAGTATCAAAGCGTAGTTATGGCAACTGGTTTGGCACAGTTCGGTATCGCCAATAGCAATTATTTTTTAGCGATCTTAAAAGGTTATCGTAACGTCAAAGCGAATGCGCTGAGTGTGATCATCGGCTCTTTGCTAGGCTTAAGTTTTTTTCTGATTAGTTTATATAGTTGTGGCTATCAAGGTGCGTTAGTCGGCTTTGTTGCGCTACCGGCATTGGTCTTTTTGCCTGCACGCTACTTTCTTAGTCGACAACTACAAGCGGTTAAATTTTGGGGAAATTTTACATTTTCAGCCAAATATGCGAAGAAGTTGCTGAAATTCAGCGTGATGGTCTTTCTGACAGCCGTAACTTTGCCGGTTGCTTATGTGTTGATGCGAGATTTATTAGTCGAATATCATTCATTGGAAGCAGTAGGCTTGTGGCAAGGGGTGAGTAAGATTTCTGATGCTTATTTACAATTTATTACGGCGGCATTTTCGGTTTACCTGTTGCCGACCTTCGCTAAATTACATGAAAAATCTGCGCTGCAGAAAGAGCTGATTAAGGCGCTCAAATTTGTCGGTATTTCTGTTATTTGGACGAGTTTAACCATTTTCACCTTTAAGCATTGGATTATCTTATTGCTTTATACTGAAGATTTTTTGGCAATGGAGCCGTTGTTTATCTGGCAGTTGCTGGGGGATGTCTTTAAAGTGATGGCGTATGTGTTCGGCTATTTGATTGTGGCTAAGGCATCGTTAAAATTATATGCGGCAGCCGAGTTTTTACAATTGGCGTTATTGGTTAGCATGGGCTATTTGTTTATTCCGTTACATGGTGCGGAAGGCGCAACGCAAGCCTATTTTGCCACTTACTTTTGTTATTTCTTACTATGTGTGGCAGGATTTAAATATTACCTGAAACATTAAAAAAAGCCCTCGGGACATCCTGTCTGAGGGCTTTGTCATTAACAATACTTGCTAATAGTTTGTTGGAATTGCGTTAGACAGATATCGTCACATTTTCTTTCACACGGCAGCTACACGCTAGCACATAACCTTGTGCAATTTCTTCTTCGGTTAAATCACCAGTGTGTACCACTTCATATTCCCCACCCGTTACTTTAGTTTTACATAAACCGCATAAACCGGTGCGACAGCCGGAAACCACCGGTTGTTCTTGTGCTTCTAATGCGGCTAATAGGGTCATACCGACCGGTACTTCTGCAGTGATTTGTTTTGCACCGTTGATGGTTAAGGTGGTTTTCTTATCCGAACTGATTTCACCGGCTAAGGTGGTATTAAAGAAGGCTTCGGTAAAGAAACGATCTTCGCTCACGCCTAATTCGGTTACGATATCTTTTAACGCCACCATATAGGCTTCAGGGCCGCAGGTCATCACGGTGTAATCGCTCACATTCGGCACCGCATTTTTGATAATTTCTGCTGAAATTCGACCGCTTGCAAAGCCCTCAGTTGCTCCGACCGAAGCGTTAATCACTAAGTTGAGTTTCGGATATTTAGCTTGTAGCTCTTGCCATTCCGCTTTGAAAATTACATCTTCCGGCGAATGTACCGAATGGATAACGGTTAAGTTCACTTCCGGGCGATTTGCTAATAACCAACGAGCCATTGACATAATCGGGGTAACACCGCTGCCAGCACCGACTAATAAGTAATTAGTCGCTAACACCTGTTGGCAAGAAAATTCGCCCATTGGGTTGGAGAACCATACTTGGTCGCCGACTTTCACGTCATTGTTGAGCCAAGTTGAACCGACCCCACCTTCAATTTCACGCACGGTAATCGACACGAAACGGCTCTCGCCCGGAGTAGAAGAAAGTGAGTAAGCACGGGTAATATGCGGTGTGTTTTTAATGCTAACTAACGCATATTGCCCCGCTTGGTATGGGTAGAAATCCTGTGCGATAAAGTTAATCGTTTTTACCTTTGGCGCTTCTTGTACGATTGAATAAACCTGTAATTCATTAATACATAAAGGGTTTTTATTGGTATTTGCCATTTTAATTATTCCTTCTTGTTCTTTTCGGGCGGGCACTGGACCCGCCCCTACAAGTGGTTTAAATTTGCAAAAATTTTGCGAAATTTGACCGCTCTTTTTTAATTAGCCGATTATTTATTGATGATATGACCGAAATCTTGTTCAGGGGTGGTTAAACCGCTTAAACCGAATTTTTCGTGTAATAAATTCATCACGTTGTCATTTAAGAATGCTGGTTTGCTTGGGCCTGAATAAACATTTTTCACGCCAAGTGCTAATAGCGTTAATAACACGATAATCGCTTTTTGTTCGAACCAAGAAAGCACAATCGAAAGTGGCAATTCATTTAAACCAATCCCTAATTTTTGTGAAAGCGTAACTGCTAGCATAATCGCTGAATAGGTGTCGTTACATTGACCAGCATCTAATAAGCGAGGCAAGCCGCCGTCAATCGTACCAAAGTCTAGTTTATTAAAACGGTATTTACCGCAACCGAGTGTAAGCACTGCGGTATCTTTCGGTAACGCATAGGCTAAATCGGTGTAGTAGTGGCGTTCTTCTTTATCGCCGTCACAACCGCCGATCACAAATACGTGGCTTAATTTGCCTGCTTTTACTAAATCAATTACCGCATCGGATGCGTCAATTAAGGTTTTACGACCGAAACCGACAGTAATGTAGTGTTCTAATTCGGTGTATGGGAAGCCATCACATTCCAACGCTTTTTCGATAACCGGTGCAAAGTTGTGTTTTTCTAAATGCACCACGCCCGGCCAGCCTACGATGTTACAAGTGAAGATACGATCGGCATAATCGCCCACATTCGGATCGATTAAACAGTTTGAAGTCATTACGATCGCCCCCGGGAAGCGCGCAAATTCTTTTTGTTGGTTTTGCCAGCCTGAACCGTAGTTACCGACTAAATGTTTGTATTTTTTCAGTTCCGGATAGCCATGTGCCGGTAGCATTTCACCGTGAGTGTAAACGTTGATACCTTTGCCTTCGGTTTGTTCTAATAATTCTTTTAAGTCTTTTAAATCATGACCTGAAATTAGGATACATTTGCCTTTCACCGGACGGATATTTACCGTTGCCGGCACCGGATTACCGAAAGTTTCGGTTTCGCCGGCGTCTAACATTGCCATCACTTTAAAGTTCATTGAGCCGATAGCGAGCGACTTTTCGAGTAATTCGTTTAAATCGCTTGGTTTTGTGCCTAACCAAGCCATAAATCCGTGGTATTCCACATATAAATCGTTATCAAATTTACCTAACACATAAGCGTGTTCTAAATAAGCCGCCGCACCTTTTAAGCCGTAAAGCGCTAATAAACGCACGCCGTGAACTTCTTCACCGATTTCCGCTCGGTCGGTATCTAACGCAAATTCTTTAGCCTGTTCGGCAAGTTGATCAATTGAAATGCCTTTGAGTTCAATATGTGCTAACGGGTGGTTGAGCGTTGGATTTGGCTCAACTTCGCTAATTGCTTTAATTAATTCGTTACGGTAAATAATCGCTTGTTGCGCATAGCCAACGATGCGATTTGAATCGAAGTTAACGTTGGTTAAGGTGGCGAAGAACGCACGAGGAGCAAAGTTGTCCGCATCGTGGTTGATAATGCCGTGTTCACGCGCTTTTAACGCCCACGCAGACAGGCTGTGTAAGCAGGCGATTAATAAGTCTTGTAAGTCTGAAGTTTCTGCCGTTTTACCGCACATACCTTGACCGAAACTACAACCATTTCCCACTGGGGTTACCATCGTTTGTTCACATTGAACGCAGTACATAAAATCACTCCAATTTAAATAGTAAAATAAGTAACCTACTAAAATAGTAGGAATTAATGTTCGCAATCATAGCGATAACAAAAATGGAGAAAAAGCAGAAAATTTTGGAAAATGCAGGGAATTTGATCTAGTCGTAGTTATCTACTTAAAATAGGGTATAGGTTATTTTTATTGCAAATTATTCCTAATTTTATTGGTAAAGTTTTAGTGGTTTTTGACCGCTTGTTTTGATTCTAAGCGGCATATGATAAACTTTTAATCGATGCTGTATTTTGCATCGGAAATGATCATGTAATTTAAACGTATTGTGGCGATCAGAATTGGTCGCCTTTTATCTTCTATTTGTTAGAAAGCATTTTATGAAACCGATTTATCACATTCTAGGCTCGGATATTCCACACCATAATCATACGGTGTTGAGCTTTTTCCAGAATGAACTGTTACCTCAATTAAGTGGTCAACAGCATTTCTTTTATGTTGTGGCGGAGCAGTCGTTACAGATAGCCTATCCGGATCTTGCTCTTTCTTGTTTCGATACGAAAAAAAGTATTGCTCAAGCTGTGGTACGTACAGCTCGCTTAGATAAGCAGGCACAATTTATTTTACATGGTCAGTATAATTTTCCGCTTTGGTTTGCCATTTTATCTGGAAATTTACCCGCTTCTCGTTGCTATTGGCATATTTGGGGAGCGGATTTATATGAAGATTCAAAAGCGTGGAAGTTTAAAATGATGTATCCCGTTCGCCGTATGGCACAAAATAAATTGCCGGTGTTATGGGGAACGAAAGGGGATCTGGCTTTTGCTCACCAAAAATTGCAACGAGATCCGACACAAGACTGTGTATTATATTTTCCAACCAAAATGGCAAATCTTCAGCCTCGAGAAATTACGCCGAATCATTCGTCATTAACCATTTTATTAGGCAATTCCGGTGATCGATCCAATCGCCATTTAGATGCATTGGTACAGCTTAAGCAGCAGTTAGGTGATCAGGTTCGCATTATTATTCCAATGGGCTATCCGGCGAACAACCAGCACTATATCGAGCAGGTAAGGCAACAAGCGGTCAAATTATTTCCGGAAAATGCAATTGAAATTCTAACGGAGCAATTGACTTTTGAAGACTATTTGGCGCTATTGGCAAAATGCGATGCGGGTTATTTTAATTTTGAACGCCAACAGGGTATCGGGACCATCTGTTTACTGACGCAGATAAATATCCCGACGATTTTATGTCGTAACAATCCTTTTACGCTAGATATGCAAGCGGAAAATGTTCCTTTTCTTTATAGTGAGGAGATAACGCCAGCCAAGCTTGCACAAGCTCAACAACAATTGGCAAATTTGGATAAAAGTACGATTAGCTTTTTTGCACCAAATTATCGTACGCAATGGTTAGTGCTTTTAACACAGGTAAGTGAAAAATAATTATGATAATGGAATATGCTTTACTCGGTGGATTTTATATTTTGTCGGCATGGCTGCTTTTAGTGCTTTGCTATATAGCTTATAAACGAAAGCCTTTTTCTTTCCACTTATTATTTAGTGTGATTTATTTTGTGACTTTTTATTTAGGTTTTCCGTTATCGCTAACATTATCCCTTGGGTTTGATGTTGAGCTACAAAGTACGGACAGCTTGTTGCTCACTTTATTTAGTGCTTTATCCGGTTATCTCATCTATTACGCTATCTATCACTCTTCATTATTATCAAGAGTGGATACAAGACAACAAGCGGTCGAATTTCCACAGAAATTTGCAAAATTTGAAGCAAAAGTGACCGCTTACCTATTAGCTGGCGTTGCGATTGCGAGCTTGGTGGCGTTTATTGTAATGAATGGGCTGTTGCTATTTAAACTTACGCAATATAACCAAATCTTTTCCGCAGCGGTAAGCGGCGTGGCTTTAAAACGCTTCTTCTATTTCTTTATTCCCGGGCTACTGATTATGTTTTTCCTATCTAACAATAAAAAAGCGTGGGTTACTTTTCTGATCTGCGGCGTAGCATTTGGATTGCTGACTTATCTAGCCGTGGGTGGCACCAGAGCCAATATGGCATTGGCATTTGTGTTGTTCTTTTTTATTGGTCTTTATAAACGCTACCTTAGCTTTAAATGGTTAGTGATGGCGGGAGTGGCGATGATCGGTGCAATGTTTGTCTTAGCACTGGTACGTTACGGCTTGAATGTTAGCGGTAAAGAAGCATTATTTACTTTCTTATATTTAACACGCGACACCTTCTCGCCGTGGGAAAATGTTGCCTTAATTTTAGATCAACCGATGGAACATCAGGGATTGATGCCGATAGTGCGAGATTTTTATGTGTATATTCCTAAATGGCTATGGTTGGACAGACCGGACTATGTTTTAAATACGGCAAATTATTTTACGTGGGAGATATTAGGTAATTTTTCCGGGTTGGCGATTTCGCCGACGCTCTTAGGCTCTTTCTATATTATGGGCGGCTTTCCAATGATCGCTTTAGGTATGGCATTTATTGGCTTACTTATTAAAGCTTTCGATAGATTACTGGATTATGGCAGAACACATTCTCAATGCAGCAAAGCGGCAATTATTCAGGCTTATTGCTTTGCCAATGTATTCAATATCATTGTGTTAGTTAGAGAAGGGAGCGATGCTTTCTTTTCTCGATTCGGTTTTTTCAGTGTGATTTTTGCGTTATGTTGGGGAATCGCTTATCTGGTTAGTTCGCTTGCTAACAACACTAAACATATAAAAGAAGGTTAATATGATACAAAGCGTCACAATAAGAAGCATTGAATTACTGGCAGTAAAAGACAAAATGACCTTTGTAGAGTTTTTAATGAACCAGCAAGCGGTCAAAACCGGCAAATTAATTGCAATTAATGCGGAAAAACTCATTATCAGCGAACAGCAACCAAAGATTCGCACACTGCTGGATAATGCAGAGTACAAATATGCGGACGGTATTAGTATTGTCCGTTCCATTAAAAAGAAATATCCGAATATACAAGAAATCGAAAGAGTTGCCGGTGCCGATTTATGGGAAGCGCTGATGCAGAAAGCCGGCGAGTTAGCGGTTCCGGTATTTTTAGTGGGAAGCACAGCGGATACATTGGCAAAAGTACAGCAAAAATTAACCGCTTGGAATGTCAATATTGTCGGGTCACAAGACGGCTACTTTAAAGCGGAAGATGAAGATGCACTAATTGAACGAATTCATCAGAGCGGGGCAAAGTTTGTGAGTGTCGCAATGGGTTCACCGAAACAAGAACTTTTTATGCAAAAAGCTCAACAAGCCCATCCTGATTGCTTATATATGGGTGTAGGCGGCACTTATGACGTATTTACCGGTAAAGTTAAACGTGCACCTAAACTTTGGCAAGATCTTGGCTTAGAATGGTTGTATCGTTTATTAAGCCAGCCGACACGTTGGCGACGTCAATTAAATTTACTTCGCTTTGCATATTACTACTACACGAAACAGCTATAAAAAGCAGCAAAATTGACAATTATTATTCATTTTGAATAAATTAAAAGCAGGCAAACATGTTTTTGTAACTTTTTTTAAAAAAGTGCTAGACAAGGTAAGGTGAAATCTATAATATACGCCTCCGTTGCGACGCACTAAACAAAACGATGAAAATCGTAAGCGTTCGTAGCTCAGTTGGATAGAGCGTTGGCCTCCGGAGCCAAAGGTCGCAAGTTCGAATCTTGTCGAGCGCGCCAGTGGTCAAAAGCAATATTCAATCGGCAATGGTGGCTATAGCTCAGTTGGTAGAGCCCCGGATTGTGATTCCGGTTGTCGTGAGTTCGAGTCTCATTAGCCACCCCATTTAAAACATACTCTTATGAGTAACTGACGGCGAGTAGCGCAGCTTGGTAGCGCAACTGGTTTGGGACCAGTGGGTCGTAGGTTCAAATCCTATCTCGCCGACCACTTTATTTTTTGTTCTTTAACAATTTATCAGACAATCTGTGTGGGCACTTGTTGATTGACTTAATTGAAAAAATATTTTTGATTTTGAAGTCTTAATAGGTGCTTAAACTAGAAATTCATTTTTACTTTTGAAGTAATATGTAAACTTTAGCTAAGCAGTTTATTGAGCGATTAAACTTTTTGAATTGAAGAGTTTGATCATGGCTCAGATTGAACGCTGGCGGCAGGCTTAACACATGCAAGTCGAACGGTAGCACGAAGGAGCTTGCTCCTTGGGTGACGAGTGGCGGACGGGTGAGTAATGCTTGGGAATCTGGCTCATGGAGGGGGATAACTACGGGAAACTGTAGCTAATACCGCGTAATATCTTCGGATTAAAGTGTGGGACCGCAAGGCCACATGCCATGAGATGAGCCCAAGTGGGATTAGGTAGTTGGTGGGGTAAAGGCCTACCAAGCCGACGATCTCTAGCTGGTCTGAGAGGATGACCAGCCACACTGGAACTGAGACACGGTCCAGACTCCTACGGGAGGCAGCAGTGGGGAATATTGCACAATGGGGGGAACCCTGATGCAGCCATGCCGCGTGAATGAAGAAGGCCTTCGGGTTGTAAAGTTCTTTCGGTAGCGAGGAAGGTATCAAATTTAATAGATTTGGTAATTGACGTTAACTACAGAAGAAGCACCGGCTAACTCCGTGCCAGCAGCCGCGGTAATACGGAGGGTGCGAG